>NZ_JBNMHD010000001.1:0-180246 GCF_050872605.1 Fusicatenibacter sp.
ATTAGTCACACTTGTGTGTGCCAATCTCATTATAGGATAAATTTATATGAATGGCTCACCTTCCGTGAAGGTGGCTCTATTCAAGCGATAGAGTGGTTCTGAATCACCGTGCAGATGGTTCTGTGCGGTCGGAATATACATAGTTTTTATCTTTTCAGATTTTCCGTATTATCCTTCTTCTTTTCCGGTATACTTCTTCCATTTGACACTCCCCACAGCAAGGGGTTTTACGACGCATTGGATAAGCAGCAAGCTTTCGGATCACGCCATTATCCCTTACAGAATAATGGATTGCATCGATGTAGAGAATAGGATAGACCTCGTCCAGTGGCCGGTTCTGCCAGTCTTCAATCCGTGGCAGAATCTTATCCGTCACATCAGAAATTTAAACGCAAAGCAAAAAAATTCCCCCGCACCAGCTACTTCCGGTACAGGGGATTTGTCATACTTTATTTTGTTTTCTTCTTTAAAAATCCAATCGATGTCTTACAGATCAGTTTATCGAAAATCATAAACATTGCCGGCAGAATCAGGATAACAACGACCATACTGATGATCGCGCCCCGCGCAAGCAGGGTACAGATGGAACCGATCATCTCAACCTGAGAGTAGCAGGCTACACCGAAGGTTGCGGCAAAGAAACTCAGGCCACTGCTGATGATGGACGGCATACTGGTCTTATGCGCAATACTGATAGCTTCTTTTTTGTCTTTTCCATTCTGGCGCTCTTTCTGATAACGGGTTGTCATCAGGATCGCGTAGTCCACGGTTGCACCGAGCTGAATCGCTCCGATTACGATGCTGGCCACGAATGGAAGGCTGGTTCCCTGATAATACGGGATTGCCATATTCAGCATAATTGCAAACTCGATGACTGCTACCAGAATAATCGGCAGAGAAATCGATTTGAAGATCAGCAAAATGATGATAAAGATTGCACCAATGGAAAGCACGTTTACGTTGACAAGGTCAGCATCGGTAACATCCTGCAGGTCTTTCATCAGCGGTGCTTCACCGATGACCATTCCATTTTTATCGTAGGATTTTACGATTTTGTCAATCGCTTTGACCTGTTCGTTTACTTCATCTGTTGCGGACTCATATTCAGAGCTCACAAATGCAAGCTCATACTCATCGCTCTGCAGCATGCTTCGGAGATTTTCCGGGATCATGGATTCCGGAATCGTCGGTCCAAGCAGGGAACTCATGCTGATGGTCGATTTGACACCTTTTACGTTGCCGATCTCCTCCATCATTTTCTTTTTCTGTTTGGAATCCATATCGCGATCCATCATCACAATATGCATGTTGCTTACGTCAAACTGCGCTTTTACCTCATCATTTGCCACGTTGCAGTCCAGGGTAGCCGGAAGAGAACGCGCAATGTTGTAGTAAATCTGGGTATGATTGTTTCCGTAGATCGACGGGAACAGCAGGATCAGGAAGATCACAACCCACGCCTTATAATGTTTGGTGATAAAAGCGGATGGTTTATCCAGACTCTTTACCAGCGGTCTATGTCTCGTTTTCTCAATTGCCTTGTCAAATACCAGAACCATGGCCGGCAGGACGGTGACACAGCAGACAACGCCGATCAAAACACCTTTTGCCATAACGATACCAAGGTCGCGGCCAAGGGCAAAGGTCATAACACACAGTGCCAGGAAACCGGCTACGGTGGTAACGGAGCTTCCGGCTACGGATTTGAACGTGTTGGCGATTGCATGGCCCATCGCACGCTCTTTGTCATCCGGGAAACGCTTTTTATTCTCCTCGAAGCTGTTCAGCAGGAAGATGGAATAGTCCATCGTAACACCAAGCTGCAGTACAGCAGTCAGCGCTTTTGTGATATAGGATGTTTCACCAAGAAAGACGTTGCTTCCAAGGTTGTAAAGGATTGCCAGTCCGATACTTAACAGGAACAGAATCGGAACAACAAAGGAAGTCGAAGTCAGCTCGATAACAACAAGACTTAAAACTGCCGCAATAACAACGTAAACCGGAAGCTCCTTTAATGCTACGTTTTTGATATCGGTAACAACACCGGTCATACCGCCGATAAAGCACTGCTCGTTCGCAATTTTACGAAGATCCTCGATTGCCTCCATGGAGTCATCGGAAGAAGTCGTATTGTCGAACAGAACGAGCATCATGGTTGCATCCCCATTGTAGAATGCTTTCCGGAGTTTTTCCGGGATCATCTCAACCGGCACGCTGATGTCTGCCACATCGTCATACCATAAAACTTCTTTTACGTGGTTTACCTGCTCAAATTTTTCTTCGAGTTTCTGTACGTCCTTCATTTCCATGTTTTCCACAACAACCATGGAGAACGCACCCATGCCGTATTCATCTACCAGAATGTCCTGTCCTTTTACAGTTTCCAGATGTTCCGGCAGATAGCTGAGCAGATCATAGTTTACTTTCGTTGCTGCCATTCCGATGACTGACGGAATAATCAGCAGAAATCCAATGATCAGCATCAGAATCCTGTGCCTGGCAATCCATTTGCCAAATTTAACCATTTTCATTCATCTCCTCTGATTCATTTTTAACTTGTTTTTCTAGTACCACATCTTACAACTTAAATGACTATTAGTCAATATTCGAAATGGCAAAAAATGAATTTTGGTCATTTTTTGTTTACTTTTACAAAAAATAACGGAAATCGGAAATGGGAATCGTTGATTTTTCTGCGCATCAAAAAAGAGTGCCTGGCTCCTTCGTCCTGACACTCTTTTTTATGCATTTTTTTATTTCACTTCAACCAGCTCAATCTCAAAATTCAGCTCTTTTCCAGCCATCTCATGGTTGGCATCAAACGTGATATTGGTCTCGTCTTTTGCGGTAACTTTTACCGGAAACGGCTGGCCGTACTGGTTCTGCAGATAAACCTGCTGTCCGACCTCTACTTCCTCTGCTCCCGGAAGCTGTGCGATCGCAACGGTGAAAATTGCGTTCGGATCCGGCATTCCGTAAGCCTCCTCCGGCATCAGATGGATGTTGACTTTTTCGCCGACTTCCATCTCTGCAACGGCTGCATCAAAGCCGCGGATCATCTGGCCCACACCGCAGATAAACTCGAGCGGTTCGCCGCGGTCGTAGGAAGAATCAAACTGGGTTCCATCGTTGAAGGTTCCTCTGTAGTGGGTACGGCAGGTTTTTCCGACATTCTTACCTTCCATAACCGGTGTCGGTGCACCGCATCCGCCGCCGCAGGTTCCGCAGGAACCGCCGCAGGAGCTCTCCTCTTCCTCATGACTTCCGCAATGGTCGCCGCAGGAGTGGCCTTCCTCGTGATCGTGGTGATCGCAGGTTGCACCTGCAGATGTGAGCGTTCCGTTTAAGTAAGCTTCCACCGCTGCATCCACATCTCCTTCCGCTCCGGAGCAGAGCTCTACGCCAGCCTCAGCAAGAGCAGCCTGTGCACCGCCGCCGATGCCGCCGCAGATCAGAACATTCACGCCCTGCTCGGAAAGAAGGCCTGCCAGTGCGCCGTGGCCGGTTCCGTTGGATCCGATCACTTCGCTGGAAACCACCTGATTGTCTTCTACTTCGTAAACCTTAAAATTCTCTGTTTTTCCAAAATGCTGGAAAATATTCCCGTTATCGTATGTAACTGCAATTTTCATCTAACTAAATCCTCCGTAGTTTTTTTCTTACGCCTCTTTTCCCTGCATAAAGGCTTCAATCTGGTCCGGATCGCGCATCAGATTCTCGGAAAGAACCTCGCACCCGTCCTCTGTAATCAGGATATCGTCCTCAATCCGGATTCCGATTTCCCACTCGTCAATATAAAGACCCGGCTCATCGGTGATGATGGCGCCTGGACGCAGTTTGTCGTTCCATGCTGCGGTCACATCGTGTACATCGATGCCGAGGTGATGGGAAACGCCGTGCATGTAATAGGTTCCGACATCCTCTTTCTTCTCGATCAGTCCAAGTTTCACACAGCCCTCGCCGAGAACATCTTTTGCGATATCGTCGAGCTCTTTTAATGTCATGCCCGGTTTTGCTGCTTTTGCAACGGCGCGGTTTGCTGCCAGAACAACGTCGTAAACCTGTCTCTGACGGTCCGTATATTTTCCGTTGACCGGATACGTTCTGGTGATATCTGCGCAGTAGCCCTGGAATTTTGCTCCAAGGTCCATCAGAAGCAGGGTCTCATCCTTGCACACGTCACGGTTGGTGTCGTAGTGCAGCATCGTTCCGTTTGCACCGCTTCCTGCGATCGTCGGGAATGCGGTTCCGTCTGCTCCCTCGTGGAAAATCTTGTACTCGAAATCAGCCTGTGCCTGATACTCGGTGCAGCCCGGTTTCAGATTCTTCATCACAAATTTCAGCGCATCATCCGTGATCTTGATTGCCTGGCGGACGAGAGCGATCTCATCCTCATCTTTCTGCATCCGCAGTGCTGCGATGACAGGAGCAATGTTCCTGATCGGTCTGCCCGGGAATTTCTTTGCGAACTCCTCTGCCTTTACCATGTTGTAATCCGGCAGATCCTCGACCTGATAGCGGTAGCAGTCGAAATACAGGGTTCCGATGTCCTCGCGTGCCATCAGACGGTTTACCATGCCCTCAAAGGAATCCAGGAAACGAACGTCCTCGATTCCGGTGATCTCCTGTGCCTCGGATACGGTTACTTTTCTTCCAAACCATCTCTCCTGATTCGGATCCGCTTCCTCGATAAACAGAATGGATTTCTCCTCTTTTGCGGTCTTTTTCATCATCAGGATCATGTGATCTCTGCGAAGGCCGGTCAGATAGAAAAAGTTGCGGTTTGCTTCAAATGGCAGATATTCATCTGCGCTGACATGCAGCTCGATTCCGGAAAACAAAAGCAGTGCGGAATCCTGGTCCATTTTATCAAAAACCTGTTTTCTTCTTTCTGTAAAGTTCATCTGTCTTTCCTCACTTTCTTTTAGAGCCTGCCAAGATCTGTTTTCGGCTCCTCTACTAAGATAACACGTTCGTGCTTTTTTTCCTACCTTTTTCCTGCTTTTCTGTGAAAATTCTTATTTTATTCCGCACCTTCCAGTCCTTTGACAACTTCCAGCGCTTTTTCGAGCTGCACATCGCTCGTCGCGTCATCCGGCAGCTCCACCTCGACATCCGGCGTGATACCGACCTTGTGGATGTCGTTGCCGAGCGGCGTGTAGTAATGTGCAATCGTCAGTTTCACCACACTGCCGTCGGAGAGCTGGAACGTATTCTGGACAATGCCTTTTCCAAACGTCGTCGTGCCGACAATCGTTCCGATGCCGTAATCTTTGACTGCTCCTGTGAAGATTTCTGCCGCACTTGCTGTATTTTCGTTGACCAGCACGACGAGCGGAATCGAGATCGGGGTATCGCCGTCGCAGGTATACTCTTCCCGTTTTCCGTTTTTATCCTCGGTATACACGATGAGTCCCTCCGGCAGGATCTGGCGCAGGGTGTCGCAGACTGCCGTGACAAGGCCGCCCGGATTGCCGCGCAGGTCGATGATCAGGCGCTCCATGCCCTGATCCTGCAGTGACTGGTACGCCTTCTGGAACTGCTCGGAGGTAAGCCCTGTAAACTCGCTGATGGCCAGATAGCCGATCTTGTCGTCCAGCATTTTACCGTCTGCCACGATTGCCGCAAGCTTCTCTTTCGCCACTTCCTTCTCCAGCAGTTCCGCCTCGCCCTCCCGTTCAATTGTGAGCATCACGGTATCATTCTCACTGTTTTTCAAAAGACCGACGGCTTCGTTGAGGCTGAGCCCCTCTAGTGTCTGCCCGTCAATCTTTACAATACGGTCATCCGCCTGAATGCCGGCCTTCGCCGCCGGGGTATCGTCCTGCACGCCGGTGACCTGCAGCTTATCGCCGTCCATCGTCACCGTAACACCGATGCCCTGATAGTAACCCTCCTGCGCTGTCTTGATCGCTTCGTATTCCTCTTTCGTGTAATACGTAGAATACTTGTCGCCGAGGCCGCTGATCAGCCCTTTATACATCGCATCCGACAGCTCTGTGTCATCCACATCGCCCGCGTAAAGCTGGCTGATCATCGCTTTGATCGCCGCCGTCTTCCGCCACGACCAGAAGCCGCCGGGGTGGTCCGCACTGCTTCCCGGCCAGAGAAACGTTGTTCCGACAAGCACGATCATTACAATCGCCAGCATGGAAATCATGCCCGCAAAGTAGCTCTTCCGCATCTCATTTTTTCGGTTTTTCTTTCTGTTTCTGCGCTTTTTCGGTTTTTCCTGCTCTGCCGCTTTTACGCCCTCTTTTTCTTCCTTCATCAGTTCTTCCAAAATATGCCTCCCAATCGAAAGATCCCGGAATCTTTTGACGGATTCCGGGACTTATTTTTTACTTCATTAATATTGTCTAATCCTATCAGACTTTCAAGTGTTTTCGAATCGTAAAGATACTGCCGACAAGTCCGATTCCCATACCGAGAATGAGTCCGACCGGAAGCAGAATCCGGAAGACGGCCGATACCGGCATGAATGCCATAAAGTTCGACAGTACGCTGAACTCCGTCATAACGTAGCTGATGACTCTGTTGTATACCACGTACAGCAGTCCCAGCGGAATCGCTGCTCCGACAAGTCCGATCAGGATACCCTCGATCAGGAACGGAGCCCTTACAAACAGGTTCGTCGCACCGATCAGCTTCATGATACCGATCTCCTCTTTCCGAACCGAAATACCAATCGTGACGGTATTGCTGATCAGGAAAACAGATACCGCAAGAAGAATCAGGATGATCGCGATGGAAACGTAGCCGATGACACGGTTCATCGTCGTCAGCGTTGTTGTTGCGCCCTCGGCCTGTTTAACCTCACGGACACCGTCCAGCGAGCGGATATACTCAGCCAGCGCATTCTGCGTCTCTACCTGATATACGTAAACCTCGTAGTGCGCGGAAGTTGCGAGCGGATTGTCGTTTGGCTTAAAGCCGTCCTTGTATTCCTCTTTTCCTTCGAAATACTGTTTTGCAAAGTTTTCCCACGTCTCATCCGCGGAAACATACTTACATTCCTTGACCACATCGGTCTTGGCCCTGATCTCCGTTCCGATCTCATCGATCGTCGCCTGATCCGCATCTTCGTTGAAGAAGACGGTCATGGATACGTCTGTCTCGGCATTTTTTACGATATAGTTAAAGTTGATGACAACCGCAAAGAAGATACCGAATAGAAAGATACAGGCTCCCATGGTTGCGATGGATGCCAGCGAGAACATCTTGTTTCTCCAGATGTTTTTGACACCCTGTTTGATGCTGTAGCCCAGTGTACTAAACCTCATGGTACTCGCCCTCCTTCTCATCGCTGACTACCACGCCTTTGCGCATGGTAATAACGCGTTTTTTCATGGAGTTGACGATCTCACGGTTGTGGGTTACCACAAGAACGGTCGTTCCTCTGTTGTTGATTTCCTCCAGGAGCTTCATAATCTCCATGGAGTTTCCCGGGTCCAGGTTTCCGGTCGGCTCGTCCGCCAGAAGGATGTCAGGCCGGTTGACAATGGCTCTTGCCACGGCAACTCGCTGCTGCTCTCCTCCGGAAAGCTCCTTCGGGAAGGATTTGTACTTCTCTGCCAGTCCGACCAGCGTCAGGACCTCCGGCACGCGCTTTTTGATGACGCGGTTCGGTTTCTCGATGACACGCTGTGCGAATGCTACGTTTTCATAGACATTCCGGTCTTTTAAAAGGCGGAAATCCTGGAATACGACGCCGACACCGCGGCGGTATTTCGGCACTCTCCAGCGTTTCATTTTATTTAAGATCTGTCCGTTTACCTTAATGGTACCGGATGTGGGCTCGAGTTCTTTCAAAAGGAGCTTGATCAGCGTCGATTTTCCAGAACCGCTGTTTCCCACGATAAAGACGAATTCCCCCTTCTCGATGTGTAAGGATACGTTGTTGACGGCCGGCTGGCCTTTCGCGTAACTCTTACTTACACTATCCAATGTTATCATGCAATTCCTCCTTCAAGGGTTCTCGCTTAATAATCGAGCGTTTCCATGTATTTCATGTACTGCACAACCATAAGCGCAATCTTGAATGTGATCGCATCTTCAAAAACTCTAAGATCGAGTCCCGTGCTCTTCTGCAGCTTATCCAGCCGATAGACAAGGGTATTTCGGTGTATATAAAGCTGTCTCGAGGTTTCCGAGACATTCAGAGAATTTTCAAAGAATTTATTGATCGTTGTCAGTGTCTCTTCATCAAAGTCATCCGGCGATTTGTTGCCAAAAATCTCTTTGATGAACATTTTGCACAGTGGGATCGGAAGCTGGTAAATCAGACGGCCGATACCCAGTGAGCTGTATGCATAGATATCATTCTCAACGGAGAAGATTTTTCCGACGTCCATCGCCATTCTGGCTTCTTTGTAGGAACGCGATACTTCTTTGATCTCCTTGACAATGGTACCGTAAGCAACGTGGGTTTTCCCCTCCTCATCTCTTCCTGCCGCTTCCAGAATGGTGGCTGCCACTTTGTTCATCTGGGCATAATCCTCACCTGGAGCAAGTTCCTTGACGATGATAATGTTTTTCTCATCGACGGCAGTTATAAAGTCACCGGATTTGGTACCGAGCAGACTCTTGACGCTTTCCAGCGCCCCGCTGTTTTTATCCGGATTTGTCTCAAGAATAAATACAAGGCGGCGTGCTTCCACTTCAATATGTAACTTCTTCGCCCTGTTGTAGATGTCGACCAGCAGCAGGTTGTCGAGCAGCAGGTTCTTGATAAAGTTGTCTTTATCGAAGCGCTCCTTGTAGGCGGTAAGGAGGCCCTGAATCTGGAAGGTAACCATTTTCCCGATCAGGTGAATGTCATCGTTTCCGCCTTTTACAACCAGAATGTACTCCAGCTGGTGTTCATCGTATACTTTAAAAAACTGATAATTTTTCATGGTCTGGGAATCTGCCTGAGACTGCGCAAACGTTACAATATCATTCTGGCTGATCTCAACCTCCGGAAACGTCGTTACCAGAACCTTTCCTTCTACATCAGTCACGCAGAGTTCGACACGCGAAATATTTTTGATTCCCTCAATGGTACTCTGTAAAATCTGATTTGAAATCATATTTTCTTCCCTCTTTCATCCTATAGTTTGTCTCCGGCTGCACCCGCTTTCATTGCCAGGCATATCCACACCCCTATGGTTCTGCGCCTGATGCAAAGTACCTCACAGATATACTTATTTTAATACAAAATAGACAAAAAAGGAAGAGAAAACACAACATTTATACCACAAAATACGTAAAAAGGTCAGGAGAAATCCGTCTGGAAGCCCTCTCCCAAGACCTCTCTTGCATCCGACACAACGACAAACGCGTCCGGATCGATCATTCCCACGATCTGTTTGAGCTGCGGGATCTGTTTTTTTCCTACCACACAGAATACCATCATGCGCTCCTCGCCCGTGTACATTCCCTTGATGTGGATGCCGGACGCGCCGCGGTCGAGTTCTTTCATGAGCTCATCGGCTACCTGGTCCGGATGCGCGGTAATGATAAACGCGGATTTCGCATAATTCATACCTTCCATCAGGGCATCCGTCACTTTCGTCGTCACGTAGATTGCCACGATCGCATAGAGCGAAGCGTGGATACCGAAGACAAAAATACCGGCGATGACGATGATTCCATCAAGCACCTGCATAACCTGTGCAACGGAATAGTGGCGCAGCTTTCTCTGGATCAGAGCCGCCATCATATCCGTTCCGCCCGTCGTACCGTTTCCGATGAAGACGAGACCGATGCCTGCTCCCATCAGAACGCCGCCGAACAGTGCGGAAAGCATCCTGTCATCCGGCACCAGCTGCAGCACCGGGAGAACGGCAATCCAGAACGTATTCATCAGGGTTCCGAAGATGGTTTTCACCAGAAAATCGCGGCTCATGCGGATTCCGCACAGAAAGAGCGGAATGTTCAGCACAAGGTTCGTCACCCAGAGCGGAACTCCTTTTCCGAACAGCATCTGGCTCAGTTGTTTGATGACGATTGCAAGACCGGAAAATCCTCCGGTAACAAGCCCCGCCGGGTCGTAAATCGAGCTGGTCGCAACCGCCATGACCGCGGTTCCCAGCGTAATCAGCAGATAATCTCTCCACTGCTGTTTGTTCCGTATCCAGTTCATGAACTTCAACCGTCCTTTTCGCTGTTATATTTTGTTACCATCCGCTTGAACGTATTCTTCTTTAGCAGAGTTCCCCACCAGCTTGTTTTTATACCGGCCTCATTCTGCAGCGTCGAATGCTCGCCAAGGCTCAGCCAGATTTTTGCGCTGATTTTGCTGCTGTTTTCCAGAACGAAACGATCCTGCCGCGTTCCTGCAAGGCCGCTCACAATCACGTCCGTCGTCTGGCTGTTGATCTCGTTGACCAGGCTGTCAAACGCGGATTCCTCCAGCGTCTCAACGACAGCGCCGCCTCCGATCTCAATGCCGGGATACGTCTCCGTCAGATATTTCTGCAGCGTCTGCAGTTCTTCCTCCGTGTCGCCCAGTACGAAAATCCGGCTCTTCTTCTGAATCAGTCCCCAGAAAAAGCGTGCGATGAACTCGTTCGTCTCCACTTCCTCGTAGGACGGCGTCTCCGGGTCGATTCCTGCTGCCTCCAGCACCTCGGTTTCCCCGATAACTGTCAGATCCAGATCTTCGATATACTGTTTCCACGTCGGTTCCTTGCTCGCCTGCATCAGCATCTGCATCGTAACAATCCCGATGGTGTTCAGCTTATCGTTTGAGAGGTATTCCTCTGCAATCTCCATCGCCGCATCGACGCGGTAATGTTTCAGCTTCACACCTAAAATTTCCAGTTCTGCATTCATAGTTCTGTATGCTTCTGTTTTTCTCCGAAATTCCAGAAGCGTTTCCTCCATGTTTTCCTGCCGCTTTTCCGGCAGTGCTGTCCGCCTTTTCTTTCTGACAACAGCTAATCTCCATTATACTAAAAAAAGAGGCCGTTGTCAAAAACAGCCTCTTTTTCTGCCCTGTTTTCACAGAATTTTTACAATTTATCGGACCTTCTGCGGGTTAAACCTCAAACATCAGATCGCCGTAGGACGGCATCGGCCACATCTCTTTGTCTACGATCATTTCCAGTTTGTCAACCGGTGCACGGAGTGCCTCCATAGCCGGAGTAACTTTCTCGTAGTAGTATTTTGCTTTTGCTTCACCGTCTTCCATCTCGCATCCTGCATTCTCGATTGCGATCAGCTCGTCAAGTGCTTTCTGGGTTTCCTCAAGCAGTGCACTTGTCTCGTTCAGCAGATTCTTCTGTACACCAACTGCTGTAACACCTGCTGCGGTGATGGTGTTGATGGATCCAGCCAGGGAAGTCGCATATTTGATGACTGCCGGGATGATCTGTTTGCTTGCCATGTCGATCATGGTCTTTGCTTCGATGTTGATGGTCTTTGCATAGTTCTCGAATTTAACTTCTGCACGGGATACCAGCTCTGCCTCGGTGAATACTTTGAAATCGCCGAACAGTTTGATTGCGGTATCAGTGGTCAGTGCCGGGATTGCGTACACCATGGATTTGATGTTCGGAAGTCCTCTTCTCTCTGCCTCAGCTAACCACTCATCTGCATATCCGTCGCCATTGAAGATGATTCTCTGATGCTCACTTAAGTTCTTCTTGATCAGATCATGGACAGCGTCCTCGAAGTTTTCAGCGCCTTCCAGTACATCGCATGCATCGCGGAATGCTTCTGCAACGATGGTGTTCAGTACGATGTTCGGAGCTGCAACGGAGTCACGGGAACCAACCATACGGAACTCGAATTTGTTTCCGGTGAAGGCGAACGGTGAGGTTCTGTTACGGTCGGTAGCGTCTTTCTTGAGATCCGGAAGTGTCTTAACACCAGTCTCCAGAACGCCCTCTTTTTTACTCTTGGTTGCATTTCCGGTGCTGATCAGCTGCTCAACAACGTCCTCCAGCTGCTCGCCAAGGAATACGGAAATGATGGCCGGCGGTGCCTCGTTGGCTCCCAGTCTGTGATCGTTTCCTGGATCGGCTGCGGACTCACGGAGCAGATCTGCGTGAACATCAACAGCTTTCAGGATGCAGCTTAACACAAGCAGGAGCTGAATGTTCTCGTGCGGTGTTTTGCCCGGCTCAAGAAGGTTGATGCCGTCATCTGTGGTGATGGACCAGTTGTTATGTTTACCGGAACCGTTGACACCTGCGAACGGTTTCTCATGCAGCAGGCATTTCAGTCCGTGCTGGCATGCAACTCTCTTTAAGGTCTGCATTACGAGCTGGTTGTTGTCGACTGCTACGTTTGCCTCGGAATAGATGGAAGCCAGCTCATGCTGTGCCGGTGCAACCTCATTGTGCTGTGTCTTTGCGGTAACGCCCATCTTCCACAGCTCAATGTTGACCTCCTTCATAAAGGAAGCAATTCTCTGACGGATGGTTCCGAAATAGTGATCGTCCATCTCCTGTCCTTTTGGAGGCATTGCGCCGAACAGGGTACGGCCGGTGTAGATCAGGTCTTTTCTCTGCAGGAATTTCTCTGCATCTACCAGGAAGTATTCCTGCTCCGGTCCTACGGAAGGAGTTACTTTCTTGGAAGTGGTGTTTCCGAACAGTTTTAACAGACGCAGGGACTGTACATTCAGAGCTTCCATGGAACGAAGAAGCGGTGTTTTCTGGTCAAGCGCCTCTCCTGTGTAGGAGCAGAATGCAGTCGGAATGCAGAGGGTTGCGCCTGCTGCGTCCTGACGAACGAAAGCCGGTGAGGTGCAGTCCCATGCTGTATATCCTCTTGCCTCAAAGGTAGCACGCAGTCCACCGGACGGGAAAGAAGATGCATCCGGCTCGCCTTTGATCAGCTCTTTACCGGAGAAGCTCATCAGTACTTTGCCGTTCGGCATCGGTGCTGTGATAAAAGAATCGTGCTTTTCTGCAGTTGTACCAGTCAGCGGCTGGAACCAGTGTGTATAGTGTGTTGCTCCTTTTTCAATTGCCCATTCTTTCATCTCATGTGCAATCGTATCTGCAGTAGCAAGATCCAGCTCACCGCCTTCTTCGATGATCTTTTTCAGCTTCTTGTAAACATTTTTTGGAAGACGTTCCTGCATTACAGTGTCATTGAATACATTTTCGCCAAAGATTTTGGCCGGATTTACATATTCTCCCATTTTCTTTCTTCCTTTCCATTTGTGAATTTTGCGATGCGACCTTCCCGCCGGACTCTAAAAAGGTCCTGATACAAGAAAAAGGGGTTCTCAAAAAGCAGCTAAGGAAAGCTAAGTTTTTGTAGAACGCCCTTGTTTTACATTCGCATATGGATTTGATTTCCAACTGATACTAAAATAACTCAAAAACTTAAAAAACGCAAGTGCTTTTTTGAACTCAGTCCCTTTTTCGTATTATTTTACAAAACTTTCCTAATTCAGGCGAAAAAATTAGCGGATTCGATGAAAGCTTTCGCGGCAGTCGTCAAGGTCTCGTGCAAGCACGGACTTCGACTCGTTGCTCGCGAAAAAAAATACTGTGCGGACCCTGAGGAGGAAGTCCCCAGGAATCCTGCACAGCATTTTCGTGCTTAAACTCAGGCTTTGTTTGCAGAACCGAACAGTTCGATTTTTTCTCTTACAGTAGCTTTGATAGCTTCTGCGCCAGGAGCAAGGAGTTTACGAGGATCGAATCCTTTACCCTGCTGATCTTTTCCCTCTTCGATGTATTTACGTGTAGCTGCTGCGAATGCAAGCTGGCACTCTGTATTTACATTGATTTTGGAAACGCCAAGGTCAATGGCTTTCTTGATCATGTCATCCGGGATACCTGTACCACCGTGAAGAACGAGCGGCATGGTTCCTGTCAGCTCCTGTACAGCTGCCAGAGTCTCAAAGCTCAGTCCCTGCCAGTTAGCCGGGTATACACCGTGGATATTGCCGATACCTGCTGCAAGCATATCTACACCGAGGTCTGCAATCATCTTGCACTCGTTCGGATCAGCGCATTCGCCCATACCTATAACACCATCTTCTTCTCCACCGATAGAACCAACTTCTGCTTCCAGAGACATTCCTTTCTCTTTGCAAACAGCTACCAGTTCTTTTGTTTTTGCAACGTTCTCTTCGATCGGATAATGAGATCCGTCAAACATGATGGATGAGAAACCTGCTTCGATGCATTTGTAGCATCCTTCGTAGGTTCCGTGGTCCAGATGCAGAGCAACCGGAACAGTGATGTTCAGTTCTTCGATCATAGCCTTTACCATAGCAGCTACAGTTTTAAAACCTGTCATGTATTTTCCTGCACCCTCAGATACGCCAAGGATAACCGGAGAATTCATCTCCTGTGCGGTAAGAAGGATGGATTTTGTCCACTCCAGGTTGTTGATGTTAAACTGACCAACTGCATAGTGGCCAGCTTTTGCTTTGTCCAACATTTCTTTTGCTGATACTAACATAGCTCAAATGACCTCCTGTGTCTGTAATTGTGCCGTGTACCGTTTTCAGGCTTACGGCATACTTGTTACTTTCATAACTGGTTTTATTATACAACATCTTTCTGCAAATGCCAAATGGTTTTCGTAGCGAAATCCATTTTTTTGCACTTTTTTGTGAAAAACTTATCAAAAAGCCGTGCCTACTTATTGTTCAGAACCAGTTCCATGGCATGTTTGCGCGCTTCGATGCAGACATAGCCGTGATCTCCGCCGTATTCGCCGTCCAGAGTCCAGGAAATCTCCTGGTTGGACTCGATGATGATGCGGTCGGTCTTGAACGAATCGATGAGGTCTGTGTGATCCTCCTGCATCAGCAGGGACGCAATGATCTCATTCAGTTCCAGCGGGTTTTTCGGGCGTTTGATCAGGGTTACCTCGAAGAGTCCGTCATCCAGGCGTACATCCTGTCCCGGCAGGTTTTTGAAGCCGCCGACGGACTTGGCATTCGTCACCATACCGTAGATATACTCTCCCTCAAAGGTTTCCCCGTTTGCCTCGACTTTAATCCAGTACGTCGGCACATTCCAGATCCGTTTGGATCCCTCCAGCAGGTATGCCAGATGGCCGAGAATGTTTTTCATGTGCTGGTCTGTCTCATAGGAAACATCCGTGAAAAGGCCGAATGCAGCGATGTAGACAAAGCTGTCGTTGTTGAACGCTCCCACATCACAGGAATACAGGTTTCCCTCGATGATATCCTTTGCCGCCTGTACCATATCTTTCGAAATAGAAAGACTGTTTGCAAAGTCATTGGTGCTTCCGGCCGGAATATAACCGATCGGAACGCGCTGATCCACTTCCATCAGGCCGCTGACAACTTCATCCAGTGTTCCGTCGCCCCCGCTGCAGACAACGAGATCCACCTGCGGCGCAAGCTCCTTTGTCTTTTCGAAACCATCTCCGACTGCCTGCGTCGGGTGGACAATCACTTCATATCCGCCTTTTACAAAAACATCGATAATTTCAAACAGTTTACTTTTAATCTGTGCTTTTCCGGAAAACGGATTAAAAATAAACAACATTTTTTTCTTGCTCTCCATGCAAATGCTCTCCTTTGTATCCCATTTTAGCTGTTCTGTATTCTGTATTGTACCTTATTCGCAAAGCAGATGCAACCCCGTACATTGCCACAATTTCGCAATTGTGGCATATAAAATATGATATACAACAAAACAGGAGCCACCTACTAAGAGGCAGCCCCTGCGGATTTCAAAACTATTTACAGATTAAACCAGCTCGATTACAACTTCCATAGCTGCATCACCTTTACGCGGTCCGATCTTGATGATACGGGTATATCCGCCGTTACGGTCTGCATATTTCGGAGCGATCTCATCGAACATTTTCTGTGGCATATCGATGGACTTGGTGTTTTTCTTGCGTCCTGCTGCTTCGGTCGGAACCTCTGTTACAGGATAGAAGAAGCTTGCCATCTGACGTCTAGCGTGAAGTCTGGACGGAAGATCTTTTTTGATCTCTTTCTGAACTTCATCGTATACGGTAACTTTTTTGCCGTCTTTTACTTCTTTCACACGTTTGCCATCAGCATCTTTGCGAGCTACTTTAGCAGTAACGGTAACGGTCTCAAAGTTATCTTTCTCTTTTACAGCCAGTGCGATCATGCTTTCAGCGATCTTACGGATCTCTTTTGCTTTGGTCTCAGTGGTAACGATTTTTCCGTGATACAGAAGGTTGGTTACCTGGTTTCTTAATAATGCTTTTCTCTGGTCAGATGTTCTGCCAAGTTTTCTATATTTTGCCATTTTAAATTTTCCTCCATTTGTGGAACCCACAAGTCATGCTGCCTCGGACTTACTGACAGGGGGTTTTCGTCTACAAATCAAACGGAAAGATAAATCGCTGTGATTTATTCTCCGTCCCCAGGACTCAGTGACAGTCCCAGTTCTTTCAGCTTTGCAAGTACCTCTTCCAGAGACTTGCGGCCCAGGTTACGAACCTTCATCATGTCTTCGGAAGTTTTGTTGCACAGCTCTTCTACGGTATTGATACCGGCACGTTTCAAGCAGTTATAGGAACGCACGGAAAGCTCAAGCTCGTCGATGTTCATCTCCAGAACTTTCTCTTTCTCATTGTCCTCTTTCTCGATCATAACTTCTGCTGTCTTCGCATTCTCAGACAGATCGATGAAGAGTTTCAGATGCTCGCTTAAAACCTTAGCTGCCAGGCTGACTGCCTCGTCCGGATCCAGTGTTCCTCTGGTGTAAACATCCAGTGTCAGTTTATCGTAATCGGTAATCTGACCTACACGGGTGTTCTCCACTTTGAGGTTTACACGCTCAACCGGTGTATAGATAGCATCCACAGCGAGAACGCCGATCGGCATGTCATCGCTCTTGCCTTTGTCAGCACTGATATAACCGCGGCCTTTTGTGATCGTCAGCTCCATGTACAGCTTGCTGTCCGGGCCGCCGTTCAGGGTTGCGATTACCTGATCCGGATTCATGATCTCAATATCCTGATCTACCTGAATATCGGATGCTCTTACAACTCCCTCGCCCTCGAACTCAATATAAGCAACTTTTGCTTCGTTGGTTTCGCTGTTATTGCGGATTGCAAGGCTCTTCAGGTTCATGATGATTTCTGTAACGTCTTCTTTTACTCCAGGGATGGAGCTGAATTCATGAAGAACGCCCTCGATTTTAACCTGGCTTACTGCTGCTCCAGGGAGGGAAGAAAGCATAATTCTGCGAAGAGAATTACCTAATGTGATACCGTAGCCTCTTTCCAGAGGTTCAACCACAAATCTGCCGTACTTCTTGTCATCAGAAATCTCAGTAATTTCAATTTTCGGTTTGTTAAAATCAAACACTCGAAAGCCCCTCCTTTTAAATTGGTTGGCTCATTACTCATGGGAATAAAGCCTTCCGCGTATGGCGATTCTTTATTTAGAATACAGCTCGACGATCTGCACTTCGTCAACCGGAACATCGATCATTTCGCGGGTAGGACGCTCTTTTACAACACCTTTGAGTGCCTCAAGATCAGCCTCGATCCATTCCGGAGTCAGACGGCCGCCTGTAACCTCTACGATGTCTTTATATCTCTGAGAGGATTTTTTACCCTCTTTGATTTCGATGGTATCACCAGCGCTTACAAGGTAAGACGGGATATTTACCTGTTTGCCGTTAACCAGAACGTGTTTGTGGTCAACGATCTGACGTGCTTCTTTTCTGGTTCTAGCCATTCCCATACGGAACAGAACGTTGTCCAGACGGAGCTCAAGAAGGATCATCAGGTTCTCACCAGTCTGTCCTTCCATTCTGTCAGCCTTTTTGTAATAGTTAACAAAAGGTTTCTCCAGAACGCCGTAGATGAATTTTGCTTTCTGTTTTTCTCTTAACTGAAGACCATACTCAGACATTTTTCTGTTTGCTCTTTTCAGCTGTCTTGTGGACTTCTTATCAATTCCAAGATATACAGGATCCATTCCGAGGGATCTGCATCTTTTCAGGACTGGTACTCTATTTACTGCCATGTTCTTAACCTCCTAATCAGACTCTTCTACGTTTTGGTGGGCGGCATCCGTTGTGCGGAACCGGTGTTACGTCGCGGATGCTTGTAACTTCAAGACCGCATGCCTGAAGGGCACGGATTGCAGCTTCACGACCTGATCCTGGTCCTTTTACCATAACGTCAACAGTCTTTAAGCCATGAACCAGCGCTGCTTTGGTAGCAGTTTCTGCAGCCATCTGAGCTGCGTATGGAGTAGATTTTCTTGAACCTCTAAATCCCAGACCGCCGGCACTTGCCCAAGAAAGAGCATTTCCTTCTGCATCAGTCAGTGTTACGATTGTATTATTGAAGGAAGACTGGATATGTGCCTGTCCGTGTTCAACGTTTTTTCTGACACGACGTTTTGTCGTTTTCTTTGTCACTTTTGCCATTTTAAAACTAACCTACACTTTCTTAATCTTATATTGGACTACTGGTTAAATTATTTCTTCTTATTTGCAACAGTTCTCTTAGGACCTTTGCGGGTTCTTGCGTTGGTCTTTGTTTTCTGACCACGAACCGGAAGGCCTTTACGATGACGGATACCTCTGTAGCATCCGATCTCCTGCAGACGTTTGATGTTCATAGCGATTTCTCTACGAAGATCTCCTTCTACAACCTGACTCTCATCGATAACTGCGCTGAGTCTCTTTACTTCATCGTCTGTCAAATCTCTGCAGCGTGTGTCCGGATTTACTCCAGCTTCTTTTAAGATACGATCTGCACTTGTTCTACCGATTCCGTAGATATAGGTCAGACCAATCTCAACACGTTTGTCTCTTGGTAAGTCTACACCAGCTATACGAGCCATGTACTTTGTCCTCCATTTTTCTAAAACATTAATATTTTCCTAATTGGGATACAGGTATGCGTGTATCCAGCCGTGTTCGCACGACCTTTCTCCTTCTGCCACCTGACAGATCGGAGTATTAAGCAATATTATAAGGGATGTCTGCGCTCCGCGCGTCCACCCGCCGGAGGTATCCTGGCTGCAACTTGCCAGGTGTCTCACTTTATAATATTAACAGCAGAACAACGCATTCACGCGCGTCCTCGCTGCAGCCGCACTTAAAATCTGCACAATTACGATCAAGCCTAATGACGGATTAGCCCTGGCGCTGTTTGTGCTTTGGATTCTCACAAATGATTCTGATGCTACCTTTTCTTTTGATAACTTTGCATTTCTCGCAGATCGGTTTTACAGAAGATCTAACCTTCATGATGAATCCTCCTTTCTTTGCTCCTAGCGCCCCGTGTAGGGGAATTTTCTGTTGTAAACTTTTGGAATGCGTTTTCTTTTTATGGGTTAGAAAAAAGTCCACGCGCAAAAGTTCGTTTTATAGTATAGCATTTTGTTCCCGGAAATGCAAGAAATTTTTTACATATTTTTTCATTTTTTTTTGCTCTTTTTCTGTGCATTTTTCATCTTTCCCACTGGTAAGAAAAAAACAGGCGGGACAGATTTCTCTTCTCTGTCCCGCCTGTTTTTTACAGGTAACATCTTTTTTTGCATCATGATCCTGAGTTCAGCGGTTTGTATTTGCTTGCGCATACGGATTCTGATTTTACTACATTTCCGCTTGCATCTTTATAATCACGATACGTTACATTACTCATCTCATCGATCTGCTCTACCCTTGGCTCAATGGTATAGTCGTTTTCTTTTGTTCCGAGAATTTTTACGGTCAGTGTATCACTGCTGTCCATATTCATCACAATTTTCACCGGATACTTATGATTATTTTCAAATTTGAAATCCGGTGAATCCCAGAATACGGTTGCATCCATTCCTGACGGCACATAATGTACCGGCATCGAATGGTTGGCTCTTTCCAACACATCAAGGTCTGTATACAAAATAGCGGAAAACAGTGTGGAAGACACCTGGCATTCGCCTCCTCCAAGTACCTGGACGACTTTGCCATCCTGATAGCCTGCTGCCTCCTGGTATCCTTTTTCCGCCGTTGTATCACCTACGACACCATTAAAAGAGAAGGTTTCTCCCGGCAGAACGATCTGTCCGTTGCAGATAGATGCCGTAAGTCCGACGTTGTGAATTCTTCCGCTCGTTCCACCTGCTGCGCTGGAGCTGTAACTTCCAAGCGTGTCTTTAAACAGATTTGCGTTCATCTTCTCGGTTGTAATCTCCGGCTCGGTAAAGGTAAACGGAATCGTGATATCCGTATTTTCTTCTGCACTCTCATACTCGGCTTTCGCACTGTCCGCATCCATTGAGGCTCCGTTTTTCGATGCCACAACGGAATATCCGTTGTCCGGATCCAGCATCGCATTGACCGGCTCGGTATAAATCTGGCTTGCAATTCCGGCAAAATCCGGCTCCGTCAGCTGATTTTCTGCCGTCGGGCAGGAAATTACATCCTGGAAATTCATTGCTGTCACATTCGTCTGGATCTGCTGTTTTAAAGCATCCACATCCGGTCTGGTTCCGGAAATGCCTTTATGCACGATCAGGCCGGTATCTGTTACTTCATATGTAGTATCCTGCATGGAGTTGTAATCCTGAATGCCGGATGCCTGTACAATTCCTTCCACCTCATCTGGATGGGCCACAGTCGGCTGCACATCATAGGAAAGTTTCTCTGCCTTTCCCCGTTTCATCTCGACCCACTCCAGACCGCGAACCAGAAGATTTCCATGGCCTTTTTCATATGCTTTTTCAATTTCTGCGGAAGCATCCATCCCCAGCATTGGAAATACGTTCATCGTATACTGCTGACCATCCAGCTCAACGGTAACAGCTGTATCTTTATAATCTTCTTCAAACTTCTGTTCCACTGTCTGTGCAGCTTCTTTTTTGCTCATTCCCTGAATGTTTACTCCGTTAATAGAAGCATCTGCCCAGATTTTGTCATCCTCGATGATCAGACAGAAGATTCCATATGCAGCGGCAAGTAAAACAATCACTGCAACTACGCTCAATTCTGCAACAAGGCCTTTTTTCTTTTTCTTTACCATTTTTGTCATTGCACATTTTCCTTTCCTGTTATCTGTAAGGAGCAGCGATGCCATTGCTGCAGATCCGAATTATTTTTCAGACTGCAGCCTGCTGTTTCATAAAATGTTTCCTTGATTTCTGCCGGTGCATAGATTTTACCACACCGCCCAGGAGACCCTTCCCGGTAAAATTTCCCCGTAAAGTTTCTCTATTGCATTGTATCACATTATTTTGAGAATTCAACCAAATATTTCAACTTCACACAGAATTCACGAACATATATTCTTCTGTCGCTTTCGAGCCCTCACCTGTCATTTTCACGGTTTTCCGGCCGCTCTTTTCTCCTGTCTTTTCACTTTTTCTTTTTTCTTCTGACGGTTTAAAAATTTTGTTTCAAAAGTGCACAAATTCTCCTGGTTTTTACAAAAAGTTTTCATAAAATTTTATACTTTTTTCATTGCTTTTTCTATTAAAATATTGCATAATACATCTGGAAGGTTTCAAAAGGGACTGAAAAGAAATTCAGATGCCCGCCGCCGCGGATGCTGCAGGGTTTGCAGACTGGTGCTTGCTTTGTGGCTGTCAGAAATCTGAAGGCCGGTGATCGAAATCTTTGTTCTGTAGAACGGTTACTGTTATTGGGGATGAATACAGAGAAACACATACAGAGAAAAAGCCATCCGGCATGCCGGATGGCTTTTTTTATCGTATTTCTTATTTATCTCTCCAGATAATACGTCCCTTGTCCAGATCGTATGGGGACAGCTCGATGGTTACTTTGTCTCCCGGGAGAATACGGATAAAGTTCATACGCAGCTTTCCACTGATATGAGCTAATACTACGTGTTTGTTCTCCAGTTCTACTTTAAACATTGCGTTTGGTAATTTCTCGAGGACAGTTCCCTCTACTTCAATTACATCTGCCTTAGACATTGATTAATCCTCCTTCAACTCTTTGCAACTTTTTTCTTTTAATGCCTTACGGATATCTTCATCACGAACCGCATCCGTCATTTCGTAATCCGGCTGTACGTGAATCAGCTTCTTCTTTTTCGGCCGGTTGGCGGTACGGATTTTTCCGTCCACCAGGAATACGTATGGCTCCTGTACATCCGAAATCACATACAGCTTTCCTTTATCGTGGCCGGCCAGGCTTCTGGCAAACATTCCTTTCACAATCGGTTTCATAAATCCTCCTCCGTATGCGAAAGTGTCAGAATTTCCGGTTCTCCCTCCGTAATCAGAATCGTGTTCTCATAATGTGCGGCAAGAGAGCCGTCTTCTGTCACAACGGTCCAGTCATCATCCAGCCATCTGACTGCATAGCCTCTGGCTGTGATCATCGGCTCGATGGCGAGCGTCATGCCAGGCTGCAGACGGACGCCGCGGCTTGGCTGTGCGAAGTTCGGCACTGCCGGATCTTCGTGCAGGTGCGTTCCGATGCCGTGGCCTACCAGGTCGCGGACAACGCCGTAGCCGAAGCTCTCTGCGTATGCACCAATCGCCGCCGAAATCTCATGAAGATGATGGCCTGCTTTTGCGTATTTGATTCCTTCAAAAAAGGCCTGGCGTGTTACTTCCACCAGTTTTCTTGCCTCCGGCGAGATCTCACCGACCGCGTGTGTGCGGGCTGCATCGGAATGGTATCCTTCATAGATAAGTCCCGCATCCAGGCTGACAATGTCGCCCTCTTTCAGAATCCGTTTTTTACTTGGGATTCCGTGAACCACTTCTTCGTTCACAGAAACGCAGATCGAAGCCGGATACCCATTATAGTTTAAAAAGTTGGGAGTGCATCCGAAGCTGCGGATCATCTCTTCTCCGAGCTTGTTGATTTCCCAGGTTGACATTCCCGGATGGATGGCGCGGCCTAATTCATCGTGTACCTTCTCCAGCAGTTCACCGGCACGGCGCATTTTTTCAATTTCCCGGGCAGTTTTAATTGATATGGACATCCTTTACGCTCCTAAAATCTTTACTATATCCTGAAATACCACGTTGATATCCTGGGTTCCGTCAACTTCCACCAGAACATTGGCTTTCTTATAGTAGTCAATCAGAGGCTGTGTCTGAGCATGGTATACAGACAGTCTCTTCTGTACGGTCTCAGGTTTATCGTCATCACGAAGAACCAGCTCGCCGCCGCAGGTATCGCATACATCTTCTACCTTTGGTGCGTTAAATTCTACATGATACGTTGCTCCGCATCCGATGCAGGCACGGCGTCCGCCCATACGGTGAACGATATTTTCATCCGGTACTTCTACATTGATTGCGTAGTCAATTTTCTCTCCGCGTGCTTCCAGGGCTTTGGTCAGTGCCTCGGCCTGCGGAATCGTTCTTGGGAAGCCATCCAGCACGTAGCCCTTTGCTGCGTCCGGTTTGGAAATACGGTCTACAACAAGATCGCAGGTCAGCTCGTCCGGAACGAGTTCTCCCTTGTCCATGAATGCTTTCGCTTTCTTTCCAAGCTCGGTTCCCTCTTTGATATTTGCGCGGAAGATATCGCCGGTTGAAATATGCGGAATCTCATATTTTGCAGCGATCTGTTTTGCCTGTGTACCTTTTCCGGCACCAGGTGCCCCCAACATAATAATTTTCATGCGCTTTTCCTCCCATGTTTGAATTTGCAGCAATCCGCTGCGTGTAATTTACCCTATTATACCATAAAGTAAACCACAATAGCAAAAATTTTCTCTGTTAAAGCCTCTTTAAAAGCGCTTTAAACAAAAGAAAGGGCCTGTCTTATCCAGACAGTCCCTCTTATGCCTTAATCGTTTAAGAATCCTTTGTAATTGCGTACCAGCATCATGGATTCAATCTGTTTTAAGGTTTCCAGAATTACGCTGGCAATAATGATCAGAGAAGTACCTCCAAAGGATACATTTGCTTTGAAAAATCCATTAAAGAAAAATGGAATCACTGCAACAATGGTAAGACCTGCTGCACCGATAAAAATAATATAGCTGAGCAGATTGTTCAGATAATCTACCGTGGATTTACCCGGGCGGATGCCTGGGATAAAGCCGCCCTGTTTTTTCATGTTATCTGCAACTTCCATCGGGTTGAAGGTGATGGAGGTATAGAAATAAGCGAAGAAAATAACAAGGACAATGTAGAGAATCAGGCCCAGCGAAGCAACTGGATTGGTTTTATCAAACCAGTTGTTGGAATTCAGCATCTTGATAAGCGTTCCGCCGATGCCTTTGATATCCGACTTTCCGACAAACGACAGGATAATCGATGGGAAAGACATGATGGATGATGCAAAGATGATCGGGATAACGCCCGCTGTATTTACCTTCAGCGGAATATTGGATGACTGTCCGCCAACCATTTTTCTTCCGGCCATTTTCTTGGAATACTGTACCGGAATTCTTCTCTCAGCGCCATTCAGGATCAGTACCAGCACAACAACAGCGATGATCACAACAGCGATGATAATCCACATCAGCAGACCACGCGCGATGGTTTTGCCTTTTACGAAGGTTTCGTAAAGGGTTACCATATCCTGCGGGATTCTGGAAAGGATGTTGATTAACAGGACCATAGAAATACCATTTCCAACGCCCTTGTCGTTGATCTGTTCTCCCACCCACATAAGGAAGGCAGAACCGGCTGTCAGAGCTGCCACTACAACAATCACATTAACTGCGTTAAAAGTGGTGAGGAGTCCCTGGCGTCCAAAGCCTACTGCCATGGCAACAGACTCAAACAATGCAAGACCTACTGTCACATAACGAGTAATCGCAGTCATTTTCTTTCTTCCCTCTTCGCCGTCACGCTGCATTTCCTCAAGTCGTGGAATTGCAATGGTGAGCAGCTGAATAATGATGGAAGAAGTAATGTACGGTGTAATACTCAGAGCAAAGATGGAGAAACGGTCGAAACCGCCGCCCGTGAATGCATTCAGGAAGCTGAATGCCTCATTCGTATTATTTGCAAAATAATTCGCAAAAAAGCTTGTATTGACACCCGGTACAGGCATCTGAGAGCCTAACCGGATGACAACAAGCATCATAAGCACATAAAATATTTTGCGACGAACATCTTTGACCTTAAATGCATTGATAAAGGTCTTAAACATTAGATCACCTCGACTGTTCCACCTGCCGCTTCAATTTTTGCCTTTGCGCTCTCACTGAAAGCATTTGCTTTTACAGTGAGTTTTTTGGTGACTTCACCGTTTCCAAGGATTTTTACGCCATCTCTCGGATTGGAAACAAGACCAGTCTCAATCATAGTTTCTACGGTTACAACAGCTCCGTCCTCATAACGATTCAGAGCATCTACATTGATTCCAACGATTTCCTTGGAGTTTCTGTTTTTGAAACCTCTCTTCGGAAGACGTCTGTATAAAGGCATCTGACCACCTTCAAATCCCGGTCTCGGTGCTCCGGAACGTGCTTTCTGTCCTTTGTGGCCTTTACCTGCTGTTTTACCATTTCCTGAACCATGTCCACGGCCTCTGCGGAAGTTATCGTTCTGTCTGGAACCTTCAGCCGGCTGTAAATTAGATAAGTCCATTACGGTACCTCCTTATGCTTCTTCTACTTTAACCAGGTAAGAAACCTGATTAACCATGCCGCGAACTGCTGCGTTATCCGGCAGTTCTACCGTCTTGTTAACTTTTTTCAGACCCAGTGCTTCCACGGTTCTTCTGTGTTTCGGAACACATCCGATCGGGGATTTCACCAGTGTTACTTTTAATTTATCTGCCATTTTTCACATCCTCCTTAAGCAAAGATCTCGTTTGTAGATTTGCCGCGAAGTCTTGCTACTTCTTCTGGAGTCTTCAGCTCAGACAGACCAGCGATGGTAGCCAGAACTACGTTCTGCTTATTTCTGGATCCAAGGGATTTTGTACGGATGTTCTTAATACCAGCTAACTCGATTACGGCACGGGCTGGGCCACCAGCGATGACACCAGTACCTTCAGGAGCTTTCTTTAACAGAACCTCTGCGCTTCCGAATTTACCTACGTAGTCATGAGTGATACTTCCGTTCTCATTGATTGCTACGCTTACCAGTTTCTTCATAGCGTCTTCTTTACCTTTGCGGATAGCTTCCGGAATCTCGGCTGCTTTTCCAAGGCCTGCGCCTACGTGTCCATTGCCGTCGCCGACAACTACTAAAGCTGTGAAACGGAAGTTACGACCACCTTTAACAACTTTTGTAACACGCTTAATTGATACGACTTTTTCTTCCAGTTCGAACTGGCTTGCATCAATAATTGTATGCTTCATGTGTTCTTTTCCTTCCTTTCTTAGAATACCAGCCCAGCTTCTCTAGCTGCGTCTGCGAATGCCTGGATTTTTCCCTGGTAGATGAATCCGCCACGGTCAAATACAACTTCAGTAATACCTGCTTCTACAGCTTTCTTTCCAAGAACGGTTCCAAGATATGCTGCTGCATCTACATTGTTGGTTTTCTCAAGCTCTGCTTTAACATCTTTCTGAAGAGTAGAAGCAGAAACTAAAGTATTTCCAATCGTATCGTCGATAATCTGAGCATACATATGGTTATTGCTGCGGAATACACACAGACGCGGACGCTGTGCAGTACCTACGATATGATTACGTAATCTTCTATGCTTTTTCTGGCGCATCTGCGCTCTTGATACTTTACTAATCATGTTCACACTCTCCTTAATTATTTCTTACCAGTCTTACCAACTTTACGTCTGATCACTTCATCAGCATACTTGATTCCCTTGCCCTTGTATGGCTCAGGTCTTCTCTTGTCTCTGATTTCAGCGGCATACTGGCCAACTTTCTCTTTGCTGATACCGGAAACAATGATCTTGTTGCCGTCTACAGCGGAGGAGAGTCCTTCCGGATCGATCATCTCTACCGGATGAGAATATCCAAGAGACAGAACTAATTTGTTGCCCTGTTTTGCAGCTCTGTAACCTACACCGTTTACTTCCAGTGTTTTGGTATAGCCTTCGCTAACACCAATTACCATGTTGTGGATCAGAGTTCTGGTCAGACCATGAAGAGCTTTCATTTTCTTCAGATCGTTCGGTCTTGTAACTACTACATGTCCGTCTTCCAGTTTGATGGTCATTTCAGACGGGAGAGTTCTCTCTAATGTTCCTTTTGGTCCTTTTACTACAACGTGGTTGTTTTCCTGGATGTCTACTGTTACACCTGCAGGAATTGCCACTGGCAGTCTTCCAATACGTGACATACCAATTTCCTCCTATTAACTTAGATTTTCGGAGAGAGCCTTACGCTCTCTCTGTTTTCAGTTGCCTTGTTTCGTTTCTATTACCAAACGAATGCCAGAACCTCGCCGCCGACCTGCAGCTTACGAGCTTCTTTATCGGTGATAACACCCTGGTTTGTGGAAAGAATAGCGATTCCAAGTCCGCCAAGTACTCTCGGCAGCTCATCTTTGCCAACATAGATTCTCAGACCCGGTTTGGAGATTCTCTTCAGACCGGTGATGATCTTCTCGTTTTTGTCAGCGCCGTATTTCAGGGTGATGTGCATATTCTGGAATGCACCCTCATCGCTGAGTTCATATTTTGCAATGTATCCCTCGTTTACCAGGATATCAGCGATTGCGATTTTCATTTTGGATGCCGGAACATCTACTGTATCATGTTTTGCAGTGTTAGCGTTACGGATTCTTGTAAGCATATCTGCAATCGGATCACTCATACTCATTTGAATTTGCCTCCTTCTAAAATTTTACCAACTAGCTTTCTTAACGCCAGGAATCTGGCCTTTGTATGCTAATTCACGGAAGCAGATTCTGCAGATTCCGTATTTTCTTAAATATGCGTGTGGACGGCCACAAATTCTGCAACGATTGTATTCTCTTGTAGAGAATTTAGCTTTGCGCTGCTGTTTGATTTTCATTGCTGTTTTAGCCATGAATCAATTCCTCCTATTACTTTGCGAATGGCATGTTGAATAATGTCAGTAATTCACGAGCTTCTTCATCTGTGTTAGCAGTGGTAACGAAGATAATGTCCATACCTCTGACTTTATCAACTTTATCATACTCGATCTCTGGGAAAATCAGCTGCTCTTTGATACCAAGAGCATAGTTTCCTCTGCCATCGAAAGCGTTCGGATTTACGCCGCGGAAGTCACGTACACGAGGCAGTGCCAGGTTGATCAGGCGGTCTGCGAACTCGTACATTTTCTCGCCACGAAGGGTAACTTTGCATCCGATCGGCATACCCTCACGGATTTTAAAGTTTGCTACGGAATTTTTCGCTTTGGTGGTAACTGCTTTCTGTCCGGTGATAGCTTCCATATCACTGATTGCAGCGTCCAGAAGTTTAGCGTTCTCCTTAGCTTCACCAACACCCATGTTGATTACGATTTTGGAGAGCTTCGGCACTTCCATCACGTTTTTGTATCCAAATTTTTTGGTCATTGCATCAACGATCTGCTCGTTGTAAAGATCTTTCAGTCTACTCACGGTTTTGCCTCCTCTCTTCCTTAATCAATTACTGCGCCGTTCAGCTCTTTTGCTTTTGCAACGCGGGTTCTAACAGCTTTTGTTTTGCCGTTTTTCTCAACCATCTCAACTTTGATTCCAACGCGGGTCGGAACTCCTTTTACAACCAGCATTACGTTGGATGCATCGATAGGAGCTTCTTTGTTAACGATTCCGCCCTGCTGATTGCTCATAGACGGTTTCTCATGCTTTGTAATCATGTTTACGCCTTCAACAACAACACGGTTGTTCTTTACGTCAACGCTGACTACTTTGCCGGTTTTGTCTTTATCTTTGCCGGCGATTACCTTTACGGTATCGCCTTTTTTAATCTTCATTGACATAGCTGTCCTCCTATAATACTTCCGGAGCTAAGGAAACAATCTTCATGAACTGTTTCTCACGAAGCTCTCTGGCTACTGGTCCAAAAATACGGGTTCCTTTTGGAGTTTTGTCATCTTTGATAATAACTGCTGCGTTCTCATCAAATTTGATGTAAGAACCGTCTTTACGACGAGCGCCTTTTACGCTTCTTACAACAACAGCTTTTACTACGTCACCTTTTTTAACAACGCCGCCTGGTGTTGCATCTTTGACCGAAGCAACGATTACATCACCAATGTTGGCATATCTTCTTGTAGAACCGCCCATAACACGAATGCATAAGATTTCTTTTGCACCGGTGTTGTCAGCGACTTTCAGTCTAGTTTCCTGCTGAATCATGCTGGTATTCCTCCTTTAGCATTCTGATCTCTTATTTATTTCGCTTTCTCAACGATCTCCACAAGTCTCCATCTCTTATCTTTGGATAAAGGTCTTGTTTCCATAACTCGTACGGTATCACCTACATGGCACTCGTTGTTTGCATCGTGTGCTTTCAGCTTATATGTGCTTTTTACAATTTTCTTGTACAGAGGATGTTTTACATGGTCTTCGATGGCAACCACGATAGTCTTATCCATCTTATCGCTGACAACTTTGCCCACGCGAGTTTTTCTAAGATTTCTTTCTTCCACGATATTTTCCTCCTAATTACTCAGCTGCGTTTGCCTTCTGGGCAATAACAGTCTGGATTCTTGCAATATTTTTGCGAACCTCTTTGATTCGGCTTGTATTGTCAAGCTGGTTGGTTGCATTCTGGAATCTTAAATTGAAGAGTTCCTTTTTAGCAGCTACTAATTCGTCATTCAGCTCAGCTGCGCTCTTTGTATTTAAATCTTTTACAAATTCGTTAGTTTTCACTGTTATCACCGCCTTCTAAGTCTGCACGAGAAACAACTTTGCATTTACATGGTAACTTATGCATGGCAAGACGTAATGCCTCGCGGGCTGTTTCTTCCGGAACACCTGCGATTTCGAACATTACACGGCCTGGTTTTACTACTGCTACCCAGTACTCCAGAGAACCTTTTCCGGAACCCATTCGGGTTTCAGCCGGCTGTGCGGTTACTGGTTTGTCCGGGAAAATTTTGATCCAAACTTTACCACCACGTTTGATGTAACGTGTCATGGCGATACGGGCTGCCTCGATCTGGTTGGATTTGATCCAGCATGGCTCAAGGGCTACGAGACCAAATTCACCGTAGTTAATTTTGTTTCCTCTGAGGGCTTTACCCTTCATGGAACCACGGAACTGTTTACGACGTTTTACTCTCTTCGGCATTAACATAATTAATTCTCGCTCCCTTCCTTTTTAGTTCTGGTTGGAAGTACTTCGCCATTGTAGATCCATGCTTTTACGCCAACTTTACCGTAAGTGGTATCTGCTTCAGCGAATCCATAATCGATATCGGCACGCAGGGTCTGCAGCGGAATAGTTCCCTCGCTGTAGAACTCGGTACGAGCCATATCAGCTCCACCAAGACGTCCGGATACAGATGTTTTGATTCCCTTAGCGCCAGCTCTCATCGTACGCTGCATGGTAGACTTCATAGCACGACGGAAGGAAATACGGTTTTCCAGCTGTAATGCAATGTTCTCAGCAACGAGCTGTGCATCGCGGTCCGGTCTTTTTACTTCTTTGATATCTACGATAAGCTTTTTGTCAGTCAGTTTCTGAACTTCAGCTTTTACTTTCTCGATCTCTGCTCCGCCTTTACCGATAACAACGCCCGGTTTTGCGGTGTAGATGATAACTTTTACTCTGTCAGATGCTCTTTCGATTTCGATCTTGGAAACACCTGCGCTGTACAGTTTCTTCTTCAGGTATGTGCGGATGTTGTAGTCCTCTACGAGGTTATCTGCGAAATCACCCTCGGCATACCATTTGGAATCCCAGTCTTTAATAACACCGACTCTCAGGCCGTGTGGATTAACTTTCTGTCCCATGACATGTCCTCCTTATTTCTCGTCTAACACAATCGTGATGTGGCTGTTTCTCTTCAGGATTCTGTAAGCTCTGCCCTGTGCTCTCGGATGAATTCTCTTCATGGTCGGAGCCTTGTTAGCGAAGCACTCAGCTACATACAGGTTTTCTCTGGAAAGACCGTTGTTGTTCTCAGCGTTTGCGATTGCGGACTCCAGCAGTTTTTTCACTACGCTGGAGGCATATCTCGGGTTATAAGTTACAATACCAAGTGCGGTTGTTACGTCTTTACCGCGGATTGCATCTAAAACAAATCCAGCTTTCTGCGCAGACATTCTAGCGTAGGATAACTTTGCAGACGGTCTGGTATCTTTGTTAGCATTTCTTGCTCTTTTAATCTGACTTCTATGTCCTTTAGCCATTGCTAAAAAACCTCCTCTCTCAAATCATTCTACTTAGCGGACGCCGGATTTCTTCTCGTCCTTGCCGTGACCTCTGTAGGTTCTGGTTGCTACGAACTCACCGAGTTTGTGTCCAACCATATCCTCTGTAACGTATACCGGCACATGTTTTCTTCCGTCATGAACAGCGATTGTATGTCCAACGAATGACGGGAAGATTGTAGAACGACGTGACCAGGTTTTAATGACTGTTTTATCTCCTGAAGCGTTTGCAGCGTCAACTTTCTTTAACAGGCTTTCATCTGCAAATGGTCCTTTTTTTAATGAACGAGACATCGTTTACCTCCTTATTTCGATAAAGCTTTTCCATCGCGTCTTCTTACGATGTACTTGTTAGACTGCTTGTTCTTTGCTCTGGTCTTCAGGCCAAGAGCCGGTTTTCCCCAAGGAGTAGACGGGCCCGGACGTCCGATACCGGTCTTTCCTTCTCCACCACCATGTGGATGGTCATTCGGGTTCATGACAGAACCACGTACAGTCGGGCGGATACCCATGTTACGTTTCCGTCCTGCTTTACCAATGTTGATCAGGCTGTGCTCGCCATTTCCAACAACACCGATGGATGCACGGCAGTTGATCGGAACCATTCTCATCTCTCCAGACGGAAGACGAAGGGTTGCGTATTTACCTTCTTTAGCCATCAGCTGAGCGCCATTACCAGCTGCACGAACAAGCTGTCCGCCTTTGCCTGCATGAAGCTCTACGTTGTGAACCATGGTACCAACCGGAATCTCGGACAGCGGCAGGCAGTTTCCAGGTCTTACCTCGGCAGCAGCGCCGCTCATAACCTTCATGCCAACTTTCAGTCCTTCCGGAGCCAGGATGTATGCTTTCTCGCCGTCTGCATAGCAGATCAGAGCGATGTTTGCTGTTCTGTTCGGATCGTACTCGATCGATTTAACGATTGCCGGAACATCATCTTTTCTTCTCTTGAAGTCGATGATTCTGTATTTTCTTCTGCTTCCGCCTCCGCGGTGTCTTACAGTGATTTTACCCTGGTTGTTACGACCAGCGTTTTTCTTCAGGGACACTACCAGAGATTTCTCCGGTGTGCTCTTCGTGATTTCGTTGAAATCAGAGGAGGTCATGTGTCTTCTGGAAGGTGTATATGGGTTAAAGCTTTTGATTCCCATTACTTTGTTCTCCTTTCATTTCGTATCGCACTTATGTGTGCATATTTCGAACAGCTGCTAATTAAAGTCCTTCGAAGATTTCGATATCTTTGCTGTCCTCGGTCAGAGCAACGATTGCTTTCTTGCTCTTTGCAGTTTTTCCAACTACCATTCCACGACGTTTGTTCTTTCCGTCCATGTTCATGGTGTTTACGCTTTTTACTTTTGTTCCTTCGAACATTTTCTCAACTGCTTCTTTAATCTGAGATTTGTTTGCTTCCGGGTGAACCATAAATGTGTATTTCTTCTCGCCCATAGCGTTCATGCTCTTCTCAGTTACGATTGGTTTCAGGATTACGTCGTAATATCTGATATCTGCCATTATGCGTACACCTCCTCGATAGATGCAACACTGCTCTTGGTTGCGATGATGGTGTTGTATTTCAGCATGTCGAATACATTGATGGTATTAACAGATGCAGTCTGAACGCCGGCAATATTTCTTGCGGAAAGTGCTACGTTTTCGCTGTCATCTCCGATGATTACCAGTGCGTTGTTTACTTTGAGGTTATCAAGCACTTTCTTCATCTCTTTTGTTTTAACTTCTGCAAGTTTCAGCTCATCAAGAACGATGAATTTGTTCTCCTGAACTTTGCTTGTCAGAACGGATTTTAATGCAGCTCTTTTCTCTTTCTTGTTCATTTTGAAAGAGTAATCTCTTGGTACTGGAGCGAATACAACTCCGCCGCCTGTCCACTGAGGAGCTCTTGTTGAACCCTGTCTTGCGTGACCTGTTCCTTTCTGTCTCCACGGTTTTCTTCCGCCACCGCTTACTTCGGAACGGGTTTTAGCTTTCTGAGTTCCCTGACGATTATTTGCAAGCTGAAGCACTACAGCCTGATGTACCAGATGCTCGTTGATTTCTACACCGAACACTGCATCATTAAGCTCCATGCTGCCAACTTCTTTGCCTTCCATATTTAATACAGATACGTTAGCCATTACGTGTGTTCCTCCTTTCAACGAACTTATTTACCGCATTTTACTGTCTCTTTGATGGTAACCATGGATTTCTTCGGTCCTGGTACAGCACCTTTGACTAACAGTAAATTGTTCTCTACGTCAACTTTTACGATTTCCAGGTTCTGTACGGTGATTTTCTTTCCGCCCATCTGTCCTGGCATTCTTTTTCCTTTGAATACCTTACTCGGATCGGAGCAAGCACCATTGGAACCTGCGTGACGATGATATTTGGAACCATGAGCCATAGGTCCTCTGGACTGACCATGTCTCTTGATGGCACCCTGGAATCCTTTACCTTTGCTTGTTGCAGTAGCGTCGATTTTGTCGCCTGCGCCAAAGATATCGGCCTTGATTTCCTGTCCTAATGTATAGGTTTCAGCATCTTCAAATCTGAACTCTTTCAGATATCTCTTGCAGGAAACACCTGCTTTTGCGAACTGGCCTTTCATTGGTTTGTTCACACGGTTTTCTTTCTTCTCGCCGAAGCCTACCTGAATTGCACTGTACCCGTCGTTGTCTGCGGTTTTCACCTGTGTTACAACACACGGACCTGCCTGCAATACAGTTACCGGTACTAAAACACCGTTTTCGTCGAAGATCTGAGTCATTCCGACTTTTGTAGCTAAAATTGCTTTCTTCATTCCTTTTACCTCCTGTTTTATCTACAGCGGAACTTCCTATTATAAAGAAGTTCATTCTAGCGAACAGTTGATATAAGTGGAACACTATGACCCTTAGGGATGTTGATTCCTTCGAATGAGTGTTGCTTCTATATCATCTATTGCTTACTAAATTGATGGCCGGGGGCTGATCCCGGACTTTTTGCAGCTGATCTTATTTGTTTTTCATCTTGATATCGATGTAAACACCAGCCGGCATTTCCAGTCTTGATAATGCATCCACTGTTTTCTGGGTAGGTGCGATGATATCAATCAGTCTCTTGTGGGTTCTCTGCTCGAACTGCTCACGGGAATCTTTGTACTTATGAACTGCACGAAGGATTGTTACTACCTCTTTCTTCGTTGGAAGCGGTACTGGTCCGCTCACCGTTGCTCCGTTCTTCTTTACAGTTTCGATAATTTTCTGTGCAGATGCATCTACTAACTGATGATCATACGCTTTCAGTGTAATTCTCATTACTTGACTTGCCATAAAAAAAGTCGCCTCCTTTTCGCACTTTTACGAGTACGACAAGCGGTGACTGTACACTTACCCGTGTGTGTCCTGATGTTTGCACACGGTCGTTTCCACTCTTACAGGTGGACTTAATTGTGGGTACAGTGACTTGTCGCCAGTTTCTTTAACTTGACATTCGCTCCACGGAAAACCCGCTGTTTCTCAGCGGCAACCTCGCGCTTCAACGCTATCAATGTCACAACAGTTGTTAGTATACAAGAAAGCTCGCGAAAAATCAAGGTTTTTTTTTATTTTTTTCGATTTATCCGTTTTTATGCAAAAAGAGAAATACAGGGGTGCCGTGTTGTGCACTTTTCCTATATTTCTCTCTTTTTTGACGTTTTCTTTACAGGATATCGGAGTAATCCAGGATTGTGATGCCGGTTGCAGGGTCTTCGATGACTTTCGGGTCATCTCCGGCTGCGTGGGCCTTCTGGAGAAGTTCTTCCGCCGTGTAAACCGGCATAGCGAGCTCAATCGGCTCGGACGGTTCTGGTTCCGGCTCTTCTTCCGGCGTTTCGGCTTCTTCTTCTGTTTCCGGCTCTTCGATGGTTTCTTCAAACTCTTCGATTTCTTCCACAGTTTCCGGCTCTGCTGATTCCGTTTCTTCGGTTTCTTCTGTCACTTCTTCCGCTGTTTCTTCTGCGGCAGCTTCTTCGACGATTTCCGTTTCTTCCACGGCTTCCGGAATTTCTTCGGTTTCTTCTCCTCTTACAAGTTTCTGCAGATCGACGGTATGAAAGGACACCTGCTCCGTTCCTTCTTCTTCCAGATCCGGAATTTCAAATTCGTCCTGTTTCTCTTCTTCTGCCGTTTTCTGGTCGGCTGCTCTCAACTGTTCGGTCATTTCCTGTTCTTCCCGTTTCTTTTTTTCTTCCAGGGCAGCTTTCTTTCTGCTGCGAAGCTCTTCGGACGCTTTCTCATCGTCCTCGTCTTCGTCTTCTTCCTCTTCTTCCTCATCCTCTTCTTCATCACGTTTCCATACCTCGGAAAGGATGAACAGAATGACCAGAAACAGAATGGCAAGTCCGATGATCATGATTCCCTCTCTGCTCTGCGCCGCCATCGACAGAAAGCCGATCACCGGAATCGTGATGATCACTTTGCTCACGGTTGCTCTCACGGTAATTTCCGTTGTGTCTCCACTGATCACATTTTTTACGGATGCGGTTCCGGCAGCGGTGTCGAGGGACTGTATCGTATAGATATACTTTCCGGAATTGTCATCAACCAGGATTTTGTCTCCCGTCGCAACCGATGACGTATCTGTCTTCTTTGCGTACGTAACAGCGCCGCGGGAAATGTTGGTATTTCCCATCCCGTCTGAGACAAGTGTCGTGATGCCGGCAAACGGCGGAATCACCAGTGCGCCTGCTGACAGGATTGCAAGCAGAAGCAGCGTATTCACAATTACCTTCAGTAATTTTGACATATTCAATTCTCCTTGTATTCTCAGTCTTTGCCCCCTATTATAACCCCTTTTCTTCGATTATGCAAGAAAACGTTACGCATCGTGCCCCGGCCGCCCGGTTCCGCGTGCCGAATTTTTCGATTTTTTCTTGAAGATCTGTCCTGTTTCTTCTATACTATATACATAACCAAAGGGGGAATACTTTCATATGAATACACTGCTCAAAACCATCGAAGATCTTTCCCTGAACGCATGGCCGTCTCACCAGATCGAGCTGTACGACGGATGGATTCTTCGTTTTTCTTATTTTTATACACACCGGACCAACAGCGTCGAGCAGATCGGGCCGTCCACGATTCCGGTAGAGGAAAAAGTGCAGTACTGTGAGGAGATCTACCGTCGCTGGGGTACACCGGCAATTTTCAAGATCAGTCCGCTTGTCAATCCCGGCTTTGATGCAATGCTCGCCGACCGCGGCTATGTAGTCCAGCACACGACGCACGTCATGACAATGGATCTGGCGAACTTTGCCAAAAAGGATCCTGCCGTTGCCGTGACCGTCAGCAGCTTTATCCCGCCGAAATGGATTGACAGCCTCTTTGCTTTAAAGAGCACGACGAACGTGATGCACCGCATGGTCGTTCCTTCGATGTACCGCGCCATTCCAAAAGAAACCATCTGTACCTCCATCCAGGATGAAACCGGAACGATCGTTGCCACCGGCCTTGGCATCCGCGACCGCGATTACGTCGGTGTCTATGCCATCCATGTGCATCCTGCGTACCGCCACCGCCACTACGCTTCCTCGATCTGCCGCACAATCCTCTCCGAGGGAATCCGGCTCGGTGCAACGAAAGCGTATCTTCAGGTTGTCGAGGGAAACACGCCTGCGATCACACTGTACGAATCGCTCGGTTTTTCCTATCTCTATACCTACTGGTTCCGCGCGAAGAACGTGGTCTGATTTTCGTCTGATTTCACATAAAAAAGCATAGCAAAACGGCATGTCAAAATTTTCTGACATGCCGTTTTGCTCTATGTTTATGCTATAAGTGCAGTAAGATTATTCAGCAAAAGGACTGCTTAAATATTTTTCAACGCCGTCCATGGCTTCGCTCTCGTCTTTTCCGTTTGCGGTCACGGTAACTTCCTCGCCATTGTCCAGACCAAGTGTCATCATACCCATAATGCTCTTCGCATTTACTTTTTTTCTGCCGCTCTCGACGTAGATTTCACTTTCGTACTGGCTCGCTACCTGTACCAGCATGGCAACTGGTCTCGCCTCCAGGCCGCTTGAAAGACGAATTGTGATTGGTTTCTTAATCATAATACTTCTCCTCCTTGTTTCCTTCGCAAATCTTCTGCAATCTCTTTTAGTTTCCTTAATCTATGATTAACTCCGGATTTACCAACAACCGGCGTTAACATCTTGCCCAGTTCCAGAAGCGATGCTTCCGGGTATTGTAAGCGGAGCCTTGCCATCTGCTCCAGCGGTTCCGGCAGAGAAGAAAAGCCTGTGGTTTCTTCGATATACCGGATATCTTCGATCTGGCGGATCGCCGCGCTGACCGTTTTGTTGATGTTGGCAGTTTCACAGTTCACCTTTCGGTTGACACTGCCGCGCATTTCTTTTAAGATCCGCACGTTTTCCAGATTCATAAGTGCGATGTTGGCTTCCATGATGCCAAGCATCTCCACAATCTGTGCGCCTTCTTTCATATAAACCACATGGTGGTTTTTCCGGAGAACGATCCGTGCATCAATTCCAAAGCTTTTCAGAAGTTCCTGCACCTGTTCTGCTCTCGGCGCATCGGGGCAGACAATTTCGAGATGGTAAAACCGGTTGGGATCGCTGATGGAACCGGACGCTAAAAATGCGCCCCGCAGAAATGCCCGTTTGCAGCACTGACGCTGTACCACAACAGCCAGAATCGGCATTGCTAACTGCCGGTCTGTCTCGTGTAACTTCACTGCCTGCAGAATCTGACGGGTTTCTTCCCTGTCATTTACGCGGATCAGATACGTATTTTCCTTCTGATTCAGCTTAACTGCAAGCTCTGCCTCTATATTAAATGTTTTTTTCAATAAAGTAAAGTACTTTCTTGCCACATACGCATTCTCTGTCTGAATCCGTATCGTCCCGTCCTTCTCGGAAATCTGTCCGCAGAGTGACAGGATCGCCGCTGTTTCCGCAATCTGGCAGTGGCGTGCCGTCGGAAGATGTCTCGATAATTCCTCTTTTACCTCGCTTGAGAATGACATCCTTCCACCTCTAAATTCCTTTTCGGATGGCGTCTTTTTCCAGATCCCGGTGCTCAATCCGGATTCCATAGTCCTTCACGTTGGAAAGACGCCGGTACAGCTCGTTGGCAAGGGTTACGGAACGGTGTTTTCCACCGGTGCAGCCGATGCTGATAATGAGCTGATGCTTGCCCTCGGAAATATAATTCGGAATCAGAAAACGAATCATATCCTCTAATTTTTCCGCAAACACCTGCGCTGTCTCAAATCCCATCACATAATCCCGCACCGGAGCATCGTTGCCGGAGAGCGGGCGCATGCCTTCTACGTAGTAGGGATTCGGCAGGAACCGCACATCGAAAACAAGGTCCGAATCCGCCGGAATTCCGTATTTGAATCCAAATGAGAGCACGGTAATCATCAGATTTTTGAATTTCTGATCCTGCACGAAAATCTTATCGAGCTCCGCTTTCAGCTCTCTTGTGAGAAGCTGGCTCGTATTGAGAATGTAGTCCGCATCTTTTTTCAGGAACTCAAGTGCTTTGCGCTCTTTTCTAATTCCCTCATCCACCCGTCCAAGGCCTGCCAGCGGGTGCGTTCTTCTCGTCTCTTTGTATCGTTTGACCAGCACGTCATCGGACGCGTCCAGAAACAGGATCTCATAGCAGATTCCGTTGATGCTCATCCACTCCAGAATATTCTGCAGGTCCGGGAGCGCCTGGCCGCTTCGGATATCGATTCCGACTGCCACTTTCTGGATTTCTCCGGAAGTACCGTCGGCGGTAAGCTGTGCAAATTTTTCAACCAGCGGGATCGGAAGGTTATCGACGCAGAAATATTCCGCGTCCTCCAGCATTTTCAACGCTGTACTTTTTCCCGCACCGGACATGCCGGTCACAATTACAAAACGCATGTTTTTTCTCCTTTGGTGGATAACGAAAATCAGAATTCCCCGAGGAACTGGATTTCCGGCTCAAGCTGTACGCCAAACTGTTCTTTTACTTTTGCCTGGATCTGACGGATCAGTTCCATCACATCCGATGCGGTTGCACCGCCTGCATTGATCAGGAAGCCGCAGTGTTTTTCCGATACTTTTGCACCGCCGACTGCGTAGCCGGAAAGTCCGGCATCCATCACAAGCTTGCCTGCGAAATAGCCTTCCGGCCGCTTGAATGCGCTGCCGGCGCTCGGATACTCGAGCGGCTGTTTCTCTACCCGCTTGTTTTTCAATTCCTGCATGCGGGCAAGAATTTCTTCTTTATCTCCCGGAGCAAGCATAAGTTCTGCTCCAAGTACGACGTAGCCTCTGTCTTTGATGACGCTGGCACGGTAGCCGAAGCCGAGCTCTTCTTTTTCCAGTTCCCGGATCTCACCTTCTCTTGTGAGTACAGTGACATTCTGTACAATATCCTTCATCTCTCCGCCGTAGGCTCCCGCGTTCATACGGACGCCGCCGCCTAAAGTTCCAGGGATTCCGGAGGCAAACTCCATACCGGAAAGACCGGCTTCTCTTGCCGCCTGGCTGATGGATACGAGCATGCTTCCGGCTTTCGCCCGGATTCTGTTTCCTTCCACTTCGATTCCCTGAAAGTTTTTGTAAACCGAAAGAATCACACCGTGGTAGCCCTCGTCACTTACAACGAGATTGCTGCCGTTTCCGGTGACGAACCACGGGATCTCTTTTTCTTCGCAGAGAGCCACGATTTTTCTGATTTCTTCTTCTGTATGAGGAGCGACGAAATAATCTGCCGGACCGCCCACACGGAAGGTCGTATGATTTTTCATCGGTTCTGCGGTCTGTACCGCATCTTCCCCTGCAATTGCATAAAGTTCTCTGACAATCTCTTCTTTGATCACGATTTTTACCCTTTGCCGCATCTGCGGCCGAACATTTCATTACGAATTACTACGAATTACAGATTATACTTTTTTTAGACGCGAAAGCAGCCGACATCCCTCACTTCTTCGTTCGTTCTGCCAGCCGCTGTTTTTCTTCTTCGTCTGCCCGCCTTTTTGCAGGCTCACGGGGTATTCTACCACGAACCCTCAAAAAGTGCAACGAACTTTTTCGTTCCGGCTCTTTTTTCTATCAGATCTTCCGGATTGGTATCATTTCCTACATCAGACAGTCTTTTCCATGGATTCTCGCCGGGGTGACAAGCACCATCTGATTCATAAGATTTCCTTCTGAAAGAACGGCAACGCGCAGATATTCTCTCGTGTGTCCCGTCCAGTAACGGACGCCGTCGATCTCGACTTCTTCTTCCATGAGCACTTCCAGCTCTTTTCCGAGGAAGCCTTCCATATATTCCTGTCTCCGTCTCTCGTCCAGTTCCAGCAGAACGTGGCTGCGCTTCGTCTTCTCCTGCTCCGGAATCTGGCCTGCCATCGCTGCGGCGCGGGTGCCTTCTCTTCTCGAATACTTGAAGATGTGAGTCTCGAAGAAATGAATGTCCTCGACAAAGGCGCGCGACTCTTCAAACTCCTCCTCACTCTCCTGCGGGAAACCGACAATCACATCGGTCGTCAGCGCCGGATTTCCATATACCTTACGCAGCAGATCGCATTTGTGTTTGTATTCTTCTGCGGTATATTTCCGGTTCATCCGCTTCAGTGTTCCATTGCTTCCGCTCTGCAGCGAAAGATGGAAATGCGGGCACACCTTCGGCATTGCGGCGATCGCCTCTGCAAACTCTTCGGTGATGATGCCCGGCTCCAGGGATCCGAGACGGATTCTTCTGATGCCGTCCACTGCATCAACAGCGCGGATCAGGTCGAGCAGCGTCTCTTTTTCGCCCTCCGGGAAATCGAGTCCGTAGGAGGAAAGGTGGATACCGGTCAGCACGACTTCCTGGTATCCGGCCTCCACCAGACGTTTTACTTCTTCTACCACATCACTCTGGCGGCGGCTTCTGACTCTGCCGCGCGCGTACGGGATAATACAATAAGTACAGAACTGATTGCATCCATCCTGTACTTTCAGGAATGCGCGGGTGTGCTCCGCCGTTTTGCTGATCGAGAGTGTCTCGTACTCACGGTTGTGTGTCATATCCACGAGGAAGCTCTTACACTCCGCGTCGGATGGTTTTCCACCATCCTCACGTTCTGCCAGAAAGTTTTCCAGAATATCCACAAGATCTTTCTTCTTATTATTTCCGATGATCAGATCAATCGCCGTATCCTCTTCGAGTTTTTCCCCGGCCGCCTGCACATAACAGCCGCAGGCCACGACAACCGCATCGGGATTCATCTTTTTCGCTTTGTGCAGCATCTGCCGCGATTTCCGGTCCGCAATGTTCGTCACGGTACACGTATTGATAATGTAAACATCCGCTCCCGGTGCAAAAGGCACGATCTCGTACCCTCTGTTTTCGAGGAGCTGCTGGATGGCTTCCAGCTCATATGCGTTCACTTTACACCCAAGATTATGCAAAGCTACCGTTTTTTTCATGCCATACTCCTTTCTTCTTCATCTTTATTATTAAAAATCACGAAGATTCCACTTTATCTTTGTATGTTTTCGCATTGACTTTTTCCCCTCCAGACGGTAAGATAAAGCTGTTAAATGAGGGTAATAAATAATGTTAACCAAATAACAGGGAGGATTACAAACATGAAAACAGTACAGATTTCTCTTAATTCTATCGACAAAGTAAAATCTTTCGTCAACGACATTTCCAAATTCGATTTTGATTTCGATCTGGTATCCGGAAGATACGTAATCGACGCAAAATCCATCATGGGAATCTTCAGCCTCGACCTTTCCAAACCGATCGACCTGAACGTCCATGCTGATGGAGATGCTCTTCAGACCGTACTTGATGTTCTTGCTCCGTACATTGTATAATTACGATAGAACATAAGGGCCGCGCACTCGCCGCGGCTCTTTTTTTGTCTTTGTTTATCATCAGGACCGGATCTTGTTTTTCAGAACCCCCAAAACAAGATCCGGCCTTTTTGTTCTTTAAAACAAGTTTTCCTTAGCAGACCTCGATCGTCTCTGCGGTAGAAACTGCGCGTTCCATCATCTCGTCGATCACGTCGTCCAGATGGCGCTCGGAGCATTTGATGACATTCAGGTTCGGTTTTGTCACCGGATGCTTTGCAACGAAGATCGTGCAGCAGTCCTCATACGGCAGAACAGATGTCTCGTACGTACCGATTTTTTCGGAAATATCGACGATCTCCTGTTTGTCGAAACCGATCAGTGGACGGAAGACCGGCATGGTGCAGACTTCGTTGGTAACGGCGAGGGAATGCATCGTCTGGCTTGCCACCTGTCCGATACTCTCTCCGGTGATCAGGCCAAGGCATTTGTCCTGACGTGCAAACGCTTCTGCGATCTTCATCATATAACGGCGCATGATGATGGTCAGCTCGTCGTGCGGGCATTTTTCGTAGATTGCAAGCTGGATCTCGGTGAAGTTGACCACATGCAGACGGATCGGGCCGCTGTAGCGTGCAACGAGTTTTGCAAGATCCACAACCTTCTGTTTGGCTCTCTCGCTGGTGTACGGCGGAGCGTGGAAGTAAACGGCATCAATCTTAACACCGCGTTTTGCGATCATGTATCCGGCAACCGGACTGTCGATACCGCCGGAAAGCAGCAGCATGGCCTGTCCGTTTGTGCCGACCGGCATACCGCCAGGGCCTGCGATGCTCTCGCAGTACAGATAAATTTTCTGACGCAGCTCAACGTTCAGATAGATATCCGGCTCGTGAACGTCTACTTTGAGGTTCGGGCAGACATCGAGAATGCGGCCGCCCAGCTCGCAGTTGACTTCCATCGTATGCATCGGATAATTTTTGTTCGCACGGCGTGCGCATACCTTAAAGGTTTTTTCCTCGGTCGGGTACAGTTCTTTCACGTAGGAAACCACTGCCTCTGCCAGATCTTCAAAGCCGGTGTCCTCTAAAATGACAACCGGGCAGATCTCGGCGATACCGAAAACTCTTGTCAGCGCATCGACAGCGCCCTCGTAATCGAAGTCTCCCTCGGTGTTGACATAAATTCGTCCCATCTCACGGGTAACCTGAAAATCTCCGTCCACCGGCGCAAGTGCATGTTCCATCTGCACGCACAGCGCTTTTTCAAACAGATGACGGTTCTTTCCCTTAATGCCGATCTCTGCGTATTTTACCAGAAATGCTTTGTACATCATCGTTTTTTATTCTCCTTTTTTCTCAGCCAGATCGCGGAAGAACAGAGGATATTCCTCAGAAAATTTCTTCAGGATCAGGTCAGATACCTGACGCATCTGCGGATGTGCGGCGTTGGCGCTTCTCAGTTTGATAAAGTGGCGCCACTCTCTTAAGTTCATGGTCATGACGATCTCGGTTTTCAGGGAGTTCGGAAGAATGCTTCTTGCCTCCTCCGGCTTTGCTCCGAGTTCGAGCATCTGGAAGTAATACTGCTCTGCAGCTTCCATTGCTTTCTGCCATACCTCGTATTTTTTACGGTCGTTCTCGTCGTCCAGATCATAGGAAAATCCGGTTGCCAGGTCGATACAGGTGATCTGGTTTCCAAATTTATCTTTCGAATAGTTGCAGTAGCGGGTGCTCTCCTGGCTGTAGCTTGCGATACGGTGGCGGACGATCTCATGGGTCACGCCGCGGTCGCACGTTACTTTTACGGTGATGGAGCCATGCTCAATGACGGATTCATGGCCGCGTTTGATGATGCCTGCGATGAATTTCTCTGCAGTGCCTTCTCCAATGCGCTCCTCGCTCTTATAGCAGACTCTTCCGATTTTCTCGATCCGGCGCAGCATATCCTCGTAGGATTCGGTGCTCAGGATTTCAATTTCCGGCTGTATTGTAATCATAATTTTCCTCTTTCTATTATTTCCTGGTAAATCTGCGCAGCATCGGCAGTACCTCGCGCAGCGTATCCAGGGTGTAATCAATCTGTTCCAGTGTCGTAAATTCGCTGAAGCTGAACCGCACGGCAGACTCCATCTCGGCTTTCGATGCGCCGATGGCAGTCAGCGTCGGGCTTCCGGCTCTCTTGTGTGATGAGCAGGCGCTTCCGGCGGAAACGTAGATCTGGCGGTCCTCCAGCGTGTGCAGCAGCACTTCACTGCGCACATTTAAGAACGATGCATTGACGATCTGCGGCGCACCCTCTTCTTCCGGCATGCCATGGATGACCACATCGTCCAGCTCCCGTAAGCCTTCGATCAGACGGTGTTTGCAGGCACGCATCTGCGCAGTCTGCCCGTCAAAATGCCTGTAGACGATCTCAGCGGATTTCGCAAGGCCTGCGATGCCCGGCACATTGTCGGTTCCGGAACGCATGCCGTTCTGCTGGCCGCCGCCTAAGATCAGCGGACGGATTTTTACTTTCTCATCAATATATAAAAAGCCGCTTCCCTTTGGTCCGTGAATTTTGTGACCGCTCACAGAGAGCATATCGATTCCCATTCTTTTCGGATAAATCCGGTATTTGCCAAACGCCTGGATCGCATCGACATGAAAATACGTTTTCGGATTTTTCGCCTTGATTCTGCGTCCGATCTCCTCGATTGGCTCAACAGCACCGATCTCATTGTTGACATACATAATCGAAACGAGAATCGTCTCCGGCGTGATCGCTTCTTCGAGTTCGTTCACATCCACAAGACCTTCTTTATTTACCGGCAGGCGCGTAATACGGAATCCCTGCTCCTCCAGAAATGCCAGCGGTGCCGACACTGCCGGGTGCTCGATCGCGCTCGTGATGATGTGGTTTCCCGTTCTCCTGTTTGCCATTGCCGTTCCGACAAGTGCCCAGTTGTCGGACTCTGTGCCACCGGAGGTAAAGAAAATTTCTTTTTCTTTGACTTTCAGAATCTTCGCCAGCGTTTCCTGGGCGGTTCTGATATATTGTTCTGCTTCTACCCCTTTTTGATGCATCGCAGACGGATTTCCATAATGATTTACCATCAGATCACAGACGAGATCTGCGGTTTCCTGATAAACACAGGTGGTTGCGGAATTGTCCAGATATGCTTCCATTATCTTGTTCGTTCCCTTCCTTCTAAAAGATACACCAGAATGGAAAGTACGGTCATTCCGGCCGTTTCTGTGCGCAGAATGCGCTTTCCGAGCGTAATCGGCTCTACCTTTGCCTTCATGGCCATTTCCACTTCCGCTTCGTCGATGCCGCCCTCCGGTCCGATCAGGACCGCAATGGATTCGCCCGGTTCAATGGATTCCAGAATTCTTCTCGTTCCTTCCATCCCTTCTGCGTTCTCATACGGCATCAGGCGAACGTCTGATTCTGCCATCATCGCAAGCGCCTGCTGAAATGTAACAGGCATGTGTACCGTCGGAATCTGCATCCGTTTGGACTGCTTTGCCGCACCAAGTGCGATCGTCTGCCACCGTTCCGCTTTCTTTTCCGCCTTTTTCCGGTCCAGCTTCACAACGCAGCGTTTCATCTCCACCGGAACAATTTCCGTCGCACCAAGTTCCACTGCTTTTTGGATGATCAGTTCCATTTTGTCACCTTTTGGCAGACCCTGAAACAGCACAATTCCGGACGGAAGTTCTCTGTCTGCTGCCGTGACTTCTTCTACTGCGGCAAGAACCTCCCCTTCCGGAAAGTCCGAAACAGCACAATGATATTCCTTTTCGCCTCCGGTACTGACCAGGATTTTTTCACCCGGCCGCATGCGGAGCACGTTTTTGATATGATTGACGTCACTGCCCGTGATGTGGACAGTGCCGTTGTAAATCTGACTTTCTTCTACAAAAAAACGGTACATGAATCTGTTCTCTTTCTCTTCTGGTATTTCGCTTTTCTGATATCTTGTTTTTCCTGATTTACATCGGTTTTCTTGCCGTAACAGAAACCCATTCGCCCTGATGCGTAACTTCAACTACTTCAAGTCCCGCTGCAACGACTGCCTCTTTGACAACTTCCTCTTTTACATCGAGAATACCGGATGTGATATAAACAGCGCCCGGCTTCATCTGGTGTACGATTACCGGTGTCAGCGGAACGAGAACATCCGCCAGAATATTTGCGGTAACGATATCGTATTTTTCGTATCCGACTTTGTCCTGTACTTCTTTGTCATCAATGATATTTCCGATCATCATATCAAACGCTTCTACCGGAATTCCATTGACTTCTTTGTTTTCCTCAACTGCAGGAACCGCACACGGATCGAGATCTGTTCCGACCGCATGACGTGCACCAAGCTTCAGTGCAATAATCGAAAGAATACCGCTTCCGGTTCCGACATCAAGCAGCTCGGTATCCTTTGTCACATATTTCTTTAACTGACGGATGCAAAGCTGTGTTGTCTCATGCATACCCGTTCCAAAAGCTGTGCCCGGATCGATATGGATGATCATTTTATCCCGGTCTTCCGGCTTTACTTCCTCCCAGGATGGGATGATCAGAATGTCGTCCACATAGAACTGTTTGAAATACTGTTTCCAGTTGTTGATCCAGTCCTTGTCCTCTGTCTCAGACTCTGTGATGGTGCACTCTCCAAGGTCCAGGAACTCCTGCATTTCTGCAAGTGCCGCGCGGACATCTGCAAGAACCTTCTCCTTGTCATCATCCACATCGAGGTAAAAATTCAGGTAGGCAATGCCATCGTCATCCGGAATATCCGGCATGATATCCACGAACATCTGCTGTTTGTCGCTCTCGGTCAAAGGCTGTTTGTCCTGAATTTCCACGCCTTCGATTCCCACATCGGCCAGAGTGGAGATCACAATGTCTTCCACTTCCGATCTTGTTTTTAATGTAAATTTATTCCATTTCATTGTTTAAACTCCTTTTTGCGCTTCTCTTTTCCATACGTGCAAAGAAAGCCACATTTATCATACACGATATCGTTCCTGTTGTAAATGTTATTTTCGGCTTTTACGGCCCGTCTCAATCCGAAATCTTTGTCAGAAAGCCATCTTTTTTCGCCTTCTGATAACGCCATACCAGCCCGAGTGTGGATAAAATGCGAACCCCAAGATCTATCAGATTGAACCGGTACAGTGCCGTAAGATCTGCCCCAAGTGCCGTATACAGACGGACACCAAGCAACGGCAGAACACTGTTGGTCAGCGTCGTCATCATCGTAAAGAGGCTGATCAAAAGCGAACGGTTCTTTTCCGGTGCGGCATTTAAAAGAATCTGTACCGTACAGAGTGCAACGGCACACTGTGGAGCGTTCAGAACCGTCATCAGAACAATAAAAGTAACCCCGCGGTACGCCAGCGGTAAATGTGGAACCAGAATCATAATAACCGGACAGAAGCAAAGACCGATCCCGGCGAAAATCAGTGCAAAATCCGGCGATTTTTTCCGGACAACCTTCGCGATCATTCCAACTGCCGCAAGCTGACCGATATTGAAAACACCGTTGCAGATGGAAAGTGTCATCTCCGACATTTTGCAGTATTTGACTTGTCCTAAATACCACATGCTCCAGTCAAGCTGCCAGGTGATATAGAAAAAGACCACCGGCACGAAAAACCAGCGCAATGCTTTATTTTTCCCCACGCTTGTGATCGCCTCCAGCAGATCAGAAACAGAAAAACGTGAGGATGCCTTCCCCGCTTCTGCCGGAGCTTTTCCCTCCTCCTGCTGTTCCACCGGAATTTTTTTGATTGCAGCGGCCTGCAGCAGAACACAGGCAGCACACAGATAAAAGAAGCTTCGGAGTACCAGAAGCTTTCCATCGGCCGTGTGGCATCTTCCCATCAGAATGCCACAGATCACCGGTGCAAGAATACCAATCACAAACATGAACTGATTCCGAAAGGCATAGACATCGTTTCGCTGCCGCAGTGAAACCGCAGCACCGAACATTGCCTGCCACTGCGCATTGTAAATAGCAAGTGCCCCCGCAGTAAATGCCAGTGATACAAAAAACAGCTCCATACGTCTCTCGCCGAATGCCGGTACACTTCCAAGAAATGCATAGCCGGCACACATCACAAGAAGTGTAAGCATCGGTATCGTCTTTGTCGACTTCAGACGATCCGCCAGAATTCCAAGCGGCAGCAGTGCTGCACACGCTACAATGTTCGGCACCATCTGGATAATGCCGATCTGACTGTCGGTTGCACCCATGTTTGTCGCATACAGATTCAGACCGAAGCCGTTGATCGATGTGATATATTGCAGAAATACACCCTCGACGGCAAACAGCAGCATGATCTGCGCAGATGGCGGCATCTTTTTTGCCCGGTAAAACAGACTCTTTTTCATTGTTGGATCCCCCATACCTTCTTTTATCAGCTTCGCGCTCCGGCCCCCACCGGATCCGCAAAGATTCTGCTTTCATAATGGCAACTTCATTTCCAAAAGTCAATAAAAACGAGGGCTTTTGCAGATAGAAATTTGGGGACAATTTTTGTTATTATTTACGAAAAAGAATGGGGCTTTCCATCAAAAATGGAGCCTCCCCGTTTTGCTTTTGGGGAAGCTCCATTCTTATGAAATCTGAATCTTAAAATTTGAAATTTAGAATTCGATCTCGCGCAGATATCTGTGCAGGGCATCTTGCCAGGTCGGCAGTTTTTCGAATCCGTTCTCCGTCAGCTTCTCTTTGCTCATGCGGCTGTTGGACGGACGTTTTGCTTTTGCCGGGTACTGGTCAGAGCTTACCGGGGATACACTTACTTTTCCGTAAGCCGGATCGATCTCAGCGGCCTGTTTGAAAATCTCGCAGGCGAACTCATACCAGGAGCAGAGTCCCTCGTTTGTTGCATGGTAGCGGCCGTAGTTCTCTTTCTCTGCCATGTCGACAAGCAGGCGGGACAGGTCGTAGGTGTAGGTCGGGCTTCCTACCTGATCATCTACAACAGTCAGATGATCGTGTGTCTTTCCAAGGTTCAGCATGGTCTTGATGAAGTTCTTTCCGTTCACGCCGAATACCCATGCGATGCGGACGATGTAGAATTTTTTCACCCATTTCTCTACCGCGAGCTCTCCCTCGTATTTCGTCTGGCCGTATACGTTCAGCGGATGACGCTCATCATCCGGCTCCCACGGGCGGGTGCCCTGGCCGTCGAATACGTAGTCGGTGGAGATGTAAATCATTTTGCAGTCAAGGTCATGGCAGACTTTTGCGATGTTCTCGGTTCCGACTGCATTGACCTGATGTACTTTTTCTTTTTTGTCATCATCCTCAGCAAGGTCTACAGCGGTCCATGCTGCACAGTGGATTACGACATCCGGGTTTGCTTCGGTAATGACTTTTCTTACGCTTTCTGCATCGGTGATGTCCATTTCTTCAATATCAACGCCGATTCCCTCATGGCCGCGTTTTGCAAGTTCATTCATGACGTCATGGCCGAGCTGGCCTTTTACACCTGTTACAAATACTCTCATAATGGTTCTCCTTTTTCTGATTTTGTTATCGTTATGTTTTGTCTGTCTCTTGTTTTTCAGTCTGATTTTCTGTTTGTACCATGAGTATAAAGGGTGACGTTATGTCATGGTCAAGCACTTTTTTTCAAAAACTGCCCCGGATTTTTCTTCCGGGGCAGTTTTCTTCAACGCTGTTCGCTTTTATTTGTCGATATATTTTCCGTTCATCACGTCCATCAGGTACTGGCCGTACTGGTTTTTCTTCAGCGGTTCGATGTCGGTCAGAAGCTGATCTTTGCCGATCCAGCCGTTCAGGTAACCGATCTCTTCGAGGCATGCGATCTTGCGGTGCTGATGGGTCTCGATAGTTTTTACGAAGTTGGTTGCCTCTACCAGGCTCTCATGTGTACCGGTATCCAGCCAGGTGAAGCCCTGTCCGAGAAGCTCAACGTTCAGGCTGCCGTCTTCCAGATAGATCCGGTTCAGGTCGGTGATCTCAAGCTCTCCGCGCGGTGACGGTTTCAGGTTCTTTGCATACTCTACGACTTTGTTGTCATAGAAGTACAGACCTGTAACACAATAGTTTGATTTCGGTTTCTCCGGTTTCTCTTCGATGGAGATGGCTTTTCCCTCGGAGTCAAATTCTACGATTCCGAAACGCTCCGGATCATCTACATAATAGCCGAATACGGTTGCGCCTTTTCCGGTCTCAGCGTTTTCTACTGCTGCTTTCAGGCGTTTGTTCAGACCGTGTCCGAAGAAGATGTTGTCGCCGAGCACCATGGCAACGGAATCATCTCCGATGAACTCCTCGCCGATGATGAAGGCCTGTGCCAGTCCGTCCGGGCTTGGCTGTACCTTGTAGGAAAGCTGTACACCGAACTGATGACCGTCACCGAGCAGTGCCTCAAAACGCGGGGTGTCCTGCGGGGTGGAGATGATCAGGATATCACGGATGCCTGCGTTCATCAGAACAGACAGCGGATAGTAGATCATCGGCTTGTCATAGATCGGGAGAAGCTGTTTGGATGTTACCATAGTTAACGGATAAAGACGTGTGCCGGAACCCCCGGCAAGTACGATACCTTTCATGTTCATTACTCCTTTTTCGTATATGATACCTCTAGTATAACCTTATTCCCGGAAACGCGTCAACCCGTGTCGTAACGTAACGGTATGACACGGGTTGACGCGGATTGTGTGATTTTCTGTCTAAAAGACCATTTTCTATCAGGATTTCTTCTGATCAGCAGCTGTACTTCGTCAATTTCTGGCGGGAATAGATCGAGCTGTTGCGGTTAAATACGTAGGCGGCCGTGCAGACAATGAAGAAATACGGCAGATAATCGTAACCGAAAATTTCGCCGCCGATGAAGATAGCGGCCAGCAGTGTATTCGTTCCGCCGCCGAAAACAGCAGCGTAGCCAAGCGCCGCAGAAAGTTCCACCGGAATGCCGAACAGACTGCCGAGGACTGCGCCCAGGGTTGCTCCGATGGTAAACAGCGGCGTCACCTCGCCGCCCTGGAAACCGGCAGACAGCGTCAATACCGTCAGAATAAATTTCAGCGCCCAGTCATAGGCGTACACTTTCTCTCCCGTAAAAACTGCCTCGACAAGATTCGTTCCAAAGCCGCAGTACCGTCCGCGGTACAGAACCAGAAACAGAATACTTAAGACAACACCGATGGAAAAAACGCGTACCAGCGGATTTTTGATTTTTTCACCGAGATATTTTTTCGTACGTTTCAGACACCACGCAAAGAGGCCGCCTGTGATTCCAAAGATGATACCGAGTGTAATCAGGCGTACCAGCAGAAATGGTGTCAGGCTTTCGCTGATGTGGATCGTCAGATTTTCTTTGTGGATTCCAAGCAGGGAAGCCACAGCGCTCGCGGAAAAGGATGCTGTAAATGCAGGAAGCAGCGCTTCATACCGCATTTCTCCGGCAGCGAGCACTTCCACTGCAAAGATCACAGCCGCAATCGGTGTCCCGAACATGCCCGCAAAGCCGGCTGCCATTCCTGTCACCAGAAAGATTCCAGGAGCATTTTTGAACGGCAGTTTCTTTCCTGCAAAATAGGAAAATACTGCGCCGATCTGTACCGCAACGCCCTCACGTCCGGCACTTCCGCCGAACAGGTGGGTCAGCGTTGTCGAAAGCATTGCCAGCGGGATCATGCGGAGCGGAAGCTCCTCTTCTTCTTCATACGCCACATCGAAAATCAGACTCATGCCCTTCGTTCCCTTGCCGCCGAATTTCTGATTGACGATTACAATCACAAGACCTGCCACGGCGAGAAACGGCAGACACCAGAAAAGATGCGCCACACGGATGGCCGTTACTTTCAGCAGCAGACGGCAGAACAGCGCCTCGATCAGACCGACTGCCGCGCCCATCGGAACGCCGGTGACACCGAGCAGCAGCAGAGCTCCGTAGGTGCGGATGGATTTCTTCAGTTCTTCTTTCATCTTCTGTCTCTCCTTTGTTGAATTCTGCTGCTATCATATCACAAATTTTACTCCGCTGCCAGCCCGCCGCAAAGCTTCCATAAAACTGATTTTTGTCAAGATTTGTGACGGCTGCTTCTTTTTTGTATATTTTCCGGCATTCTTCAAATACTAGCAACTGTCCAGACACTGTTAGGGAAAGGAGATTTTTGAAGATGAGAAAAATCAGAAAAGTGTGTATGACGCTGGCATTGGCGGGGTTACTGGCCGGGATGACGGCCTGCGGAAACAACACCACAAACGACACGGGGAACGGCAATACCAACACGGAGAGCGACATGGGGCAGACAGATAACAGAAACGATGTCAATACGACAGAGATGCCGGCAAATGACAACGTAAATGATGTGACGGAGGGCACCGACGGGAATGCAAACGGCGCGAATACCGGGGATGGAAATACCCTTGGGGATGATGTCGGTGACGCAGCGGAAGATGTGACCCGCGGTGTCGGTGAGGGCGTTGAGGATGTCGGCCGCGCGGTGGATGATGTGGTAAGCGGCGGCAGCAATGAGACTCAGAATCCGCAGGAAAACGGGGCAACTACACAGAATGGGGCGGGGATGGCACAGTAAATATGCAGTTCTGCTGCTCCCGTATTAAAAAAACTTCCCTTGGCGAACGATACATGCAGGTTCGCCGGGAAGTTTTTTACTGTCAGGCACGTCAGCACCTGGTTTGATCCGTCAATTTTTATTTACGCGGGCAACGAGCCAAAGTCCGTGCTTGCACGCAACCTTGGCGACTGCCGCGATAACTTGAGAAACTCGCGGAGCGTGTTTCTCATAGTTTTACAGACCGCTGCTGAATTTTCTGCCCTTCGCACCAAGAATACCGGCCATCCGATCGCCCCATGCCGCACGCTCTGCATAAATATCAATCCGTTCCAGATCGCCGCTCCGGTCCACAAAGGCCGGGAACAGGAATCCACAAATAGGATTTCCCGGCTCGTATTCCCCGACCAGCGGGCAGACAGCGCAGATCAGATAGGGGAACATCTCCTCGGATTCCCCCAAACGCTCTTTATCGGAAGCTTTGGCGGGAATATCATACCGGTCATAAAACATGTAAATGGCATAGGCCCCGTGAATCTGCAAGCCTTCGATCAGGATATCATAAAACGTTTCCAACAGCGCATCGTTCTTCAGTCCGCATTCCCGCAGTGCCATCAGCATCTGCCAGATACTGCCCGGACCCTGGGATGTTTCCGGAAAACGGTATTCCCGCAGCTTCTCATTCGATTCCGCAAACGGAATTTTCTTGGCAATCGCCAGATTCTTGGCCTTTTCCGAACCGGACAGTTTCAGAAAATGAATGTTGAAACTGCCGTCATACTCCCCATCCGAATCCGTATAGCAACCCGCCATCCGCACAAACGAAGTCCGCGCCGGCGTCATTCTCCTCGTCAGCTCCAGCATGTCTTCCCGATTAATCATACATTCCCTCCGACAGTAAAGATATTCGAAATTCTCTGTCTTTGATCTTATCACAACATGCTTTTTCTGTCAGCATTTCATTCTTATCTTTTTAAAATTGCGTTTCTTCTCTTCATTTGTTAAAATCGAATCAGTATCTCGTATTTTTGACTTTGACACAGAAAGGACAATACATGAAATTAGCAGTAATCAGTGATCTTCATGGGAATTATTATGCGCTTTCGGAAGTGATGGCGTTTCTTCGCAGTCAGGAGATTGATGGTATCATCGGACTGGGGGATTTTGTGACGGATGGGCCGTTTCCGCAGCGGATGATGAAAGCGCTCAGTGAAATGCAGGAGGAGTTTCCGTGCTATCTGGTGCGCGGCAACCGGGAGGAATATCTGCTTGAGCATCTCTGGCAGCCGCAGAACTGGAAGGCGGGTTCTTCGACGAGCGGGCTTCTGGATTACACGTTTCGGAATCTTACCGCGCAGGATCTGAAATTTTTTGAGCAGCTGCCGACAGACGGTGTTCTGATTGGAAAAATGGATGAAACGGGCCATCTGATTCCTGTTTTTGTGCCGCAGGAAGAAGTTACACCGGACACCTGCCGTGAATCCCTTTTCCCGGCACTTCGGCTCTGCCACGGCGCACCTGGTGAAATCCGTGGGAATTTCGGACTGCATCCGGAACTCCTGCTTTCTCATCTGGAATATCTTGATGCCGCTATCCTGCTCGGCGGCCACAGCCACAAGCAGGAGCAGAAAGAATACGCCGGAAAAACGTATCTGAATCCAGGCTCCCTTGGTCTTGCGCTTGATGGTGTCGGCGGTCATGCGCATTTTGCAATTCTGACGTTGGAAAACAGCACATGGCAGATCGAATGTTTTCAGATCCCCTATGATCTCGAGGGCTATCTCGCCGAGTTCGACCGCGCCGGGCTGGAAACGCACGGCAGTGTACTTGCCCGCTCCTTAAAGCGGACGCTGACCTGCGGCATCAATTACTTTTATCTCACGGTAAAACGGGTGCGGGAACTTGCGGATGCACTGGCGCTGACTGATCTTGACGAAGAAATCTGGGAAAAAGCGGAACGGGAGCTGAAATAGATTTCATAAGTGAAAAAACTCATTGGCTAAAACAGAAAAGCAGCTCGAATCAAAATTGGTTCACTGGACCAATTATTGATATGCTTGGCAAAGAAGGCAGGCTGTGCAACTGCACACAGCCTGCCTTCTTTTTTATCTTTTCTATTCCCTGCTTCTGCCTTACTTCGCAGCAATCACATCCTGCATATCATACATACCGGCCGGTTTTCCAGCCAGGAATTTTGCAGCCTCTACCGCGCCTTTTCCAAAGACACCTTTGGAATATGCTCTGTGGGACAGGGTAACAACCTCATCCGGTCCTGCGAAGATGACGTCGTGGTCCCCGACGATCGTACCGCCGCGTACGGCAGAAATACCGATTTCCTTCGGATCACGCTGCTCGTGACGCTGGCTTCTGTCGTATACGTAGTGGTACTGGTTATCCATTGCCTCGTTCAGGCTGTCGGCCAGGGCGATGGCAGTTCCGCTCGGGGCGTCGCATTTCAGTTTGTGGTGCTTTTCCACGATCTCCATATCAAAGCCTGCCTCGGCGAGCACTTTTGCGGCTGCCTGTACCAGTTTCATCAGGGTGTTGACACCAAGAGACATGTTTGCGGAGCGGAGAACCGGGATTTCCTTGCTGGTCTCCTGCACTTTTTTCAGCTGATCCTCGGTGAGGCCTGTGGTGCACAAAACAAGCGGCAGTTTCTTCTCTTTGCATGCATCCATCAGTGCGTCCGCTGCCTTGTAGGAAGAAAAATCAACGACAACATCTGCCGGGACATCACACTCTGTCAGACTTTTGAATACCGGGTAGTCGTTCTGCCCATTGTCGTTCATATCGATTCCGGCTACGATTTCTGCGTTTGCATCTTCTTTTACCAGGCCGGTGATGACCTGTCCCATATGGCCGTTGCAGCCATGCATAATAATTTTAACCATTGTCTTTTTCCTTCTTTACTTCGTGTATTCTTAACTTAAGCCAGTTTGATTCCAAAATCTTTCATAGCCTTTGCCAGGCGCTCCTGGTTCTGCGGCTCCATCTCGGTCAGCGGCAGACGAAGCGGGCCAACCTCTTTGCCCATCAGGTTCAGCGCTGCTTTTACCGGAATCGGGTTTACTTCGCAGAACAGGGCATCGATGAGCGGCAGGGCTCTCAGCTGGATTTCTCTTGCACCAGCCACATCGCCGTCGAGGAATTTCTGTACCATATCGTGGGTCTCACGCGGTGCTACATTGGAAAGAACAGAGATGACGCCGCTTCCGCCAAGGGAAAGGATCGGCACAACCTGATCGTCGTTTCCGGAGTACAGGTCGATCTTTCCATCGGTCAGCTGCATGATTTTTGCTACCTGGGAGATATTGCCGGAAGCCTCTTTGACTGCAACGATATTCTCAACGTTGTTGAACAGGTAAGCGATGGTTTCCGGTGCGATATTCACGCCGGTTCTACCCTGGATATTGTAAAGGATGATCGGCACTTTGACGCTGTTTGCAATCGCGGAGAAGTGTGCGATCAGGCCTTTCTGGGTTGCTTTATTGTAATACGGAGAAACGAGAAGAAGTCCGTCCACGCCGTATTTCTCTGCTTCCTGGGACAGATAGATGGCTGTCTCGGTGCTGTTGGAGCCGGTTCCTGCGATAACCGGGATTCTGTGGTTTACTTTTTCTACCGTATATTTGATGGTATCAAGATGCTCCTCGTGGGACAGGGTGGAAGCCTCACCTGTTGTTCCGCAGATGACGATCGCGTCGGTTCCGCCTGCGATCTGCTCCTCGATAATTTCTCCGAGTTTCTCGTAATTCACTTCCTGTGTTTCGGTCATCGGTGTAATAATTGCAACGGCTGCGCCTTTAAAAATAGACATTCTTTTTTTCCTCCTGTATGTCATATCAGATCACTATAGAAACAATTCATGCGCCGGAGCAGGGGCTTCGCGGAAATCTTATCTTTCCGCAAAAAAAGAGGCGTCTCATCCCCGATAAGATCGCCTCCAAATTCACACATACGCAGTATCTATGATCAGATAGCTCTCCATCTCTCGATGACAGTCGCAGATTTTTTCAACCTGCGCCCAGGAGCATTCCGGTTCAGCGCCGGATGTCCTTCGGCATCCTTCCCTTTTCCTCTTCTTCTTTTGCTGCTGAGGCATCCGAAAAGGTACTCTTGAAGTAATGCGACCTCTATCCACTTCAGTTCTGCTCTTACTATAGCATCATTAAATTTTCTTGTCAACAGCGGATCGTGGCTTTAATTCTCACTGTATTCCAGCTTGCTCACCGAAACCTCATACGCGGTCCGCTTTTCCATTTCCGTCTCGCTCAGGCGCTTCATATATTCGCGGCTCTGGATCCGTCCCCAGATGAGGACATGGCCGCCCACGGCGAATGCGGAGGCATACCGCGCATTTCTTCCCCAGCAGATGCACGGGATATAATCCGATTTTCCGTACGGGCGGTTGACGGCGATCAGAAGGTCGGCGATCTCTCTTCCCAGAGGTGTTTTCCGGTAGACCGGCGGTTTACATATGTATCCATCGAGGTAAATCTGGTTGGATTTGACGGAATCATCTTCTTCCTCCACGAAGCTTAATTCCCGCGCAAATACGGAGAGCACCAGACGGTTCTTCTTCTCCTCGTGGCGGTTGTAGGACCGGAACTGTCCGCTGATGCAGATCCACTCGCCCTGATAATCCTGCGATACGTCCACCAGCCGTTCGGACACCATCACCGGAATGATATCCTGTGATTCGCTTAAACGCTTTACCATCACATCGACGAGGTAAAAGCCCTCTCCGAACACCTGATGGCTGAAGGTAAACGGGGAGACAATCTCTCCCATGATAACCACCTGATTGTTTTCAATCATCTTGTCTGCCATAATGAAAATCCCCTTCCTTTGTCTTTTTCCTGCTTAACACTATTTCTGATCGGTACTTTGCTGATCTATAATCCTAATGTATGTACCACATTTCTTTTTCAGAACCACTTTTTTCCAGATTTTTTTCCTTTCTTTTCAAATCAGCATTCTGCCCAATTTTTTGTATATGTTTCTGTAAAAACCGCACCACATGCTTTATATTTTCTACCATTGCAATACAAAAAATGTCACATCTTCCCTGTTTTTTTTCTCTGTTCTGTGATATAATAGTTCAGATAGGCAGGCATCCAGCGGAGACAGAAACGGCAAGGCACCTGCCTTTGTGCTGTGATAAACATTCCCGGCCGGCTTGAAATTTTGAAACGCAGAGCCCGGCAGGGTCAACTCATAGGAAGAGGAATGAAGAAATGAAAACAACGAGAGAAGATGTAAGAAACGTTGCCATTATCGCCCATGTCGATCATGGTAAAACTACACTGGTAGACGAGCTTCTGAAACAGAGCGGCGTTTTCCGTGCCAACCAGGAGGTTCAGGAACGTGTCATGGACTCGAACGATATCGAGCGTGAGCGTGGAATCACCATTCTTTCCAAAAATACAGCAGTTTACTACAAGGGAACGAAAATCAACATCATCGACACCCCAGGCCATGCGGACTTCGGCGGCGAGGTTGAGCGAGTTCTGAAAATGGTAGACGGCGTTATCCTGGTCGTAGACGCATTTGAGGGCGCTATGCCGCAGACAAAATTCGTGCTGAAAAAAGCACTTGAACTGGATCTGTCCGTTATCGTCTGCATCAACAAGATCGACCGCCCGGAGGCACGCCCGGATGAAGTCATCGACGAAGTACTCGAGCTTCTGATGGACCTCGACGCATCCGACGAGCAGCTTGACTGTCCGTTCCTGTATGCATCCGCAAAGATGGGTCATGCAGTACTCGATCTGAACGATACTCCGAAGGATATGACTCCTCTGTTCGAGACGATTCTGAAATACATCCCGGCTCCGACTGGAGATCCGGAAGCCGGCATGCAGCTTCTGATCAGCACCATCGACTACAACGAGTACGTTGGCCGTATCGGTGTCGGTAAAGTAGAAAACGGAACGATCCGTGTGAACCAGGACGTTATGCTGGTCAACCACCACGATCTGACCAAGAAGAAAAAAGTAAAGGTCAGCAAGCTGTATGAGTTTGACGGACTGAAAAAAGTAGAGGTTACCGAGGCAGGCATCGGTTCCATCGTTGCTGTTTCCGGTATCCCGGATATCCACATCGGAGATACCCTCTGCGGCGATCTGGACAACCCGGTTTCTATCCCGTTCCAGAAAATCTCCGAGCCGACCATTTCCATGAACTTCATCGTAAACGACAGTCCGCTGGCTGGTAAAGAAGGTAAATATGTAACCTCCCGCCACCTGCGCGACCGTCTGATGCGTGAGCTGAATACCGACGTTTCCCTCCGTGTCGAGGAGACCGATTCTGCAGACTGCTTCAAGGTTTCCGGCCGTGGTGAGCTGCATCTGTCCGTTCTGATCGAGAACATGCGCCGTGAGGGATATGAGTTCGCCGTAAGTAAGGCAGAAGTTATCTACAAAGAGGACGAGCGCGGACGCAAGCTCGAGCCAATGGAAATCGCTTACGTTGATGTTCCGGACGAGTTCTCCGGCACCGTCATCCAGCTCCTCAGTGAGCGAAAAGGCGAGCTTCACGGCATGAGCCGCGCAAGCGATGGTTCTACCCGTCTGGAGTTCGAAATTCCGGCACGAGGCCTGATCGGATTCCGCGGAATCTTCATGACCTCCACCAAAGGAACTGGTATCCTGAACACCGAGTTTGAAGATTACGCACCGTACAAGGGCGACATCGAATACCGCAAACAGGGTTCCCTGATCGCTTTCGAAGCAGGCGAGTCCGTTACCTACGGTCTGTACTCCGCACAGGAGCGCGGTACTCTGTTCATCGGACCTGGCGAGAAGGTTTACGCTGGTATGGTCATCGGACAGAACGGTAAAGCCGAGGATATCGAGCTGAACGTCTGCAAGACGAAACACCTGACCAACACCCGTACCTCTTCCTCCGACGAGGCTCTGCGTCTGACTCCGCCGAGAATTCTTTCCCTGGAGCAGGCTCTGGACTTCATCGACAAGGACGAGCTTCTGGAGGTTACTCCGGTTTCCTTACGTATCCGTAAGAAAGAGCTGGATTCCAGACTTCGTAAGAGAGCGGCAATGAAATAAAGATTTACAATAAATATAAGAACCGCCGGTTCACTTCTGATTGAAAAGTGAACCGGCGGTTTTTTGTCGTTTTTCTATTCTGTTTTTTATTCGTTTGTCGTTCCATCGTGGAATCCGTAGTAGGTCTGCCCTGCCGCAAGATCCACGCCGTTTGCTGCTGCGAGCGTATGAATTGTCACAAGTTCGTATCCGCGGTTGATGAGCTCCGGCACGATCGTCGCACACGATTCTACTGTTGCCTCGTGGATGTCATGCATCAGGATAATGTCTCCCGGGCTGACCTGGTCAAGCACCGCGCTGATATTGGACTGAACGTTTTTCGTCTCCCAGTCACGCGTATCAAGGTCCCACATGATGCTCGGACGGCCGACCACCGCAAGCAGATCGTCGGTGCTGTTTCCGTATGGGAAACGGATGACGGATGCGCCCTGTCCGTTGTTGTACTGGGCGATCAGGTCGTCGGTCATCTGGAACTGCGCGAGGCCGTCGTCGGTGCTCAGTTCTTTCATATTCGGATGTGCATAAGAATGGTTTCCAAGTTCACAGCCGATCGCCGCCATACGCGGGATGACGTCCGCACCGTATTTTTCCACGTTGCTGCCGAGCATGAAGAAGGTCGCCTTGGCACCGTACTGCTCCAGCGTGTCGAGAAGTGTACTGGTGTAAACGCCAGGGCCGTCGTCGAAGGTCAGAGCTACCATCATCGAACCGTTTCGGTCCGGCTGATAAACCCCCTGGTCATCAAAGTAACAGCCTTTTCCTCCGATCGCCTTCCAGCCGGTCGCCATGTAGCCGTTGGAATCAAAATGATACTGGTTTCCGTCGATATCCGCCCAGCCGTTGACGTAGTATGTCGCAGCATCCGTCGCATACCACCAGCCTGACGAGCTGTACTGCCATCCCGGCGTCTCATTCGGCGGTGTGGTCTCTGCAAGCTTCTGGATACCAGCATTTCCCGATCCATCCTCCGCCTCCGGAGCCGTCTCGCTCACTGTCTTTGCTGCTGTGTCATTACTCAATACAATTCCTTTTTTTGCAAGCTGCGGACCTGCAATTTTCCAGATAAGCACAAGAAAAAGAAGGCCGATTACCACACCCAGGGAAATCCGTGATACTTTCTGCATCATCTGTCTGCGGCGCATCTGCTTTCTTCTCTGTTTTAATGATTTTCTATCCATATGATTTATTTATACCCCATCGTTCCGCTCTTTTTTGCGGAACTTCTTCCGTCGCAACGTAAAACGTTTTTCGACATTTTTCTACCTTCTATCATAACGTGATCTCACCGAAGATGCAAGGAACAAATTCTTACATTTTTCCTCTTCTGGTAAATTAATGTTTATGGTTTCTTAACATTTTGTCAAAAAAAGAAAGAGTGACTCTGTATCTTTGGAAAAATGGATACAAAATCACTCTTTTTTCATACTTCGCAGTTTATTTTCCCAGATCAACGCCCTTCAGAAAGTCGCTTCCCATGACCCATGTTTCGTTTTCCAGCATCACAGCAGACTCGATTTTCCAGGTGATCGTCTCTGTTTTGGTTTTCCGGAAGAAATGCAGGAAACGGTTTCGCCTTTCGATTGTGGCAGTCACGTCTGTCTCGATCTTCATCTGGTTTTCTACGCTGGTTACGGTTGTGGAGATGCTGCTGATGGTTACACTGGTGATTCCGGTGTTGGTGTCGCTGCTCAGATAAGCATCGCAGATCTGCTGGTACTGCTCTTTGGCATTCGCCTGTACGGCGGTGTCGGCAGAAAATTCGTTTTTAATAGTGCTGAACGCTTTTCCATTTACCGCGGCTGTGAATACCTTGTCCAGTGATTCTTCCACGCGGTCGGCGATGACTTTTCCGGTGGAGTCGTTGAGTTTTAAATCCGGCAGAAATTCCATGCTGCTGTTGTCCTCCACGAGGATGATCTCGCGGTACGGGTCTTTCTTCGCTTCGGTCAGTTCGATCGTATGGCCGCCGATGAAAAGATATGGAATTTTATAAACATTGACCGTATCCGCCGTCTCTTTCAAATATTTTCTGCCAACCAGAACACCATTGAGATAGAACGAAGCATTCACCGGAACAGTGATCTCGACATCGGTCACGTAGCTTTCTTTCGGCACGACATACCATTCTTTAAAGTTACCCTTCACGCTGTCCCCTGCGGCAATCTCCAGCGTCTCTTCCTTGGAATCACTCACACCTTTTAACGTGTACCGCACCGTATAGATTCTGTTTTCTCCCGTCTCAAGATTCTGTTTCCGGCGCATGAAAAAGCTCTTGATCTCCGGCGTTTCCTGCCCGTCAGAGCCGTCCTGTTTCGCTTTCCAGGTCATCGCATTGACGTAGTTCTTCCGTGTCAGAAATGTGCCATCCGGAAACTGGCAGACATCATACGCACTGTTCCAGTCGCCCGCGAGGCACGCTTCCACATAATTCCGCCCGGCCGCCTGCGGCGCATACAGATACGCACCGGCCATAAAAAATACGGCGCACAGAATCAGAAACAGACTGACATTCACAATCAGAATCCGCAGACTCACCGGCAGATCACGGAACTTCGCCGCCCGTATTTTCACAGAAAGCTCCGTTGTTTCCTCTTCTTCTCCCTGTTTATCCACAGGATGGAACCTTTTTCCTTCTTTTTTCCACTTCTGGAGCATAGTTTACCTCATCTTTTTCTTTTTACTTCGATGCTTCCTCCACCGCATACGTATGCACCCGGTCGCTTTTCTGGCTGTATGTTTCCCCTTCGGAATAATACTCCTGCGATGTCGTGGAAAAGCGTGTAATCGTCTCCTTCACGCGCTCTCCTGCCGTTTTCTGATGAAGAAACAGCGCCGCAATCATCAGAATCACAAACATATCCAGAATCAGTACTGCCGCATTCGCCACGATGCCAGGTAATTTTTTTATCCACATAGGCTTCCCTCTTTTCTGACTCCATTGTAACAAAATGCTCCCGAAAATACAAGGAAAGCAGAGACCCCGGCGGACCGGAAATTCTCTGCTTTCTTAAAATTACTTATTTACTTTTTAACCTCGAAGATTACTCCTCAGTATCATCCTTTGACGGAATCATTTCCTCAAAGTCGAAGTCGAGCATCGGCTCTTCCTCGTCTGCTTCTGGCTTCTCAGCCGGAGCTTCAGCTGTCGGAGCTGCCGGAGCGTCGTCTTCAAGATCTTCAGTCAGGATCAGATCGTCCTCATCCTCTTCGATCATGCTGTCGGTATTCAGATGAATGTTGCTGTAGCACTTCATACCGGTACCAGCCGGGATCGGTTTACCGATGATAACGTTCTCTTTCAGACCTACAAGGTGGTCAACCTTACCCTTGATAGCGGCATCGGTCAGAACCTTGGTGGTCTCCTGGAAGGATGCTGCAGACAGGAAGGAATCGGATGCCAGGGATGCTTTGGTGATACCAAGCAGTACCTGTTTTCCTTCTGCCGGCTCTTTGCCTTCTGCGATCAGAGCTTTGTTGGTCTCGTCGTACTCCAGGAAGTCTACCATGTCGCCCGGAAGGAATTCGGTATCTCCGTTTTCCTCGATGCGGATCTTCTTCAGCATCTGGCGGACGATAACCTCGATATGCTTATCGTTGATTTCTACACCCTGCAGACGGTAAACTCGCTGTACCTCACGGAGCATGTAATCCTGAACGGCACGTACGCCTTTGATCTTCAGGATATCGTGCGGGTTGACAGAACCTTCGGTCAGCTCGTCTCCGGCTTCCAGAACTGTTCCGTCCGCGATCTTGATACGGGATCCGTAAGGGATCAGGTATGTCTTGGATACGCCGTCGTCCGGATTGGTAACCACGATCTCGCGTTTTTTCTTGGTATCTTTGATCTGTGCAACACCAGGGATCTCGGTGATGATGGCAAGTCCTTTCGGCTTTCTTGCCTCGAAAAGCTCCTCGACACGAGGAAGACCCTGTGTGATATCTCCACCTGCAACACCTCCGGTATGGAAGGTACGCATGGTAAGCTGTGTACCAGGCTCACCGATGGACTGTGCTGCGATGATTCCGACAGACTCACCAACCTGTACTGCCTCGCCGGTTGCCATGTTGGCACCATAGCATTTTGCGCAGATTCCGTTGCCGGAACGACAGGTAAGAATCGTACGGATTTTTACTTTTGTATAATGCTCACCGTTCTCGTTGATGCCGTCTTTGATGACACGGGCAGCACGTTTCGGGGTGATCATATGGTTTGCTTTTACAATGACGTTGCCGTCTTTGTCTTTGATGGTCTCGCAGGAGAAACGTCCTGTGATACGATCCTGCAGACTCTCGATCTGCTCTTTTCCGTCTGTGAACTCGCTGACCCACATACCCGGAATTTCGTCCTTGCCCTCGGCACAGTCGATTTCACGGATGATCAGGTCCTGAGAAACGTCTACCAGACGACGGGTCAGGTAACCAGAGTCGGCGGTACGAAGCGCGGTATCGGACATACCTTTTCGTGCTCCATGCGCAGACATGAAGTATTCCAGTACCTGAAGACCTTCACGGAAGTTTGACTTGATCGGCAGCTCGATGGTGTGTCCGGTTGTATCGGCCATCAGTCCTCGCATACCGGCCAGCTGTTTGATCTGCTTATCGGAACCACGGGCTCCGGAGTCAGCCATCATGAAGATGTTGTTGTATTTATCCAGTCCGTCGAGCAGTGCTTTTGTCAGCGCATCGTCGGTCTTCTTCCAGGTATCTACAACCTCTTTGTAACGCTCTTCGTCTGTAATAAGACCACGTTTGAAGTTTCTTGTAATCTTGTCTACCGTTGCCTGTGCTTCAGCCAGCATCTGCGGTTTCTGCGGCGGCACGGTCATATCGGAAATGGATACGGTCATGGCTGCACGGGTGGAGTATTTATATCCAGTTGCCTTGATATAGTCCAGAACCTCTGCGGTCTTGGTAGCTCCGTGTGTATTGATGACTTTTTCCAGAATCTGTTTCAGCTGTTTCTTTGCAACGAGGAAATCAACCTCCAGAGCAAGCTCGTTGCCCGGGATGGTACGATCTACGTATCCCAGATCCTGCGGCAGAATCTCATTGAAGAGAAATCTTCCGAGGGTAGAGCTTACGTTCTGCTGCATTACAGTACCATCTTCCATCTCTTTCTCGCAGCGGATGGTGATCTTGGTCTGCAGGGTGATGTATCCGTTCTCGTATGCAAGGATGGCTTCGTTCATATCGCGGAAGAAGCTTCCCTCGCCCTTCTCACCCGGACGCTCCTGAGTCAGATAGTAGATACCAAGAACCATATCCTGTGAAGGAACGGCTACCGGACCACCATCGGACGGTTTCAGCAGGTTGTTCGGAGAAAGAAGCATGAAGCGGCACTCTGCCTGTGCTTCTACGGACAGCGGCAGATGGACAGCCATCTGGTCACCGTCGAAGTCGGCGTTGAATGCGGTACAAACCAGCGGATGCAGTTTGATTGCTTTACCTTCTACCAGAATCGGCTCGAATGCCTGGATACCCAGACGATGCAGTGTAGGAGCACGGTTCAGCATAACCGGATGCTCTTTGATGACGTCCTCGAGAACGTCCCATACCTGCGGCTCGAGTTTCTCGACCATTTTCTTTGCATTTTTGATGTTGTGTGCAGTACCGTTGGAAACCAGCTCTTTCATAACGAACGGTTTGAACAGCTCGATTGCCATTTCTTTCGGCAGACCGCACTGGTAAATCTTCAGTTCCGGTCCTACGACGATAACGGAACGGCCGGAGTAGTCAACACGTTTACCAAGAAGGTTCTGACGGAAACGGCCGGATTTACCTTTCAGCATGTCGGACAGAGATTTCAGCGGACGGTTTCCAGGACCGGTTACCGGACGACCGCGGCGGCCGTTGTCGATCAGGGCATCAACTGCCTCCTGGAGCATACGTTTCTCGTTGCGCACGATGATATCCGGTGCACCGAGCTCCAGCAGTCTCTTCAGACGGTTGTTACGGTTGATGATACGGCGGTACAGGTCATTCAGGTCAGATGTTGCAAAACGTCCTCCGTCAAGCTGTACCATAGGACGCAGATCCGGCGGAATAACCGGAACCGCATCAAGAATCATCCACTCCGGACGGTTTCCGGACTCACGGAATGCCTCAACAACCTCAAGTCTCTTGATGATGCGGGCTCTCTTCTGTCCGGTAGAATCTTTAAGACCTGCCTTTAATTCAGCAGACTCTTTTTCCAGATCGATTGCCATCAGAAGCTCTTTGATGGATTCCGCACCCATACCTGCACGGAAGCTGTTTCCGAACTCCTCTCTGGCATCCTGGTATTCTTTCTCGGTCAGAACCTGTTTGTACTGTAATTTGGTATCGCCTGCATCAAGAACGATGTAGTTTGCGAAATACAGAACCTTTTCCAGAGTTCTCGGAGACAGATCCAGGATCAGTCCCATACGGGACGGAATTCCTTTGAAATACCAGATGTGGGATACCGGAGCTGCCAGCTCAATGTGTCCCATACGCTCACGGCGCACACTGGATTTTGTTACTTCTACGCCGCATCGGTCGCAGATAACGCCTTTGTAGCGAATTTTCTTATATTTACCGCAATGGCACTCCCAGTCTTTGCTTGGTCCGAAGATTCTCTCGCAGAACAGACCGTCTTTTTCCGGTTTCAGCGTTCTGTAGTTGATGGTCTCCGGTTTTTTTACCTCGCCATGGGACCACTCCCGGATTTTCTCCGGGGAGGCAAGTCCTATTTTGATGGCATCAAAGCTCATCTGGTAGTTTTCTTTTTTTGCTGTTTCTGGCATTTGATTACCCCTTTCCTCGCAAAGCGAAGATCTAAAAGTTACATGTCATCGTCTGAATTTTCATCCAGATCGAGATAAGAGTCTTCTTCTTCATCCTCTTCCACATCTACCATTTCTTCTCCGTCGAACTCTTTCTTGGAGAATCCATAGTCGCTGAATCTCTCGTCATCTCTGTCGGAGTAACGGTCTCCCTCGATGATGTGGTTCAGATTGGTATCACCGTAATCAACTGATTCCATAATTTCAACTTCGGTATTGTCATCACGCAGTACGCGGACATCGAGTGCCAGGGACTGCAGCTCTTTCAACAATACTTTGAAGGACTCCGGAATACCAGGCTCCGGAATATTGTCGCCCTTGATGATGGCTTCGTATGTCTTCACACGGCCGACCACATCGTCGGACTTCACAGTCAGGATCTCCTGCAGCGTGTAGGATGCACCGTACGCCTCAAGAGCCCAAACCTCCATCTCTCCGAAACGCTGTCCGCCGAACTGAGCTTTACCACCCAGCGGCTGCTGTGTAACGAGGGAGTATTGGACGGTAGAACGAGCATGGATCTTATCGTCTACCAGGTGATGCAGTTTCAGGTAATGCATGTGTCCGATGGTGGTTCTTCCATCAAACGGCTCGCCGGTACGTCCGTCGCGGAGCTGTACCTTACCGTCTCTTGCGATGTCAACGCCCTTCCACAGTTCTCTGTGATCCAGGTGCTCTTCCAGGTACTGATATACTTCCGGAAGCAGAACATCTTTGTATTTCTCGGAGAATGCATCCCATTCCATGTTTACATAATCATTTGCCAGTTCCAGGGTATCCTGAATATCTTTCTCGTTTGCACCGTCGAAGATCGGAGTGGAAACGTTAAATCCAAGAGCTGCTGCTGCAAGGCTCAGGTGGATTTCAAGCACCTGTCCGATGTTCATACGGGACGGCACACCCAGAGGGTTCAGCACGATATCCAGCGGACGTCCGTTCGGCAGGAACGGCATATCCTCTACAGGAAGTACACGGGAAACGACACCCTTGTTTCCGTGACGGCCGGCCATCTTATCGCCGACAGAGATCTTTCTCTTCTGTGCGATGTAGATGCGGACTGCCTGGTTTACTCCAGGAGAAAGTTCGTCGCCGTTTTCACGGGTAAATACTTTGGCGTCCACGATGATACCATACTCACCGTGCGGTACTTTCAGGGAAGTATCACGTACTTCTCTTGCTTTCTCGCCAAAGATGGCACGGAGCAGACGCTCCTCTGCGGTCAGCTCGGTCTCTCCCTTTGGAGTTACTTTTCCGACCAGAATATCACCGGCACGTACCTCTGCACCGATGCGGATGATTCCACGCTCGTCCAGGTCTTTTAAGGCTTCATCGCCGACGCCCGGAACGTCTTTTGTGATCTCTTCCGGTCCAAGCTTGGTGTCACGGGCCTCTGCCTCGTACTCCTCAATGTGGATGGAAGTGTAAACATCATCCTGTACCAGACGCTCGCTAAGAAGTACGGCGTCCTCGTAGTTATATCCTTCCCAGGTCATAAATCCAATCAGCGGGTTTTTACCCAAAGCAAGCTCGCCCTGGTAGGTAGACGGACCGTCTGCGATAACTTCGCCGGCCTCTACGTGGTCACCCTTAAATACGATCGGTTTCTGGTTGTAGCAGTTGCTCTGGTTGCTTCGCATGAATTTGGTCAGATGGTAAACATCTTTTGTTCCGTCATCGTTGTTCATGCGGATCTCGTTGGAGCAGGAATAGGAAATGGTTCCTGCTTTCTTTGCAACGACGCAGACACCGGAGTCTACGGCTGCTTTTGCTTCGATACCGGTTCCTACAACAGGAGCATCGGTGATCATCAGCGGTACGGCCTGACGCTGCATGTTGGATCCCATCAGCGCACGGTTCGCATCGTCGTTCTGAAGGAACGGGATCAGCGCCGTAGCGACGGAGAATACCATCTTCGGAGACACGTCCATGTAATCAAACATGTGCGGCTCGTAGGACTGCGTCTCATCCAGGTAACGTCCGGAAACGTTCTTGTTGAGGAAGTGTCCTTCTGCATCCAGCGGCTCGTTCGCCTGTGCTACGTGGTAATTATCCTCTTCATCTGCGGTCATGTAGACTACTTCGTCGGTAACGCGCGGATTTTTCGGATCTGTTTTGTCAATTCTTCTGTATGGAGCCTCAACGAAACCATACTCGTTGATGCGCGCATACGATGCCAGAGAGTTAATAAGACCGATGTTCGGTCCCTCAGGAGTCTCGATCGGGCACATTCTTCCGTAATGGGAGTAGTGAACGTCTCGAACCTCGAATCCGGCACGGTCACGGGACAGACCGCCAGGTCCCAGGGCGGAGAGACGTCTCTTATGTGTCAGCTCTCCAAGCGGGTTGTTCTGATCCATGAACTGGGACAGCTGGGAAGATCCGAAGAACTCTTTGATTGCAGCTGTAACCGGTTTGATGTTGATCAGAGACTGCGGAGAAATTCCGTCGATGTCCTGTGTTGTCATTCTTTCGCGTACCACACGCTCCATACGGGACAGACCGATGCGGTACTGGTTCTGAAGCAGCTCGCCTACGGCACGGATTCTACGGTTGCCCAGGTGGTCGATATCATCGGCATTTCCTGCGCCGTATTCCAGATGCATGTTGTAGTTGATGGAAGCGAAGATATCTTCTTTTGTGATATGCTTCGGAATCAGGTCGTGGATGTCACGCTTGATGGCCTGTTTGATCTCTTCGATATCGGTATTCTCCTCCAGGATCTTTTCCAGAACCGGATAGTATACTTTCTCGTTGATGCCAAGCTCTTCTTCATCAACATCTACCCATGCTTTCAGATCTACCATTAAGTTGGAAAGAACTTTTACGTTTCTCTCCTCGGTCTGGATCCATACATACGGTACTGCTGCGTTCTGAATCTTGTCTGCGAGTTCCAGCGTAACGGTGGTACCTTTTTCTGCAAGGATTTCACCAGTGCTCGGATCTACAACATCCTCAGCGAGGATCTGGTTGCGGATACGGCTGCGCAGCGCAAGTTTCTTGTTGAATTTATAACGGCCTACCTTTGCCAGGTCATAGCGACGCGGGTCAAAGAACATGCTCATGATGAGGCTCTCTGCATTTTCTACTGCGAGAGGCTCGCCCGGACGGATTTTCTTGTACAGCTCGAGAAGACCTTCCTGATAGTTGGTGGAAGTATCTTTTGTGAAGCTTGCAAGAATCTTCGGCTCTTCACCGAACAGCTCTACGATCTCTGCATTGGAGCTTACTCCAAGTGCACGGATGAGGACTGTGATCGGAACTTTTCTGGTACGGTCTACGCGGACATAGAAGACGTCGTTGGAATCGGTCTCGTACTCCAGCCATGCTCCACGGTTCGGGATTACGGTACAGGAGAACAGTCTCTTTCCGAGCTTATCATGTGCGATGCCGTAATAAATACCAGGGGAACGTACCAGCTGGCTGACGATTACTCGCTCTGCACCATTGATAACGAATGTTCCTGTTGCTGTCATCAACGGCAGATCACCCATGAAAATTTCGTGCTCTGTGATCTCGTCTTTTTCCTTATTATATAATCTTACTTTTACCTTTAACGGTGCCGCATAAGTAGCGTCACGCTGTTTACACTCTTCGATTGAGTATTTTACGTCATCTTCACACAGTGTAAAGTCTACGAATTCAAGGCTCAGCCGTCCGCCGTAGTCGGAGATTGGTGAAATGTCATCAAAGACTTCTTTGAGTCCGCTTCTCAGGAACCAGTCATAGGAATCCTTCTGGACTTCAATCAAGTTGGGCATTTCCAATACTTCTTTTTGTCTCTGGTAACTCATTCGCATACTTTTTCCGGTAGGTATCGGACGTATTCTGTTTTTCTCCATTGACGTTGTCACCCCTTGTGTTATAATATATTTATTACCGCTCATGCCTGAACAAAAGGTTTTAGGCATATCTTGCCATAATAGTGCATTTTCTAGGTTACCATGTTTTGTCAACGGTGTCAACAAAATAGATTGTACTTTTTTCAGTACAATCTATTTTTTACTGGTTTTTCCTCTGAGACCCTGTTAAAATAGTACTTTAGATGTGGTCGAAAACGTTGAATATTCTGAAAAAGCCGCCAACGGATTTTTGTTGTTTTTCAAATCCGTTGACGGCCTTTTTTATTCTAATTTTTCTTTTTGAGAAAGTTTAGTGCTGAATGTTGTCCAGCATCATGTCCATGAAGCTCCATGGCTTCAGAACTTTGTTGATTTCGGCAAATACTTTGTCGTCATAGTTATGTTTTACTTCTGTCTTTTTATCAAATACCATGGTGTCTGCAGACTCTGCTTCTGCTGCCGGCCAGTGCGGGAGTCCCTCGTGATCCGGATTTCCGTTCTTTGCGAAGGCAAGCAGGGCGCCGAAGATTTCTCTTTCCAGCTTCTCGCTGACATCCGGGATGCCGCAGATTTCTACGAGATCGGTATTGCCGAAGAAATACGGGATGTCGGAGCAGTGCCATGCCTCTTTGCCGTTCTGGAACGGGAATTCCAGGGCGAAGTTGTAGAGGTATGCTTTTCCGCCGCCTTTTGCGAAGAGTTTGGCAAGTTTTACGGTAGGCTCGCGCATTGCACGGTCGATTCTAAGAACATCCACACCGTTCTTCTCCGGATATGCTTCTTTGAAAGCTTCCAGAACATTCTCGGCGTTGTCTCCGTAAACTTTTTTCAGAGTATCCAGAATTTCTTCTTCGGTCAGTTTATTCTTGTCATAAGCTGCCGGTGCAAATGCTGCGAACTCGCCGTATACGGTTCCGATCATCATCGGAATCTGGTGTGCATGCTCGCGGAAACCTGCATCGAACGGATTTCCATAGAAGTAATCGCCCTTTTTCGGACCGCCTCCGATGTAGCCGCCGTTCTGTGCGATGGCCGGAGATACTTTTGCATATGCGGCGGCAAGCTGTGGATACGGTACTGTTTCCAGCTGTGCCACATCCGTAAAGCCAAGTTCTTTCATCATTGCCGTAACGATCTCTGTGCCGTCTTTTTCTCCTGCACCGAGAGGATCTCCCTCCATAACGCCGCTCATCACAAGGCCTTTCTGGAAGAGGCCGTCTGCTGCTGGGATCTGCATCAGATCAATGACTTTCATTCCGCCGCCGGACTGGCCGAAGATGGTTACGTTCTCCGGATCACCGCCGAACAGGGCAATATTGTCATGTACCCACTGCAGGGCAGCTACCATATCGGCGTGGCCCGCATTGGCGGAGTTTTTGTATTTTTCTCCGAATGGAGACAGATCCATGTATCCCAAGATATTCAGTCTGTGGTTGACAGAAACGAGGATGGAATCGCCTCTCTTTGCGATGCTGGCACCGTCATAAGCAACCTGCTCAATAGAAGAGCCTGCAGCATATCCGCCGCCGTGGAACCATACAAGAACCGGCTTTTTGGCTTCCGGATCGAGTTTGTTGGTCCAGATATTTAAGGACTGGCAGTGCTCATCCTGCGGCCAGTAGCGGTGCGGAACCAGCAGCTCACCGTTCGGTGTATCCTGATTCTGGAGCGGGCATACAAAACCGTAATTCGTTGCATCTTTGATGCCGTCCCATTTGGACGGAACCGGCATCTGGAAACGGTCTGCATATGCATACGGGATTCCTTTGTAAATGTAAACGCCGTCATAGAAATAGCCTTTTAAATCACCGGATGTGGTATGCAGCACCGGCACGCCGTCATAATCAAAAACTTTCCCCATTTTGAAATACCTCTTTTCTGTAAAATAATATCATGTCTTAGTGTTTTGCTTTTGCAGCTTCTCTTGCTCTCAGATCCTCCATAACCTGCGGATAAATCTTATCCAGTTTATAGAATATATAGAAGAGAATCATGACTGCATAGAACGGAATCGGTACCCACAGGTACAGCGCCTTGATGGATGCAAGTGCGCTTGCAGTCTGGGTTGCAGCAAGTCCGTCGTAGCCTGCTGCGGAGATAACCCACAGAGCAACGGCACTCGCAAGGCCGCTTCCTACTTTTGCACCGAAGGTTGTTGTGGAGTACAGCATACCTTCGACACGGGTTCCGGTTTTCCACTCGCCGTACTCAATCGTATCGGCTACCATTGCGAAGATCGTTCCAGACAGGGTTGCAGATCCAATGCCTTTGATCAGAGAGCATACCAGAAGCCAGGTAGCGTTCGTCGGGTTGATAACCATCAGAATCTGTCCTCCAATGCTGAAAAAGGTTCCCACAAGAGCTACATTTCGTTTTCCATATTTCAGGCTGAGCGGTACACAGAACGGCATCATAATCAGCACTGGAATGATGGAAACAGATGCGATAAATCCTGCCATGTTTTCATTCTGCAGGATATATTTTGCATAGTAAGTTCCAACGGCACCGCTGGCACCCATGCCAAGGCACATGGTGATCCAGACACCGCAGAGCAGCAGCCACTGGCTGTTTTTGAAGATCAGTTTCAGAGACTGTACAAAATTGACTTCTTCTTTCTGCTCGGAAGATACGGTAACACGTTCTTTCGTGTTTTTGAAACAAAGTAAAAACAAAACTGCTGCGATCACTGCATAGATGGCAGATACGATAATCCAGCTCTTCTGATCGCTGCTGCCGCCCATTTTGTTGACCAGCGGAAGGGTACATGCGTTGATTGCAAGGGATCCGCACTGTGCCATAAACATACGGAATACATTGATAACGGTTCTCTGTCCCTGGTCACGGCTCATCAAGGATGTCAGCGCGCCGTAAGGGATGTTGATCATGGTGTAAAGGAAAGTAGTAACAAGGTTATATGTAATCGTTACATAAATATACTTTCCAACCGTTCCGGTGTTCGGTACCAGAAATACGAGTACACAGGCTACTGCAATCGGTATTGCCAGCCACAAAAGCCATGGCCTTGCCTTTCCGTATTTCGTTTTGACGCGGTCCATGACATAGCCCATCAGCATGTCCGTGATGCCGTCTGCGAAACGGGAAAACATCATGATACTTCCGATGATTGCTGCGTTTAATCCCAGTGCGTCGGTGTAGAAATACGCTACATACGTGGATGTCAGCACGAGAATCAGGTTGCTCGCCAGATCTCCAAATCCGTAACAGACCTTTTCTTTCGTGCTGATCTTTTCGGTAAAGCCCTGCTTTGCCGAAGCTTGTTCTTTTGCTGCCATTGTTTTTTTCTCCCATACGTTTTTGAGATACGGATGAGCCTTCTCCTCTCTTCCGCCCTCTTTTTGGGCCGTACAATGTACTCACGGCCTTTGCTCTGTTTCTCAGTATAGGAAGTTTTTCTTCTGTTTTCTACTCAGTTTCCGCACGCTGTTTCCCGTTTTCTTGTCTTTTCCCGCTTAATTTTCTCTTGTTTTTCTTTTTTAAGTGCAATTATTGATGATGATTCAGGCAAATAATTTCTATACAGGCGACTTCATGTATGTTCAGATGCTCCTGAAGTCTTAAAATCTGCTCTTCTCCCACCGTCTGCCGCCAGACACGGTACTCCGGATCGGCGCTGTGGCACACGATCTCTTTTTCCTCTGCGGTCAGCACCTCCGGCGCTCCCATCGCCGCCCAGCGGTCGTACGGACTGCCCTGCTCCCGCGTAATTTTATAACACTGCAGACGGTATTCTCCCTGCGGCACTTTCTGGAGCTGTACGGAAAAGGTCAGGTTTTCGCCTGTCTGGAACACCTGATATCGATCGGTCCGGGAAATATTGACCACATGGCGGTGGCGGTACAGCATATCGTAGTGGACATAATTGTACAGATAAATCTGAACCCGTTCTTCTTTTTCTTCCGTGCTGATGAAATATCCTTTTCCCGCTGCCACAAGGCGCGTTCCCATCTTTCCGAGAAGCTTTGCCGCACCGTAAACTGCTTTTGGAATGCCGTCACATGTGAACATGCCAAATCCGCCGTGGAACGGATCCCGCGCCGGAAATACTTCATCCAGACGGTCATTGATAGAAAAGTACCCAATTCCGTTTGCCTCTTTTTCATTTTCCAGCATATTTTTAAACAGCCACGCCGCCTTATAACACGTATCATTGCACAGGTCTCTCTGCCATACATTGTTGCTGCACTCATCAACAATCAGCGTCATTCCCTGCAGCTCCATCTTCTGCAGCTTCTTTCGTATTTTCCGAAGATAATGCTGCAGATGGTCTATATCCCCGCTCACTGCAAAATCGTAGCTGTCATTATTTACAATCAGGTTCAGATCCTCCTGTTCTTCCCACGGCATAACGGTACTAAAGCAGCGTGCCCCGTAAATTTCCGGTAAGCAGCACGCCTCCTTCATTTTCAACAGCATTTCTTCCATCACATTTTCCATGCACGTTCCATGAGAAAGACAGGTCAGAAAATCCGGACAGATTCTTTTGATTTCCTGATAAGAAATCTGATAAATTTTTACATATCTGTCCATCTCGCAGATTTCGAAGCCATTGGGATTGACCCACGGAACCCAGATCCAGTTGCGCATCCGTTCTACGCCATAACGGTCACGCAGATGATCCATAATTCCGCCGAGCAGACTTCTCCACGCTTCCAGATTCTTCGGCGCAGCATCCTGCGCCGGACGCATGGTCAGCTGAGCCGGCCGGTCTGCCAGCAGTTCCGGAACCTGGCCGAATTCTATCATGGGCTTTGCTCCAATCGAAAGAATGAAGTCAAGAACCTCATCGATATAGTGATATCCGATCCGGATTTCTCCTTTCATATCCCGCCGCAGCACACACATATCGTCATTCAGTACGCCCTTGATGCGGATAAATTCATACCCAATATCCCGCATGGCCTGTTCCAGTTCTTCCTGCACGCGCGCATCCAGAACAGATCTTGCATAACCGCCATTGATGACACGTCTCCAGTATCCTGCAATCCTTTGTTTTCTTCCGCCAAGTGCCGCTGAAATCAGAACCGAGTTTTCTTTTTCTGCATCAATTTCTGCTTCCCGCCGCGCCGCATACTGTAAAAGAGCCCGGTACGCATCCTGGTCTTTCTCATAGTCCTCTGCTGTCCGGTCGAAATATTTGATCCTCCCGCCGCTTTTTTCTTCTTCCGCCGAGGCGGTCTGAATCATATTCTTCCTGTACTCTCCCGGTGTCATGCCGCGGTATTTGCGGAATGCGCGGATCATCATATTTTCATTGGAAAATCCGTTGTTGTAGGCGATTTCGGTCAGCGTCGCATCGCCGTGCATCTCAAGAATCGCGTGTGCCAGACGCACCTGCGTCACGTATTCCAGAAACGAAACACCAAAATACCTGGGGAAGCTCCGTGAGATATACGTCCGGCTCAGATAAATATGATCCGCCAGATCTTCCAGTGTGATCTCTTCTTTGTAGTGCTGCAGAATGTAGTCCGATGCCATCTGAATCCGTTCGCGGCCGCTCTGGGAATGCTTGACTTTTTCGCCATCGGCAAAATATTTCACAAGATCCTCGAGCAGTGCCGTTACCCGGCTTCTCGCGTTGACTGGCTGCGTCAGATTATTCTTATATGCCTCCTGAAAAACCCTTGCCAGATCGCTTCTGATCACATCGAACTGCTCCTGCTGTTCTTCCGCAAACAGGAAGGAGCGGCAATTGATCTCATATTTTAAAAACTCGATATGAACCGACGCAATTGCATCCGCACTCATTTTCAGGGACAGCAGAATTCCTGCGTCGTCCAGGTCGATCGAACAGATCTGAAACCCGTTTACATTGAAAAGCGCTTTCTCCTGAATCTGATACACCGCCCCATCCTCGTAGCTGACCCTTCCGCTGCCTTTTAAAAGAAAGAGCAGTTCAAAGTCTGCGGTCCACAGCTGTCTTTTATCCTCTGCCCGGTAAATCCGAAACTGAAACCCAGGAAGCGGTTCCGGACTTTTTCTTAAGATTTCTTCCTGTTCTGTTTTTTTCTCCTGTTTTTCCATACCCTTCCCCTTTTGTTTTCCCATACATTTTAATTCTATTTTTACGTTTTCCAGGGAGGATGTCAAGGGAAGATTTTGATTCACTGCCGTCAAAAAAGCTGCGGTTCTGCAGAGAATCTTTTCCCGCAGTACCGCAGTTTTCTTTTATCATTTATTTGTTTACTTTCAGCACCAGACACTGATACGGTTTCAGGCGGATGGTTCCGTTTTCTGTCTCGCACGTATCGTAGTTGTTCAGCAGAACCTCTTCAATCGTATCGGCAAACGGCAGTGAACTTCCATCCGCAAGGGAAGTGGTGAGGATCAAAATATTGTTCTTTTCATCCTTTCTGCGGTACGCCAGAACGCCGCTTTCCGTCTCGTATTCCGGGATCAGCTTACCATAGAGGAACGTTTCTTCTAAATCTTTGCGTCTTCTTACTGCCACCATGTTACGGTAGAACCAGAGCAGCGAATCGGGATCATTTTCCTCAGCTTCGTAGTTCAGTTCTGTGTAGTTTTGATTCACCGGGAACCACGGTGTACCTGTCGTAAAGCCAGCCTCGGCAGATGCATCCCACTGCATCGGGGTCCTGCTGTGCTCACGGCTTTCGCGGTTGATCTGCTCGAGCGCTTCCGCATCGGTTTTTCCCTCGGCGATCAGGCGGTCGTAGATCGCGAAGGTCGGTTTGTCGACAAATTCGCGGATCGACTGTTTTGGATCGTCGCGCATACCGAGTTCCTGTCCCTGGTATAAAAAGACAATACCCGGCAGGAAGCAGTTGGTGACTGGAAGCATTTTTTCACTGTAACGGTTCTGGTCTTCCGGCATCAGGAAACGGTCGATGCAGCGCGGCTTATCGTGATTCTCGAGGAAATTGCAGAGCATGCCGCGGCCGTCCACGATTTTCTGTGCCGCAAAGAGCTGATCGCGGTAATCATCAAACAACTTTACCGTACTGCCCCACTTCGGATCGCGCACGTTGTCGAAGGTGTGGCAGAAATCGAAGACCGACGAGAAGTTTCCATTCTCTCCGATCACGTCTTCCACGTCCTCCGGTGCCATCTGGTCGTACTCTCCGATCGTCAGCGCGTCCGTCGGTGCAAAGGTGCGCTCCTTCATTTCCCGCAGGATGTCGGCAAGGCCGTCGACGTTGTTGAAATACTCGAATGCCAGATTGTACTCGTCCGGTCCGTCCGGCGGGAGGTTGGTGTACTGGTAATTCTTTTTCAGATGGCTGATCGCATCGAGACGGAAACCGCCGAGGCCCAGATCCATCCATTTTAAGATCATCTCATAAATCTCTTCGCGCAGCTCCGGGTTCTCCCAGTTGAGGTCCGGCTGCTCTTTCGTGAAGATGTGAAGGTAATACAGGTTCTCATATCCCGGCACTTTCTCCCATGCACTGCCGCCGAAAATGGAGCGCCAGTTGTTCGGCTCTTTTCCGTCTTTTCCTTCCTGAAATACATAGTATCTGCCGTACTTTCCAAACGGGTCTTTCAGTGCTGCCTGGAACCAGGCGTGCTGATCAGAAGAATGATTCACCACAAGGTCCATCAGAATGCGGATGCCGCGTTTTTTCGCCTCCACGATCAGTTCCTTCATATCCTCCATCGTACCGAATGACGGGTCAATGTCCATGTAATCGGAAATGTCGTATCCGTTGTCCACCATCGGGGACGCAAACACCGGGCAGAGCCAGATCACATTGGCACCCAGCTTTTCAATCTGATCGAGATGCTGCATCACGCCTTTCAGATCGCCGATGCCGTCTCCGTTTGTATCCTGAAAACTCTTTGGATAGATCTGGTATCCAACCGTTTGATGCCACCACTTTTTTTCCATCGCTTTCTCTCCTGTTCTTTTGTTTTTCGTGACGCGGACCGCGGTTTAGGTTTACCGCAAAACCTCTTGTGTTTTCACTATATCACAAAAGAATGGATTGTGCTACTTTTTCTTTTTTAATTTTTCCCGGCGTCTGCCTTACCCCGGTAAAGCAGCATGTGTTTCACTGTTTTTTCATCCCTGGCAGAATGACACAGGATGCGTGCGCGCCGCCCATATGGATTGTCTGATGGGCAATTTTATTTTCCGTCTGCTCCGACCACAGGCCTTTCTGATTGCTGTGGACGTGATACTGTGGGAAATCGGAAGAAGAAATATCCACACGGATGCGGGAGCCTTTCGGGATCGTGTATACAATATTCCACATGTCGATCTGTACTTCTGCCGTGCTGCCCGGTTCATAAGTTCCGGCTTCTGTCTTTCCCTGTTCCAGCGTTGTAATCGAAGAACGGATGTTGTAAGCTTTTCCTTCCGGCGTTACTTCCATGATTTTTGCTGTGAATGCCGTATCCTCGCAGTCGCTTTCCACAAACAGGCGGACGGAGGCTTTTCCATTCAGTGTGAAAGTTTCTTCCAGCGGTTCTGACACAAAACTCAGGACATCCTCACGGTAATCCGGTTCCGGCTGGAGATGGCTGCCGATCTGCGGCATCGTATGCAGAAGTGCTTCTCCTCCGATGCTCTCAACCGGGTCGGCCGGGTCAAATGTGTAGTTTCTCGTTTTTCCCTGTTCCGGCGCGTCTGTCCGCAGTGTTTTCTCATCCAGATACAGCGTCATGCTTTCAGCAGTTCCTTCTTCTCCCAGTTCATCCGAAACGGTGTCAATCCACCTGTCCGCTCCGATCTCATAAGCACGGATTCTCTGCGTCGGAATTTCTTTCCGTTTTAACGTTAATTCAAACCACTCCAGCATCTTCGGAATCTCTTCATTCTGCGGATGCAGTACTTCTTTGTCTTCGAGGCAGATCTGGAAGAAGTGGTTCCAGGCGCCGATTTCCAGCCAGCTGTGCTGTTTCGTCTCCTCGTTCAGCCGCTCCCACGTTTTCATGCTGCTTCCGTGGTGATGATCGTACCAGCCGCTTAAAAGATAGATCGGAACTTTCGTTTTCGATGGGATTTCCCGCAGCTGTTTCCACCAGCCTGTCTGCCAGAGCGCATCGTCCGGGTTCGGGCTTGTGATGTATTCACGGTAGGACGGCACTTTCTGTCCCCACAGCGCCTCGTCCACCTCGATCTGCGGCAGATAGCGGCAGCTTTCGCGGTAATCGGCGGACACTGGTTTTTCTGCATTTTCCATCGACCATGCGGTCAGGATGTCGTGGCGGAAGCAGCCTTTTTCGTAGGCTGAGGTAAAGCGGTCGGTTCCATAGTCTTCGAGGAACATTGCCGCGACCTTTCCCTCCGCGGCATCCGCAAAAGCCCAGCCGGTCATGCTTGTGTAGGAATGGCCCCAGTAGCCTAAGATCTCACACCATGGCTGTTCTACAAGGTAGTTCATCGTGTCAATGCCGTCGTTCCGCTCGTTGATGTTCGGCTCCCATTTTCCTTCCGACTGCTCCCGGCCGCGGCAGTACTGGTACACATACACGTATCCTCTGTGCGCCAGTCCCTCGCCGTAGGCACGATGGATGCGGTCGTTGCCCGGATAGCAGGTGCGGGTCAGGATGACTGGGTATTTTTTCTGTTCAGCATTGCCATCCTCCTTTGGAAAATAATAGATCGTGTGAAGCTTCACGCCGTCACGCATCGCAATCTGGTTTTCTTTTCTTTCAAATGCTGCACAGCTTTCGGAAACGCCGCTCTTCGCAAACTGTTCCTCCACGCGTTTTACCGCAGCCGTCATAAAATCTTCTGCCATCGCCCTATACCTCCATTTCCAGCAGTGCCATGCCGAGTGTCTTTCCATGTTTATCCAATGCCAGCGATCTTGTAACGCCGCCGCCCAGGGTTTTGTCGAGGACGAAGTTCAGTGCATGGATGCCGTCCAGCTCGTAGCGGGTTACTTTTCCGTGGCAGATCTCGCGGAAGTATTCTGCGACACGCGCTTCTGTCACTTTTTCTTTCAGCATTTCATAGTCCTTTTCATCGTATGGGATCACCGAAATATTGGAGATCTCGCCTTTATCGCCTGTTCTTGCATGTGCAATCTCTTTTAATTTCATCGCCTTACACCTCCCGGAATGTAACGTTTGCTTCTACTGCGTTGCGCGGCACAAAAATCGAGCAGACGGAGACAACCTCCGATACCCTTTTTACCGCTCCGCCGCCTCCGGCAGGGCCGTTGGTGTAGAGAGCTTCGACCTCATTTGCCAGCAGAACGGCATTTTTCCGGTCTTTCGTTCTTCCTGCGGCACGGAGACGCACCTCACACGGGGTTCCGCTGCTGATCTCTTTGGAAATCGCGTCGCGGTACAGGGAATTACATCCGATAAAGTCGGTGCGGTACTCTTCCAGCTCGATGCCGGTCAGCGCAATCCGTTTTTCCAGAATCTCTGCCGCCAGCCCGGCGCGTGCCATACAGTTGCTTCCGCCGTAGGAAATATCGCCCTCGCCGATGAAGCAGTCTTTGTAGCCGACGCTCACTTTCAGGGTCTCCGGTCTTCCATGGGTTGTGGCATGCTCGGCGCGCACCTGATTTTCCCCGATCTGATGGAAGGTCACCTGCGAAAAATCGGCTGTCGCATCCGGGGTCAGGTAAGCTTTCGGGTTGTGGATTTCGTAGATCATCTGCTCTTTGCATGTATCTACACTCACGAGTCCGCCGCTTCCCTCGACTTTTGTCACGGTAAATGCACCTGTCTCGTCGATCTCGATGAGCGGGAACCCGAGTTTCCACAGATCCGGCACATCCTTGTAGCCCGGATCGGCGAAATAGCCGCCTGTCACCTGTCCCGCACATTCCAGCAGATGGCCTGCCAGTACCGCCTGGCCCATCTGATCCGGATTGTCGTTGATGTTCCATCCGAACTCATGCACCAGCGGTCCGATCGTCAGCGCCGGATCGGAAACACGGCCGGTGATGACAAGATCAGCCCCCTCTTCCAGTGCTTTTGTGATGCCCTCTGCGCCCATATAGACGTTTGCGGAAATCAGGACATCTTTTTTCTCTTTTAAGAGTGTGCCGTCCTCCAAAACTTTTTCATTTTCATATTTTTCCAGTTCATTCGTGATATCGTCTCCGGTCACGCATGCAATTTTCAGCCCGGTGACCCCTAAGCGCTCTGCGATTTCACACGTGCGTTCTACTGCCGCTTTTGGATTCGCCGCACCCATATTTGTGATGACTTTTACATTTTTTTCTGCCATCAGCGGGAGAATTTTCTCCATGCGGTAGTCGAGCAGCTGATTGTATCCCTTCGACGGATCTTTCTCTTTGTCCTGCTGTCCGATCGCAACGGTGCGCTCCGCCAGGCACTCGAAAATAATGTAGTCCAGATTTCCTTTTTCCATCAGTTCCACGGCCGGCTCAATACGGTCTCCCGCGTAGCCTGCGCCGCTTCCGATTCTGATTTTTTTCATGTTCAATGGCCTCGCTTTCTTTGATCTGAGGTCATTGTAGCGCAGGGCCGCGGCAGATACTACAAAAGGGAGTGTAATTTCTAAAATTTTAGAAATCGCACTCCCTCTTCCGAAAGATTCCGATATTTCAACCGCATTCTGTCTCACTCTTTCATTTTATTATATAACGTCGCAAGCGAAATCCCCAGCTCTTTTGCCGCTTTCCGCTTGCCTTCCATATCATTACCGTACAGCAGCAGCGCGTTCTGAATTTCCTGCCGCTCGAACCGGCGCACCCGCTCTTCCAGCGTCATGTGGGCCTCTGCCTCCCGTTTTTCAAACTGCACAAGGCTCGTCACAATCGAGATGCTCCCGCGGATGTGATTTTCCTCCCAGATCGGATAGACGCTTGCAAAGTATTCCTGCGTGCCTTCTCTCCGTACCATTCCCTCGACCGGGATACCGCTTTCGATGACTTCCGGAGCAATCGCAGATTTGCGATACTCGGTGATTTTATGGCCTTTGGCGGTTTCAAGCGGAACGCCGATAAAATCACCGTAGACCTGATTAAAGAACACAATCCGGCTGTGCTGATCACAGATCAAAATCCCCTGCTGTAAAGATTCCAGAACAGAATGTACCTGCATTTCTCGTCCCTCCCGCTTCCATTATTTTATACAAAAAACGCACGGCAGGAATCCCCGCCGTGCGTCAAATTTTGATTCTGATTTACGCTTAAATTATTTAAGAGTAACTTTAGCGCCTTCAGCCTCAAGTTTAGTTTTGAGCTCTTCAGCTTCTGCTTTGGAAGCACCCTCTTTGAGGACTTTCGGAGCACCGTCAACTACTTCTTTAGCTTCTTTCAGGCCAAGTCCTGTAGCTTCACGTACAACTTTGATAACTTTAACTTTGTTCGGGCCAACCTCTGTCAGCTCTACGTCGAACTCGTCTTTCTCCTCAGCTGCTGCTGCGTCTCCGCCTGCTGCTGCAACTACAACGCCTGCTGCTGCAGATACGCCGAACTCTTCCTCACATGCTTTTACAAGATCGTTTAACTCTAATACAGATAACTCTTTGATAGCGTCAATAAACTCTGCGGTTGTTAACTTTGCCATTTTATTTTCCTCCTTGGATATTTTCTAAATAATGTTCTCAGGCTGCGTGTTTCACGCTGCCAAATCGAGGCTTAAGCCTCTGCTGCGCCGCCTTTGGACTCTGCGATCTGGTTGAGGACGCGAGCCAGGTTTGCGATCGGGGACTGGATGCTTCCAAGCAGTTTGCCAAGAAGTTCTTCTCTTGACGGAACGTTTGCCAGTGCTTCCATTCCAGCTTTGTCGTAGTAGTTTCCTTCTACAACACCAGAAACCATCTCCAGTTTCGGAGCGGTTTTTGCAAATTTAGCGATGATTCTTGCCGGAGCTGTTGCATCGTCTTTGCTGATTGCAATAGCGTTTGTGCCATCCAGGTCTTTTGTAAGAGACTCGAAAGCAGTGCCAGCGAATGCACGTTTCATCATTGTATTTTTGTATACTTTGTAATGAACGCCTGCTTCTCTTAACTCTTTACGCAGCTGAGTATCCTGAGCTACGGTTAATCCGCTGTAGTTTACCAGCAGCACGCACTGTGCGCCTTCTACCTGTGCGCTGATCTCTTCCAGGACCGGCTTCTTCAGATCGATTTTTGCATTGATTGCCATGATTGCACCTCCTTGTAGTATTTCGTACCTACGCTTTGGAAGTATAAAAAAAGCTCTTCGCGAAGATTGGCGAAGAGATCTCAAAATTCCATAACATGAACCTTGTGTAACTTCTCCTCGGCAGGCGTTTGAAACTTACGCCTTGCGGCACCTGCTGTCTTCGGCGTGATACAGGTGATATGATAACATACTCGGTGCTGATTGTCAAGATCAAAATATAATTTTTTCAAAAAGAATTCCCCGGAAACTGCCATCCCCAGGGAATTCTTCGTTGAAACCTTTTAGCTTCGCTTTGCCTGCGACAAATATATCATAGTCAGAATTGGTTTTCAAGATTTCTGTTCTATATTTTATTTCACTTTCACCAATCTCACCGCCATATACGGTCTTGACGGCATGTCGATCGTGAATTCTCCGCTGTGGCGTCCTGCCGGTGTGATAGTCATATTCCAGGTGTCAATGACTTCGACATCAAACTCCTGTCCTTCCGGCATGTGGAATGGACGGCGGCATGGGCGGTTGGCTCCAAAATAGTACATAATACAGTCTTTTCTCGGATGACTTGCGCTGTTGGTGCAGCAGGTCTCATCGAAGAATGCCGGGAGCGGCTCCATATAGCCTCCGTTTTCTTCCATAATATCCAGCAGGAACTGAATACGAGCCGGGCTGCTGCCCTTTAATTCTCCGCCGTGCGACCACCAGATCACACCGTTCTCATTTTCATACGTCTCGCCGTGCTGGCCGTATCCTCCGCGGGTATAAGCCTCCCAGAACCGGCGTGTCATCTCTTCTCCGCTGATATTTCCCCATCCAAACGGAAGGTTTCCTTCATATGCAATCTCATCGAGTACGCACGGTTTTCCATACTGCGGACGCCAGATCTCCACATTCTCTGCGGTGCGGTACAGGTCAATTCTCTGCAGGCTGCAGTGGGTGATCCATCCCTTGGAATGATCGTACATCGTCATGCAGTTGTGGATCGAACGCAGATGGCGGTACGGATCCTGGCGGCATACAGTCTCTGCATTGGACTCCCACTCGGATACCGGTTTCCAGCGGAACAGGTCAAACTCATTCGCCATCGCCCACCAGACATTGTGATATGCGCTGAAACGGTTGACTACATATTTTAAATAGAAGTTCTGCTGTTCCAGATTCATGCGGGAATAGCCCCAGCGGTCGTATGGATGGAACAGAATCAGATCCGCCTGGATTCCCATGGTGCCAAGGCGTGCGATCGTATTTTCAATATGCTCAAAATAGGAAGGATTCGGGCGGGTATAATTCCACACTTCGTCCGGGTTCTCAATCATCGCATCGATGCCGCCGAACATGTTGCGCGGTGCTTTCTCGAGTTTCTCTGTTTCAAAATCCGACGGAGACCACGGAGAATTTTCGCGGATCTCAAACGGATACTGAGCCGGCTCTTTTAAGTTGTAGACATAATGTTTCGGGAATACACAGAAACGGATCTTGTTAAACGGAGATGTCGCAAGACTTTCGTATGTCTTCTCCTGTGTCTCCTCACTCTGCAGCTCCCACACATAGCAGGTCGTGCCGCATGGGTAGAATTCTTTTCCGTCATCGTAGGCAAAATGGTAGGTGTTCGCTACGCGGACCGGACCGTGGCAGTTCTCATCGGCTGCACCGACTTCCACCGTTACTTTCGCCTCATCGCCCCAGCTTGTTGTCAGGCTGATATCGTATGTTCCCTCGTAAGAAGGCATAAAACGGATTTTATAGACGCCGTTTCCATTATAGAAACCTTCTGCTTTTTTCGTTTCTGCCTGGCCTTCCATGATACCGCGGATCCATTGCTCCTGAAATGGATTTCCTTCTGCCGGGCCGTTTACCGTAAGTTCAACAATCCCATATCGTTTTGCATTTTTTACTTCATTTAAAATCATGTATTTTTCCACCTTTCCCATACATTTTTCTTTCCCGTAAATTCTGCGGCTGCTCTTCCCGTTTTTCCTGCTTTGCCTGGCAATACCGCGTAAATCTTTAATTTAATCTTACTGAATTTAAACTGAATAGTCAACAAATTTGTTTCTAATTATTCAACAATTTTTCAATCCATATTTTGTTTATTCTGCTGTTTTCCCCTTTCTTTTCTCTTTCATTTATTGACGCTTTTTCCATTCTATTGTAAACTAATCACAGCTTTTCAGGATTCTCTTTCTCTGTTGAATCGTTTAAATAAAAGGAAAGGACTTTTCTGTATCATGATAAAACAAACTTCTCATTCCCGCTTCCATTCGCTGCGGGCACGGCTTTCTCTTCTTTTATGCTGTATGTTTGTCCTGTTCTGTGCGCTTGTGCTCTATAACAATATGGCAGCGTTTCAGCTTCTGCTCGACCGGATGCACAGCAACACAGAGGATACTCTTGTTCTGTATCAGAAGCATCTTGACGAAGATCTGGAGCGGACAGAAACCTACCTTTATACCTTTGCAATGAACAATAAAAATCTGATTTCATTAAAGGCAACGCCGCCAAAATCCTCTTCCTGGTATCCCACGCTTTACCGGATCCGGGAGGATTTTGAATCTGCACTTCCATCCTATACGGCGGATGGTTTTTTCTGTTATGCAGAACCCGAAAAAGAGCTGGTCATGTACGATACTTCCTATAATCCCAGCCCTGCCATACGCAGCACAGTCCGTGAGATACTGGAAAACGAAGATGTTGATCTCAGATCCTGGTTTGTTCACGAGATCAATGGCCACTATTGTCTGGTTCGAGTCTTAAATCTTTCTGGTTACAAACTTGGTGCATACGTATCCATAGATACACTTCTCGATACGCTGATCCGAAGCGGAGAGTCTGATTCCCGTCTGTATTTTACTGATGGAACTATGGTTCTGCGCACACCTTCCACCAGTTTTTTTCTGAACCCGAAAAATACCAGCGGTCCTTACCTTTCCTGTGAATTTGATGATACTTCCTGGCTGGCCATTTCGCAGCCTCTCGAGCATACTTCCATTTCGCTCTCCTTATTTCTTTCGAATACAGAGTATGCCCGAAGCCGTGCCGACTTTTATTCCATTGCTCTTGTTGTTGCACTGTTTCTGCTCATGATCTGGTTTTCCCTTTTCACCTCTCTTCATCGATGGGTGCTGCATCCTGTTTCCAGACTGACACGCGCACTGGAACAGCTTCGTTCAGGAAACTTTGATATACGTATCACAGAAAGCCATCAGCTCAATGAATTCCAGAATATGACAGATACCTTTAACGAAATGGTTTCTGAAATTAAGAATCTGAAAATTGATGTCTATGAAAAACAGCTGGCGCGCCAAAAGCTGGAAGCGCTCTATCTTAAGCAGCAGATTACACCGCATTTTATGATCAACTGTCTGAATACGGTTTATCAGCTGACTGACATGAATCAGCCGGAACTGGCACAGAAAATGATCCGTGACTTAAGCTCCCATCTCCGCTATACCCTTTCTTCCGGCCAGACAATTGCCTTTTCGGAAGAGCTGAAGCTTGTGCGCAATTACATAGATCTTTCTTCTATTCGTTATCCAGATGCCTTAAAGCTGTTTATCGCCTGTGATCCACAGTATGAAGATGCCACCGTCGTTCCGCTTCTCCTTCTTACTTTCGTGGAAAACACTGTGAAATATGAAGTTGTCATGGGGAAAACATTGGAAATTCATATAGAAGTTCTGCCGGTTTTCAAAAATAATTGCACTTATCTGCACATCTGCCTCTGGGATTCCGGAAAAGGATTCAGTCCCGATATGCTGGCTCTTCTGGATGATCTGGAAACTTACGTTGCAGAAGAAACAGAGCACATCGGCATTGTCAATGTCATCCTGCGGATGCGGCCTATTTTTCCGGATTCCTTCTTTACCTTTGGCAATCGTGAAAATGCCGGTGCACAGATTGATATGGAATTTCCATACGTTCCGTTTTTTCCAATTTCCTGACTGCTGTAAAAAACTGCAGTTGATATTTACTGTACAACAAGGAGACTTTTACCATGAATCTTTTAATTGTCGATGATGAATATTATACCGTCGAGAGTATCTCTCTCAAAGTCCAGAAGCTCTGTCCCTCTTTTGATCAGATCTTAAAAGCCTACAATCAGGAACAGGCTCTGGAAATCTTTTCCGCCCATACCATTGATCTGATGATCTGCGATATTGAAATGCCAGGCGGCTCTGGCCTGGAACTTCTCGACAAAATCCGACAGTCTGGATTCGATACGGTTTGTATCTTTCTGACTGCCTATGCAAAATTCGAGTATATTTCCCGTGCTATGAAACTTTCCAGCAGTGATTATCTCTTAAAACCAATCGACGATCAGAATTTAGTCGAAGCTCTGCAGAAAGGAATGGAGCTGCGAAAGAAGCAGGAAGACGACCGCCTAAACACGCTGCATGCCCATTACTGGAAAGAGAGCGAACTGCCGCTTGCCGAACAGTTTTTCCTGGATCTTCTTTCGGACAGCATCAGTTCTGCGCCTTCGGAACTTTCCCGGGAATTGTATCTGCGCCGCCTTGATGAAACCCTGATTCTGAAGTCCTATTTTCCTCTCCTGATCCAGCTTGGACAGGGAAACTCATTTTCTCCGCTGGACAACCGGAGTCTCTATGAATTTGCTTTAAAAAATATTGTACGGGAATATTTTTTTCTCCCGGAAGAATTGCCTCTGACGATTCGGATTGCGACCGGATTTTATCTTCTTCTCCTCCCTTCTGTCGGACGGACACAGAATCAGCTTGTCGGCCGATGCCGCCAGGCACAGACAGATTTCGTACCGCATTTTCCGTTTTCTGTCAATTTTTATGTTTTTGCGGATTCCTGTCTTCCAGAACAGCTCCGCCCGGCTCTCCTGCGCATGCAGAACTACGCGAAAAAGAATGTATCCAAGGAAAATTATGTCTTCGATTTTTCTCTCGGAACATCGCCCGTTTCTGAAACACACAGGATTCCCTCCGAGCGCTGGTCCGATCTTCTGCTTTCCGGGCGCACCGATCAGCTTTTTATTGAATTCCAGGCTTATCTGAATCAGATGAAAAATTCTGATTCTGTGAACCGCGATTCCCTGACAGATTTTTATTATCAGCTGCTCCAGCTCTTCTTCCGCCACATGCAGAGCGATTCCCCGGAAGCCGCTGCCTGCCGCGCAAACATTACGGTTTCTTCCCCGGAACAGACTTTTGTCTCTTTCTCTGCCTTGAAAGACTGGATCTCCGAAAGTCTTACCACTTTTACTGCTTTTCAGGAACAGAATACCTCCCGCGACAACGCAGTAGAAACGGTCAAAAAATATATTGAAACCCATCTGGATGAAGAACTCGACCGGGACAGCCTCGCATCTATGGTTTATCTGAATGCAGATTATCTGTCTCATCTGTTCAAGAAAGATACCGGCACTTCTCTGATCAACTATATCATCGACCGCAGAATTGCCCGTTCCAAAGAGCTTCTTGCGAAAGGCGAAATGAGCATTCGTGATATTGCACTTACCTGCGGCTTCCAGAATATCTCCTATTTTTCCCGCCAATTCAAAAAATCCACCGGGATGACACCGAGAGAATTCCGAAAATAAATCCTTCATTACATCAAAATTTTCTATCCAAAAAAATCCCGGAGCAGCTCTTCACTGTTCCGGGATTTTTCTCTTCTTTATTTGTTTGTTCAGCAGAAACCTTTCCTTTTTAATCAGCCTTTAACGCCTCCAAGGGTAATACCTTTTACAAAGTTTTTCTGAATGAACGGATAGATGATGATGATCGGCAGAATACCAAGTGCTGCCATCGCCATACGAACCGTTCCGGAAGGGATCTGGGAGAGACCTTCGCCTGCATTCTGTACACTGTTCGCATTCTGAGTCAGCGCCTGAATGTTCTGCATCAGACGGTTCAGCAGGTTCTGGATACTGTAGAGATCCGTTCTCTTTGTCAGATAAATATAACCGTTGTTCCAGTCGTTCCAATAAGCAATACCGGAGAACATGGCAACTGTAGTGATAATTGGTTTGGAAAGCGGAATCGCGATTTTCCACATGGTCTGGAACTCATTTGCGCCGTCGATGTAGGCTGCTTCGAGAATCTCATCCGGCACGCCGGTAACGAAGTAGCTCTTCATCAGAAGAACGTTGAATGCGTTCATCATCAGGGACGGAACCAGAAGTCCGAAGAAGGTATCTTTTACATGGAAGATCGTTGTATAGTTGATGTATGTTGGTACAAGACCTCCGTTGAACAGCATCGTAAAGAATACCAGGAAGGTCAGAACATTTCGTCCCGGCAGACCTTTTTTCGAAAGTCCGTATGCCAGACAGGTCGTCAGTGCAAGGCTGCAGATAACACCGGTTGCAGTCAGGATAAAGGACATTCCGTAAGCTTTGAGCACCATGGAACTGCTGGATGTGAAAACCCACTCATAAGCGTAGGTACTCCATTTTTTCGGCAGGAAGGAGTAGCCATTCTGTAAAAGGGTTGCATTGTCGGTCAGTGAGGAAATGAACATCAGCAGAATCGGAATGATCGCGAGCAGTGTCAGGATTGTCATAACCAGATGACCAAAAAAATTATAAATTTTATCTTCTCTTGTTTTCATACCGTTCCTCCTAGATCAGCGCGCTGTCGCGGTCAATTTTACGTACCAGCAGGTTTGCGCCAAGTACCAGAATAAATCCTACGATTGACTGGTAAACACCGGCTGCGGCAGACATAGAAACATTACCCATCTGAAGCAGTCCGCGGTATACGTAGGTATCAATCGTGTTGGTTGTGGAATACAGAGCTCCCTGGTTCATTGGAACCTGATAGAACAGACCGAAATCGGAGTAGAAAATTCTTCCGATTGCCATCATGGTCAGCATGATGATGGTCGGGCGCAGAAGCGGCAGGGTAATGTATTTGATCTGCTGCCATCTTGTCGCACCGTCGATTTTTGCTGACTCATAGAAGGACTTGTCAAAGCCCATCAAAGTTGCCAGATAGACGATACAGTTGTAGCCGACGGACTTCCATGCGCTGACGAAAATCAGGATGAACGGCCAGTATTTCGGCTCTGAGTACCAGCTCACTGGTTCTTTTCCAAGTGCTTTTAAAATCGTATTGTTGACGAATCCGTTTTCTACACTGAAGAAGGCGAAAACGAGATATCCGATGATAACGGTAGAAAGAAGGTTCGGAAGAAGAATCGCACTCTGGTAAACTTTTTTCCGTTTGCCTTCCAGCTCACTTAAGATAATGGCAACTGCGATTGCCAGTGTGGTGTTGATCACAATGAATGCCACATTATAGAGAATCGTATTTCGTGTGATAATAAAGGCATCGCTTGTTGTAAACAGATATTCAAAGTTTTTCAGTCCAACCCATGGACTTCCATAGATGCCTTTTCCGGCATTGTACTGTTTGAATGCAATTACAAGGCCCGGCAGAGGCATGTAATTGTTGATAAACAGATAAATGAGGCCCGGCAGCATCAGAATATAGATCGGCAGAAAGCGTACAAATGTTTTTCGTCTTTTCTGGCTCTTCTGACTTTTCACTCTTGCCATGTTTTCATTCTCCTTTTTTTCTCAGCCGCAGCCGGCCCTGAAGCGTTCCGGTTTCGACAGATTTTTCTCTTCTTACAACCTGCGCCGTCCTGTTTTTTTCGGACGGCGCAGTCATCTTTCATACTAATTTTTAAACTTTATTTGTTTGCTTCCCATGCTTCGAGCTGAGCTTTTTTCTCATCGATAATCTTCTGAAGTCCTGCTGTCATCATCTTATCGTTCATCTCGGCAATTCCGGTCTCCGGATCTACAAAGCCGTACTCTACGCTGGTCTGATACTCATTGTATACGTTCTGTACTGCTGTGATCTCGTTTGCTACGTTCGTGCTGTCAAAGGAGAAGCCGCTTGCTTTGGAAACTTTTGCATTGTCGTTGAAATTCTTCATCTCTGTCCACAGATCCGGATCATTTCCTTCCCATACGTGGGTCAGGAACTGGTTCGGCATCATCCATCCCATGGAGTGGTTCCATCCGGAGCTGGATGCGTCTACGCCGTCTGCGTAAGTAGCAAGTCCGTCATCGCCAATTTTATAGTGTGTTCCCTCGATGCCCCATGCCAGAAGGTTTGCAACATCGGCATTGGTGTAGCACTCGTTCAGGAATTTCATGGCTGCTTCTTTGTGCTGTGCAGAGATCGGAATGGTCCAAGGCATACCTGCCACGGAAGTGGAACTGATATAGTCATCCAGGGTCTGGAAAATCGTCATATCGCGTCCAGTCAGGGTTGACTCCTGTGCTTTGATGCCAGGTTTTCCGCCTGTGGTATAGCTCATCAGGGTTCCGGCTTTTACCAGCTCGCCGACTGCTGTGGTATCTGTTGATGCGTCAGCACTGATGTAGCCTTTCTGGTTATAATCATACAGTCTTGCGCAGTAATCTTTGTAGAAATCACTCTCAAAGAGGTTGACAACGTCGAGGTTCTGGCCATAGTCGAGAAGAACACCGAATACATTGCCGCCAAGAGAGTCTACATTGGAGAACTGTGACATGGAACCTGTCGTTGGACGATAAACTTCTTTGTCCGGATATGCCTCATGCAGTTTTGCATAAATATCATTTAACTCATCCAGGCTGATTTTTACAATCTCATCATCACTATTTACTTCGTATCCGATTCCATCCAGATACTCAGTTGCGATTGCGGCACATCCACGTCCCTGTGCAATATCACGGTTGCTTGGGAGTCCGTACAGAACTCCGCCGACACGGCAGGCATCAATATTCTGCTGTCCTACTGCATCTGCAATGTCCGGTCCGTACGTTGCAAGCAGATCATTTTCTTCCAGATCGGAGAGATATCCCTGCTGGATTCCGGTTGCATATGGGAAACCTACGCACGCCAGAACATCAATTTCCTCATTTGCAGAAAGTGCCAGTGTTGTGTTCTGGTTAAAGGAACCAAAGTCGGTGATGGAAAGCTCAATTTCAACGCCGATCTTATCTCTTGTGATGTCATTGATCGCTTCCTGTACTTTCTCAGTATCTGCCGGAGCGCCGGTCCAGGTCGGGAAGCTTACGATAATTTTCTCTACTTCTCCGCTTCCGGTATCTGCTGTGCTTGCTGCACTCTTATCTCCAGAATCTGTTTTTCCGGAATCAGAGCTTCCACCGCTGCTTCCGCAGGCAGCCAGGGAAAGTGCCATCATGGACGCCATAAAAATCGCTGCTACTTTCTTCTTCATTTTTCATCCTCGCTTTTTTATCTTTTTGTTTTGTTTCTCTGTTTCGTTTTGAGTTTCGGCCGTGACTCATTTGATGATCTTATTATATCGGCTTTCCCACCTCCAAAAAAGAACAATTCTGCGATGAATTTGCACTTTTCTGCGGTTTCTCTCCGCACTTTGTATAGTTTTTTGTCACTTTTCGGCTTTTTCTATGCATTCTGCTATCAGCATCCAGTCGCCAGCCGCCGGTTTCTTTGGCATAACGCACGATTCCCCACGTACTTCCACTTGGTTTTCTGCTTTTTCTGTCTGCCCGGTTCTCGGATCAAACCAGGAAATTGCATAGATTCCGTCACAGAGGCCTGCGATCGGTGTACTCATGCCGTCCATCTCTCCGTAGTAAATCAGTGCTCTCGTCTTATCCTGGCTGATGGTGGCAGCCGCGAGCTTGTTGGCAAACGGACTGATGCTCTCTTCCGCTGTTTCCGGATCGTACGGCACCATTTCCTCGAAGTGATGCTCTTCATAGAAACGCTTCAGATATCCCATCTGTGCGCCGCCCGGTCCGTCAATAGCTTTGGCCCAGGTGATACCGAATTTGTTGAATGCATTAAAGTCCGGATTGATGTCACTGACCTCCCAGATATTATCCCAGATGCCCTGTGCGCCGTATGTGTAGCCGCAGCCGCCGGTCTGGACTGCCATGTATGCCACGCGCCGCAGCATGGTATCCGTACAGAGACGGGTTCCGTTTTCTTCCAGGGTGGAGCAATATTCGTACAGAGACTCTCCCTCGATAAACGGCTTTGTTCCATGTTCTTTCCGATAGGAACGGTACCAGAACGGATTGATCGGAAAATCGCCGTGGCCGGCCTGATTTAACACAAAGTCAAACCAGGATTCGTCATAATAGTAATCTGCAAACGGGCGCTCGTTTGTATAGTGCGCAGTCTGCAGTGTTCCGTAGCCATCCATCTCTTCCACGTACTTCGCGACTTCGCGCCAGCCCTTAATCGCACGCTCGCGCGGCTCGCCCGGGAAGTAGCCTGCCACTTCACCTGCCAGTGTCCATACGATCGGCAGTGCACCGTAACGGGCGATGATGTAGCGCGCCAGATGTTTCTGATGCTCCACACCATGTTCAATTGATCCAGACCACGCAAAGCCGAGCGCGTTGACGAAGCCGAGATCCGCAAGATACTGCATGCGCCGGTCGAGCTCGTTCTGATAAAATGTCACATTCGGCACATCATCCGCGGCATCTGTCTCCCAGTAACGGCTCTTCTGCTCCCGCCAGCTGTCGCTTCGAAGGTTCGTCTGGTAGACGTTATAGCCCTGTTCCTTCCTGCGGTCCGCCATGCCGCGGAACATACTCGTCATCTGCGGATGGTTCGACTCATCCCAGCGCTCGCCGAAAGCAAATTCCCAGTGCGTATCGCCGAGCCAGAAAAACGGCGTTCCATCTGCATACGTCAGATAGCGGCCGGACGGGTGTACTTTTAAAAAGCCGTGGCGGTAAATTTCCAGTTCTCCTTCATATGGCACACATTCGATGCTTCCCTCTGTGCCGGAAAGCCCGGTCTCCTCCGGCGCTTCCAGCGTGTACTTCCAGATGCCGGTTTCCGTCGGTGCAAAGGCAATCCGATAAGTATTTCCGCCGTCCCAGTACGCTTCTCTTCTGATTTTTCTTCCCGACGGTCCTGTAAAAACACCCCGGATTGAAACGTCGAGGAATGGATTGTCATATGTTTTTCTGCTTTCCCATGATAAAACAATTTGTCTCCACTGTTCTGTTTTCATCCCCATTTTATCTTCTCCTTATCTGCGCAGAGCGCGCCCGGCTTTTCTTTCGGGCACGCTCCGCGAATCTGTTTTTTCTATTCCAGTCCTCGTTTTTTCGCAAGTTCTACTGCAATTTCAACCAGCTCTTCTGCATCCTCCCGGCATACAAAGCCTTTTGATACCTGTTCTTTCGTATTCCTCTCCGCTAATTTCCGGTAATGTTCCAGCGTGCCGTACAGCTCTTTCAGAAGAGATGCCGAAAATGCCTGCTGATAGCCGAACAGTCCTTCTTTTTCCGATTCCGGATCCAGAAAGCTCTGGCCTTTTTCAATATCACTCGTGCTGCTGTACCGTCCGGTCGGGTAGTCGATCAGGCAGGTACGAAGTCCGCCGATGCTGTTTCCGAATGCATCTTTTTTGTTCTCGCCGTCACTGTCAACCGCAATCCTCTCGCAGTGTGCCGGTGCTGCTCCCGTTCTCACCCAGGTGAACAGGTTGCGGAACGCTGCCGCAAAGAGGATCTGGGATGGATAATCGTTTCCTTCCTCATTTTTTCCCATGTAGAACGGCAGATGGTTGATCCGCACCAGGTCAGGATCGTTCTGGTAATAGTCCACATAGCTGTAGGAAGTGTCATGGCTTGCACCCGTCACCTCATACTGGCGGAACAGGAACTCCGGATCATCGCTGTCCGCCTGGGCAATGCGCCATGCTTCCATTCTTCCGTTTTCACTCTCGGTCTGCACGGCGATAAACGGCTCGCGCGCTTTCTCCACGCGGGTCAGGCTGTAGTGATACGGAGTCATAGACTCATACTGATTGACCGGAATCCCAAGGGAATGAACCCCGCCGCCGGAAAGATAACCGTCAAATACGTTTGCGCCGCGTGCGGCATCCGGGCGGTAAGCAAAGCTGTTCAAATAGCGGAACAGATACGATCCAGACTGTGACCAGCCTGTCAAATAGATATATTCTCTCTTGTATTCCCGAATCGGATTCTGCTCTTCCTCACCGCGCAGCAACCATGCCAGATCGGTCAGCATGTCCCAGAAAAGACCGGTCTCATAATCATGATTCAGATCGCCGAGTCCGCCGACTGCCTGCAGTTTCTCCGGAAACGGTACATCCGGCGTCGGGTTGGCCCAGGAAAGACGGCCGTATCGTTTTTCATCAAACTCGACCATTTTGGCGATGGTATTTGGTTTGCTTGTGATTCCCACATAGATATCTCCGTCCCGCACAAATTTTTTCCAGCCAAGAATCCACATGCGGTCGATCTCCATGAAACTCGTTGGGTTGATAATTTCGACCACAACGTTTCCGCTGCATTTTGCCGCATCCTGCGGCGCGCGGACGATGATACGGTTTGTGTACGGCGCATCGGCAGTGCGCACGCGGACGCCGCCGCGCTCATCGGCAGTCTCATAGACATTGGCCGTTCCATACATATAATATTCCTTCTCCGCATAGCCGCGCCCCGACAGTTTCAGATACCGCTCCGCGCTGGCAAACGGATAGCTCTCTTTTGTTACAGGAATCTCCTCCAGTTTTGTGATCATTTCGTAAAACCTCCCTTTTGCTTGTATGGTTTCATTATTCCATACCGTCCAAATGTGGAAAACAACGATTCTGCTGTTTTCTGACACTTTTCTGCGTTTTCTGTTCTGTTCAGGTTTCTTCTGATCTGAAAATAAAATCGCAGAAAAAGCACTTCCGTGCAAATTTATCTCTGATTTGTGCTTTTTCTTTTGGAATCTCTGTAGTAAACTGGTATTATCGGACAGAAAAGAACTTACCATACCCAATACCGCCTTTTCTGTCCATTCAAGAGTACATACAATTCGTAAGGAGGGTTTTTACAAATGAATGGAACTTACTATACCATCACCGAAGTTTTCGATTTCGGTCCGCATATCTCGAAAGTGATTCTCGATTACGGCAGAAGCATGAAAGGCGCAGCTCCATCACCGGAACAGTTTACGGTTCATGTGACCCGTACTTCCACCGAGGGCGAGGATTTTGTCTGGCCGAATTTCATGGGCGACAAGCCGGATGACTCGATGGACGGCACACGCCGCGTTTCGAATGTTTACGTTTCCGACAAAACCGGCGCACCGTGCGAGGACGGCACCTGCCTGACGCTGGAGCTGCCGTGCTTTATTATGGAAGGAATCGGCTCCATCATTAAATTCAACGGCAATTTTAATGTCTTTGTCAATGTTGCTTACGATGTAACACAGACATCTGAAATCGCGGCAGACGGCGGCGCTGTGGCTCCGCAGTCCTTCGACGTGGACGGCGGCAACCGCGTGATCTACGGTGAATGGCTGAAAGAAGACCGTTATGAAGATCCGCAGATCCCGCTTTCTTACGTTTATTACGAGCCGGAAATGGATGCGGATGAGAAAATCCCGCTGATCATCTGGCTGCACGGCGCAGGTGAAGGCGGCGCAGAGCCTCCGATCGCGGCGATTGGAAACAAGGTAGTCAATCTGATTTCCCCGAAAGTACAGAACATCTTCGGCGGCAAAACCTATCTGCTCGCACCGCAGGCTCCGACTATGTGGATGGATGACGGAACCGGCGAATATACCAAGGACGGCTCCTCCAAATATACCGAAGTTCTGGATGCTCTGATCGGTGCTTTCGTGGATGCTCATCCGCAGATCGACCGCTCCCGCATCTACATCGGCGGCTGCTCCAACGGCGGATTTATGACAATGAAACAGATCATCTTCAACCCATCCCGCTACGCTGCTGCTTATCCGGTCTGCGAGGCTTTAGCAGATGCATTCATCTCCGATGAAGATATCCAGAAGCTCAAAGATCTTCCGATCTGGTTCACCCACGCAAAGACTGACCCGGTTGTCGTTCCGGCTGACTACGTCGTTCCGACCTACGAGCGTCTTGCAAAAGTCAACCCAAACGCACACTTTACCTTCTGGGACAACGTGCTCGATCACACCGGAACTCAGAAAAAAGCAGACGGCACCCCGTTCGAATACATCGGCCACTGGTCCTGGATTCCGATGCTGAACGACGAATGTGTTCTCGATTACGACGGAAAACCGGTCATGACAGATGGAAAAGAAACTCCGATTCTGGAGTGGATGGCTGCACAGAAGAAAGCATAATCCCGCTCCCCGCGTACCGCAGAAAATGGTGTGGAGACTGTCCCGAGAGGGAGTGCCTCCGCACCATTTGTATGTACCTAAGAAAGGATAATGTCATGAAACGATATCTTTTATATTTTGCCGGCCTGAACCTGATTGCCGCTATGGTTGTTCTGAATATCCGCTTCGGCCTTGGTGTCGCAGCGTTCAGCTCCGTGATGTATTCCATCTCCCAGATCTACCATATTTCCCTGGGAACAGCTTCGATTATCTGCTATCTGCTCTTTGTAGCAGCCCAATGTATTCTGACCCGGAAGATCCGCCTTGCGTTTCTTCTGGAAATTCCGCTGTCCTTTGCTTTTGGCTGGCTGACGGACTTCTATGATTTTATCATTCCGGAACTCGGATTTCCTGTCGGTATTATGCTGCTTCTCTATTTTGCCGGAATGTTCGCAACCGCAATGGGTGTCTTTCTCTGCGTGAAAACGGATTTGATTTTAACACCGACGGACGGCATTGTAAAAACGATTTCCGAAGTTTTTTCCCTGCCTTTTTCCAGTACCAAAAATGGATTTGATATTTCTCTGGTTCTGATCACTGTTTTGCTGTGTCTTCTGAACCACACTCCGATTTATGGAATCGGCATCGGCACCATTCTGTCGGCCATTTTTGTCGGCAGAATTATAAAGCTGTACGAAAAAAAAGTTACATTCATTTAAAAAGGCGCCGCTGTGTATTTCCGCACAGCAGCGCCTTTTCCTGTCCTTTCAAGGATCTTTTCAAACCGTTTTACTTCCTGCCCGATCCGATTGGATCAGATCTGCCGCTTTTCGACAGCCGCATAGCCGTCGGTTCTCGGAATCCATTTTAGGAACTCCTCAACAGCCAGGTTCCAGAATCTCCACTCATGGGTGTATCCCGGTACGGATACCCAGGTGACATCCACTCCGTTTTCTTTCAGATAATCCTTAAATTCTGTATTAATCTGATACAGCATATCGTTTTCTCCGCAGGTGATATACAGCGGCGGAATTTTCTTTCCTTCCGCAATGGCTTTTTTCACGAGCCATTTCACATCCAGCGGACCATCGACCAAGCCTTCCACTTTTTCCGGATCTCCCACCGGCATGACGGCGCCGGAGAAGGCACCAATCGCTGCGAACCGTTCCGGATTGGAAAGGCCGTGCAGCAGTGCTCCGTAGCCACCCATCGATAAGCCTGCAATGTAGCTGTGCTCCGGCTCTGCGGAAACCGGGAAGTAATTGGTCACGAATTCCGGAACCTCTTTGGATACGAAATCAAAGAACGGCTCGCCGTCCAGAGAATCATGATAGAATTTGTTTTCCCCCGAAATCATCACAACTGCCATGTTTCTCTCTTCTGCAAACAGCTCCACGTTCGTATAGCCTGTCCACTGTGCGTGATTGTTTCCCATGCCGTGCAGCAAGTACAGCACCGGATATTTTTCTTTCACCTCATGTGTCGGCGGCACCGGGTTCTCCTTTCCCGGCAGTGGAAGCTGCATTGCTTCCGGAATCGTTACGCTCGGAAGAATCACCGTGATATCCACGGTTCTTTTTAACGCGTAAGAAATAAAGTTACATACTAGTTTTGCCATTTCCCCATTCTCCTGTCTTTTGGAATTTTTATTGACCTTTTGCGGCCCCATACATTTAGTATAAACCTTTTATTCTGATATTCCAATAGACACGGATTAAAAAGGAACCGGTTATTTTTCTCCTGCTTCTTTCTGCTCTTCCGCAGCCATCTTCCGCTTACGCCGTGTCACAAGACCTCCAATCCGTCCCGTCTCTTTCGCGGTGAGCGACCGCCAGCCATCGTTCAGCACACGGTCTAAAAGCCCCAGTTCTCCTGCGATTTCGTATTTCATTTTTTCTTCATCCGTCATATTTTCCAGATCAATTTTCTTCTGCTTTGCCATTTTTTCTGCACTCCTTTTTGCATTTTTTGTTTTATTCAGAGTGTGGTCATTTTTTCCGGCTTTATACCCCCTGTTTGGAAAACAGGGCTTGTGCGCGGAGCCTAAAATTCGTTCCGGCTTTTGTCCTCATTTTACGGATACTTCCGCCAGAAGTTCTGATATAATGGCTGTGTACTGAAGAATCACGATATTTTCTCCCCTGCCGTTTGTGCAGGCGGAACATTTCATAAAACATGGAGGTATTTACAATGCATTCTTTTCGACTCGTACCGGAAATCCGGCAATATGATACCACAAAGGAATTTTGTGCAGACCTGCATATTGGAAAAGGAGATCTGCTTTTGATCAGCGAATCTCTGTATGATAAATTTTTCAGACAGCACGACAAAGGCGCCATTCCTGTTTTCTACCGTAAATACGGCTCCGGCGAACCGACGGATCTGATGGTGGAAGGCATCTACCGCGACCTGCAGGGCGTCTCTTACCAGCGTGTCATTGCGGTCGGCGGCGGCACCATTCTCGATGTTGCCAAACTCTTTGCATTAAAAAACATTTCCCCTGTCGTCGATCTCTATGACCGCAAGCTGGAAATCCAGAAAGAGAAAGAGCTGATTCTCGTCCCAACGACCTGTGGAACCGGAAGTGAGGTCACAAATATCTCGATTCTGGAACTGACTGCAAAAAACACAAAACTCGGTCTTGCCGACGATGCCCTCTTTGCCGATAAAGCTGTTCTGATCCCGGAACTTTTGAAGGGACTGCCGCTGCGCTTCTTTGCGACGAGCTCGATTGATGCGCTGATTCACTCGATCGAGTCGTTCACCTCCCCGAAAGCCAGCGCGTTCACCCGCATGTATTCGAAAAAAGCGATGACGATTATTCTGGAATGCTATCAGTACATCGTAGAACACGGCCCGGAGTCCCGCGTGGATGTGATCGGTGATATGCTGACCGCCAGCACTTACGCAGGGATTGCCTTTGGTAATGCAGGCTGTGCTGCAGTCCACGCGATGAGTTATCCGCTCGGCGCCGCGTACCATGTACCGCATGGAGAGGCAAATTATGCAATGTTTACCGGGGTCTACAAGACATATCTGCGCCTTAAGCCGGAAGGCACCATCACCGAGCTGAACGACCACCTCGCCTATCTGCTCGGATGCACTCCGGACTGCGTTTATGAAAATTTGGAAGACCTGCTGAATCATCTGATTCCGAAAAAAGCACTGCATGAATACGGCATGACAGAGGCGGATATCGACGCATTCACGCACACCGTCATGACAAAGCAGGGACGGCTGATGGCAAATAACTATACGACACTCGATGAAGAGACGGTTCGGAACATCTACAAAGAGTTATTCTGATTTTCTGTCCTTTTGATTAACGTGAAAAACACTTCCACAGATTTTACCGATCCATCCGTGGAAGTGTTTTTCTTTTCCTGTTCTTTTATTTTTCTCCCATAATCCGCAGATACTCCCGGATCTGGAATGCTGTCATCAGCTCGAACTGAGTCCGCGTGTCCTCAAGATCGCGGTTCAGGAATTCGCGCAGAACCTTCATGCGGTAGTTGACGGTATTCCGATGGCAGAACATTGCGGCGGCCGCGGCCTGGATGCTGCCCTGGTGCAGCAGAAACTGGTACAGGGTTTCGGTGTAGTCACTGCCGTGCGCCTTGTCGTACGCGAGGACTTCGCCGAGCTGTTCTTTTTCATAGTCTTTTAGAATCTTTTTGTCCTCGATCGCGAGCAGCAGTTTGAAAAATCCCATCTTCTCATACGGATACAGCTCTTCCCCCTGATACTTTGCCATCGCGGCGGCAGCCACAGCCTGCGCGTGGCTGGCTTTTAACTGGGCGAGCGAAACGGCCGTTCCGCCGATTCCAACAATGCAGAAATCTTTTGCCACTTCTCCGCCGTACGAGCGCGCACCGACCTGGCGGACCTTTCCAAGCAGCTCTTCCATTGCCTCCCCGATCCGCTCCGCGTCGTCCATTTTCCAGATGAAAAGCAGATTCCGTTTCGTCTCGAGCATTGTAAATGCCAGACCGCTTTCATTTCTGTATTTTCCAATCTCATACCGCAGCCGCGCCATGCCGTTTGCCGCAAGGGCCTCCTGCTCCGCGCCGCGTGCAAACTCAGCAACCGCCACGCAGTATTTCCCGGCGATCTCGTATCCGTTGTTTTCCAGCGTGTGGATGCTCTTCGCATAATCGCCGTCTCGGTACAGCACGCTCAAAAATGCCTGCGAAATTTCGTGGCTCTCCGTCGTCTCCTCGAAAATGCGGTTGTAGTAATCGCGCGTGATGTCGTAAATGTGCACCTCCCACGGCATCAGAAACAGCGGAAAGTGTTCCCGGCCGCAGAGCGCGCGGATTTCATCGGTGATGTCCTCTTTCTGGACGTACTTTCCCGTATTGACAATCAGCCCGCTCGTCTGGTGCGCGATCATCGTCTCGATAAACCGGTACAGCCACGCCGGATCCCCAACGCTGCTGACTCCCGTCGTAATCACCAGCTCACCGCCCTGCAGGAAATCCGCCGTGTTCAAATCCTCCGAAATATAGACCCAGTTGAAAATTCCGTCCAGCCCATCCTCTCCTGCGGCTAATTCCAGGCGGTATTTTGTTTTTGTCTGCTCGTAAACGTTCTTTAATTGAATTGCCATCGCTCGTTTTTCTCCTGTCGCATTGTTCTCATCTCACAATTTTCTCCAGTATAATTCCCTCTTGTCCCTCCTGTCAACCGTTCGTCCCACTTCTCTTATGCCATCAGCACAAACACTCCAGCAATTCTTGTATGTTCCACCTATGGAATCCTCCCCCGTTTTCCGTCATAATCATGCTTGTAAAAACCAAAGACAACAAACACACTTGATATAAACGAGGAGGAATCTATTATGTTAAGAACATCTTTACCGGAAATCAAAACCGAAACGCTGCCTGGTCCGAAAGCCAAAGCAATCATCGAGCGCCGTGCTGCCGCTGTCCCTTCATCCATCCGCTGCGCTTACCCGGTTGTCATTGAAAAAGGCGAGGGAGCCATGATCGAGGATGTCGATGGAAACCGTTTCCTTGACTGGATCGGAGGTGTCGGTGTTTTAAATATCGGATTTTCCCAGCCGGAAGTTGTTGAGGCTGTCAAAGCACAGGCGGATAAATATTTCCACGGCATGTTCAACGTTGTCACACATGAGGGTTACGTTTCTCTGGCCGAAAAGCTTTCCAGCATCGCACCGGTGAAAGGTGATCACAAGAAAGCATATTTTGCAAACAGCGGCGCTGAGGCCGATGAGAATGCCGTTAAAATTGCAAAGGCGTTCACGAAACGTCCGAACATCATCGTTTTTTCCGGCGCTTTCCATGGAAGAACGCTTCTTACTATGTCGATGACTTCCAAGAAAGCATACGCTGTTGATATGGGACCATTCCCGGACGGCGTTTACCGTGCGCAGTTCCCGTACTACTACCGCAACCCGGCCGGAATGCCAGAGGAGGCACAGTGCGATTACTATATTGATTCGATCAAAGCCGTCTTTGAGCAGTGCGCACCAGCCAATACCATCGCAGCCATGATCGTTGAGCCGCTGCAGGGCGAGGGCGGATTTATCCCGGCTCCGCTGGAGTGGATCAAGGCAGTCCGCCAGATCTGCGATGAGAACGGCATTCTGCTGATCGCCGATGAAGTGCAGTCAGGCTTCTGCCGGACCGGAAAAATGTTCGCATCGGAATACTGGAAAGAGGTCGGCGTACAGCCGGATATCATCGCAACCGCAAAATCCATCGCAGCCGGTGTTCCGCTTTCTGCCATTGTTGCAAGAGATGAAATCATGGAAGCTCCGGCTCCTGGAACGATCGGCGGTACCTTCTGCGGCAACCCGCTGGCCTGCGCGGCTGCCTTAAAGACCATCGAAATTATGGAGCGCGATCATCTGGCAGACCGTTCCGTTGAGATCGGAAAGAAAGTGACCGAGCGCTATCTCTCCATGAAAGAAAAATATGAGTGTGTCGGCGATGTCAGAGGCCTCGGCGGTATGGTCGGCATCGAGTTTGTCACCAGCAAAGCAACGAAAGAGCCGGCAGCAGCACTGACTTCTGCCATCATCCAGGAATGCGTACAGCACGGCCTGATGGTCGAGGGCGCCGGAACATACAACAACGTCATCCGTTTCCTGGCTCCGCTCGTTATGACCGATGAGCAGCTCGCCGCAGGACTTGATATTTTCGAGAACGCAGTCGCTGCGTGTGCTGCAAGACAGTAAGACATCCCAAAAGAGAAAGACCCCGCTTTTCATGGCGAGGTCTTTCTCTTTCTATAAATTTCTATTTTATTTTCTTATCTTTCTCACTCCAGCGGCTCACCCAGTCCGCTCTTAATTGCGGTAACTGCCGCCTGAAGTGCTTCTTCCTCATCCTCTCCGCTGCTGCAGATCTCAATCGTTTCTCCCTGCTTGATTCCAGCGGCAACGATGCTTAAAATGCTCTTTAAATTCACCGTTCCCTGCATCCCATTTTTTTCATAGGCAAACGAAATGGCAGATTTGTACCGGCTTACGCTGTTTGACAAATTTACCGCATTTAAAAGATGCAGACCTGACGGATTGACAATCGTTACTTTTTCACTTACCATCTTACGTTTCCCCCTGTTTTCTCATTCGTATTTCGTTTCATTATACCACTATACTACGGCTTTGTGAAAACTATTTGAAAAAACGATCAGATGTTTTTTAATTCTTTGCGTTTGCTCAGCTGGCTGAAGCACAGATAATAAATAAAATATGCAATCGTCGTGATCACCCAGGACAGCGGATAGCAGAACGCCGCTCCTTTTAAGGAATGGAAATGCGGCAGAACCGCTGTCATCCACACGATACGCACACCGCAGATGCCGATGCCGGTGATAAACATCGGAATCCAGGCATCGCCGACGCCGCGGAGTGCGCCGGAGAGGATCTCGATCGAAATATACGTAAAGAACGTCGGTACCAGGAAATGGATCAGTCCGTGGCAGATTTCACGCACGGCTGCGTCCGTCGTAAAGAGCGAAATCAGAATATCGCCGACAAACCACATAAACACAACCATGACACCAGTCATCAGAACTGCCATGATCATACTGGTGCGCACGCCGTGGTGGACACGGTCCATCTTTTTCGCGCCGTAGTTCTGTCCGACAAAGGTCGTGGCCGCGATACCGAGCGCGTTGATCATCATCCAGAAGAGGCCGTCCACTTTTCCGTAAGCCGCCCACGCAGCCACGTTGTTGGTTCCTAAGGTGTTGACCGCTGACTGAATAATAACGTTCGATACGGAATACAGAATCGACTGTACACCTGCCGGAAAACCGATGCGGATGATCCGCTTCAGCATAATCCAGTCAATGCGGATTTTCCGCAGATGGAGACGGTAAATATCTTTCGTCCGCATCAGCGAGCCAAGCACGAGAAGTGCACTGACAAGCTGTGAGAGAATCGTCGCCAGCGCCGCACCCATAACGCCCATCTTGATGCCGACAACGAACAGAAAGTCAAGCACAATGTTCGTCAGACAGCAGATGATCAGATACAGCAGCGGCCGTTTCGAATCGCCGACCGCACGCAGGATACCGGAGCCCATGTTGTAGAGCAGGTTTCCAACCGTTCCGAGGAAATAGATGCGCATGTAAATGAGCGCATGGTTCACAACGTCATCCGGTGTGTTCATCATGCCGAGCATCCACTTGGAACAGCCGATGCCGACCACCGTCAGCACAATACCGCCGAGGATAGAAAAGGCAACGGATGTATGAACCGCCCACTGCACTTTATCCTCTTTGTTTGCACCGTAATGCTGCGAAATAACAACGGTTGCACCGCTGGAGAGACCAACAAAAAATCCGACCAGCAGGTTAATCAGCGTACCCGTCGTTCCGCCGACGGCTGCCAGTGCTTCTTTGCCGAGGAAATGACCGACGATCATCGCATCTGCCGTGTTGTAGAGCTGCTGGAAAAACGTTCCGAACAGAATCGGCAGGAAGAAAATCAGAATCTGCTGCCAGATGACACCCTCGGTAATCTGATTTACTTTTACTTCTTCGTTATTTACTTTTTTCATACCCAAATACCTTCTAAAACAGCCGCCGTACAGTTCCTTTGTACGACGGCAGTCCCCCTTTGCCTATACTATATTGCTGTCTGTGTTATCTTCCATTCAAATACTCTTTCAGGAAATCAAACAGCGTCTGCATTTCTTCTCTCGTACCAATGGTGATACGCAGATAATTATCAATGCGCGGTTTGTCAAAGTAGCGCACGTAAATGTGGCGCTCGCGAAGCGCCGCAAACAGCTCTTTCGCTGGTACGCTTCTGTGTGTCGCAAAAATAAAGTTTGATTTGGAATCCTCGAAAGAGAATCCCAGTTTTTTCAGCTCCTCTTTCGACCACTCTCTCGTTTCCACCACTTTTTTCACGGTTTCACGGAAATATTCCTCATCGCGGATCGCTGCGGCTCCGACGACAATCGTGGTCTGGTTCATGGTGTAAGAGTTGAACGAATATTTCACATCGTTCAGATACGAAATCATCTTCTCATTTCCGATCGCATAGCCGATGCGCATGCCGGCAAGGGAACGGGATTTGGATGTCGTCTGTACCACCAGCAGATTCTCGTATTTTTCCAGCAGCGGCTGTGCGGTGGCAGCTCCGAAATCCACATACGCCTCATCCACGATCACAACCACATCCGGGTTGTGCTGCAGAACAGACTCGATCGCAGAAAGCGAAAGCTCCACACCGGTCGGCGCATTCGGGTTCGGGAATACGATTCCGCCGTTTGGATGGTTCTCTGCAAAATACTGCTCCGGCACAATGCAGAAATTCTCATCGAGCGGAATCTGCTCGTACGGAATGCGGAACTCCTCTGCCCAGACATCATAGAAGGAATACGTGATATCCGGGAAAAGAATCGGTTTGTCGGAGTTAAAATACGTCATAAAAGACATCGCCAGAACATCGTCCGAACCGACACCGACGAACACCTGCTTCGGGCTTACGTGATAGACATCCGCGATCGCCTGCACCAGATCGGCCGCGGTCGGGTCCGGGTAGAGACGGAGCGTATCCTCTTCGGCCACTTTTTTCAGTGCCTCTGCAGCGGCAGGTGACGGCGGATACGGGTTCTCGTTCGTGTTCAGCTTGATCATGTCGGCCTCATGCGGCTGCTCGCCCGGTACATACGGCACAACTTTTCTTACGTTCTTTTCCCAGTTACTCATAAGTTCCTTCCTTTCTGCTTGCCCCCGGAAAAAATTTCCGGGCTTTTCTAGTAGTTTCTCTTTTTCAGCCTCTCTTCTTCCAGGTAGAAGGATAGAAAAGGATCAGCATCGGGAACAGCTCAAGACGGCCTGCCAGCATATCAAAGATCAGCACCAGTTTTGCAACCGGGCTGTATCCGAAAAAGTTGCTGGTCGGACCTACCTGGTCGAGACCAGGTCCGATGTTGTTCAGTGTCGCGGCAACTGCCGTGAAGTTTGTCTCGAAGGAAAATCCGTCCACACTGATGATCAGCATCGAGAAGCAGTAGATCACCAGATAGACAATCAAAAATACGTTGATCGCCCGCAGAACCTCGTGCTCTACCGGGTGATCATCGAAGCGGATGCGCTTGATGCTCCGCGGATGTACGATCGAACCGAGTTCTTTTTTCACGGTTTTCAGCAGAATCAGGATTCGCGAAACCTTGATTCCGCCGCCGGTCGAACCGGCACACGCTCCGATGAACATCAGCATGACCAGAATGCATTTTGAAAGCTCCGGCCAGAGGTTAAAGTCTGTCGTGGAGTAACCCGTTGTGGTGATGATGGAGCCGACCTGGAAAAAGGCGGTCCGCACAGTCTCACCAAGGGAATGATACATCGGATATGTATTCCAGGTAATCACGCCTCCTGCCAGAAGGATGATCAGAAAATACGCTTTTACCTCCTGGGAAGCAATGGCTGCCTTTCCTTTTTTACAGAGCAGCAGGTAATAAAAGTTAAAGTTGACGCCAAACGCGATCATGGCAACGGTTAAAATCCACTGCTGTGCCGGGGTATACGCTGCACAGCCGCTGTTTAATACGGCAAATCCTCCCGTTCCGGCAGCACCCATGGCAAGCGTAACGGAGTCAAATACCTTTGCTCCGGAAATCAGCAGCGCCACGGTGGTAAGGATGGTCATGCCAAGGTAAATCTGATACAGAATTTTGGCGGTTCCGCGCACTCTCGGCACGAATTTCGAGACGGTCGGTCCCGGGCTCTCCGCCTTCATCAGGTTCATGACAGAGCCGCCCTTCATCGGAAGAAGCGCCAGGATGAACACGAGAACACCCATACCGCCGATCCAGTGGGAGAAGCTTCTCCAGAACAGGCTGGCGTGGGAAAGTGCCTCCACATCATTTAAAATGCTGGCTCCTGTCGTTGTGAAACCGGATACGATTTCAAACAGAGCATTGATATAAAACGGTATTTCTTTCGTTATCACAAATGGTACTGCGCCGAAAACACCAAGGACAACCCAGCTTAGGGAAACGCACACAAAGCCGTCTCTGGAATAAATTTCCATATTGGCCGGCTTTTTGAAGCAGAGTGCAAAGCCTGCCGCAATGCAGATTGCCCCCCAGATAAGATAGGCAAATCCTGCCTTTTCCTGGTACAGCGCACCCACCAGCGCTGGCAGCATCATCAGGAGTCCTTCGACTTTCAGCACCCAGCTGATGACAAAACGAATCATCTTATAGTTCATAATCTGCGACCCCCACTACTCTGCCAGAATCTCGTGGATGTCCTGCAGACCCGTCTCCGTCGTTACGATGATAACGGAATCTCCTGCTTCAAAGGAATCCTGTCCACCCGGGATAATGACTTTTCCCTGGCGGGTGATGGCTGCTACCAGAAGGTTCGGCCGCGTCTTCATTTCCTGCAGACGGATGCCGATCAGACGGCAGTTCTGGTTCACGATAAATTCAAGGGCCTCGACACGATCCTCCATCAGCTTATACAGCGTCTCGACGTTGCTTCCGATGGAATTTTTCATCGCGCGGACGTACTGCAGAATGTATTCGGCAGTAATATGTTTCGGATAGATCAGGCTGTCCAGGTTCAGACTGTGGATGACATCGTTGAACTCCAGATGGTTGATCTTTGTTACAACTTTTGAAGATACTTTCTCTTTTGCGTACAGCGACAGGATAATGTTCTCCTCATCCATATCGGTGCAGGCCACAAAGGAATCCATATCCTGGATGCGCTCCTCTTTTAAGAGCTCCTGGTCGCTTCCGTCTCCGTAAATAACGGTGGCATCCGGCAGCGTCTCGCTTAAAACTTCGCAGCGGTCTTTGTTCTTCTCGATAATCTTGACATCCACATTCATATTCGCCAGTGATTTTGCAAGATAATACGTAATCTCGCCGCCGCCGACGATCATCGTGTTGCGTACCTTGTTCGTATGAACGCCGATTTTCTTGAACAGGTTCTCTGCGTTCTGCGGTGTGGTGATAATCGAAAGGCTGTCCTTCGCCTGAATCACAAAATTTCCATCCGGAATGTGAACCTCTCCGTTCCGCTCAACCGCGCAGACCAGCATGCTGTACTGAAGTGCTCCGGCAAGTTCGCGCAGTGACATGCGGACAATTTTCGATGTCTCCGGCACTTTGAAGCGCAGCATTTCGATTCTTCCTCGGGAAAAGCTGTCGATCTCGATCGCAGACGGGAAACGCAGCAGTCTTGCCATCTCCATGGCGGCCGCGTGCTCCGGGTTGATGATCATGGACAGACCCAGTTTCCGACGGATAAATTCTCTCTCCTCCCGATACATCGGGTTTCGAACTCTTGCGATGGTGTGGCAGTCTGCCGCCTGTTTGGCAATGACACAGCAAAGCAGGTTCATTTCATCACTTTTCGTTACCGCGATCATCAGGTCCGCATGCTCGATGTCGGCTTCCTGAAGCACCTGGTAACTTGCTCCGTTTCCTACGATTCCCATAACGTCGTAAGTATTGGAGACGTTGCGGACGACAATACTGTCTGTGTCGATGATCGTCACGTTGTTGTCCTCACGACTCAACTGGGCGGTCAGTGCGGTTCCGACTTTTCCGCATCCCACAATGATTATTTTCATGTTCTCTCCCTTCAATGCAAAAAAAGCATTTCGCGTAAAATAGTAAAGACCCGCCAGGCGGCATCGCAAAACCGTTTTTCGACGCACTCCAAAAAGCAGATCTGTACCCTATTGTACGATGGCGATTATATCATATTTCCCGGAAAAGCGGAATAGATTTTAACAACATTTTGCGCGGAGTTTTTGTGATGATTGACCAAAAAAGGGAAAACCTGTTAAACCTTGCGCTTGCTGCGACGGAAGTCGAACGACGGCGCGTGCCGGAGCTTGCGGCAGGCTACAACGCGGCCGAGCGGACATGGGAAGTAATTGTGCAGTATCAGGGGAATCTGGCATTTCTGGAAGAGCAGGGGGTACGCGTGACACTGCTGCTGTTCCAGTATGCGATTCTGCTGGTGCCGGAGTCTCTGATGGATTATGTGACGGGGCTGCCGCAGATTACATATCTGGAAAAACCGAAGCTCCTGTTTTTTGCGGATGCGTTTGCGCGGAGTGTTTCGTGTATTACGCCGGTGCAGGAAGGAATTTCGGGATTGTACGGGGACGGGGTGCTGCTCGCTTGTATTGATTCAGGCGTAGATTATGCGCACCCGGATTTCCGCTCGGCCGACGGGACAAGCAGAATTGCTCTTTTGTGGGACCAGACAATTCCCGGGAATCCGCCGATGGGATATGCGCTTGGGTCGGTATATACACGGCGGCAGATCAACGAGGCCCTCGCATCTTCTACGCCTGAGGAACGGTTTTCGCTCGTACCGTCCCGCGATGTGACGGGGCACGGGACGGCAGTGCTCGGGATTGCGGCGGGAAATGGACGTTCCTCGGCGGATGGGGCGATGCGGGGTGTGGCACCAGAGGCGACGCTCGTTGTTGTGAAACTTGGGAATCCTGACCCTGCAGATCTGCCGCGGACATCGCAGCTTTTACAGGCGGTGGATTTCTGTGTACGGTATGCACTGCTGGTGGAGCGGCCGCTTGTCATTAACCTGAGTTTCGGAAATAATTACGGGTCGCACAGCGGGGGATCGCTGATCGAAACGTATCTCAATGCGGTATCGAATCTGGGGCAGAACGTGATCTGTGTTGGGGCTGGAAATGAAGGGGACGCGGGACGACATTATGCAGGGAATTTAAAAACAAACCATAATGCCGTTTCTATTGAATTTCAAGTCGGCGCTTATGAATCTTCGTTCAGTCTTCAGATCTGGAAAGTTTACGGGGATGAAATTTCCATCGAACTGATTTCCCCCGGCGGCATCCGCTCCGGCGCGCTCTCTCCCGTCCTCGGCACCGCCCGTCTGACGCTCGGCCCGACGGAACTTCTTCTATTTTATGGCATGCCCTCCCCCTACAGCCAGGCACAGGAAATCTATCTGACGTTTCAGGGCGCAGGAAACCAGCTTTCCGTCGAAAGCGGCATCTGGACCTTACTCCTCACCCCCGGCCGCCTCATCTCGGGTTCTTTCGACCTCTGGCTCCCCGGCGGCAATGCCCTCGGTACGCAGACCCGCTTCTTCTCTCCTTCCACCGACACCACGCTCACCATCCCCTCCACCGCCCGCTCCTGCATCACCGTCGGTGCCTACGACCCCCGCCTCTCTTCCTACGCCAGCTTCTCCGGCCGCGGCTACACCCGCCTCCTCCACGAAATCAAACCCGACCTTGCCGCCCCCGGCGTCAACATTCCCGCTCCGCGCACTGGCGGCGGCTACGCCTCCTTCACCGGAACATCGTTCGCCACCCCGTTCGTTTCCGGAAGCGCAGCTCTTATGATGGAATGGGGCATCCTCCGCGGGAATGATCCTTTTTTATATGGAGAAAAATTAAAAGCGTATCTCATCGCAGGCGCCAAACCCATCGCCTCCGAAACCGAATACCCGAACCGGCGGGTTGGGTGGGGCGCACTGTGTCTAAATAACACTTTACCCTTTTGAAATAAACATCTTGAGAAACGTATAAAATCATGCTATAGTATTGAAAGCTAATTAATGTTTTTAATGAATTAACGTAAATAATGAAATTGGAGAAATTACAAAATGAAAATGTCAACGGCTGAAATAAAATTTTTAATTAAAGATTGTGTAAAGAAACCTGGAATGTATACTCCATCTGACTTTAAAGATTATATAACCCAAAAGAGTGACAAAGACGTTACACGGAATCAAATAACAGGGGCCATCAATCAATTAGTAGATTCTAAAGATATTATACGTGTCGAAAGAGGCTTATACTCAAACGATACAAATTATATCACAAAAGTCAAAGCGAATATAACCAATAGTGATACCTCTAATCGTTTAAAAAAAGAACTTTATACCGCCTTAAATGAAATGGAAAATATCTTTCTAAATGCAACTGGCTCAATTAGCATCTGGGATTTAAATAATAATCCTGAAATTATCACTAAGCTGCAATCCCTAAGGGAGTCTATAGACGAACTAAAAAACTTATGTAAATAATCTTTTATGATATTTTAATGAAAGGAACATATTATGCTCCAAGAAAGCAATCGTATAGAATTTAAGGCTGAGTTAAATGACAAACTTGAAAAAGAGGTGGTAGCCTTTTTAAACAATAGAGAAGGCGGTATTTTATACATTGGTATCGACGATAATGGAAAACCACTCATGTTGTCCGATATTGATTCTACGCAGTTAAAAATTGCCGACCGCATCAAAAATAATATTCTTCCCTCAACTTTAGGCTTATTCGACATTGTAATTGAAGAAATAGATAATATTCCCGTAATAAAAATTCTAATTTCCAGTGGTCTGGAAAAACCTTATTATGTAAGGAAACAAGGAATGTCCCCAAACGGGTGCTTCACACGAATGGGAACTTCCTCACAGCCCATGTCAACTGCAATGATTGATGACTTGTACAGCAAACGAATTCACAATACTCTAAGAAATATTATTTCTCCTCGACAAGATCTTACTTTTGCACAGTTAAAAATATATTATCAAGAACGGGGGTTGGAGCTGAATGAAAAGTTTGCAAATTCACTTGAGCTATTGACACCTGATGGCAAATACAATTATGTCGCATATCTGTTAGCTGATGAAAATGGTGTATCCATTAAGGTAGCAAAATATGCTGGAACTGATAAAGTTGATTTAGTTGAAAACGAAGAATATGGATACTGTTCTTTAATTAAAGCCACACATCAAGTGCTGGAAAAATTGAAAGTCGAAAATATTACGCGAGCCAAAGTAACAAATACCAAAAGAATAGAGAAAAATTTGGTTGAACCTATTCCACTACGTGAAGCTGTGATAAATACAATTGTACATTCAGATTTTTCGAAAGAAATACCACCTGTTTTTGAAATTTTCAATGACAAAATGGTTTTTACATCTTATGGCGGACTAATAGCCGGTCAAAGTGAAGATGACTTTTTCAGTTGCAGCAGTATGCCGCGGAATCGTGAATTAATGCGCGTATTCAAAGATGTTGGTCTTGTAGAACAGTTAGGTTCAGGGATGAGCAGAATTTTAAAAGCATACGACAAAAATATTTTCCATATATCTGATCATTTCATTAAAGTTGAATTTCCTTTTTCATTGCCAACAGAAACTACTATCATTGCCAATGGCGATGATAATGGCAATGATATTCCAGAAATAATAAAAATTTTGGAAATATTAGAAAAAAACGCTGCCATAACAGCAAAAGAAATAGCTGTCCAAATGAATATAAGTCCACGAAAAGTCAGTCGCCTTATAAAAACATTAAAAGAAAGCGGCAAAATTATTCGTGTTGGCTCTGATCGAAAGGGTTATTGGAAAATTCAAAATTAAAAAGGATTTTATGATGACAGTGACAGAAAAGCTACTGATGTAACGCAAAAATGGGATGAAGCATTTCTAAAACCGTTCCTTGCGCTTTATGACTAAACACTATCATATCAAGAGCCCCCGCCGGCAGGGATTAAAAATCCGAACCGGCAGGGGCTTCTCTTTTCTTATAAATACTGGCTGAATTCTACTTTTTCTTTATTCGGTCCTTCAATCGTAAAGAAACGGACGCCGTTGTCCCAGAAGGGAAGGAAATGGACTTCATCCTGCGTGGTGTTGAGTCCGGCAGCGGTAATCATTTCGTAAACTTTTTCAATGTCTTTTACGTCAATCGCCACATGGTCGATCGCTCCAGCTTTCAGAGCCGCGGCTTTGTTTTCATACGTTTCAATCACCAGCGTTCCAAGTTTTAAGAAAGCGACTTTTTCATTTGCCGCCTCATTCACGGTGCGGAATGCCGCTTCAAAACCAAGCTTTTCATAAAACGCAATCGTCGTCTCAATATCATTGGTCGGAATTCCCACATGCTGGATTCCATTTAACTGCTCTTTTAATTCCATTTTTGATCCCTCATTCTTTCTTCCACCTGCACCAGATCCGGCATGGCAGGAATGGCACCTTTTTTCTCTACGCAGAGACTTGCAACAGCATTTCCAAACCGGGCAAATGCTGCCAGTTCTTCCTGTGTCAGCTCTTCCAGACGTTTTCCCGACTGGCTGATCCGATATAAAAATCCACCCCAGAAGGAATCGCCTGCGCCGTTGGTATCTGCCACTTTTTCCACCGGAAATCCCGGAACGGTGCATCCGCCGTCTTTGCTGTACAGATACGCTCCATTTCCGCCAAGTGTCACGACAACTATTTTTACACCTTGATGATATAATGTTTCCGCGGCTTTTGCAACATTCTGCTCTCCGGTCAGAAGCTCCGTCTCCTCATCCGAAATTTTCATCAGATCTACATACGGAATCAGGCTTCTCATCTGCTCTTTTGCAGTACCTTCATCCGGCCACAGAGAAGCGCGGTAATTCGGATCATAGGAAATGATGCTTCCCTTGTTTTTGGCTCTTTTCACCGCATAAAATGTCGTATCGCGCGCCGGCTGATCCGTCAGCGACAGGGAACCCACATGGAAAATACTGGTCTGATCCAGCACATCAATATCCAGTTCCTCTTTCCGGATCTGGGTATCTGCTCCCGGTTTGCGCGCAAAAGAAAACGACCGCTCACCATCCGCACCGACTGCTACAAACGCCAGTGTCGTAAAATACTTCTCATCCAGAAGCATTCCTTTTGTTTCGACCTGCTCTTTTTTCAGCACTTCACGCAGAAATTCTCCATGCATATCCTTTCCTGCTTTTCCGAGAAATGCCGTGCGCCCGCCAAGTTTTGCTGCCGCAACGGTTACATTTGCCGGAGCTCCTCCTGGATTTCTCGCGTACAGCGTCTGTCCGTCCGCATTTTCTCCCTGCGGTGTAAAATCAATCAGAATTTCTCCAAATGCGGTAATATCATAAATGGAACGGCGGACCGAATCATTCGTATCCATCAGAAGGGATGCCTCCAGAAGACGCTCCAGAATTTTATCACATTCTGCCTCATTGTCCGTATGCACATGCAGTTCTCCTGTTTCAAACTCCGGCAGACTCAGCACACCCAGCATCGATTTTGCATCGACGGCATACCGTCCGCAGCACAGCTCTGCATCATATGGAATTCTCTCCACGATACTGACCAGCTTTCTCGCATTCTGCATCGTACCTAATGTTACTTTTGCAATCATTCTTCTATCTCCTATGCAAACAGGCTGATCACAATGGCACAGACCAGTCCAGTGATTCCAACGATGGTTTCCATGATCGTCCATGATTTCAATGTCGTTTTCTCATCTATTTCAAGCAGGGAGCTGACCAGCCAGAAACCAGAGTCGTTTACATGGCTGAATGCCGTCGCTCCGCCGTTGATGGCACAGACCATCGCAGCCAGATAAACCGGTGACAGCTGTGCGACACCCGGCATGGCAGCCATAATTCCAGCAGCCATCGTCATAGCAACTACCGCCGCTCCAACGGACGCACGGATCAGTGCCGCAATCAGAAAGGCAACGAGTACCAGCGGCAGTCCGCTCTTTTCCAGCGCCGGTCCGATAATATCACCCATTCCGCAGTCCTGCAGCACCCAGCGGATAATTCCGCCTCCGGTGATCACCAGCAGAATCTGTCCCGTCGGACGTAAGGAGCGGTCCAGAATCTTCTTCAGCTGCTCTCCGTCATACCCCTGTTTCTTTCCAAGGAAATACATCGCACACAGTACCGCAATAATCAGCGCAACAAACGGGGTACCAAGGAATTCCAGCACCGGACGGACACCATCGATTCCCGGAATATATTCGGAAATCGTGCTGCAGAGGATCAGTACCAGCGGAACAAGGATGATGCAGAGTACGGTTGAAAATTTCGGAAGATTGGCCTCCTCTGCCTCACGCACTTCCTGAATATTCGATGGAAGTCCGGTATCAATCCGGCTGCCGATAAATTTCGACCACAGAATTCCCGCAAACAGCAGGGATAAAATTCCGACCGGAACGCCGACAGCAATCATAACCCCAAGGTCAACATGCAGCATATTGGCAACCAGCACCGATCCGGCGGACGGCGGGATAAACGCAAATCCGGTCGCCAGTCCTGCAAGCAGCGGAATCACATAATATAAGGTAGATTTTTTTGTTTTTTTCGCAAGTCCAAATGCCAGTGGAATCAGAATGACAACACCGGCTTCAAAAAATACCGTTGTTCCCACAACCAGTCCGGTAATACCAAGCGCAATTCCCGCCTTTTTCTCGCCGAATTTATTGATCAATGTCTGTGCAACACACTGTGCACCGCCGGACACCTCGAGGATGCCGCCAAACAGCGAACCAAGTCCGATCAGAAGAACAATTCCCTGCAGTGTCTCGCCCGCTCCCTTTTCCACAGTGCTGATCAGCGTCGGAACCGGCATTCCGGCACCGAGCCCGATCACCAACGCAGAAATCAACAGGGATAATACCGGGTGAATTTTGAATTTGATAATCAACAGCAGCAGTAACACAATTCCCGCTGCCGCAGCAATAAGAAGTCTTGCCGGCTCTGCCGCAAATACCACTTCCGTCATTTTCCTCTTACCTCCTGCCCCGTCCGCTGCTGATTTTCAGGCAGCAGACGGAGATTCTTTCTCTTATTTCTGTACATATTTATGAATCGTTGCCTTTACGGCTCCCGGTCCTGCGATCATTTCGCGGAACATATCCTCAATCTTTTCTCCTACGCCGTCTTTGTAAAGATCGGTAAAGAACAGGCGCTCGTTGGAAAGAATCGGGCGGAGCTGGTCGGTAAAGGTTTCCGGTTTGCCGACTACGATATCTTTGAACTGTTCCTGAAGCTCCTCATTCATCGGGTCTGGAGCAAGCTCGAATTTTTCTCCGTTATCATCCACACCGAGCATATAGCGCAGCCATCCTGCAATGCCGAGCGGAATAGCGGTCAGGCGGGATGCATCGCCGAATTTCTTCACATATGCTTTGATGGTTTCACCGAAACGGATGCCGACCATCTGGGAAACATCAACGGCAAGACGGAGATTGGTATCTCCTAAATACTCATTCGGGAAACGGTCGTTGAACAGTTCGTCAACAAATGCCTGCGGGGAGAGGATTCCAGGATCTGCTACAACCGGAAGACCCTCATCGTAAGCGATCATGCGCGCCATCTTCATCATATCCTCGTTCGTATTCAGCATATGTGCGAACAGATCATAGCCAAGGACAACGCCGAGCGGTCCGGTTGCAGAGTGTACCGGGTTCAGGCAGACAGTTACTTTCATGCGCTCAGACAGATTGACGGTATTGCGGTCTGCCATGTAAACGCCGAATCCTTTTTCCAGAGCCGGTCTTCCGTTCGGGAAGCTGTCTTCGATGACAAGGTACTGCGGCTTCTCTGCATTGACAAATGGTGCAATGTACGTTTTCTTTCCGGTGATGACCGGCTGCATTTCTTCTACGCCGAGTGCCTCAAGATCTGCGGCAATCTGCTCGCTCGGGCGCGGGGTGATTTTATCGATCATGGTCCATGGGAACGCAACGGTTTTCTCATCGCTTACATATGCCATGAAATCGTCATCGACAAAGCCGGCTTTTTTCCACTCTTCTGCCATGGTCAGAACGGACTCCCGCAGTTTTGCACCGTTCTGGGAACAGTTATCCATGGAAACGAGTGCAATCGGATATTTTCCTGCTTTGTAACGGGTGAGCAGCATCGCAACAAGAACTGCCATCGCGCCAGTTGCTTTGTCCGGTCCGTTCTGGATATCCGCCTCAACGAATGGGAACCAGGTACCGTCTGCTTTCTGCAGAGCGTAGCCTTTTTCGGTGATGGTAAACGAAACCATCTGCAGGGACTTGCTTGCAAAGATTTCTTTCAGACGGTTCCACTGTGCCGGATCGGAAGACTGTGCTTTCACTGCCTCTGCGAGTGCGCCGAGCACCTTGTACTCACGGGTTCCGTCTCCATGCAGAATGACATTCAGTCCCAGGTTGTCGTATGGTTTGTAGATTTTGTCTACCACATCATAATCAAACGTTTCCACACAGGTAATACCGCGGTCCAGAACGCCGTCTTCCAGCAGTCCGTCTGCGATTCCGCCGATGAAAACACGGAAAATGTTGCCGATTCCAAAATGAACCCAGCCTGGCTCTTCCTTTGCTTTTTCCGATACCGCCTCTACATCATATCCCGGAAGTGCAATTCCTGCCTGCTCCCATGCTGCACGGTCTTTGATTCCATCTCTTGTTAATTTCATGTTGATTCCTCCTTGTTTTTCTCTTTGATTTACTTTCGCCTTTTACTTATGTTTATATCTAAGTCGTAAGTGAATTATATATCTATGCGATGAAAATTTCCATTGACAAAAAACACAATTTTACAATTTCGTTTTTAGCTATTTTTACCAGCTTTCAAAATTCCATTTTTCAATTCATCTTGTCGTTCTTTACCGGATCAAGTATAATAAGCTTTATCATACACATATTCTGCATGACACAAGGGAGGCTATTTTCATGGGAAAGCAATCCACCAGAGAAAATAAAACGATTTACCAGATCTGCCGCGAAGAAGCCGGCCTGACCCGGGCGGAAGCCAGCGAAAGAATGACGGCGGTTTCTGACTCGAAAATTGAAAAGTTCGAATACGAAATGCAGGAACCTGCACCTTACGATATTATCCAGATGGCGGACGCCTATCACCGCCCGGATCTCTGCAATTATTACTGCTCGCACAAATGTGAAATCGGCCAGCGTTACGTCCCGGAAGTGGAGGTCTCGGATCTCCCGGACATTATTCTGGAAACCATCGCCAGCCTGAATGAGATCAATCCGCTCACCTCACGCCTGATCCAGATCGCACGCGATGGGAAAATCAGTGATGACGAAATCAAGGATTTTGCCTTTATCAGCAACAAACTGGACGAAATTTCTCTGGCCATTGATTCCCTAAACCTCTGGGTCGAGAAAACCGCCGGGGAACAGGGGCTGAATATGGAGATGCTTCGCAAGGAGAAAGAAAAGCAGAAATAGGCACAAAAAAGGCAGTGAACTTTTTCTTCGTTCACTGCCTCATTTTTACATCCGCTGTAACTGATCTACGATGTTTTCAATTCTCCGGATCGCCTCTTCGACCTGGCGTTTTGCGGTGCTGATCCGGTCCTGGACCATCCAGTCTACGAAGAAGCCGTCGAAGAAATAATCTGCAAAGGTAAGAAAATCTCCGATGTCAAAATTTAAGTCGCAGGCCATATTCACGTCCCGCAGTTCTCTGCTGAAATTCCGCAGATCGTATTTGGCCTGCTCCATGTTTTCTTTTGCCTGGTCGATTTTGGAATGTTTGATCATGGTGGTGAAAAATCCGCCGCCGAACATATCGACCAGGCCCCAGTTCTTTGCACTGTTCAGATTATCTCTTGCTGTTTCCAGGCTCGAGATTGCTTTTCTTCCTGCGTCAATGGCTTCTCTTTTTTCTTTCTGAATATCGTATGTCATATGTTTGTTCCCCTTATCTTGAGGAATGTGATGCTGCAAGTGCGACCACTCCAGCGATCAGTAATAATGGAAATGCGATGTGGATCAGTCCGCCGAGCACCATTCCGATTAAGATGACCGGTAAGAAAACAACTGTGCAAAGCAGTTTCAGGATTCCCCAGGATGCTCTGAGTCCAAATATAAAAAATTTTCCAACGAAACCAATCATACAAATAGTAAATAATAATGATAACATAACGTTCTCCTTCTGGCTTTATTCTATCATAAGCCGTTCACTTTTTCTGTTGTTTTTTTACAAATCCGGATGTATTTTTCACGCCAATCTTATTACTGAAATTGGGATACTTTTCTATTTTTTCGATCATCCGAATCCGCCTGATTCTCTGTGCTGGATCCATCTGCTCACCTCTTTGTTTCATGTAATAGCCTGTCGTTGAGATGTAGTATAGCTGAATGGATCTGTAAAATATAGATCGGATGTAAGGAATTTTGGCCTTTTATTTCCCGGATTTCGAGAAATACAAACCCAGAACCCGAAAGAGAACTCGTATCGTGGCCTTTTTTATCTTTTTATTTTTTCACGAAACGCAACCGCCAGTGTCAAAAGTATTCCCGCTATGCTGCACCACATTCCTGCAGTTCGGCCCGGTGCGTGGTATTCGAGGACGATCTGGTGCTCACCCGCCGGGATTCTGGCACCAAGGAAAGATGTATTGGCGCGGAACACCTTTGTTTTCCGTCCATCGACTTTCAATACAAAGTTCTCATCGTATGGAATGCTGGTAATGAGGTATCCGTCTTTTTCTGCGGAAACCACACCGGTAATGCCGTCGCCGCCGTATGTCTTCGTTATTCCTCCAATTAAGGTAAGTTTCTGCTGATACAGCTGTTCTGTCTTTTCCGACGGCTGTGCTGTACCAACCCAGGCGGCAAGGTTTTTCAGCACGTAATGGCCTTTTCCCAGACGAAGCGATGCCGTTCCATCCTCTTTCATTGTGACGAGATAGTTAAAATGGGTATTTCCATTCGCATACGTATGGTAAACACCTGTCAGGCGGTTGGTCTGGCCGTTGATGCGGATAAACATATCATGGCCTGCTTTCTGATTGTCGACATCGAAGGAAACAGCAAGCAGTGTTGCTCCTTCTGCCGTGTCTGGCAGCTGCGCTGAAACGGTTACGGATTTTTTCGCCTCAATTTCATAGCCATCTGCTGTTTTCTGAATCCGAAGCCCTTCCTGGTTAGTCTCTGGAATTTCAAGTTCCGCCTTCTGGAAGCGGCTGTGAAACAGGGTTTTCACGGAATCATCGTTGGTGTCGGAGGCGTTTGTATCCAAAGCCTCAGTGCTGCCGGAACCGTCCGTGGATCCCGCCAGTCTTTCCTGATCCGGAATCACTGCTGTTGTCTCCAGGAGTTCCTGGTTCTGCGGATAGCTAAGAGACTTATACTCCGACTCCGAAACCACCTGATCTGTCACGTAGGCGATCGGCGCGGCAGCTTTTGCCCGATAGACCTGGAATTCGCCGTAATCGCGATAGAGTTCATACCCCTCCGGCTGTGTTTCCGCCAGAATGTACTTTACACCCATGAGCTGCCAGAACAGCGGATCATCCGAAACGGTCTGCATCATGCGGTTGCGGAATGCTTCGTTGATGCCGTATGTCTCGTCCCGGAACTTCTTGTATTCTGCATTGTATGCCGAAGAATAAATCGTCGAAATGTTCTGCCCGATATCCCAGATCCGGTTGACGTTTGCGATGTTCTGTCCGCCGTCTCCATACTGCTCGATGCGGTACCAGCCGGGATCTTCCGCACGGATTTCGCGGACCGCTTCAGCAATTTTTTCATCTGTCAGGGAATCATACGTTTCGTATGGAATCATCACATTTTTTTCCTGATTGATCACTTTTCCGGTGAATAAAAGAATCACTGCGCTGAAGATGAGCGGCAGGAACGGAAGTGTCCTTCCCCGAAGCAGTTTTTTGGCCGGAAACCAGCGCCACACCAGATAGCATACTGTTACACAGATTACATCCTGCATGCCAAGATGCCAGTATTTATCAAAATAAGTTTCCTGCTTTGCGTTCCACATCAGAAACAGCATGATACCGTACGGCAGCAGTTCCCGCAGTTCTGCCATGACTTTCCGCATCAATTTTCCGGAACTTCGTTTTTTTCCACACTCCCGTTTCCGGGCAAGCTGGTTTTCCACATAAAGTGCGGCTTCTGCACAGAGAACCGGGAGAAACGGGAGAAATACTTTGTCTTTGCTGTACAGTCCGCCGTTCAGCAGGTAGCCAAAGATGGGAATACAGAAAAGGACAAGCAGAAACAGCGACAGCAGTTTTTCCCGGAACCGGCTTTTTCCAAGTATCCGGCCAAAGAGTGCTGTTGCTGCAAAGGAAGAAAGACCGATGCCGTACGGCGTATAGCAGAGCCGCAGGATCAGAAACTGCGGTTTCCACATCGCCGGGTCGGTAAAGAGTCCTGCGATCCCGCCCTCTGCGCTGCCGCGTCCGCCGCTGCTGCCGCCGAACAGTGCAGCAGCCGATGGAATCAGCAGAATGCCGGAAAGCAGGATTCCGGCAAGAACTGGAAGTGCAAACCGGATTGCTGCGCGGAAAAAATCTCGAACCGCCATTGCCGTTTTCCTGTGTCCGGCAGTTTTAAAATACTCCGTCACCGCATACGCCGTAAGCGCAATCAACCCGCCGACAGAAAAATAAAAGCTGGTCAGAATCATCCCCAGAATGGCAAGGATCAGCATTCCGCTCTTTTTTTTCTGAAAATGGCGGTCTACGCCCATCAACGCCAGGATCAGAAACGGCATATAGTTGACAAACATCAGCTGATTATAGGAATGATACAGAAGTGCGGTAGAACACGTAAAGAAAAGGGATGTAAAAAGGCAGGTGCCATAGTGCAGACCCTTCCGGCAAAGCCACAGGTAAAAGAGTGCCGCATCCGCCGCATACAGCACCGCAGAGGAACCCATCACCCACAGATCCATCGGGATAAATGGGAAGAAATACGACAGCAATACCGTCGGACTCAGCAGGCCGTAGTAGGCAAAATTGTAAATATTCTGTCCGCCGCCCAGGTTCCAGGCGAACTCGGGGAACAGGTTTCCAGTGGCGTAAAACCGTTTCCGGAAGTAATCGGCAAGCGTACTGTGCTGGCTGATCCAGTCGATGGTGGAACCAAATACACCGTAACGCAGGACAAACAGCCAGCACAGAAATAAAGCAAAGAGAAACAGACCCGCCGCCGTGAAATCCTTTGGATCAAGGTTATGAAAGAACGTTCTGATCTTTCCTTCTGAATATCGTTCTTTTTTCCGTGTTTTCCCCAGGCTTTTCGTTTCCTTTATGATTTCGTTTCTCATGCCCGGATCTCTCCTCTTGTCGAAATGTGGCGCTTATCCGCGTATTCCGGAAAGTACACGTTTTTCTTCTCTGCCGGATGTGCTTCTCTTCTCCGCTTTGCAGCGCTGTCGTGTTTTTTCACCGGCTGCGGGCTGTGTTTCTCAGCCATTTCCTCGCTTGTCTCTTTTAAAAGATAGATCGGGCGGTGTTTTGTCTCAAGATACGTTTTGGAAAGATAAACACCTACAATTCCGGTGCAGAAAAGCTGTACACCGCTCACCAGGAAAATGATGCACACCATCGAAGGCCATCCTGCGACAGGGTCTCCAAACAGCAGAGTTCTTCCGACGATAAACACGATCATAATCATGGAAATCAGGAAAAAAATCACACCCATGACCGAAGCAAGCGACAGAGGCGCAACCGAAAATCCCGTGATTCCATCGATCGAGTAAGCAAGAAGCTTGTGAAGCGGCCACTTCGATGTTCCGGCGCAGCGGTCCTCGTGCTCGAATTCCAGCCATTCCGTATGAAAGCCGACCCATCCGAAAATACCCTTCGAGAAACGATTGTATTCGCTCATTTCCAGCACGGCATCCACCATTTTGCGGCTCATCAGGCGGTAGTCCCGCGCGCCGCTTACGATCTCTGTTTTGGAAAGGCGGTTGATCACACCGTAGAAGGCATTTGAGAGAAACGATTTGATTTTTCCCTCGCCCTCCCGCGAGCTGCGGCGTGCTGCCACGCAGTCACACGTTCCGCTCTGCAGCATCTCGTACATTTTCGGGAGAAGCGCCGGCGGATCCTGGAGGTCAACGTCCATCACGGTCACGTAATCACCTTCTGCCGCCTGCAGTCCGGCGTACATAGCGGCCTCTTTTCCGAAATTTCTGGAAAAGGAAAGGTAACGGCAGCGCGCATCTTTTCTGGCAAGCTGGCGCATTTCGAACAGGCTGTGATCTTTCGATCCGTCGTCGACAAAGATCAGCTCGAACTGAACCTTCTGCAGTTCTTCCATCTCATCCATCTGGCGTGTCATCGCGTCATAATAGACCGGGATTGCTTCCTCTTCATTGTAACATGGTATGATAATACTGATTGTTTCCATCTTTTTTCCTCCCCAGGATTACAGTCGGCAGAGCTCCTGCCTCCGGTAATCTTGATTCTGTCTCATTCTTATGCAAGTCAAATACTTCTTTTTATCATTCTTTGGCAGCTGCACTGCCTGTATCACTTTTCCAGATTCTCGTCTGCCTCCGGAAAATGCAAGGTTACTTTAAACAGATCGCCGTCTGTCGCAAGCTCCATGCGTCCGCCCATGTTGGCGGTATAGCTCGATGCAATCGCAAGGCCGAGCCCGTGGCCCTCGCTCGTCCGTGACTTGTCGCCGCGTACGAAGCGCTCCATCATCTCTTCTGCTTCAAAATTCATTTCATACGCAGAAATGTTTTTCATCGTCACGAAAATCTCCCCGTTTTCTTTTCCCGCGTCGATGTAAACTCTCGTTCCGTCCAGGCTGTATTTCAGGATATTTTCTACCAGATTCTGTACCACACGGTACATCTTTCCATTGTCGCCAAGGAACGGCAGCGGCTCTTCGCCAAGTGATGTGCGGAACGACAGGCCGCTCTGTGCAATCGCATCGTCCATATCGGCGAGTGTCTGCTCGATCAGGCGCTTCATGTCCATTTTTTCCATCTGGAATTTCTCGGTTCCGCTGGTCGATTTGGAGAGTTCAAAGAGGCTCTGAATCATCTCTTTTAGCTGCTCCTGTTTCGTGGAAATGACTTCAACGTAATCCTGTGCCGCCGGGGTCAGATCTTCTTTTTTCAGCAGATCGGTATAGCCGACCATCGAAGTGAGCGGTGTTTTCAGATCGTGCGATACATTGGTGATCAGGTCGATTTTCAAACGCTCTGCCTGCATCTGTTTTTCCACGCTCTTCTGCATGGCACTCTCGATGTTTTCCAGCTCCGCGAATGCCGGGTACAGCAGGGATTTTTCGGAGATTTCGTTAATCCGGCTTTCCATGCTGCCCTCTGCCATGGTGTGGATCTGTTCCATCAGAAGTCCCATCTCGCGGTTCAGGCGGCTGCGATGCGTTTTCCAGGCAAACAGAATGAGAATCAGTGCAGTCATGACAAAGATCAGAACAAACATCACTTCACTGTCCCAGTCATCTGCAAGTCCGGCAAGCATGGTGATAAAGATCAGAAGTTCCAAGACAAGCGCGATGCGGAACGGCCATCTGCTCTGGGCAGCGAGCTGCTTTTCCAGGCTGGTGCGGACTTTGTATCGCTCGATTTCCTGAACGATCCAAAAAGTTTCTTTCAGTTGTTTTTCTGTATAACGGTACAGAAGGATTCCGGCACAGAGAAGGAAAATACCGCATACGAGAAAGAGCAATACGCCAGTCTGTATGCATCCTCCCACTGCGTTCGGCCATCTGGCTGCGAAGCTGTAGCTGATGTAGCTGTGCCGGAATGGCCGGATCCATTGGTAAAGGGTGAAGCCTCCGATCAGGATCAAAAGTTCGTTTGGCAGCTTTTCGGATTTTTTCAGGTACAGCTGCTCTTTTTCGGTTTCGGCGGCGGCTCTGGCTTCAAACTGCAATTGTTTCATCTGTCTTGCTCTGGCTGCTTCTTCGGTTTCGGAATCGGCTGCTGTTCCGTTTTCTTCGGATGCTGTCTTTTGTGCTGCTGGTTCGTTATCCATAAAAGCAGTCATCGCCGGGCTCCAGGTGTTTTTCCAGTATTTCCATACCAGATAACATGCTGCGGCTATGCTCACTGCACCGGCGACGGTCAGTCCCACACCGACTCCCCAGTCGATGCCGCGCCAGAAGCCCCAGGCAAATTCTTCGCCCCATTTCCGCAGGAGTTTTCCGCACAGGATGAGTACCATGCCAAGATCGATGAGCATCCAGGTCAGGATTCGTTTTTCTGTTTTAGTCAATTTTTTCGATTTTGTATCCAATTCCCCACACCACCTTTAAATATTTTGGATTTTTGGGCGTGATCTCGATTTTTTCACGGATACGCCGGATGTGTACCATGACGGTATTTTCTACGCTGTACGCGTCTTCCTGCCAGACCTGGCTGTAGATTTCTTCGGCTGGGAAGACGTAGCCGGGGTGTTCCATCAAAAGTTCCATGATTTTGTATTCGGTCGCGGTCAGGCGGACGGGTTCGCCGTCAACGAGGAGTTCTTTTGTGTTTCGGTTCAGAAGAAGGCCGCCGTTTTTTAATATATCCTGGCTCTGGGCAGTTCCGCTGGCTGCTCCCAGCGAGAAATAACGTCTGAGCTGGGATTTGACGCGGGCCATCAGCTCGGCTGTGTTGTATGGTTTTGTCACGTAATCATCGGCACCCATGGAGAGGCCGATGACTTTGTCGCTCTCTTCGGTTTTGGCGGAGAGCATGATGATTGGGATGTTATTTTTTTCTCTTATTTTCATCAGGGCGGAGAGGCCGTTCATTTTGGGCATCATGACGTCCAGAAGGATCAGGTGGATCTGTTCGGTCATGAGGATGTCGAGGGCCTCCATGCCGTTGTAGGCTTTTTTTACTTTGTAGCCTTCCAGTTCTAATAGTTTGCCGAGAGATCTTACGATTTCACGGTCGTCGTCTACGACTAATATGTTGTATTGGTTCATGTTGTTTTTCCCCTCTTGGTTCTATGGTGTTTATCATAGCAGAGAAAACGGATATTCTTTTGATGAAAAACTGACATTTTTCTTAAGATAACGGACGGGCGCAGCGGGGCAGGCATCATGGGCGGCTGGGCTGTTTCGGGGAGCAAGAGGATCTAAGGGTGTGGGATTTTGCTAAAAACGGAATGAGACTCCGCAAACTCGCTGACGCTCAGACAGTGCTGCGTCTCATTCCAACGCAAAATTCCACGCCCTAAGATCCTTAGCTCTCCTGCAAATGCCCCGCCGCCCATGATGCCTGCCCCGCTGCGCCCTGATGTTGATGAGCGATAGGTGTTAAAATTAAAAAGCTCTGCCTAATTTTTTTGGGGGACAGAGCTTTTCAAATGGGGGTATGATGATATTTCTGGAATACGCTTTAGGTGCTTTCCAGGTGACGGATTGCTGACGCTCCCTGGGTGTAGAGGGCGGTTCGCATGGCGAATGTCAAAACTGCTGTGATGAGGATCATTACCACGGTGGTGATGTGGATGTTTAGGTGGAGTTTTCCGTACAGCAGCCAGCCGGCGCCGATCAGGATGGCTCCGACGGTGAGGTCGATGAGGACGGAGATCAGGGCGCGGTTGTTGGATTTTATGGCGGCTGTTTCGTTTTCCCAGTTTAGTTTTGGGAAGGACAGATCGAAAAGGAGCTGTTCATAGTTGATGAAGAGGATGAACAGGACGGTGATTGCTGTGGTGTAAACGAGGGTCGCCGGGTGCAGGCCGAAGATGACGGCGATGATGTTGAAGGCCAGGGAATACGGCAGGGTGCCTAGGAGGCTGATGGTGATGCCGCTTACCAGCATGGCGCGGATCTGGTCGTGGTAGGTCATCGGGATGCACTTCATGTAGATGTATTCGCTGCCTTTACGGGACATCGCGGTGGCGGAGATCAGGCAGAACATGGAGACCATGACGGCGATTCCGGCGGCGGTGAGGACGGCTATGGCGACGGGGAGTTCTCCACGCAGGATGTGGTAGATGGTTCCATCCGCGGAGAGTGTGTGCAGGAAGCCTGTAGCCTTGGCCATACCGAGGCTGGAAATTACCGAGATCAGGGCAATGCCCAGCATGAAGACCGGCCAGATGAGCGGCATCAGGACGCAGTTCATGAACCAGGCCGGGGTGCGGTAGAGTTTTTTCCATTCGATCATCGCATAGGTACGGATGGGGTTCCGGCTTTTGACGGTCCGAGTGACTTCTTCTTTGGTCAGGCGGCGTTTTTCGCTCGTTGTCTCACTCATGCCGAGGACGGCCGGGAGGTAGATTTTCCAGGCGAGGGCGAAGAAGACGGCGAGGATGACAGCGGTTGTGGCGATGTAGAGGATCATTTTCAGGAGTGATGCTTCTGCAAGGCTTCCGGTCATCAGGGTCAGATTCGGGAAGATGGTCTGGAAGGCGCGCAGGGTGCCTTTCTGGCTTTCCATCAGGTTCATGATATCTTCCATTTCAAAGTTTCCGATGCTCCGGGAAAAGACGTTGATGCCGATGGCGAAAACCATGGATGCGCCAAAACCGAGATAGCTTAAGAAATCTTTGTTTCGAATGTTTTTGAAGAGCCGCATGACAATCATTGTAAGAACCGCCGCGTAAACAAGCGGGACAACCGGAAAGATCAGGCAGGCGAGGATCATGTTGATCCAGTAAAGAATGCCCATTTTTGCGCTGATGCCGTAGCCGAGTAAAAACGGGAAAAACATCAGAACCACAAGGTAATATTCATTGATCAGGCAGCAGAATCCTTTGGCGCCGACGATTTCTGCCGGAGTGAACGGCAGCGGCAGAAGTTTCACGAGGTCGGAATCCATGTAATACTGGCTGAGGAACAGCGGCAGTCCATAGAAGAAAATGACCAGCATACCGATGGCGCAGACGAAATCGAGCATCAGAACTTCGAGGCCGAGCGGCTGCAGGAATTCATAGCCAAAGTATCCCATCATGAACAGTAATACAGAAACGGGCAGGAGGCAGATGCCGAGCAGGATGTAGACGGCGATGCGGCCTGCGCCTGAAAATGCTTTCTTTTTTCCGCTCTTCTGATTGCTTTTTCCTGGTCCGCTTTTCAGAAGGAAACGGGTGAGAATCCATAAGTTACGCATGTTCGGTGATCTCCAGGAAGATATTTTCGAGCGTCTGATCCGGATAGGCCGCTTTTAATTCTTCCAGGGTACCCAGGTATACCTGGCGGCCGTGATTGATGATCGCGATGCGGTCGCAGAGTTTTTCTGCTACTTCCAGCACGTGGGTGGAAAACAGCACGGCGTTTCCGGCATCGGCGTGTTCGCGCATCATCTGTTTTAATTCGTGTGCAGAACGCGGGTCAAGGCCGGTCAGCGGCTCGTCGAGAATCCAGACCGGCGGCTTGTGGATCAGTGCACCCATCACCATAATTTTCTGACGCATGCCGTGGGAATAGCTCATAATGCGGCTCGAAAGGTTCTCTTCCATTTCGAAGCGTTTTGCGGTTTCTTCAATAAATTTCCGGCGTTCTTCGGTACTGACACCGTAGATGTCTGCCATGAAATTCAGGTATTCAATTCCCTTGACGCGAAGGAACGCATCCGGGTCATCGGGCACGAAGCCGAACTGGCGCTTAGCTTCAAGCGGCTCTTTCTGGATATCTTTTCCGTTGATTTCGATCGTTCCTTCGGACGGCTCTAAGATACCAGTGATCATTTTTAAGGTTGTTGTCTTTCCGGCTCCGTTCGGGCCGATAAATCCGGTGATCTTTCCATCTTCGATATCCCAGGAAAGATCGTCGACGGCTTTTTTGCTTCCGTCGCCGTAAATCTTGCTGACGTGGTTCAGACAAATCATTTTTTATTCCCCCTCTTTCGTTTATGGAAATAAACTACTGTTCACGCACGCCGGAATCATTTTCCGTTTTCCTTTCTTTGGAAAGTGGTTCCTGTATACGCTTTTTCTCCAGTATGCCTTCTTCTGTCAGAACTGTCAATTGATCACTATAAAAATACAGAATTTCGTAAGAAGTTTTAAGATTCGTTTTTCGGAATCCGCTTCTTCACAAATTCCAGAAAACGCTCCGCCGCCGGGGACAGTCTCTTTCCGTATGCCAGGCCGATTTCCACCAGATACTCCGGCTCGAGCGGCAGCTGGCACACGCCGGGGTAGCCCTGTACACTGTTGATGTGATTGTTCATGCTGATGCCAAGACCGGCGTCCACCATCGCGTAGGATGCCTGGATGTCAATCGTCGTGAACTGGGTATTCGGCTCCAGTTTTTCCTGGCGGAAAAAGCGCGCATTGTCGGTATCCATGCCCGGGCAGGTGTCGATGTAGGGTTCCTTTGTAAATTCTGTGATCGGTACTTTTTCCCGTTCTGCCAGCGGATGGTGTTCCGGCACAAGGGCCGTCAGCGGGTCCTCACAGAAGGGAATCCAGGATGCAATCCCCTCCCGTCTGCTGATGAGGCCGAAATCCAGCTCATGCTCCTGAATTTTTCCGGCAAACTCTGTGCTTGTTCCGGTAAAGATGCGGAACTGCACTTCCGGATACTGTTCCCGGAATTCTGACGTTACATGCATAATCCAGCGATAGTATGGGCGGTATGCCGTTCCGATTCGGATCGTTCCGCAGACGCCGCCGCGCACAGATGCTGCCGTCTGCTCCAGGCGCTCTGCCGCAAACAAAAGCTCGCGGACCGCAGGAAGAAGCTGGCGGCAGCCATCCGTTGCTGTTACGCCCTTCTTTTCCCGGTGTAGGAGTAAAATTCCCGTCTCTTTTTCCAGTGCTGCAATACTCCGGCTGACACCGGACAGCGTGTATCCGGTCGCCTCCGCCGCCGCAGTCAGGCTGCCGCATTCCAGTGTTTTTAATAAGATTTCCCATCGTTCCAGTTCCATCTAATGTATTTCTCCCTTTTCTCTTCTTGCAGTTTCCGCAAGTATAACTTGATTTATTTTCGCTTTTATCAAGGATAAATCCGCGCTATACTTTTGTCAATCATCAGAACAATCATACAAGGAGTTTTCTTATGCATACACAGGATCTGACGGAGGGAAATTTATCCCGCCATCTTCTTCATCTCGCTCTGCCGCTGATCTTCGGCAATCTTCTGCAGCAGTTTTACAACACCATCGACGCCTTCGTCATCGGCCGCTATGCCGGGCAGCAGGAGTTTGCCGCGATCGGGATTGCCGGAACGATTATGAATCTTTTTCTCTTTGCTGTTTTCGGTGCATGCACCGGACTTTCTGTGCTGTTCGCCCGCTGTTACGGGCTTTCCGATCAGCGTGCTCTGCGCCGCCAGCACTTCACGGCGCTGTACGGCGGGCTTTTTCTGACACTGTTCTTAAGTGCCGTCGGGCTTTTCGGAATGAACGGGATTCTTGTCCTGATTCAGACGCCGTCCGAACTTTCCGGTTTTGTCCGCCATTATCTGTTCTGGATTTTTCTCGGACTGCCGGCTGCGTTTCTTTATAATATGTACGCTTCTGCACTCCGCGCTTCCGGCGATACGGCAGCCGCGCTTTACATCCTGGCTGCCTCGGTCGCTGCCAATTTAGGACTCGATCTTCTCTTTGTCGCACGGCTCAGCATGGGGATTACGGGCGCAGCGCAGGCCACAGTTCTGACCCAGATTTTTTCTGCTGTGCTCTGCCTCATCTACCTGTTCCGCTCACACCGGGAGCTTCTGCTTTCCAGAGAGGATCTGCTGTTTGACAGACATCTTCTTCTGACAACTTTAAAATGCAGCATCGTCACGGCACTGCATCAGACCAGTGTCTATATCGGGAAAATGCTGGTGCAGGGCATTGTAAATACAGCTGGTACAGAAGTCATTGCCGCCTATACCGCTTCCACGCGGATTGAAGGCTTTGTCAATTCCCTTGCCGACAGCGGTTCCGCTTCTACCTCCGTTCTGATTGCACAGAACTACGGTGCCGGAAAGAAAGACCGGGTACGGGATGCTTCGCTTTGCAGTCTTCGAATTCTCTTTCTGCTGGGGCTCTTCTGCGCAGTCGTTCTCTTTTTTACGGCCCCGCCTGCTGTCAGGCTGATGCTCGGCCATGCGGATGGAACAGCCTATACAAGTGCAGTTCAGTATCTGCGGGTCATCTCGTTTTTCTATTTTCTGTGCTATACGGGAAGCTCCTTTACCGGCTATTACAATGGACTGGCGCGCGTTTCTTTTACGCTGATCGGTTCTATTCTGCAGATATCACTGCGCGTTCTGTTTACCTGGATCCTGTTCCGGCGCTTTGAACTTGCCGCCGTTGCCGCCGCTACAGGCATCGGATGGCTCTGCGCCAATCTCTTCTGGGGATTTCTGCGGGTTTGGAAATCCAGAAAAGCCGAATAAAAGACTGCCATCGAAAAAAAAACAGCTGTGGTCATCCTTTTGGGGATCAGCCGCAGCTGTTTTTCTATGCTTATTTTTTCAGAATGACATCAATAACCGTATCGACGGCATCCGGCAGTACCGGGTCTTCACCGAGGTCAGCAAATGCCATCGTCGGGTAATCGCTGTGTACCCAGCTTGTGGAAACCGGGATTTCCGCGCCGGTTGCGACGTAGCGGATGGCCTGGATTTCTTCTTTTTTCACGCCCGGCAGAGGCAGCGGGCCGACCGTGTTTTCATAGACATGAAAATACAGATGATTTCCGCGGCGCGTCACACGGCCGAAGTCCGGCTTTTCGATGCCGGCTTTTCCGCAGCCGTAGATGCTCTCGCCGTTTTTCTTCATCCATTTTCCAATCTCTGCAAGCCGCTCGATCGACTCTTCCGGAATATTTCCCTTCGCATCCGGGCCAACATTCAGCAACAGGTTTCCGCCTTTTGATACGCACTCGACCAGTTTTTTGATCAGCATCGGTGCCGGTTTGAAGAAGTGGTCGTTCGCGCAGTAGCCCCAGTGGTTGTTCATCGTCACGCAGGACTCCCAGGCAATGTCATTTCCGTTCACATCCTGGATGCCGTTCGGCGGGATCATCTGCTCCGGGCTCACGAAATCGCCGTGGTACGGGGTCGGATTTCCAGCCGCCAGAGAACCGTAGCCTTCGCCGCTTACCTCGAGGCGGTTGTCGATGATGACATCCGGCTGGAGGCTGCGTACCATGTTGATGAGCTCGGTTGCTTTCCATGCTTCGCCGCGCAGCGTTCCGTAGGAGAAGTCAAACCACAGCACATCGAGTTTTCCGTAGTTCGTACAGATCTCTCGCACCTGATTGTGCATGTAGGTCAGGTAGCGGTCGAAATCGCGGTCATCGTTTTTGTACGCCGGATTGTTCCGCATCGGGTGATTCTGGTCGCCGTAGTGCGGGAAATCATCGTGGAACCAGTCGAGCAGGGAAAAATAAAGTCCGACTTTCAGTCCCTCTGCGCGGACAGCCTCGACATACTCTGCGACGAGGTCGCGGCCGCATTTCGTGTTGGTGGATTTGAAATCGGTATACTGGCTGTCGAAGAGGCAGAATCCGTCGTGATGCTTTGCAGTCAGGACCATGTATTTCATACCGGCCTCTTTCGCTGCTCTCGCCCATTTGCGCGGCTCGAAATCAACGGGATTGAATTCCTCAAAGTATTTCATGTAGTCTTCTTTTGGAATCTGTTCGATGCTCCGCACCCATTCCCCGCGCGCCGGGATGGCGTAAAGCCCCCAGTGGATGAACATGCCGAAGCGCGCATCGCGGTACCATTCCATCCGCTTGTCGTAGGCTTCTCTGTCAAATTTGTACATAGTTTTGCTTCCTCCTTGTTTATGTGAATTTTTATAAAAACTTCCCTGTAATGCTCTCCGGATTTTCCCGGATCTCCTCCGGCGTGCCGCATGCGACGATCCGTCCGCCGCTCTCTCCTCCGCCGGGACCCATGTCGATGACGTAATCGGCATTTTTGATGACATCAAGATCGTGCTCAATCACAAGCACGGTCGCTCCGTTGTCGATCAGCGCCTGGAAAACCTGAAGGAGCACGCGCACATCGAGCGGATGCAGGCCGATGCTCGGCTCATCAAAGACAAATACCGAATCCGTCTGCACGCGGCCGATTTCGCTTGCCAGTTTCAGCCGCTGTGCCTCGCCGCCGGAAAGGCTCGGCGTCTCCTCACCCAGTGTCAGATAGCCAAGACCGAGCTGGCGCAGAATGTTCAGCTTCTGGCTGACGTTTTTCCGGTCAGCACAGAACTCCGCCGCGGAATTGACATCCATCGCCATCAGTTCCGGCAGGGATGCGGTTTCTCCGGCTTTGTTTGTCATTCTGATGCCGTACGCGCCTCTGCCATACCGCGCACCGCGGCAGTCCGGGCAGGGGATGTTGACATCCGGCAGGAACTGGACGTCAAGACTTACCACACCGGTTCCGTCACAGCCAGGGCAACGCAGGCTTCCCGTGTTGTAGGAAAAGTCGCCGGCCTTGTATCCTTTTTCTTTTGCGTCCGGCAGCTTTGCGAAGATTTTCCGCAGTTCATCATGGACATTCGCATACGTTGCGACGGTCGAGCGCACGTTGATGCCGATTGGCGTGGCATCGATCAGTTTCACATGCTCGATGCCATCCGCCTCGATTCCGCGGATGTGCTCCGGCAGCGGTTTTTCACTGATTTTTGCTTCCAGCGCCGGGATCAGACTTTCCAGTACCATCGTTGTTTTGCCGGAACCGGATACACCGGTTACGACTGTGAGGCGGCCTTTCGGAATCTTTACTTCCAGTGGTTTTACCGTGTGAATCGGACCGGTTACAAGACGGATCGTTCCTTCTGCAAACATCTCTTCTCGGCTGACACGCGGACGCAGCTTTGTCTCCGCCGTTCCCGCCAGAAACGGGCCGATCTGTGAGGACGGATTCTGTTCGATTGTCTCAATCGCCCCCTCTGCAATCACATGACCGCCTTTGCTTCCGGCCTCCGGCCCCATCTCGATGATCCAGTCGGATTCTTTTAAAATCTGCGTATCATGGTCGACAAGAATCACGGAGTTTCCATCGGCAACGAGATCGTGCATTACGCCCGTCAGTCCGACGATGTTGGACGGATGAAGGCCGATGCTCGGCTCGTCCAGCACATAGAGCACGCCGGTTGTGCGGTTCCGGACAGCGCGGGCGAGCTGCATCCGCTGGCGCTCTCCTGTGGAAAGCGTGGCGGCAGAACGGTCGAGCGTCAGATATCCGAGGCCCAAATCCATCAGCCGCTTTGCCGTGTTTAAAAACGATTCACAGATACTCTCCGCCATCGGACGCATCTCCTCCGGCAGGGTTTCCGGCACACCGCGCACCCAGCTGACCAGATCGGTCAGTGTCATCTGACATGCCTCATCGAGGGAAATGCCGTGCAGCTTCGGACCACGCGCAGCCGCGGAAAGACGGGTCCCATGACATTCCGGGCAGATCTCCTCTTTCAGGAATTTCTCAACACGTTTCATTCCTTTTTCGTCTTTTACTTTTGCCAGCGCATTCTCCACCGTATGAACGGCACTGTAGTACGTGAAGTCCAGTTCGCCGCCCTGGTTCGAATTTTTCGGCTTGTAAAAAATATGTTTTTTCACCGCCGGCCCGTGGTAGACGATTTCTTTTTCTTTCTCAGTCAGTTCCGAAAACGGCACATCCGTGCGCACGCCCATCTCGCGGCAGACATCCGTCATCAGTGACCACATCAGACTGTTCCACGGAGCAACGGCTCCCTCGTCAATCGTGAGCGATTCATCCGGTACCAGCGACGCCAGATCCACGGTGCGCACGGTTCCTGTTCCGCCGCACCGCGTGCAGGCTCCCTGCGAATTGAATGCCAGTTCTTCAGCAGACGGCGCATAGAAATGTTCCCCGCACTCCGGGCAGACCAGCTCTTTTCCGGCTGCAACGGCGAGCGACGGCTCCACATAATGCCCATTCGGGCAGCGGTGGTTCGCCAGGCGGGAATACATCAGGCGCAGGCTGTTCAACAGTTCCGTTCCCGTTCCGAACGTACTGCGGATTCCCGGCACCCCCGGCCGCTGATGCAGGGCCAGTGCGGCGGGAACGTATAAGACTTCATCCACCGACGCTTTCGATGCCTGTGTCATCCGGCGGCGGGTGTAGGTGGACAGTGCCTCCAGATAGCGGCGCGATCCTTCCGCATACAGCACGCCGAGCGCCAGCGACGATTTGCCGGAACCGGACACACCGGCGATGCCGACGATCTCATTTAAGGGAATATCGACATCAATATTTTTCAGATTATGTACTTTTGCTCCTCGTACGAGCATTTTTTTGATCATAACTTTTCTCCTGTTTTAGATCTGGATTTTCACCCATTTTCCCTGTTTAAACCGGATCGTTGCAAAGATAAACCGCGACATCTGATCCGCCAGCACGCCGAACCAGATACCGACGATGCCAAGACCCAGCGCATAGCCACCGAGGTAGGAAACGATCGTACGAATAAACGTAACGCTGATCATGGACGCAACCGCTGTATAAAGCGTATCTCCGGCGCCGCGCAGGCAGCCCATGTAGATGACCTGGCAGATCTGGAAAATGACGACGAAGATGATGACATGGATGATGCTGACGCCGATTTCAATGATATGCTGTTCTTTGAAAAACAGGCTGTACAGCCATCTTCCGCCGAAGAGATAAATCGCAACGAGGCATACCGCGATGCCAGCGCCGATCAGACGGCACGTTCTGCCATACTCTTTTGCGAGATCCGGCTTTTTCGCGCCGAGGCTTCGGCCGATCAGCGCAACCGCCGTGGACTGGAGGCCATCACCGAAGGCAAACGAGAGCGACATGATGTTCATGCCGACCTGGTGTGCCGCCATCGCATCGGTTCCCTGTTTTGCTGCCATGATTGCCGTCATCATAAAACCGATCCGCATGAACAGCTGCTCGAAGAAAACACTGTAGCCGACTTTGATCAGGCTGACAAGGGATGCGAAAGTCGGTTTGATTTTCCTTTCCACAATATAGCCAAGATTCAGGAAACCGTCTTTTTTCATGATAGAAAGAATGCTCATCACACACGCAACAACCGTTCCTGTGACGGTCGCCAGCGCCGCGCCCTGAATGCCGAGTGCCGGGAATCCGAAATGGCCGTTGATCAGCAGATAATTTAAAATAATGTTGATTGTATTCGATGTTACATTCGTGCGCATCGTGATTTTCGTATTGCCCGCACCGCGCTGCGCCGAGTTGATGCCCATCTGGATGCAGTTGAAAATCATACCGCCCATGATGATCTGAAAATACATCACGGCTCCGTCATGCGTCTCCGCCGTTGAACCGCAAAGATTGATGATCGGGCTCGCCAGTACCACGAAAGCGATGCTGAATCCGATTGCCGCAAGGATAATAAACGCCAGTGATGTCACCAGGATTTCATTCGCCGCATCCTGCCTCTGCTCGCCGCGCCGCCTTGCGACGAGGGCGGAAATCGACACATTCAGCGCAAAGAAAAACGCCAGGCCCATCAGTTTCGGCTGTGTGGTCAGACCAACCGCCGCAACTGCGTAAGAGCCGAGCGAACTTACCATCAGCGAGTCGACAAGACCCGCAAAGGCAATAAAAAAAGATTCCACAATCGCCGGCCATGCCATATTGACGGCGGTCTGGAACGTGTCTTTGTGGTATTTACCCTGTAATTTGTTTCCTAAGTACCCCATTTTCTTTTTCTTCTCCTCTCCTGTTTTCCCAATACCTATATTTTACTTTGTTTTAACAGAAGGGTCAATACGGTGCCATCAGAAAAACAGCCCGCTTTTCCGCCAGATTTTTCTGGTTTCAAAAGCGGGCTGCCCATTTCTTTTTCTCTTCTTTTACTCGCGGTACATCTTTGTCGCGAAGCATTTGTATTTGTGATAGAATGCCGTCATTGCCGCCTCATCCTGCAGCTTCTCCGGCTGATATTTTTTGATGGATTCGAGATCCTCGAGCATTGCCATCAGGTGTGTCTCTCCGCCGTAGTCATACAGCTTTGTGTGCTCCAGTGCGCGGATGGTGTGCGGATGGAAATTCGGAATATGCACAAGCGTATTCGGTCCTGCGACAAATTTTTCGCCCATGACCTCGACTTCCAGCGCGCCCTCTTTCACATAGTACAGCTCCCAGTTGCAGTGCGGGAAGGCGAACTCGACAACGAGGCCTTTTTCCAGCTCAGCATGCCATACTTCTTTCACGCCGTTTGTCTCCCAGCGGCCGATTTTGAGCTGCAGTTTATAGCCGTCACCCTCATACGTTGTGTAGGCAAAATCCGGGGTGCGGACTTCGTGCATTTCATGTTTGTCCACCGTCTCGCAGACCGGTGTTTCTCTTGTGAGATTCAGCGGATCGCCGCGGTAAATGCGCATGAACTCCGGATCTTCTTTGATTTCCGGGAAATTCTGGTTGACGGTGTTTTTCTCCCAGATGCCGCCCGACATATCAATCTCCTGGAACAGCTCGCGCCAGATGGTTCCCTCTTCCAGGAAGTGGAATCCGTGCGGCGTCCACGGTGCAATGTGGATGATATCGCCTGCGTGTGCGATAAAGCGTTTGCCGCGCATAAAGCACTCTACGCTTCCGGCTGCGATTTCAAACGTCTCAAATCCTTTCCGGTGCTGGTGATACGGAACGGTCGCATCTTTGTGATAGATCGTGTCACTCATCTCATCCTTCTCATGCGGGCCGCGCGGCAGGATGAAATCGTTGACCACCTGCGTTCCTTCATCCCAGTGGCGGATCCAGTCTTTCGGGTCATTCATGTCAATCAGATATTTTTCGTACATTGTAAAAACCTCCCATTTTTTATTTATCGCGCCTGTCCGTCACGGTAGGCCTTCGGTGAAAGTCCCATTTTGCTTCGGAAAAATCTGCCGAAATACCCCTGGCTCGCAAAGCCAAGCTTTTCTGCAATTTCCTTCACCGAAAGTTCCGATCCGGTCAGCAGCCGTTTTGCCATATCCAGTTTCATATCGTTGATATATTGTAAAATCGTGATTCCTTCCTGCTTTTTGAAAATACGGAGCAGATATTCCTGACTGAAATGCACCTGATCTGCCAGTACATGCAGCGAAGTATCTTCTGCCAGATGTTCGGTAATATACCGTTTTACCTGGTTTACAACATCCTCATTCTGCCGCTCCACATTCTGCTGTTTGATTTCAAAAACGTGCTCTGCCACATGATACAGGTATTCAAAAGCATCCTGCCAGCTTGCATGCAGTGATACATTATAAAGATTCATCGTACCGATGCGAAACGCCAGTTCTTCATTGACTTCCAGCCGTTTGATCCATCCGATAAATTTCGCACTGATGCTGCAGTAGAGTTCCAGTGCAAACAGGTCGTGCATGCTTCGGATTCCCTGCAGCTCTCTCTGCAGCGTAAGAATCGTATCCAGCACCTTCTCCTTTTCCATGCCCTCCAGATAATACTCCAGCTTCATGACACTCTGATTCAGATCCTGCTTTTTTGCATCGGACAGCGGCTCTTTTTCCAGCGGTGTTTTCTGAATCGGTTCTACCGAAAGTTCATCCTCGGCAAACCATGCCATACGGTCCTCGATGGCCGAAAATTTCCGGACTAATGTTTCAAACAGAACCGCCTGCTCTCCCACCAGAACTCCCGTCGATGTTCCAAGATTTTTATGGAGTGCCTTCTGAAACAATTCGGCCGCTCCTGCCAGCATCTTTACAATATGCTCTTCCTTCTGCATCTGTTTCGGCTGCAGTATCATCAGAAAACCGTTCCGGTTATATTCCAGATAAGATCCGTGCATGAAATCGAGAAAATACTTTTCAATCAGTTGATAATACATTCTGGCATTTCGTTTTTCCTCCTCATAATCATCTTTCAGAAAAATACTGTGCCGCAGAACAACGTAATAAATCTTCTGATCAATCGCAAAGTCAAACAGCATCTCATCCGCAAGCTGCTGGTTCAGCTGATTCAGCGGACGGTAGCCCTCCAGCAGTTCTCCCAGAAGCAGTGTCCTCATATAGAATATCGACTGCATTTCCCGATCCTGCCGAAAATCTGACAGATGCTGGAGAAGAAGATCATTTTCAAGCTCGGCAATGGTTTCCCTGACTGCCTCCAGAATTTTTTCATCATCCTCTGCTTTCAGCACATACCGGGCATGTTTGGAAACTTTATATACGTAGTCAAAATCCGCGTATCCCGTCAGGAAAATCATTTTGCAGTGCGGCCACCGCTCCAGAATGATATCATAGAGCTCAAGACCGCTCATCTGCGGCATATTGATATCCATAATCGCGATATCAATTTTCCGTTCTTCCAGCACGCTCTGTGCCTCGATGCCGGATGCCGCAGTCGTCAGGTCCAGCTCCCATTCTTCCTCCATGGCAAGCAGGCTGCAGAGATCATCGCGGATCATTTTTTCATCATCCACAATCAGTACATTATACATATCGCATTCCTCCCTGCCATGAAGTTTAGTTTTGTTTTATCCGTTCGTCAAGCCTCTGGATTTCTGCTTAAGACTCCCGTTTCCGGTTCTCTCGAAAACTGTTTCATAAATTCCCAGGTAAAATCCACAAGTGCCTGTGACGGCCAATGTGCGGATTTTCCCATGCAGATGAAGCGCGCCAGGTTTTCTCCCTGCGGATTCACACAGTCACCGATGAAATGGCTTCTTCCTTCCCTCAGTTCCACTCTCGTCTGTTCCATTGGAAATCCGAGTTTCTCTGTTACGATATCGGCACTGTATTTTGCTGCCTCACGTACCGCTTCTTCTGCAACTGGTTCGCATCCGGCGATCGTTCTCCAATTGTTGATCGACTGGATTTTATTTTTTCCGGAAAGATCAATCCGATCTGCTTTTTCCTCCGAGGCATCTCCTCCCGGCGGATTGAACGGCGGTTCGTCCCTTGTTACTGGAAGGAGCCCCAGAATCTCGTTTTCTCCCATGCAGATGCAGGCCGGAATTTTTACCTCTGCCGCATGTGCGACCATTTCCGGTGTGATGGTTTCTTCCGGCCAGATCACATCGTTCTGTTTATGAACACCAGTCGGACCATTTGCAAACAGCATACCGCCGGTTCCAACTGCGGCAAAGCGCTCCGGCCAGCGGATCGCATGACGCGATGTCATAAATCCGCCGAGCGAATAGCCTGCCATATAAACTCTGCTCCAGTCCACCGGATAATGTTCTTTCGCATACGCAAACAGCTCATCCAGTTTTTCCGGTGTCTCTGTCTCCGGAATGATGACAATTACTTTCTCTCTCGCCGCAAGCTGCGTATAGCCATACGATTCTGCGAGATAAATCGGATTGCCGGAGCCATGCATTACAAACAGCAGCGGATATGTTTTTTTCGGATTCTTTTCTGCCTCGAGCGGAACGTAGGATGCCCACTTCTCCGCGATATTTTCTGCCTCATGAAGCTCCTTTTTCAATCCGCGCTCTTTCCAGTAATTCAATGCCGCTTCCCCGCCCTCTTCCGGGTTCTGCAGCATGCACTCCTGATTTTTCAGGATTCCGTCGATGCTCTCACTTCTCGCATAACTTTCTGCATCAAACTCTTTGGACCCCATCATCTGTAACAGATGCATCAGTCCCTCTTTTGCTTTTTCCATTTTTGTCACCCCATTTTTACTCTTTTACGCTTCCCAGTGTCATACCGGTGATGAAGTATTTCTGCAGTGCCGGGTAAACCAGCAGGATCGGAATGATTGCAACGAAAATCTGTGCTGCGGTTACCGTTTTCTGCGATACGTTGCTCAGCGCGCCGACGTTGTTCATATCGATGTTGGACATATCGACGGACTGGATGACATTTCGCAGGTAAGTCTGCAGCGGATATTTCGATGTATCGCTTAAGTAAATCATTCCATCGAACCAGGAGTTCCAGTGATTGACCATCGTGAACAGGCCGACCGTTGCAAGAGACGGTTTGGAAATCGGAACAACGATTTTGGCCATGATCTGGAAGTGGTTGGCACCGTCCAGCAGCGCCGATTCGGTTAAAGCGTACGGCAGTCCGCGGAAGAAGTTCAGCATCAGAATGACGTTGAAGGTCTGTACAGCGCTCGGAAGAATCAGGGCCCAGATGGTGTTGTAGATTCCAACACTTTTGATGACGATGAACAGCGGGATCAGTCCTCCGGAAAATACCATGGTGATCATGAAAAACCAGACATAATATTTTCTTGCATGGAAGCGCTCATCCGGCTGGGACATCGCATAGGCGCTGACAATCGTAAGTCCGACGCTGATGATGGTTCCCAGGACAACTCTTACAACGGATATACCGAATGATTTGAAAAATTCCGGTTTGGAAAGAATGTATTTATAGGATTCTGTCGTAAATCCTTTTGGAATTACGGTAACAAGGCCTGCCTGCGCCGCTGCGTTGGAACTTAAGGAAAGTGCAAAAATATGAACCAGCGGAAACAGCGAAATGCAGATGACAATTGTCAGAAAGATGTAATTGAATACCTCAAACACCTTTCGGGATGGAGACGATTTTATCTTCATAGTAAAAACCTCCTAGAAAATCTGATAGTTTGCAAATTTTTTCGCAAGTGAGAAAGATACTGCGATCAGGATGAACGAAATCACCGATTTGAACAGACCGACTGCGGTAGATACACTGTACTGCAGGTTTACCATACCAAGACGGTAAACGAAAGTATCGAGGATATCTGCTTTTTCATAGACGATCGGGCTGTACAGGTTGAAGATCTGATCGAAGCCTGCATTCAGAATGTTTCCCATTCCAAGAACAGTTACCAGAACGATCTGCGGTAAAATTCCAGGAAGTGTAATGTAAAGCATCTGTTTAAAGTATCCTGCTCCATCGACTCTTGCAGCTTCGTACTGACTCTGATCGATGCCGGTCAGAGCTGCAAGGAAAATAACCATATTGTAACCACAGTTTTTCCAGACCTCAGAAACGATTAAGGTTCCGCGGATTGTTTTCAGACTGCCGAGGAAATAAACCGGCTCGTGTCCGAAAAGGCCGAGGAAGGTGTTGACAATACCGTCGGTCGGCGAAAGAATGTCGACCAGGATACCTCCGAGAACAACCCAGGACAGGAAGTATGGAATATAGATCAGTGTCTGTGTTGCTTTTTTGAAGTGTTTGTTTCTTACTTCATTTAAGAGTAATGCAAGAATCAATGGAACGATGATTCCTGCGATAATTTTCATAATTGCGATCACCAGTGTATTGATCATAACCTGGCGGAAATCTTTCATTTCGAATACATATTTGAAGTTGTCAAGCCCAACCCATGCGGAGGTGAAAAATCCTTTCATTCCGCCGGATGGAACGAAATCCTGAAATGCAATGACAATTCCTACCATTGGCAGATAGGAAAAAATAAGAAGCAGAATGACGGCCGGAATCAGCATCACATGCAGCGGCCATTCTCTTTTTAAATTTTGTATCCCTTTCCCTTTTTTCTGTTTCATACAAAATCCCTTCCCCGTATTTCCACTACGATTTTCTGTACTTTTTTATTTCGGGGAGTGAAGCTCCAATTCTCCACTCCCCGCCCGTTTTTCTTATTTTCTGCTGCTGTACCACTCGTTGACTTCTTCTGTTATTTTCTCCAGTCCGAGGGAATTCACTTCATTTAAGAAATCATCATAGGTATCTGTTGACTCAATGCCCATGATAACCTTGGTATAATACTCCATGATTTTGTCATTTACTGTGGAAAGCTTCTGACCCATGGTTTCTGTCGGTGCTCCGGTAAATGCATCTAAGAGGAACGAATCTTTTTCATGATACTCATTGATAACTTCAAGAGAAGACATATCATTTCCAAATACTTTCATTCCGCCGTAATTCTCTACTTTGTTTCCTGACAGATATCCATCTACGGCATCATAATACTGTTTCTGCTCCTGGTTCAGTTTGGAAGTATCTCCGCTTTCTACTGCGTCTACAACTGCCAGATGGCTGTCCAGGTTCTTCAGTGGATAATAGGTTTTCAGCATTACCCAGTGCAGTGGGAACTGTACGGCACCTGTTCCATCGTCTACCAGATAATCGCTGTACTCATCGCCGGACCATGCATCACACCAGAAGTTCAGCATTCTGACAACGGCTTCCGGATGCTCACATTTTTTGCTTACCACAACATAGCCAAGGATCTTTAAGTTAATCTGTGGGTGTACATCGCTGCCATCTACAGTCGGCATTGGGATGGATACCCAGTCAGCTTCCGGATCATTCTGAATGGTTGCGTTCAGCGGCCAGTTTGCATTCCAGAGCTGTCCATACTGGATACCGGCTTTTCCTGCTGCTGCAGGCTCGGTTCCTTTTGTCTCATCATTGGAAGAGAAGTCCTGCTCAATCAAACCCTCCTGATACATTTTCGCCAGATAATTTAATGCCTCTTTGTTTGCATCCGCATCTGCCACACCATATTCCAGACCGCCGTTTCCATCATCGATCCAGATTTCCGGATAGGCGTTAAATCCATTAAATACGCCTGTTGCATCGCCAAGTCCTGTGGATAAGAAATTGTTATGGAATACCATTCCAAGGGTATCTGCCTGTCCGTTTCCATCTGGATCCTGATCGCGGAAAGCTACCATAACGTTGTACAGATCATCCATTGTTTTCGGCATTTCCAGACCAAGTTTTTCGATCCAGTCGCGGCGGATCCAGAGAACGTCGGCACTGTCGATGGAAGAATCTACCAGCGGAATGGCAATGACCTGACCCTTATCTCTTGCGGACTCCAGTGCTGCATCGCCCTCTCCTGTGGTCCAGTCCATTAAGGTGTCGCTTGCATATGCATCGAAGATCTTTCCGATGTCGCGGTTGATCAGATCACTCTTTGCAAGCAGTGCCAGCTGGGAGCTGTTGACGATCATGAAATCCGGAATATCGCCGGATGCGATGGCTACGCTCTTTTTCTGTACGGAGTCGTCGGTGGTGTTGGCTGCAAACCATTTCCAGTCGATGGAGATGTTGGTGCGCTCTTTCAGTCTCTGGTAATAGAGGCTGTTTACTACGGTTTCCTGATCGAAATCTGACATGATTGTCGGAGAAATTTCGAAGAAGGAAGACAGTGTAACCGGCTCGTCATACTTGAAATCCGGATCGGCATCTTCCAGTGAAGATGCTGTCGCGGTGGATGATCCGCCTGTGCTACCGGAGCTGCCGCTTCCGCTGCTTCCGCAGCCTGCCATCATTCCGGTCACCATAACGGCTGTCAACAGTAACGCAATTTTTCTTTTCATATCATACCCTCCTGTTTTTGCTTCACCCCTGAAGCATTTTTCCTTTGCTTTCTAAACACACTATACCGCGCAAATCACAGATCAACAATGAAACAATCTTGATTTACTGTGTCAAAAATTGACCTGTTGCAATTTTTTATCAAGAAATGATCAATTTCTGATCACGTTTTCGCCTTCCTGCAGAATGATGGTCTCGCCGTTTTCTTTCACAAAGATTCCTTTTAATCCCTCCGGCAGTTTGAGGCGGTACTGTGTCTCTTCGCCTTCTTTTCGATACGAAAATGCCACTGCTCCGCGCTGCGATACCGCTTCTCCCTCAAGATCCGGCAGTGTGCCAAGATGCGGCTTCACAATGATTTCATCCGCTTTTCCCGTTTTCTGACGGATGCCTGCCATCACACAGATCAGTTCATACATCGGCAGGGCGCTCCATGCGTGGCATTCGCTTCTGGAATTGGACGGCGTCTCCGGGCAGGTGGTGCAGTGTTCATCCAGAAGATGCTTCCACCACTCCATCTGCCGGCTGGTGAGATCATAGCAGCCAGCCGCTTCACAGGCGCGGAACAGCTCGTAGCAGGTGGAGAAATAGCAGCGGAGGACATCTTTTTCTTCGAAGGTCTTCCGCATTAATTCTGCCGCCTCGGCTCCTTCTTTCAGATGATTTAATACAGCCCAGCTCTGTGCGTGCTGGCTGAACTCGCTGTAAGACGGACCCTCGCGGTACATGCCGCGCGCTTCATCCCAGCAGAGCGCTTCGATCTGGTGCAAAATAGCCTGCTGGCGGGCTTTGTACTCATCTTCCAATGCCGTTCTTCCGCTTTCCGCACAGATCTTCGCACCGGTTTCCAGCGCGAGGGCATACATCAGATTGATGATGGTTGACGGCCCCTGTTTTACGGCACCCGGGCGGCCAAAGGTCGGATTCCACTGCTCCTGCCAGTCCACAAAATCCCAGAAGCCGAGGTTCTCCACCAGCCCCTGCGATCCGATGTGGCGGTCATAATATTCGAGAATCTGATCGACATCGGCGCGGTACCGTTTCAGCACATCCACATCGCCGGTGCGCTCATAGTATTCCTGAATCATAAAAATATAGTAGAGTGAAAACGTCGAGATGATCTGTTTCGGATTGCTCGGCGCTCTTCCCTGGATCAGGCCGTCCGGCAGCATCGATTCATGGAAATCACGCAGCGCTTTTTTTGCGAGCAGCGTATCGGTACTGCAGCTGTAGGTGAACAGCGCCTGCAGGCGGGTATCCATCGGATACTGCATCTGCTCCCAGAACGGGCAGTCCATGTAGGTTTCCATCATACAGCTTTCCAGCGTGCGGACACACATCTGGTAAACCTGCTCTACCCAGCCCTCCGAGGAAGATACCCAGGTCGAGGAATGCAGCGGATAGCCTGTTTTACGGAAACGCGGACGGTAAAAGCATACGGATTCGTCCTTTGCCTCGATTTCGATTTTCAGGAAGCGCATCGTGCGGTACCAGAACGGCTCATATACCAGGCTGCCGCCGTTTAAGATGATCGTGTCTTCCTGTCCGTTGTTTCCGATCTCTCCGTTTTTATAGTCGTCCCGCTTTACCTCATCGATGCCGCGGGTGAATTTTTCAAAGTACGTAAATTTGACCTCCGCGTCTTTTCCGCCCTCGATCTGATAACGGAAATAGGCGTTGAAAACGGCATCGCCGTCAAAGAGAAGCTCACAGCGTTCTCCCGGGTGTACCTCGATTTTTTCCTCATCACCCAGTACCGGCGTTCCGAGTTCTTTTTCCAGCATTTCCTCCGTCTCGTACAGAAGCGGAATCGGACGCTCTTCCATGCGGAAGGTTTTTAAGATGCCGAACATCATCTCGAATCCCGTTTTTACTTCTTCGAGCGGCGCGGCTTTTTTCCAGTTTCCGGCTGCGAAATCGGCTTTTTTGTAATCACTTTCTGTTTTCCGGAAATCAATGCGCTCGGTCAGCGCACCCATGTTTCCGTTGACATGCGGCTCTTTGACAAGATACCAGGTGTCATCAAGCCACACGCGCCAGTCGGCAGTTCCTGTCGCAAGATCGGCAAGAATCTCTCCGTCTTCCTTTTTGACCGCGCCTTCCAAGGCAAAGCGATGGCCCGCCGGAAGAGTTGCCACGCTGTGAAGAGGCGCACGGCTGTCATCCGGTCTTCCTGTTCCATACATACTGTCGCAGAGCAGAACCTGCGCGGTGCATACATTTTTTCCTTTTCTCAGATAGGAACTGACGTCCACGGTTTCATAATACTGACAGAACTCGCTGCTCCGGCACGGACCCGAGAGGACCGGCTGCTCGTTGATCCAGAGACGGTATCGGGAATTGGCGGAGAGATCCACCATCAGAGTTCCGGTCTCCTCCAGTTCAAAATCCAGACGGTACCAGGCGAACCGGCCGTTCATATCTCCCTGATAAATCTGTTTTTCCTCAATTTCTTCCCGCGGCACCCCAAGCCACACTGCTTTATCCCACATAAAAATACCTCCTGTTTTTACGCCGTCTGTGCAGCAGCTTTTTCCTTCCATGCCAAAAATGCACAGTCCGGCTATCGTATCTTCAGTATAAAAAAACAGGGGAAGATCAACAATGTAACTTTCTTGATCTTCCCCTGCAAAAATTGACTTGTTGCTATTCGCTGAGATCCGTCAAACCGTAACGTAAATTTTTCTTTTTACTCCAGCGTTTTCGTAAGATCCAGCCGCAGAATCATGGCAACGCCGCCCAGCTCACTTTTCTGTGCCGCCAGCCCGCTGCCCTCTCCGTAAGCCAGTTTCAGTCTCCGCTCAATATTCGACAGCGCATGACCGGCCGCGCGTCCCTCGTAGTCGCGGATATTTTCCTGCATTTCTTTTAAGTGTTCCTCGCTGCCGCCTCCGCCGTTGTCCTCGATCCAGATTTCAAGCTGTGTTTCCGTTTTCACATAATGAATCCAGATTTTTCCATCCTCCAGAATATCCTTCATACCGTAATTATACGCATTTTCCACAATCGGCTGCAGAATCAGCTTCGGCACGCGGTACTCGCTCACACCGGCGGGCAGTGCTTCGTGTTCTACGGTGATTTTATCCCCGAAGCGCATCTGCTGAATGTCGATGTAGTTCTGCATGTGCTCCACCTCTCGCTGCAGCGGAATGTTCTGGTTGACTTCTTTGTTGATGAATCGATAATATTTCGCCAGCGATGTTACGAACTGTGTGATCTGATCATAATCTTCATTCTTCGCCATAATGCGGATCAGGTAAAAGCTGTTGTACAGGAAATGCGGATTGATCTGCGACTGCAGCTGGATGAGTTCTGCATTCTGCAGGAGACGGCTCTGCTCGCGGACGTTTTCCATCAGCTCGGTGATCCGCTGTACCATGCGGTTGAATGCCGCATAGATGTAGCCGAATTCATCATGCGGTTCGTGGTAGATCCGGACATCGAGGTCTCCCTTTTCTACTTCTCCAAATGCATGAACCACCTCATGCAGCGGGCGGCTGACGGCGTTGTTTGTCTGGTATAGAATTGCAAAGAACAAGACAGTAATGCAGAGCAGCACAATCCCCATGACCGCAAGCGCCCAGGCAGATGCACCACCTACCTTTTTCGCACTGCAGTATGCACCAACGGTTACGCCGTAGGATGGAAACTGCCGCCGTACCAACATGTATTCAGTTCCATGACTTCGAAGCTTTCCCTGCTCCGTATCTGCGGCACTTTCCTCCGTCCCGTCCGCTGTCTGATTCTGGTTTTTCCAGTCCTGGAAAATCTGGCTGCCCTCTGCTTCCGTCTGCAGAATCACACCGGGAACTCCGCTTTTCTGTTCCAGCGCCAGAAAGGCTCCCGTGTCTCCACCCCCAAGTGCTTCCAGAATTTCCCGGAAATAGCTCTGGGAAAGTGTGATAATGATGCCGCAGTCGGGGCGGTATTCCTCGTCCGTCGAGTACGTCAGCGGATACAGAAGCTCCATGTACAGCTTCCGCCGCTCATACACCAGCGTGCTGGCCAGATCATTGCCTTTTCGATCCAATGCTTTATACGTTTTTACGCCCCATCCTGTCTCCGTGTTGATTTCCCGGCTTTCCTTCGGAAAAACAATCGCAATTTTATCAATACTGTTGTTCGCCGCACACAGTTCCTGAATATGTGCCTGCAGCGACCGGATCAACTGCGAGCGCTCATACACATTCAGCGCATCATCATACGCCAGCGACTGCAGCCGGCTGTCCGTAATCAAGTTCTGCTCTAATTTTTGAATCGTCTCAAACTGCTGCTCCATGATCTGCGTATTGTGATACACCCGGTTCTGCAGCTCCTCCACAACATTGTCCCGCTGCTTCTGTGCGTACAGCAAAAATACGGCGGTCAGACTGATATAAATCACCAGCATACTGACCCCGAACAGTACGTACAGACGGCGGAAGACACTTCGGTTCTTCTTCTCCATCTTTTGTAAAATCCCCCTGTTTAAAAATTTCCCAACACGTTACTTCTCAGTATAACGCAAAAAAGGAATCCCGCAACAGAAAAATCGTTCGTTTAAATTTTCCTCTTGATAAAATGTCAGATTTTACATATGCTAGAATTAACCAGGAGGGATTTCTATGATTATTGTTACGGTTAATGAAATACAGAATGACTTTGACCGGTACTTGGCTTTTATCATAAACGGTCAGGAAATTGTTATTACTAACAACGGACAGGAACTAGGACGTTTTGTTCCGAAAAACTCCACCGCCTCTTATCTGACAGACTCGCTCACGGGTATTTTAAAAGAGGACTACACTCCGGATAATGCAAAGCTGGAAAGTTTGAAAGAAAAGTATAATTTTGCTGATTCATTATCCCGAGCACAGAGTTTCCGAAATAGCTCACTTATGCGGTTTTGAAATCCCCAGTTATTTTGGGAGTGTATTTAAAAAATCTGCGGCTGCACACCAGAAGAATTTCGACGCTTCTGTATGTGAGTCATAAATTTCAACAATAAAAAAGCGCCAGTCGCAAGGGCAAATCATTTTTCGCTCTTTGCGGCTGGCTTTTCTGCTTTTACATACGCCTGGAACGGAGTACCGTTTTTGCTAAGCGCCGCAGAAATCAGGACGTTAGTATCTATCAGTACTCTCATGCATTTTCATCCTCGCTTCTCAATTCGTTTACAAGTGCCATCACATCATCATCCGATGTTAAACCAGCACGCTCTGCTTCTCCAGCCATTTCTTTTTGCAGTATCTGCATAGCATAAACAGCAGAATTAACAATACGAACCGTATTTCCCTCAACAATGAATGTAATACGATCACCACTTGCTACTCCAAGTACCTCTCGAACATCTTTTGGAATTGTGACCTGTCCTTTTGCCATAACTTTTGCATTATCCACAAACATATTTGCTAACATAATCGCCACCTCCTTGTCAAGCATAAAAGTAGGGATTTCCCTACTTTTATTATATTAAGAATGCATTCAAAAATCAATGTCAAATATTGAAAATGCATAAATTGTTTCATCACCTCAATAATTTCTCTCTGTATAAAGCAACCAACCCCAAAGGCGAATCAATTTTTCTCGCTCTTTGGGGCTGGCTTTTCTTTTTCATTTTCTTATATATTTTTATTTACTCAGCACAAATTCTGCCTTATTCTCCGTCGTGCTGTCGCTTCCGATGAAGACTTCGAAAGTGCCGTTTTCACTTTCTACGCGCTCATTCTCTGTCAGGAATCGGAGTTCTTTTTCATTAATGGTAAATTCCACTTTCTGCTCTTCTCCCGGCTGGAGGGTTACTTTGCGGAAATCTTTCAGCTCTTTGACCGGGCGTACCACGGATGCGGCTACGTCGTGGATGTAGAGCTGTACCGTTTCGGTTCCGGCTGTTTCACCGGTATTTTTCACGGTTACGGAAGCTTTGATTTCGTCTTCCATGCCAAGTTCCGTCTTATCCAGCGTTACATCCGAAACTTCAAAGCTCGTGTAACTCAGACCATATCCAAACGGGAACAGCGGTGCGTTCGGGATGTCGAGGTATTTGGAGCGGAAGCGGTCTTTGTCCTTGCCTGGGACGTGCGGTCTTCCGGTGGAATACTCGTTGTAGTGAACCGGCACCTGGCCTACGGAGTATGGGAAGCTCATGGTCAGTTTTCCGCTTGGAGCATATGCGCCGAAAACAACGTCTGCGATCGCATTGGCTCCTTCGGTTCCCGGCATCCATACTTCGAGAACAGCTTTTGCTTTCGATACAACATCTCGCAGATCGAGCGGGCGGCCGTTGAAGAGGACAACGACAACGTTCTCATTGACTTCCGAAACACGGTCGAGCAGCTTCTGCTGGATTTCCGGAATGCGGATGTTTGCATTGCTGGTTGCCTCGCCGGACTGCAGGCGGTCCTCACCGATGACAAGAACGACAACGTCTGCCTCTTTCGCTGCGCATACGGCTTCCAGAAGCATAGCTTCCTCCTCTTCCGGTGTATGGGACTGCTCCATCGCCTCGCCGAATCCCTCCAGACGGATGTCGGAGCCAAGAATCGGGGAACCCGGATGGAAGCTCATGTTCTTTGTATCAGCCTGTGCTTTTACTGCCTCTTCCAGATTTGTTACATCTTTTGCATCGCCGATAAAGGACCAGGAACCCATCAGGTTTCTGCTGTGGACGTACGGTCCGACCCAGGCGATTTTTTTCTCTTTATCAAGCGGCAGAATCTTCTCTTCGTTTTTCAGCAGAACAAACGATTTTCTTGCAGCTTCTCTTGCCAGATCGCGGTGCTCCTTGCAGAGAATGATCTCTTTTTCTTTCGTCTCATCTGCGTCTTTATATGGGTTCTCAAACAGACCCAGTTTGTTTTTCAGTTCCAAAATACGCATGCAGGACTCATCGATCAGCGCCTCGGAAATTTTGCCTTCTTTTACAAGACGGCAGAGATTCTCACAGTAAATGCCGGTCATCATATCGATATCAACGCCTGCCTCTGCGGAGCGGATCGCTGCCTCCTCGCGGTCTGCACAGTAGCCGTGGTAGATGATCTCCTCGATTGCTGCCCAGTCTGAAATCAGAACGCCGTCGAATCCCATTTCATCACGCAGGATGCCGCGCATCAGTTTTTTGTTTCCGGTTGCCGGAACGCCGTTGACGGTGTTGAAGGAAGTCATTACCATCGCTGCGCCTGCATCAATGCCTGCTTTGTAGGACGGCAGATAGAAATCGCGGAAGGTGTGTTCGGAAAGCTCTACAGTGTTGTAATCTCTTCCTGCAGTCGGTGCACCGTAGCCTGCGAAATGTTTCACACAGGATGCGATTTTGTACGGCTCTTTCAGATCATCTCCCTGGAATCCACGCACCATGCCCGCGCAGAACAGGCCGTTCAGATATGGGTCCTCACCGGTAGACTCCATCACGCGGCCCCATCTTGCATCGCGCACGAGGTCGGTCATCGGTGCAAACGTTACGTGAAGACCGGAAACGGCTGCCTCTTTTGCAGCAACGGCCGCGCATTTTTCGGACAGCTCCGGCTCAAACGTTGCGCCCTGTCCCAGCGGAATCGGGAAAATCGTCTTAAAGCCGTTGATGACATCCAGCATAAACAGCATCGGGATGTGATGCGGGTGCTGCTCCACAAAATTTTTCTGGATTTCTTTTAACGTTTCTGCTCCCATGGAACCCAGGATCGATCCGGAAAGTGCTACATTCTCCGGTGTAAAGCCTTTCTCTGCCATCGGTCCCATGGCGGTGATGTCCATGTCTTTGTTGAAAAATGCGCCCACAACCTGGCTCATCTGGTTTACCTTCTCCTCCAGCGTCATGTCGGCCAGAAGCTCTTTTAATTTCTGCTCGGTCATTGTTTCTCCTCCATACCTTGTTTTTGCTGTATCCGTTTTTCAGAATCTTATGCAGAAATTTTACCATGGCATCCCGGAAAAAAATATCACCTGGGCAGACTTTTTTCTTTCACTTTTCCGACTTCATGAAACACCGCCGCACCTTACTTCTTTTCGCTGAAATTTCTCCGGTACTCCAGCGGTGCATATCCCGTATTTTCTTTGAACATTTTGGTGAAATAAGAAAAATTGCTGTATCCCACATACAAAGACACGGTGTTGATGGGCAGCGTGCTCTGAGTCAGAAGTTTTTTCGCTTCCTCCACTCTCTTTTGAATGATGTAATTGCTGATCGAAATCCCCTTTTCCTTCTTGAAAATACGGGACAGATAATCCGTGTTCAGAAAGACAAGCTCCCCCAGTTCTTCCCGGTGGATCTCCTCCCGGTAATGCGCATCAATGTAGGCGCATACCTGGCTCGTGACAGAATCGGATTTGTTGATATACTGTCTGTACTGAACCGCTTTTCGGATCAGTACCTTTGCGTATTCCATCATTTCCTCTCTTCCATAGAGCGAATTCCGATGCAGATTTTCCATATCGGCGTCTGCAAACAGCGCATACGCCTTGATCTCCCGATCCGAAAGCCAAGCGTAGACAACCTGCGTCAGGTCGGTGCGCAGTGCCGCCAGAAATTCTCTTGTAATCATTCTTTCCCGCTCTGTCCGGTCAAGACACTTCTGCAGCCGCTCCAGCAGCTCATCCGGTTTTTCTTCCGAGAGCAATGCTTTCCACACATCCAGCTCCTTGTTTTCGTAGCTGGTCTTCGGAGCCTGAAACTCAGATAGAAACAGAACCTCATTCCATGCAGAAAGACTGCCGTCCCGCATCTTCAGCAGATTCCGGCTCTGCTCCTGTATCTCCGCCACAAACTCCCAACAGCCTACACCGCACCACAGCTCCGGATAAATTTTTTCATTCATCCATGCCACGAACCGGTGCAGAATTTCGCGGTCCTGTTCTCCATCCTGTGGAAATGCTTTCTCTTTTGACTGTGTGACAATCCAGTAAATCCCCGGCTCTTGATAAAAAACGGTGTCCACCGCAAGATCAGTTTCCTCGTACAGCTCAGACAGCACATTTTCAATCACAAATTCCATCGTCCCAGTATCCCAGACTTCTCGTCTGCTGCTCTTTAGCTCAGGCATCAGACAGATCAACCGGAAATAATGTCCCGGTCCATAAGGGAGCTGGCGCTGTTCTGCTGTCTCACAGAATTTTTCTTCGGAGAAACCGTTCTTCAGCACATTTTTCCAGATATCCTGCTGGAGAATTTTTTTATTCTGGTTCCATTTGATGCTTTCTTTTCTAAGATCCTGGATTTTCTTCTCTTTCGAAACAGATTCCGCTGCGCGCAGTACGGCTTCCTTTAACTTTCCAAAATCAATGGGCTTCAGCAGATAATCGACACTGTTCAGCTGAATCGCTCTTCTCGCATAATCAAACTCTGCATAACTTGTCAGAAAAATAACCTGGACTTTCAGCTCCTCTTTTCTGACCCATTCCACAAAATCAAATCCCGTTCCGCCCGGCATCACAATATCGCTGATGACGATATCAATGTCCACCATTTGCATGATATTCTGCGCCTGCTGTACGGAAAATGCCGTGTAAACCTCATCCACTCCCGTTTCCGTAAGATCGAGGTTTCGTTTGATACTTTCAATCACGTACTCTTCATCATCCACGAGCAATAATTTCATCTTTTTTCTCTCCTGTATGGTATGGAATATGTATATCTACAATTGCGCCGCCAAGCGGACTGTTATCGAAATGAATCTCTCCGGTGTCTCCATAGTAATAATGGAAACGCTTCAGGCAGTTTTCAATTCCGATGTGTTTTCCGTTTTCTGAAATCTCTTCTCCCGCCTTCAGCTTTTGAAGTGTTTCCTCCGGGAAGCCGTTTCCGGTGTCCGAAATATAGATGTTGACATATTTTTCTTCTCCGCGGTCCTCCGGGTAAACAGTCACGGAAATCAGCGGAACTTTTTCCAGTGTCAGCGCATGCTTCGCAGCATTCTCCACAAAGACCTGAATCAGGAACGGGAAGATCAAGGCATCTTCCACTTCCTCATGGACTTCGATATAATAGGTGAATTTTTCCGGATAGCGCAGCAGCAGAATTTTGAGATAATTCTCACAGTGATTCGTCTCCGCTGTCACCGGCACCATATCGCTCGTATTTCGGAAAATATAGGCGAGATAGTCGGAGGTAATGCGGCTCATCGACTTTGCGTGGTCGTACTGTCCGAAATCAATCATACTGTAGATGAAGTTCAGACAGTTCATGTAAAAGTGCGGGCGGATCTGGCTTTTCAGATAATCCATTTCAATCTTCTGTTTTTCCAGTTCCTGCTCGTACAGCGTGATTTTCAACCGGCGGATCTGGTGAATCATGTTGCGGAACTTGTCATCAATCTGCTCCAGCTCCACCAGATTTCCCTCGGACATCTCGAAGGTGTAATCCCCATTATCGTATTTCTGAAGATTTTCCGTAAACAGACTGACGGGATGCAGGATTCTTCTTTCCAGATGAAACAGAAGCATAGAACCGGCAATGACCATTAAAAAGGCAACGCCGAGAAGTGCAAAGATACTTCCGGTCATCAGATTCAGAACGCCTGTCCAGGAAATTTTGATGCGGATTTCAAATGGTGCCTGAGAGAGTTCCTGGCGGAAGGTATAATTACTTGTGTCGATTTTGGAATCATCCGTCAAAATTCCTTTTTCGGTCAGCGTTCCAATGCTTTTTCCATTCTGATCAACCAGGCTGACATAGCCGCTCTTTCCCAGAGACAGACTGGAAAACGGTTCCAGAATCGTCTTCAGATTGACGTAACAGCCAAGTCCAATGCCTTTGCTCTGGGCTACCTTGAACATGTAAACGTCGTCTCCCTGCCGCAGTACAGTCCATTTTTTCTTGATCGTGTACGTCTGCTGATCCAGACTTTTAATCCGGCGTCGGATGGATTCCTTTAAATAGGGGTTGATCGTATAAAGACCCGTAGATGGAATACTTAACTGATATAAATTCTCATCACTTTTTGTATAAAGAAAAATATTGTAATCCGTGCCGAAATCCCATGCCGCGGATACATAATTATTTCGAAGCTTTGTAATGACATATTCTGTATATTGGTCTGTCTCCATCAGATCCATATATTTCCAGAAAGTAGAATCCGGGTTAGAACTATCCATTACCGTAGAAAACAGATCCCGGCTGATGCGAAGAAATCTGTTATCCAGTTCATCCGTATACAGTTTTGAAACTTCTTCCAGCTGTCCATACACCTGCTGCTGGGTTCGTTCCAGAATCATCATGCTCCCGCCCAGAAAAAGCAGAAGCATCCCCAGCAGGATAAACAGCAGATAACGGCTCTGCTGCGCAAGTGTTGTTTTTTTCGCCCGTTTTGAAATGTGCATGAGCGTTTCTCCTTTTCCTTGTTTTCATGGTCAGAATGCTTCCTTCTAAAACCACCTATGGACCCTGTCACTGGCAGGGTCCTTCAAATGCAATGGAGCACAAAAACAGTACACCTCATGTTGTCATGAATCTGTACTGTTTCTGTGATTTTATGTTGGAAACTCAAACGTGTTTCTTTTTGTAAATTTCTACGCGTAAATCAACCTTTTACCGCACCAAGTGTAATACCTTCTGCAAAATATTTCTGCAGGAACGGATAGATGATAAACAGCGGCAGCATAGCGATGAATGCAATTGCCATACGAATCGAAGTTGTCGGCAGCTTTGCTACTTCAGAGCCGATATTTCCGGTTACTTTTCCGCTTGTCAGATACTGAATATCGGTAATCATCTGGTTCAGCAGGTTCTGGATACTGTAAAGTTTCTGACCTTCATTTCCTGACAGATAGTATAAACCATTTGTCCAGTCATTCCAATAGCCAAGTGCGGAAAACAGTCCCATCGTTACCAGAATCGGTTTTCCAAGCGGAAGGGTGATGCTGGTGAAAATCTTCATGTATCCGGCACCGTCAATTTTGGCTGCCTCAAACAGGGCATCCGGAATGCTGGTGCTGAAGTAGCTTCGGATCATCAGCACATTGTTCGCACTTAACAGGAAGCCCGGAACAATCAGTGCCCAGATCGTATTTTTGATGTGGAAATAGTTTACATACATCAGGTAGGTCGGTACCAGTCCGCCGTTGAACAGCATGGTGAAGAATACGAAGAAAGTGATTCCTCTGCGGTATGGCAGTTTTTTAATGGACAGCGGATATGCCAGAAGGGAAGACATGGCAATGTTCGCTGCGGTACCTACGATGGTTACAAAAATCGTAATTCCATATGCCCGCAGGATTTTCTCGCCCTGACGGATAATGTAGGAATACGCATAGAAGCTGAATTTCTCCGGGAAGAACGAATATCCGTTGCGGATCAGTGTGTTTTCATCGGTCAGAGATGAAATAAATACCAGTAAGAACGGCAGTACAATGGACAGTGTAATGATAACAAGTACCACATTAATCCAGAACTGGAAACGTTTTGCTTTTTTTGAATTTGTCATGATTCCACCCTCCTAGAATAATGCCTGGTCTTTGTCTACTTTGCGGACAATCCAGTTACTGAACATTACGACACAGAAGCCAACCAGTGACTGGTATACACCAGCAGCAGATGACATACTGATATTTCCCTGCTCAATCAGGGCACGGTATACATACGTATCGATTACGTTTGTGGTCGGGAACAGGACACCGGAGTTCATTGGTACCTGATAGAACAGACCGAAATCGGAGTAGAAAATTCTTCCGATGCTGAGAAGCAGTAAGGTGATGATGGTTGGTACAAGACACGGCAGCGTAATTTTCGTGATCTCCTGCCATTTGCTTGCGCCGTCCAGTCTTGCAGCCTCATAGTAAGAAGGATCAATACCAATGAGGGATGCGATGTAGATCAGACATCCATATCCTACGCCTTTCCAGCAGTTTGCGATGATCAGGATCGCCGGCCAGTATTTCGGTTTCTGGTACCACTGAATCGGATCAATGTGGAAGAACGGAAGGATCGAGTTGTTGACAAGACCGTTTTCTGCACTTAACAGAGCGTAAACGATGTAGCTTAAGATAACCATGGACATCAGGAACGGAAGAAGAATTGCACTCTGATACAGTTTTTTGAGTTTTGTATTTTTTACTTCTGTGATCAGAATCGCAATCGCAATGCCGACTACCATGTTTACGAGGATGAATGCAACGTTGTACAACAGTGTGTTTCTTGTGATGATCCATGCATCCTTGGATGAGAACAGGAACTTGAAGTTGTCAAGTCCTGCCCACGGGCTTGCCCAGATACCTTTGGCAAAATTCAGCTTCTTAAATGCGATCACCATACCTGCCATCGGAAGGTAGTTGTTGATCAGCAGATACAGAAGTGCCGGAACCATCATCAGATAAAGCGGCCAGTATTCTTTCAGCGCGTTTTTCTTTTTTCCTTTTTTAACCTCTGCTTTTTTCATAAAGCGTTTCTCCTTTTATAAGGCTGTTTTACTATGTTCTTTTACAGTGAAAGCTCCACATCTTTTTTTGAAGAGTGGAGCTTTCGGTTACTGTTTCACACCGGCTTTTTCTTTCTCGCCCCGGCTGTGTCTGTTTACAAATTATTTATTTGCAAGAAATGCATCCAGCTGCTCCTGTTTTGCAGCAATGACATCGTTGATTCCTGCATCATCCAGTGCCTCGAGGAACTGAGGAATCAGTTCTTCCGGATCACCGGAACCGCTGTAAAGTGCGCCGCTGTACTGTTTTACAACGTTGGACAGAGCTGCTACCTGATTGGTGTAGTTGCTGTTGTCAAAGACAAATCCAAGTGCTTTGGACTCTGTGCCGGAAGCGTTGAAATCAGACATTTTCTCCCAGAGCTGCGGGTCAGATCCATCCCATTTGTATGCGATGAACTGGTTTGGAAGCTCCCATCCACAGTTAAAGCTGTAACCTACGTTGTCTGCTGTTACGCCGTCCGGGTAGTTGATGATTCCGTTTTCTTCGTCTTCTACTACGTAGTCAGTTCCCTCTTCGCCCCAGTTCAGAAGGTTCATAACCTCCGGGCTGCCGTAGATGTAATCCAGAACCTGCATTGCTTTGTCCGGATTCTCGGAATTCTGTGCTACAGAGAAGATGATGTTGCTGTAGGAAGAGGAGTTGATGATCGGTGCGTCATAGAACGGAACGATCTCAAAGTCATATCCTGTAGAGCTCTGGAACTCAACCGGAGTACCTGGATGATAAGAGAAGAACAGGGAGAACAGGTTTCCTGCTTTGCATACAGTTCTCCAGTTTTCTGTGTTTGTTCCGGCATCCTGGCTGATGTAGCCTTTCTTGTACCAGTCATACAGCATCGTTGTGGTATCTTTGAACCAGTCAGTTGCAAAGAAGTTTTCTACGGTTGTGCTGTTGGTCTGATCCATCAGGACACCACAGTAGTTGGCATCGCCAAGTGCATCGCCGCGGAACAGACGAGTCAGCGGGGTATCACCTTCGTTGATGGAATACAGCATGGTCATATCAGGCTCGCCTGCCTGTACGGTCTCAAATACTTTTTCCATATCCTGCGGCTCTTTGATGTCATCAGTGTTGATGTTGTATTTCTCTACCAGGTCTTTTCTCATGAAGATTGCCGGAATGTTACCACGCTCGATCTGGTTCGGAACGCCGTATACGAATCCGTCAACGTTGTTGGATTTTACGATATCCTCGCCATAGATATCTTTCAGGTTTGTGCCGTATTTGTCGATCAGCTCGGTCATATCCATGATCTGTCCAGAGTGCATGTACTGTACGGCTGTTGTTGCGTTTGTGTACAGAAGGTCGATTTTCTCATCACCGGAAAGCATTAACTGTAACTGCTGTGTTGCACTTGCCCACGGAAGAACAACGATATCCAGTTTTGCATTCAGCGCCGGTTCCAGAATCTCGTTGATTTTCTCCTCGATTCTTTCCTCGTCCTGCTGCTGGCTTCCCTGCAGTACCAGTGTTACGGTGTATGGATCGCCTTCGTCATTTGATGCTGTGCTTCCGGAAGCTGCGGATGAACCGGAATTCGAACTGGAACCAGATCCTGAGTTTCCGCATGCTGCCATGGAAAATGCCATGACTGCTACAAGGACACCTGCTAAAACTTTTTTCTTCATTTTCTCTCTCCTTTTCACATGTCGTGTTGTGTGATCTTTGATGGTTGTATTATAGCAATTTTCCGACTTGTAACTCTATAACTGATTTGACTTTGGAATATCACTCGTCTGACCTTTGGTGTCGTTTTGACGTCATTCTGATGTCATTTTTGCGCCATTTTACCGTCAAAAATGGCTCCTTTCCCACCTGTTCTGTGAAAAAGAAGCCATTTTTCTAAAAGTTCTCCACCATCTTCGCCCCTTCCGCTTCGTCAAGTTCTGTCACGGTTCCGTCCATCACGCGGTAGACTCTCTGGCAGAGGCCGAGGACGCTGGGACGGTGGGTGGTGACGATGCAGGTTTTGTTGGGGCGCTGACGGATGATGTTTCGAAGGACATTCCGTTCCGTGGTGACGTCGAGGGCGGAGGTTGCCTCATCGAGAAGCAGAATCGGGGCATCACGGAGGATGGCGCGGGCGATGGCGAGGCGCTGGGACTGTCCTTCGGAGAAGCCGCGGCCGCGTTCGCCGACACGGCTGTTGATGGTGTCGGGCAGATACTGGACGAAATCCCAGGCGCAGGAGATTTTGAGAGCTTCGATGATTTCCGCATCGGCGGCATCCTCTTTTACCATGCGCATATTTTCTGCGATCGTTCCCGAAAGAATGGTGTTTCCCTGCGGGACGTAGGCGAAAAGGTGACGGGTTTCGGCGTTCATGGGGATTGTTTTTCCGTCTGAGGCGATCATCACCGTTTCGCCCTCCTGCGGGTGGATGAGGCCGAGGATCAGGCGGATCATGGTTGTTTTTCCCCCACCGGACGGACCGACCAGCGCGACGATTTCGCCGGGGGCGGCTTGGAAGTCGGATTCTGTGATGACACGATTTCCTTCTATATAAGAAAACTCCACACCGCGCATCTGCACCTGAAAGCCGTCTTTTGCGAGCGGATCGAGTTCGGCGCTCTCGGGGATATGGACTTCTTTCGGCAGTTCCACAAGTTCCCGGATGCGGTGCGCGGATACGGAGCTGTTGAGGAAGGACGGAATAATCGAAATCACGTTACTGAATGCACCGGAGAGATTGCTCCGCTGCTGCAGGAACAGCGTCATCGTTCCGTAGGTGATATCGTGTGTCCACAGGCGGAACAGGCAGTAGCCGAAGGCGATGAACTCTACGGTACTTCCAAGAATCGACAGTACAATATTCGTCTTGATCGTAAACAGATTATATTTCAGACTGATGTCTTTAAACATTCCCTGCCACCACCGCATCTTTCTGCTGTAATATGGGGCAATGCCGAAGGACTTGATCGTGTCGAAATTGTAGAACGCTTCCACCTCAAAACCCATCAGTCTGCTGCTCATCTCGCGCACTTTTCTGCTGTACTCCCGCTGGCGGCGGATCATGAAACGGGACATCAGAAGGAGAAAGGGGGCACTTAAGAAAGCGATCAGAGCCATCATCCAGTCATAGTGGAGGATCACGAAAAAGGTGGCAATGAAATTATAAATGGCGATAATGATCGTCGGGAGCCAGCTGATTGCGTTGCCGCTGACAGTCCCGATGTCGCCGTTGAAACGGTTAAGTACGTCACCGTTCGAATATTTGCTGATTTCGAGCCAGTCCGCATCCACAATCTTGTCAAAAATATCCGCCTGAATGTCGTTGTTGATGGCGATACTGAGTTTCGTCGAGATGCGGTTAATGATGCTTCCGAAACCAAGACTGAACACGGTGCTTCCGATCATGATTCCGAGAAGCAGCGGCAGTTTCTGCATCTGGTAGCCGGTGATGATGTCGATCAGGTATTTTCCTGCCACGCTGCCGACAAGGCCGAGTGATGTGCTCAGGATACCGAGAATCGTGTAGAAAATGATCGCGCCTTTGTAACGCGCACTGTAGCTGAAAATCCATTTCCAGTCGTCGATGATTTCGGAAAAGGTGCCGTTTTTCCAGCGCTCTGCCAGAATGCGGAGGGATTCGAAGGAGGCGTCCTTATTTTCCTCTTTGGGTTCTTCCTGCATGCGCGCCTCCTTTCGTTCTCTCATCTGATTTCAGAAATTTTAACCTCATTTTTGAGGCGGCTCTGCTCTTCGCCGTGTTTCTCTCCGCCTTCTCCTTCTTTTGTTTTGGATTTCTGTTTTTTCCCTCTCTGGGATCTTCTGCCGTGCGGATCATATCGTATTTTTTCAGCAGTGCAACACGCTCTGTGCCGACTTCCAGGCTGGATTTCTGCTCTCTTCCGGCATGATGCTGTTGCCGCATCCATTTAAAGATCCGCTGTGCATATGCTGCCGGAATCAGGCATGGATGCTTTGCTGCATAGGGATACGTATTCCTTATATAAGAAGACTCTGGAAACAACGACTTCCAGACTCCGCCCGTCCCCGTCTTCCGTTCGTTGACTCCGGTTTCAGCCGCATATAGGGTAATGTTTGCACTGTGGATGCGCCCCGCACTCGATTTTCCAAATGCACCGGCATCAAGGATATCCGTCAGAAGGGCTTCGGAGTCCGGGCGGATCTTCTTCGTACAACGGACTGCTCCGCTCTCCTCATAAGAAAATCCCAGATACCGCTCCCCGATATCCAGCATATTGATGCAGAAACACGTCATGTGATACTGTTCGCACAGCCGCCAGAACATCTTCCAGTCAATTTTGCTTCCATATGTCCGAATCATCTGCACCATATCACAGATCTGGCGGATGCCGACACCGCCGTGGAGGAAATGCTTGAAGCTGTGGCAGAGGAGGTAGAAAAGATGATGCGTTTCCTCTAAAGTATAAATGATTTGTCCCTGCACTTCCATCTGGGACGGATGCTCGAAAACGTTGGAAAATGCATGGTTCAGATAGCCGTATGCGGAGGAAGTTCTGCTGAACAGGCTGGTATGGATCTCATAAAAAGCACCTGTTTTGGGATGAATGTAACCCATCTCCTCCGGAATCGCATCGGTTTCTGAATCATGCGGTTTTTCCGACTGCTGCGGCTTTTTCGACAGATCTCTCTTCTCCCGCTTCCAAACCTCCGCATCGCCTGATCCCGCCCATTGTTTATCCCGCACAAAACCTTTCTTTACAAAATAAGTATCCACTGCCGCAAAATCTTTCGCCTGAATCAGCAGATCCTCATCTCCGGACGGGCGCAGGTCCGGTTTGGGGTAAAGTGATCTGCACACGATTCCTTTCATTACCAGCGGCTGTATGCCTGTTTTTTCCAGCTCTTTTTCGTCCGCAAGAAACAGGGCAGTCCGTGAAACCTGCTGCATCACGCTCTGCATTGCCTGCATTTTTATCTGGCCGCGGAACTCTGCCGGAAGCTGCAGAAATGCCGGTGTTTTCCCCACCACATCATAGACTGCCGCCAGCAGCGAATGCCGGGACGCCAGTACAAACAGATGATTCCATTGTTTTTCTGTCAGCCCCTCAATTTCCGCCGGAGCCGCTTTTTCTTCTGTCAAAAACGCACGAATCACCGCAAGGAATGCGGTTTCTGTTTCTGTAATCATCTTCTTTTCCTTTCGTTTTCTCTGCGTGCGGACGGGATTCCGCCAGACGTTTCCTGCTTTTTCCACAAAGAGGGCTTCCTGCACGCATCATTTTCCACGGAATTTGCTTCTTTTTTCCTTTTATCCACAGAGAAGAATCGGGCATATCCATGCATCAGAACCGGGCGAAGCGGGATGATGCGAATCCAGACCTGTGCAAAAAACTCCCACCAGAACGTTCCCGGCACAAGTATTTTTCCTTTTCGTTCCACTTTTGTCACCCGTGCAAACATCTGCTCCCGCTGCACGTGATGCTCGATTTCCGTCTGTGCATCCCCGATCATATCGTAACCGTCTGCATGAACGCGGCAGATCCGATGCACGACAAACTGTCCGCCCGGCCGCTCGTAAAATACGATATCACCTTTCCGAAGCTCCCGCTCCGGCGATCGGAAGAAAATGCTATCGCGTCCATGAATCAGAAACGGTGCCATACTGCTACCGGAAATCACCATACGCACTTCCCTGCCCTGCTCCACAAGTTCTTTCAGCATTTCGACATAGGAATGGGTATCCACCATTTTCATGCATGTTTCTCCCTTTTCTGAATCCTGTTTCTGCGCAGTGCAGCTGCATATGTTTCACTTTCGAACGAACCGGCCCCAATCTCCTGCTCCAGCGTTTTCACCGCATCTTCTGAAATATCGCACGCCAGATGATACACCGGAACTTTTCCGGCCAGCTGTTCCAGAAGGTCGAGACTGTGCACCAGTCCCTCCCTGTCCCAGCGGTTCATGGTGATCTGTCCGTATAAACTTGTAAATGCCTCCGCCGGACGCAGCCGCCACGCCTGATTCGTCTTTGCCTGGCTCAGCATTACAATGCATCCGACCGGGAGCTTTTTGTTTTCGCAGACCCCTGATGTTCCGCAGACCGGCCAGCCGTTTGCTGTCCACGCTGTGCCGTCATATTCCAGCAATGCCTTATCCCCATTTACGGTACGGCTTCCCCGGTACTGCTCCCAGAGTCCCGCCTGCGTGGTTTTGCCTGTTCCCGATGGTGCAGAAAAGAGCATTGCTTTCCCCTGATACTCCGTGTATGCACAGTGCAGAATCAGGCACGGCCGCTCCGCCAGACGGCGCTCCAGGGCAAAGAGGGAAAGAAAAACAACTTCATACTTTTCAACTTCTGCCAGATACCACCTGCCGACGAAAACCTCCGCACGATTTTGCGCAGTCTCACGGTAGAGTGCATAAGGACGCTCTTCTCCTTTCACACCGATCCGGCGGCTCTCCAATCCTTCTTTTGTATGAAATACCTGCAGATCGACCCGATCCACAATCAGCTCTCCCTCCGCTTCCGGCAATATATCGACAGCCGTAATGATATATGTATAATCCGCAGAATCCGTTTCCACCGAAAATTTTTCCATATCCGCCGGAAGTACCAGCTTTTCCGGAAACTTCAGCCGGAAGGAAAAACTCCCTGTCTGAAATGTTTTTTCCATCAAAAACTCCTCTTTCTCCCCATGATCTTCCCGTCTCCCCGCAGCGTATCACGATCCCTTTTTCCGCATTTATGATAGCAAAAAAAAGAGACTCCGTCAATCTTTAGAGTCTCTTTTGTAATAAAATACGTAATTTTATTTTTGACTGATCTGCAGCGTTTTATAGCCATGCCGGAAATACAGGATCTCCGCTGCACCGGTAATCGTCCACGAAAAGATATACAGCAGGTACAGTGACGTAATGGTATGGAAATACGCAAAAATCGTGTACACCCAGATCACACGGAACACGCAGGAGCCGAGAATAATGATAATCGTCGGCGGAACGCTTTTTCCGATTCCGCGGGATGCCGCCGTCGTGCAGTCCATGAACGACGCAACCGCGAACGAAAAGCTCATGATTTTCAGTCGTTCCATTCCGGCGTTGATGACCGCCTGATCTGTTGCGAACAGGGATAAAAACTGCCGTCCGAAAATCAGAAGCAGTACACCGGACAGTGTTCCCGCCATAAAGGAGTAAAACAGACTGATCAGATAGCTTTTCAGCATCCGGTCCCGCTTTCCGGCGCCCCAGTTGCTGCTGATAAAGCTGGCACAGGCGGTATAGAACGCTGCCATGATATTAAAAACCAGCGTATCGGCATTGGCGGCTGCCGCATTTCCGGAAACGGTGACGGCATCGAAGGAGTTGACACCGGCCTGAACGAACAGGTTGGCAACCGCAAAAATCGCATTCTGGATTCCCGCCGGGATACCGAGCATCAATACCATTTTGGCAGCATATGCATCCATTCGGATTTTTGACGGATGCAGCCGGCACTCGTCTCTCCGCCGCAGGAGATTTAAAATAACGAGGACTGCGGAGACATACTGCGCAATCACGCTCGCCGTCGCCACACCATCGGCCGCCATGTGAAGAACGATAACGAAATACAGGTTCAGAATCACGTTCAGCACACCGGCGATCGTCAGATAGATCAGCGGGCTTCGCGTATCACCGCGCGCACTCAAAACGCCGTTGCCGAAATTGTAAATTCCCATCGCAGGCATGCCGAGCGCGTAGATTTTCATGTAGAGAACCGCGCCGTCCATCAGCTCATCTTTCGTGTGCAGGATCGACAGCATATTAGCGGAAAACAAAATGCAGATCACGCTCACAAGCAGACCGATCAGCGTACAGAGCAGCAGCGAGGTATGAAGCGCTTTCGAAACCGTCTCCCGATTCCCCGTACCAAGTCCATGCGCCACACGCACATTCACACCGCTTCCCATACCGATCAGAAATCCGGTGAACAGCGAAACCAGCAGTGTCGTCGATCCCACCGATCCCAACGCCTTATAATCCGCAAACCGCCCGACAACCGCCACATCACTCAGGTTGAACAGAACCTCGAGGACCTGCGAACACATCAACGGAATACTGAACATAAAAATATTCTTCCACAGCGAACCTTCCGTCATGGCAATCGCGGTGGATTTTCTGTTTTGACTCATTGCTTTTGTGAACCTTTTCTGTTTTTAAATATTTTACTAAGACTTCCCTTCCCAAAATGGGCGCTCTTAGTTAAATTTTAAAATAATAATTTGGCAATGTATTTTGCAAGATAATAACATTATTGTTCCTGCACTACATAATTTACAATTTTATCATATAACGCATTCTGAATATCATCTGTGTTTTTTTCATCGCACAAAAAGTCTTTTAATACATTATATCTAATCATTCTATTTGTGTGTTTATTCAGTCCTTCTGACGAAGCTAACTTATATTTTTTTAACATATCATAAATATCTTTCTCCTCGTCAGATAATTTTCCATCCATATCCATATCATTGTCAAAAACCGAATACAATTTTACAAAATTTTTCAATTTTTCCACATGAGTTCCTGTAACGTTTTTGCCCTCTCTCTGTAAATAGAAAATAACAGAAAAAGCTGTATATAGCTGTGCTTTTCTTTTTACAAACTTTAAAATATCATCATCCTCAATAAATTTTCTCAATTCAGTGATTGCATCGCAAATATGTTGTTTATCACTTTCAGCCTCTGTATACCCTGTTTGCAGATCTTCATATGCCTGATTTAAAGGTTTTTGATCTGTTTGATCTATAATCCCCTGCCGATATAGCAAAATCAAAGTTCCACAAAATTCCACATCCTTCATTCTCTTTATGTCAGTATTATTAAACAAATGCTTTTCTTCCCATATTTCATTTTCAGACAGGTCTCTTGCTAATGCCGCAAAATCTCCTGATATACTGTTTCGTTTTTCTTGATCATTTAAATTAAAATCTGTCAAATTTAATCTTCTAAATACTTCTACAATTTCTTCTTTAGTTGATTCCTGACTTATCTCAATAATCATTAATCGATAATTCCAAAATGCAGTTTTCACACTTGGATCTAAATCTTTAAAAAATTTATTTCCATATTTCTCTTTAATTCCCGCATCTAATAAATACTGCGATTTTAGTTTATAGTCGTTATCTATAAAAGAAGAAATCGCCTTTATTCTTTGTTGACCATCCACAATATGTGTCACCGATTCTCCCGTTTCTGGGTCTGTTTCTGCTTTCCAAAAAAACACCTCCGGAATTACAAGCTTAAGTAAAATTGTTTCTATTAATCTTATCTTATCTTTTTCTCCCCATACCGATCTTCTTTGATATGATTCATCTACAATTAAGCTTCCGCTCGAAAACATTGTATTAATTTCTTTTATACTCTTATGATTGTCAGCAAAAGAAAACATTTTAACCCTCCAAACATTTTTTTGTCTTTTCAATTCCTATAATTTGATATTCTTCTAAATCTTCCCATGATCTATAAATTCTATACGTAATTGGATGCACTATCATTAACTCATCTTGCAGCAACTTATTAATAGGGGCTACAACTGCAAGCCATTCTGCTCTGATTGGCGGTATTTCCATCAAAACTTTATCATTGATATATCCTCGGAATATAGAAGCTGTCAATTGTTGATAAAATCTTTTATATTGTATCTTTTCCGTTTGCCTCATTTTGTCCCAATAATATTGATATAATCTCTCTGAGATAATAGCAATATCTATATCTGAGGATTTTTGCGTATCACTTTCATCATGAAATGGTGTCAAAAGTTTATTTGGCGACAGACTAAAACCTGTCTTAGCGCTTCCTACAAGCTGCAAACTATGAAAACTAATGTTAAAATGCTCAGAAACAATTTCTTTAAATCTATCCAACACATCTATCACTTCATCACTAGGTATTTCTAAATAATCAGAAAAATACCAGTATTTTGATTTTACAATATATTTGATGTAAAAATCACGTGTATCTAATGATATCAAATCCGCTTTTATCATTTCTGCATCTATCATTTATATCCCCACCTTAATTCATATGTTTTTCAATCCACCCTTGCAACTCCATAGCAATTCCATTTGCTAACAAATAAGGGACTCCATTTCCAACCATTTTAAACTTTGCAGATAAAGATAACGTTGGTAAAACCTCAAACCACCCTGGTAAAGATTGTATTGCCAACGCTTCTGCTATGCTTATCCTTCTTGGTTGGTATGGGTGTAAATGTACTTCATTATTGCCATATGCCGCAGTCGGAGAATATCTCCACCTATGTAATCGTTTAAATGACTTTTTCGAAGTATCTCCTTCAGCTATGCTATTAAATTTATCATTTGCAACAGTGTTAAAATAATCCATTGAATTTGCATGATTTCCTACATCATTTTTTCTAAACCAATACTCCACTGTTACTTCTGGAATTATATCTTGTGGCTCATTTCGCATAATTCCAACTTGGAACGGATCAACAGTTGGCCAATTACACATCTCTACCTGATCCATATTATATATTTTATTGGTTCCAATTGCATATTTTAGATTCCTCCCGAATTTTTTCCGGTTAAATCCCACTAATATTAGTCTATCTCTGAACTGAGGCACTCCATATTCCAAAGCATTCTCTATCGAATCAAATAATGAATATCCCGCTCGATATAGCCTTTTTTTCATCTGCTCATAAAATATTTTATGTTTTTTTGTCTGATATAAGCCTTTTACATTTTCTAACACAAAAAAATCTGGCTGACGTTTAATAATTAGCCTTACATACTTTTCTGTTAATTTACCATTTTCCCCTGTACTTCCCGCATTTTTACCAGCAGTTGAAAAGTCCGGGCACGGAGGCCCACCAATAAACCCAATAAGCCTATCTTTATTTCTCGAATCGTAATCCGGAAATTGTTCATTCCAAACCCTATCATTTAGAAATTCTTCTATGCTTCCTTCATAGTATCCATAACGTGGGAAGTGTAGTCTATTTCTTCTAGCATACTGATATGCTTGTATAAAATTATGGTTATATTCATTAACGAACGCTATATCAAACCCCGCTTCTTCGAATCCTAAATCCATGAAACCTAGTCCAGAGAAGAAAGAAAAAACTTCAATTGACATTTTAATCTCCCGAGTTAAATTCTACTAATTTCTTCCAATCAATACTTCCATCTTCTTGGCAGAAACTATTTGCAAACTCTCTAACCAGTCTATTGGCTGCTCTATTATAGCTCTTTTTATAATCAGCAACATATTTCTCTGGCATAGTTCCCATGTATCCAATAATCTTTATGTAAAAATCTTCATCTCCTGTTAATTCCGCCCAAAAACGTTTTCCAGCCAACTCCTGATACATTTTAGGCTTTCCTCTTCCAGATTCTTTCTTTTTACCATAACAATATCCAATATACGCTTCATATCTTGCTTTTGCTTGCTTTGCCAACTTAGAAGCAGCCGTAAAATTCTGCTCCTGTCTTTTCTTGCTGTCTGCATTAAATACAGACGGTCCACTTTTAACAGCTATTGCTGAAATTGTATTTGTCTCATTGTTCTGAATCATAATATCAATGCCTTCTGCCAAAGCCTTGTTTCCACCACTTGCCGCAATAGCAATTGGCTCAAAAAAGCAATTGCCAAAAATGGTTTCTTCACTGGAACTTACAAATGCGTTAAGTACCGAATCCACAATTTCAGTTGCGCTCTGCATAGCTTTTGCACGATATAAATATGGATTTTTACGTTTCATTACTTTCTGGATGTTTAATCCATCTATTTTTTCAATTAATGCTCCATAAAATGTTTCCAATGCAGATGCGATTGACTGGATCACTGCCTGTTCATCATATGAATTATTTAATGGCATATAAACTTCCTCCCAATTCTATTGCATTTCTAATCTTATTATGCACATTTGTCCCTCTAAAACGTTTTGTTTGGACAACCGCAGTATTATCAGCTACAGAAAGTACCGTTTTTCCAATAGCTTCAGCTAATCCTACCGGAACTGCATTCCCAATTTGACGATATTTCGCTGCTGTTGTTCCAGTAAATACCCAATCATCTGGAAATTGTTGAATCCTTGCATATTCTTTTACACTTAACGGTCTATTCTGTGTCGGATGGCACATCATTGTCGCCTTCTGCACCGGAGAAGTAACTACCGTTGGTGAAGGCTGATCATACGATAACCTTCTATAAAATCCAACTTTTCCTCCTCCTGATTTATATGCACCACCCATTGCAATCGGAATAATATCCTCTGGCAAATCTCTCCAGTTTCCACCTTCCGGAACCATTTTTAAAAATTTCATTCTTTCTTGACTTAATGTTGCACATTCTCCATAATCAAATTCCAAATCTTTTATTACACTTCCAACAGTTTGCCACTGATATTTCTTATCTTGATGCATTTGAAAATGTGTGGGAATTGGTAAAAAAACATTTTCATCATCACGGCTTCCGATTAATACAAATCTCTCTCTAAATTGAGGAACACCATAATTTACAGCATCCAACACCCCATATACTGTCTTATATCCTAATTTGTCAAATTCAGATAAAATTACATCAAGCACTGTACCTAGTTTTTGTTCAGGGTCATTCTCATCTCTTTCAGATAAAGGTACATGTTTTAACGGTGATGACATAATTCCTTTTACGTTTTCCATTACAAAAAATCGAGGCTGTATGTAATCTATCATACGAATAAAATCCATAAACAAACTTCCTCTTGGATCATTTATGCCCAATCTTTTTCCCGCAGTTGAAAAAGGCTGGCATGGTGGTCCCCCGCAAATCAAAAATGGCTCACCCACTGATAAACCAGTCATATCTAACAGTTGTTGTGGTTGTATTTCTCTAATATCTCCTCCCAACACCTTATGCCCATTAGCTTTCATCGTTTTCACGCATGCTGCGTCAAAATCTTGTCCAATCACTACATTTAAACCTGCTTTTCCCAATCCAATATCTAACCCCATTGCCCCGGAAAATAAAGAAATAACATCTCTATTAGTAGCATATCTACTATAATTATTCTGTTTTATATTTTTATGCATTAAACTTTCTCTCCGTTTTTTAATACGAATTTTCTTTCAAAAGAACTATTTACCGCATCTGCTATATCTTCTAATTCAGCTATGGTAAAACTCTCTCTTTTCATTTTCCCATTAAAATTCTGTGGTGTTGTCCCTATTCGCCGTGCAAGTTCAGCCACACTGATATCTGATCTCACACACAGCACCTTGATTTGTTCAGAAATCGTCATTTCGGGTACCTCTTCATTTAATCAACTTTTACTTAACAAGTATAAAGCATAACATTTACATCGTCAATCAAATAATTCATCCTGTGCAGACATTGGTACTTGTATCTTTTTATTTAAATTGTTAAAATACTTTATACAAAAGGTGGTGAAAATAGTTATGTCTCGTAACCCCGAAATTGTGTCTAAAAATATGCGAAAAATCCACAGTAAAGATACCTCCATTGAAATCCAACTAAGGAAAGCTCTGTGGCACAAAGGATACCGATACCGTAAAAACTATAAAGCTTTACCTGGCTCTCCTGATATTGTTCTTACCAAATACAAGATTGCTATTTTTTGCGACAGTGAATTTTTTCATGGAAAAGACTGGGAAATCCTAAAACTTCGTCTTGAAAAGGGCAACAATCCAGATTACTGGATCAAAAAAATTGAACATAACCGTTCCCGTGATTTTGAAACCGATAAAAAGCTTCTATTTCTGGGCTATACAGTTATACATTTCTGGGGACAAGATATCAAAAAACATACTGACGAGTGTCTCCAGGCCATTGAAGAAGCTATATGGGATACTATCTTCTCCAATGATGCTATTGATATTGATCTTTCAGATGAATAACCAAAAGTTTGTGGCCATATTTTTCTACAATACAGTCACAAACTTTTTCTCTGTAAAAACAATATGGTTTTTCGTTCTCTTATCTCACTCTTTTTCAGCCCCCAAGCTAGGCATTCCTGAATGCTTCCCTTTAACATTTTGCCCACCTACTGCTTCTTTTCTTGTAATAAATCCGCTTTTACATTTCTGCTTTTGTTACTTCTTTCCGATCCTGATAGCGGATCATCACATACCAGTTTCCACTAGAGTACGCGACGCTTCGACGGAGCGAACGACTTCCGTCCAGTCCATTGTGCTGATTGCGTTGATGTATTCCTGGGACACTTCGCGGTTTGGGATTGCTACGGTTTCTTTTTCGTTATCGTATGTCAGATACCCTAAGTGTACCAGCAGGGTCAGGACATCATCCCGGGTGGCAAATGTTGTCATGTCGTTGCTGAAAGTTCCTGTATTAATTCGAATGCTTCCGCCTGCCAGCATTTCTACTATGGCATCTTTCAGGCCGTCCATGTTCATCTGGATGTAAACTTTCAGTGCCTCATACGTTTCTGTCTGATTCCAGTATGTTCCAAACTTGCGTCTCTGCATTGCCTCGACAACGGATTTCGGACTGTACATGGAATAGACTTTTCGGTTTCCATTTTCATGTGAGATCAGATGATATCCGTTGTACCAGGCTCTTGCTTCTTCAAAACTCATGGTATACTGTTCACACAGCTCCTGCACTTCCGACTCGGTGAAACCAAAATATTCTGCCAGATCTCCGGCGTCTGTCATGGAATACTCGGTGAACATATTCAATGCGGAATGGGAACCATATTTTTTGACTGGCAAAATTCCTGTCATGTATGCCAGTGCAATGTATTCCTTATCTTTCAGCCAGAACCGCAGGAAGTCCAGATATTTTTTCTGCGCATTCTGATCCTGCTGATACTCCCGGAACAGGCAGTCCCATTCATCAATCAGAATCACAAAGGAATGACGCGTGCTGGCGTAGACATCTTTCATTACCTGCACCAGATTCTTTTCATCACGGAAGCGCACCTGACTGTACTGCTCTTTGAGATCAAAAATCAGATAGTCGTTCAGCATGCGCAGCATTTCGTCAATGCCGCTTGTTGCGCTTAAAAATTCCTGCATATTGATTTTTATTACATCATACTGATTCCGATGTTTTTTATATGTTTCGCTTCCGCCGATTTTCAAATTCCGAAATAATGCATCGGTGTCTGTGCTTCTGTCATAATAAGCCGCCAGCATATCCGCTGCCATAGATTTTCCAAATCGTCTCGGACGGCTCACGCACAGATACCGCTGGAGTGTCCGCACACAGCGATTTGTTTTTTCTATCAGACCGCTTTTATCCACAAAAATCTGCGACTGAAGCGCCATCTCAAAAAGATCACTTCCAGGGTTCAAATAGCTTCCCATATTGTCCGTACCTCCGTTTTCATTTCTTTCTCTATCTTATCACGAAACCTTCCTTTCATCTACAGAAAAAGCAAATATCACAACACCTGTTTTTTGCCAAATTTTTCCTTGACAATTAATCTCCATTTCTTTATAATCTTATTTGTAATAGAAACTGTAATATTTTACTAATTACACAGCACTGTGCTTTCGAAAGAGGGACCATAGGATGATGGAGGATGTAGTGGATCATACTTTTTCAAAAGAGAAACGCTATTGTGCCAATGAAGATTACATAGTAAGAGAAATTGCCGGGGAAACGATTCTTGTGCCGACGGGGGCGAGTACGGATCATTTTAATGGGATGATGACGCTGAATGAGACTTCGCGGTTTTTGTGGGAATTGTTTCGGATGCCGCATACGCTGGCCGAGACGGTTGCGGCTGCACAGGAACGGTATGACGACGATTCGGGATCTCTGGAACCGGATATTTATGATTTTATGAATGAAAGTGTAATGCTTGGATTTCTGAAGGAGGAGGAGTGAAGATGGAAAAAATGAAGTGGACACGGCCGGAAGTGGCCGGAGAACTGTTTGAGGCGAATGAGTATGTGGCGGCATGCATCACAGGTGTGATTCAGTGTGCTTATCCGGGTAATGGAAAGACCAATGGTAAAACAGACCGCTTTGATGATTATAATGGAAAAGAAAGCGGCTATTATAGAGATTCTCAGGGTATGCTGCATGGCCTTTGCGGAAACGATGCAAAAATCTCTTTCAATGGGGATACCGGAACTGGTTATGAATATATTGGCAATCAGATTCAGCGAAATCGACCAATTTATAATATTAAAGGATATGAAGCCAAAGCTGGTACTTACTACGGTGTACAATGGAACAGTGATGACGGGGATAATCACAGCGGTACGTATTCTCATATTGGCCGTCTTGTCATTACCGACATTGACAGTAGCCATCCAAACCATTCCTAAGCTCGCACAATTCAACTATAGCAAGATCCAAAAATAACACAGTAATTCACGTTCTGCGGTGCTGAATTTTTTGCATTATTTTCTGGAATTGTTATAAAACAGAAATCTTCTAATTCACCCGAAATACGGTCAGCTCCCCAGAAGTTGGCCGTATTTCCATATCTGCATATCTATACAGAAAGGATCCCCATGGACAACCTCACCTACGAAAAACGTCTGATCTCCAAAGCCGCCAGCTCCCACACCCCGATCAACGGCAGTCTCGAACTTCTTCCCTTATGTAATATGAACTGCGACATGTGCTACGTCCGTCTCTCACGCTCTGAAATGGAACGTCAGGGGCGTCTTCGGTCTGCCGAGGAATGGATTTCGCTTGCACGCCAGATGCAGAAAGCCGGTACGCTTTTCCTTCTTCTGACCGGCGGCGAGCCGCTCCTCTTCCCAGATTTTAAAACGCTGTATCTGGAGCTTCGCAGCATGGGTATGATTCTGACGCTCAACACGAACGGGACTCTGATTGATGAAACCTGGGCGGACTTTTTTGCACAATATCCGCCGCGGCGCATCAATATCACGCTGTATGGAACTTCGAAGGAAACCTACCGCGATCTCTGTCATTACGAAGACGGGTTTGAAAAGGCGCTGCGCAGGATTCGTCTTCTGCGGGAACGGAATGTTGATGTGAAAATCAATGGCAGTCTCGTGCGAAACAACAGCACGGATGTGGACTCCCTAGTGGCACTCGCCCGCTCTCTCGACGCTCCGATCAACATCGACACCTACATGTATCCTGCCCGGCGCGAGCGATCCGCTGCGTTTTGTGAACAGTCCCGGCTTCTGCCAGAGGATGCTGCACGGGGAAAAATTCAGTTTGAAAAAGCCTCCCTCGAACCTGAAGTCTACCTTCAGCTTGCCCAGAACACCGTAACCCGCGCCGCCGAAACGCCGGATACTCCCGAACCCGATTTCCAGCGCATGCGCTGTCAGGCGGGCCGCACTTCCTTTACGATCAACTGGCAGGGAAAGATGCGCCCATGCGTCATGCTCTCGCAGCCGGAAATCAACGTTTTTGAAACAGGATTTGACAATGCCTGGAAGCAGCTTCAGTGCGAAATCGAAGCCATTACCTTAAATCCCCGCTGCTCCTCCTGCTCCCTCCGCCGCATCTGCCAGACCTGCGCCGCCTGCGCAAAACTGGAAACCGGCGCTTACGACAGCATCCCTGACTACATGTGCCGCTATACAAAAGAACTCCTGCATCTCTATTCTGCGGATCTCGCTGCCTCACGCGCCTGAGCCATGAGAAAAACATTTTGTAAATTTCTCAGGTTACTGCTGCGGTTATCAGGGGCTCCTATGTACAGGAAAAAGTCCTGCCAGACTGAATCCTTCTCCGTCTGACAGGACTTTCTTCCATTTTTTTTACGTCCGTTTTATGCCTGCACGTGCAGCATCTCATCCAGCACAACCGTCTCGCCTTTTTCCAGTTTTACCGTGCTGCGCATCTCGCCATACACAACTTCCCCTTCATACGCCTGCTCCGCCGTAACCGCACACCGCGTCAGTTTTCCATCTTCCCACGCAAGTGCAATTGACGCATTTCCAACCAGCCGCAGGCCTTTCACTTCTCCATGATCCCACGCCTTCGGCAGCGCCGGAAGGAGAATGATTTTGTGTTCTCTGCTCTGCACCAGCATCTGTGCGATGGCTGCGGTCACGCCGAAGTTTCCATCGATCTGGAACGGCGGGTGGCGGTCAAACAGGTTGGCGTAAGTGGATTTTGCCAGCATCTGGCAGATATTCTCCCACGCTTTCTCGCCATCCCACAGTTTCGCATAAAAGTTGATAATCCATGCCCGGCTCCAGCCCGTGTGGCCGCCGCCGTTGGCAAGGCGCACACGCAGTGTCTCTGCAGCGGCCGCAGCAAGCTCCGGTGTTCCATCCATCGTAATCTGATCGGACGGATACAGGCCATACAGCTGTGACACATGGCGGTGTCCCGGCTCTGCTTCTTTGTACTCTTCCATCCACTCCATCACTCTTCCCGTGGAATCAATGCGGATCGGCGGCAGTTTTTCGAGTGCCGCGTTGATCTCGTTCTGTAATTTCCGCACATCCGAAACATCTGGAATTTCTACATCATCCACAGCGTCCCCGAGAAGTTCCGCTGCCTTTTTGCAGCCGGTAAACAGCTCGCGCAGAATCTCCATATCCATCGTCACGCCCATACAGCAGCAGCCCTGCTCGCCGCTCGGCAGAATGTAAACATTTTCCGGGGACAGCGACGGATTCGTCACAAGATAGCCGTCCTTTTCCTCCAGGAAATCCACGAAAAACAGCGCCGCTTCCGCCATCACCGGGTAAGCCTGTTTCAAAAATTCCAGATCCTGCGTATAAGAATAATGCATCCACAGATGTGTGCAGAGCCATGCTGCTCCCATGACCCAGATCGTCGCCGGAATCCAGTTGTCCTGCGGTGCGCAGTCTCCATAAATGTCCGTGTTGTGGTGTGCCATAAAGCCTCGGCAGCCGTACATCCGCCGTGCGATGCTCCGGCCATGTTCCCGCATCCGTTCAATCAGGTCGAAGAGTGCCGTGTGACACTCCGGCAGCGCGCAGACCTCTGCCGGCCAGTAGTTCATTTCTGTATTGATGTTGATCGTATATTTGCTGTCCCACGGCGCCATGAAATCCTTGTTCCAGATCCCCTGCAGCGTCGCCGGAAGATCGCCCGGGCGGCTGCACTCGATCAGCAGATACCGTCCGTAGTCAAACAGCAGCTTTGCAAGTCCCTCATCTGTGCCGCCGTGAATGATCTTCTGCAGGCGCTCATCCGTCGGAAGTGCGGCATTTTCCTCTTTTTCCGGCAGGGATAATGCCACACGGCCGTAAAAACTGCGGTAGTCTTTTTTATGCTCCTCCAGCAGTTCTTCATACTCCCGCGCCATCGCACGCTCCAGCTTTTCGGTAATCTTCTCTGCCAGCACATCCTGCACGCGCGGCTCCCATGCAGCGACGTCTTCCTTCGCATAACGGAACGTACTGTCCGCACCGAAGTACAGCACGGCCTCATCCGCCTCTTCGATCACCAGGGTATGACCCATCGTGTACACACGGCCGCCCTTTGCCTTTGCCGACAGGCACATGGCAAATTCCAGGGCATTTTTTCCGAGGTTTCCGCTCAGATAAATCGTGTGATCGTTGACTTTTCCTGTGCGGTCAAAGTATTTCGCACGGTTCAGCATCACCTCAACCGACACTTTTCCCTTCGGTGCACGAAGGTGCAGCACCATACAGTCCGCCGGTCTGGAAATGAAGCAGGTTCGTTCAAATGCTTCTTTTTTTGCATTCTCATACTGCACACGGCAGACCGCGCGGTCCAGATCGAGTTTGCGGCGGTACGCGGTGCATTCCTCCTGTGCTGGATCGTTTAAATATTTCATCTCGATATCGCCAAGCGTCTGATAGCCTCTCTGTCCATCCGGTCCCGAGATGAATGCCAGACGGATCAGATGCTCCGCCTCCGAAATCCGTCCCTGCCGGACCAGTTCGCGCAGTTTCGGCAGATTTTCCCGCGCATCCGGATTCAGGCGGTCTTCCCATCCGCCGTACCAGATCGTCTCCTCATTGACCTGGATCCGCTCCTCGCACAGATTTCCAGCGATCATCGCACCGAGCCGTCCATTACCGAGCGGCAGTGCTTCCTCCCACTCTGCGGCTGGTTTTGTATACCATAATGTACTCATATCCTGTCTCTCCATTCTGTCACCAAAAGAGGGAGGCAGACGATTCCACTTCCCTCTTCGTTTTCCAATTTCTATCTAATACTTAATACTCGACGTTCTCTTCGTTTCCTTCTTTTCTGACCGTCAGAATCTCTGTCTCACGTCCTGTCAGCGCGCGGCTTCTTTCGCCCGGCTGCTGTCCGCCGATGGAGATTTCATACTCGCCCGGCCGTACGACACATCCGCCATCCTCTGTGATAACAGCGAAATCTCTTGCATGCAGTGTCACGGAAACCTCTTTTTCCTCTCCTGCCTGCAGCTCCACGCATGCGATGCCCTTTAACTGATATCCTAGCTCACCCGGCTGTGCGTTTTTGTATTTCACATAAACCTCTACGCTCTCATGCAGCGGATATGCACTCTCATTTTTCACCTTCGTGCACACGGTCACATCGTCGAGCACCGCGCTCGTCTCCTGCTCCGTTTTCGCGCCGCTGTAGGAAATCGTTCCATACGTCAGTCCGTATCCAAATGGATACAGAATGTTTTTGTCGGTATAGCGGTAAGTTCGTCCTGCCATGCTGTAATCGGTGAACTCCGGCAGATTTTCTGTTCCCTGATAGAACGTCACCGGCAGTTTTCCGTTCGGTGCATAATCGCCGAACAGCGCCTCTGCCACGGCTTTTCCGCCGCGCGCACCCGGATACCAGCTGTCAAGAATGGCCGGTACATGCTCCTCGGCCCAGGACAGGTCGATGGCACTTCCTGCAGAGAGAACGAGCACAACCGGTTTTCCGACTGCGGTGATCGTCTCCAGCAGCTCCTCCTGTAAGCCCGGCAGATTGAGGCCCAGCTTATCGCCGCTCGCGTACTCATTTCCGGCATCACCTTCCTCACCCTCAACAGTTGCATCAAGTCCAAGGCACAGAACGACAACGTCTGCATGCTCAGCGGCAATGACAGCCTCTTTGAAACGGTCTTTGTCCTCGCCGAGTCCTTCTACTTTATTTTTATACAGATGACAGCCCTCTGCGTATGTCACTCTCACATCATCACCGACATACTGCTGAATGCCCTCCAGCGGTGTGATATAGCGGGACGATGTTCCCTGATAGTTTCCAACCAGTGCTGCTCTCGAGTTTGCGTTTGGTCCGATCACGGCGATACTGCGGATTTTCTTCACATCGAGCGGCAGCATGTTGTTCTCATTTTTCAGCAGAACCATGCTTCTTCTCGCTGCCTCAACGGACAGGTCGACATGCTCTTTACACTCGACCAGATCGTAGGACAGATCCTCGTACGGTGACGGATAATCTTTCATCATACCGAGGCGGATGCGGATTTCCATCAGGCGCTCAACTGCCGCGGTGATTGCCTCTTCGGATACCAGGCCCTCCTCGTATGCTTTCGGCAGATGCAGAAATGCAACGCCGCAGTTCAGGTCACAGCCGTTATTGACGGCGCGTGCGGCGGACTCTTCCACATTTTTTGTTACTCTGTGATGCTCATGGAAATCCATGATTGCCCAGCAGTCGGAGACAACATGGCCTTCAAAGCCGAACTCATCGCGCAGAATGTCCTTTAACAATGTTTTGCTTCCGCATGCCGGTTCGCCGTTGACACGGTTGTACGCACCCATGACTGCCTCAACTTTTGCATCCTTGACGCAGCGTTTGAAGGCATACAGATAGGTGTCATACAGATCATGTTTGCTGACTCTCGCGTCAAACTCGTGGCGGATCGCCTCCGGGCCGCTGTGGACGGCGAAATGTTTGGCACACGCCGCTGCCTTCGGGTGATCCGGGTCCGGTCCCTGTAATCCGCGGATGTAGGCGCATCCAAGTTCTCCTGTCAGATACGGATCCTCGCCGTATGTCTCATGGCCGCGGCCCCATCTCGGATCACGGAAGATGTTGACATTCGGTGCCCAGAAGGTCAGACCTTTATAAATGCCGCGGTCGCCTTTTCTCGAAAACTCGTTGAATTTTGCACGTCCCTCGGTGGAAACAACGTCACCGATCTCCTGCAGCAGTTCTTTATCAAACGTTGCGGCAAGGCCGATAGCCTGCGGAAATACCGTTGCCACACCAGCTCTTGCCACACCGTGCAGCGCTTCATTCCACCAGTTGTATGCCGGAATGCCGAGGCGCTCGATCGCCGGTGACTGATACACCATCTGGCTCATTTTTTCTTCCAGTGTCATCTGGGAAACCAGCTGTTTTGCATACTCTCTCGTCTCTTTACTCATAGGTAAAATCCTCCCGAAATTTGTTGCCTCTATTGTTGTATATTCCGACCGCACAGAACCATCTGCACGGTGATTCAGAACCACTCTATCGCTTGAATAGAGCCACCTTCACGGAAGGTGAGCCATTCATATAAATTTATCCTATAATGAGATTGGCACACACAAGTGTGACTAA
>NZ_JBNMHD010000002.1:0-164888 GCF_050872605.1 Fusicatenibacter sp.
ATCATGAACATCGATTCCTGCAGCAAGGGCATCAGCAATCGCTACGATCGAAAGTTCTCCCATTCCGTACGAAATCAGATCCGCACCCGAATCGAGAAGAACGGAGCGGCGTACCTGGTCGGACCAGTAATCGTAATGTGCCAGACGGCGGAGCGATGCCTCGATGCCGCCGAGGATCATCGGTGTATGTTTATACGTTCTCCGGATCAGATTGCCGTACACGGTAACCGCGCGGTCCGGCCGTTTTCCCATCACGCCGCCCGGTGTAAAAGCATCGACTTTTCGGTGCTTTTTCGCCACAGTATAATGATTGACCATGGAATCCATATTTCCGGAGGAGACAAGAAAGCCAAGACGCGGTTCACCGAAAATCGAAATGCTGTTCTCGTCCTTCCAGTCCGGCTGGGAGATGATGCCGACGGAATAGCCGTTCGCCTCAAGCACGCGGCTGATGATCGCCGGGCCGAACGAGGAATGGTCCACGTAGGCATCTCCGATGACATAGACAAAGTCAAACTGTTCGATTCCCCGTTCCTTCATCTCTTCTCTTGTAATTGGTAAAAAAGGCATGCTTTACTTTCCTTTCTGTGTTTCGGCGTCCGCTATGCCAAGCGCCGCTTTTTCTTCCTGCGTCAGGAGACGGGCACTGCCCTTTGGCAGACCCGGATCAAGTTCCAGGCTCCCCATCGACAGCCGTTTCAAATAGATGACCGTTTTTCCGACCTTCTCAAACATGCGCTTGATCTGGTGGAAGCGGCCCTCACAGATGGTAATGCGGATCCGGCTTTCAAAGATGCCCGGCTCTTTTTCTGTCGTTTCCAGAATCGTAAGTTCCGCCGGGAGCGTCGGCTTGTCGTCTCCGATATCGAGTCCTTTGGCAAATGCCTGCCGGTCTTCTTCTGTCACTTTTCCGTCGATCACAGCCTCATACACTTTTGAGACATGCGATTTCGGGGAGAGCAGCCGGTGGGAAAGGGCTCCGTCGTTCGTGATCAGCAGCAGTCCTTCGGTATCCTTGTCGAGCCGTCCGACCGGAAAGAGGTCTTTTCTTGCCGCATCACTTAACAAGTCGAGCACGGTCCGGTCGCGGCGGTCTTCCGTTGCAGAGACGACACCAGCCGGTTTGTGGAGCATCCAGTATTCCATTTTCACATAGGAAATGCTGTTTCCGTCCACAGTCACCTGCGCTTCATCCGGGTCGACTTTCAGTTCCGGGGCTTTTGCTGTAATTCCGTCTACGGCCACCCGTCCCTTCCGGATCAGGGCCTTTACTTCCTGGCGTGTTCCCACACCCATGTCCGCCAGATATTTATCGAGTCGTAATTTACTCATACCATCCGCCATCCTGCATAATATTTATTCTTTAACGTTCCGTTGTTTATTTTTCCCCAGCCGAGCGGAAATTCATCCAGGCACACAAGCACCCAGCCCTTTTTCCCCTGACACTCTTCCTCGGAAAACGAGAGTGTCTCACCCTTTAAGTAGCGCATGACACGGTCATCTCCCTTGGGAATGGTCAAACACGAAACGTATTCTTCTTTTTTCAGATACGCCGCCAGCGCCTGGGACGGCTCGAAGCGGTTTTTCTTTACGGTGCCAAGCGAAAGTCCGGTCCGCAGATAGCGCAGACCCTTTGCCGCACAGACACCTTCCGGCAGAAAATAGAGCTGGTCTTTCACAAGGGCAAACGAACCATTCTTCCAGTCCATGCGCACGCCAGCAAGAAACTCTTCCGCCTCTTTCGGCAGCTTCTTTGTCGTTTCCAAAAGGCGGGACGGCTGCCGTTTCCGGCTCTCTCCCTGCTTTTTCAGGAGCGCCACGAAATGGCCTTCTCCCTCCATCCGCTGCGGGAAAATATGAACGCACCGGGAAAGATCACGGCCATTCACGGATACTCCCGGCGCAAACCCTTCGTAACCCGGGGTAATTTCCTGCACTTCCATATCCGGATGCGCATCCAGCAGCCCTGCGATGACCTCTTCGTTCTCCTTTACAGAAAACGTACAGGTAGAGTACAGCAGCTCTCCGCCCTCTGCAAGCATCTGATACGCCTGCTCGATCAGTTTTTTCTGGATCGGCACATAATGCTCCGGCCCATTTTCACTGTAGTAGCGCAGCATTGAGCTCTCTTTTCGGAACATGCCCTCCCCAGAGCACGGCGCGTCAAGAAGGATCTTGTCAAAAAAGGCCGGATACAAGGTTACTAATTTTTCCGGATCCTCGCTCGTCACGAGAAGACGTCCCACTCCCTGGATTTCCAGGTTGCGCAGCAGCGCCTTCGCCCGCGAATTGCTGATATCGTTTGCCAGCAGCATGCCGCCCTCACCGATCCGGCTTCCCAGCTCCGTTGCCTTTCCGCCCGGTGCCGCACAGAGATCGAGCACACGGTCATCCGGCTCAATTGGAAGGCGGGATGCCGGTGTCATCGCACTCGGCTCCTGCAGATAATACAGGCCCGCATAGTAATCGGCATCCTTTGCCGGATTGCAGCTCTCTTCATCGTAATAAAATCCATTGGGGATCCACGGAACCTTCTTAAGCGGAATATCGGTCCGCCTAAGAAACTCTTCTGTCGAAATTTTTCCGTTGTTTACCCGCAGTCCTCTATGTACCGCCTCGTCAAATGTCTTGCGGTATGCCTCATATTCTTCCTCACCGAGCAGCTGTTTCATCTCCTGCTCAAAGGCTTCCGGCAGTGTGATCATATCCGTTTATCCCCTTTTGTTCTAAAGTTCGTCTGTAATTGCCTGTGCGCGGTATCCCTCTGCAATCAGATCCAGTTCTTTGTGGAACCGTTTTAACTCCTGCAGATCGTTCTGCGCATAGATGTGATAAAACTCATCCTGAATTTTTTCTACTTCGCGTTTGTTCGTTACCTTGTAAAGATTCTCGATATTATTCAGGATATCCGTGATCAGATTCCGCTGCATCTGGGAGGAATTCTGTGCATCCATAATCTCACTCCGCACAGAGGACATCTCATTATCCAGCACAATGATCGCCTTTGCAGCTGCGCTTAAGCGCTCCCGGATGTGATCCGGAATGTTTGCCTTATATTTGTACTGCAGCGAGTGCTCAATCGTCGCCCAGAAATCCATCGCCATCGTGCGGATCTGGATTTCCACCTGGATGCGCTTCGGCCCGTTCATCGTCTCCACAGTATAGTAAACAATGAGGTGATAGCTCCGGTAGCCGCTGTCCTTCATGTGGCGGATATAGTCTTTCTCGCTCTTAATCTCAATATCCGACCGCTTCTGAATCAGGTCGGCAACCTTTTCGATATCCTCAACGAACTGGCAGATGATGCGGATGCCCGCGATATCCTCCACCTGCTCCTCCATCTCTTCGGGCGCAATACCCTTTCTCTGCATTTTTTCCAGAATGCTGGAAACACTCTTCACACGGCCGCTCACGCTCTCAATCGGTGAATACAGACCTTTTCCATGGTGCTCCTTGATCAGATGCCGGAATTTCACCTGTAATTCCTTAACAGCCAGCTCGTATGGTTCCAGAATCTCATGCCATAACAGTATATCCATGTCCCCTAATCTCCTTTTTTGCTCCTGCTTTCAGCCATTTTTCTTATCGGATGGTAAACGCTTTGGAAATTCAATCCCCACCCTGTTACTTTATGCCTGTCTTTTCTGTTTTATGACTGTTTTTCAGAAACTTTTTTGAAATAGACACGGGCAGTTTTTTATGCCTGCCGTTTCGAAAGCTGCTCCAGAACGCGGCACAGGTACTGATACGTTCTCTCCACGGAGGAAATTGAAAGCCGCTCCTCGGTCGTGTGGATTGCTTTCATGTTTGGGCCGAAAGATACACAGTCAAGACCGGAAAGCTTTTCATAGAACAGACCGCATTCCAGTCCGGCATGAATTGCTTCCACTGCCGGTTTCTGTCCATACATGGCTTCATATTCTGCCACCATCAGATCACGGAGGGCAGAATCCTCTTTGTACTCCCATGCCGGGTATGCGCCCTCTACATGGAACTCACCGCCCAGGAAACCGATCAGATACTCCAGCTTGTCGGAAAGTGCTTCTTTGGCACTTCCCACGGAGCTCCGCACGCTCGCACACGCATGCAGATGATCCGGCTCCAGTTTCAGAATGCCGAGATTCAGGGATGTCTCCACCAATCCCGGGATCTGGCCGCTCATCTTCTGCACACCGTTCGGAAGGTTCATCAGGAAAAAGACGGTTTTCTGCAGGCTGACCGGATGAAGCGCCGGTGCAGCGCCCTCGCCTGTTTTCTCTACCGTAACAGTAATACCGTCATCTGTTCCGCTGTACTCTCTGCGGAGGTTTTCGGTGAAGCGTGCTGCTTCCTCTTTTAAGATCTCTTTCTCTCCGCCGTCGATGGCAAGAAGCATGCGGGTTGTCCGCGGAATGGCGTTGTCTTTTAAGCCGCCCTCCAGCTCGATCAGGGCATAATCCATCTTTCCTGCCAGTTCGTACAGGAAACGGCCCGCCAGAATGTTGGAGTTGGCACGGTTTTTGTGGATTTCCGTACCGGAATGGCCGCCGGCAAGACCGGAAATCGTCACTTCCATCTGCTCACCCATCACTTCGTTTCTGCGCACCGGCAGATCCATCATGGCCGTCATACCGCCTGCGCACGATACGGTGAGAATGCCTTCCTCTTCAGAATCCATATTTAACAATGTTCTTCCCTTTAATTCATTCCCGTTTAATGCTGCTGCGCCGAGCAGTCCGATCTCTTCATCCGTCGTAATCAGCGCCTCGATGGCCGGAAGCTGCAGATCATCCGATTCCAGCACAGCCAGCATATAGGCAACGGCAATTCCGTCGTCTCCGCCAAGCGTCGTGTCCCTGGCATAAATCTCATCGCCGTCGATGTGAAGCTCAAGGCCGTCCTTCGTAAAATCGTGGCTGCTGCCCGGCTTCTTCTCGCAGACCATATCACAGTGGCCCTGCAGAATCACAGTCGGAGCCAATTCACAGCCCTTCGATGCCGACCGGCGGATGATCACGTTGTTGGATGCATCCTGGTACCAGGATAACGCGTGGTCCTTTGCAAACTGCACCAGATAATCGCTGACTTCCTTGGTGTTTCCAGAGCCGTGCGGAATGCGGCAGAGCTCTTCAAAATAATAAAATACCCGTTCCGGTTTTAATCCTGCTAATACGCTCATTTTTTTCTTCTCCCATCTTCTTTTTTTCAAAGCTTCGTCATACTCTATTTTAGAAAGCGGGAGGAGGTTCGAACGTCATGAAAAAATCACTTTTATTTCTCTCTTCCCTGCTTCTTTTTTTCTGTCTTCTTATCTTTCCCGCGCGGACTTTTTTCTATGCCTGCGAGGGTGTCAATCTCTGGTTTCATACCATTCTTCCGTCACTTCTGCCGTTTCTGATTCTGACATCTCTTCTTCTGGAAACAGGAGCCGCGCGGCGGATCCCTGCCCGTGCAGAAGTTTTTTTTCAAACGATTTTCGGTCTTTCCCCGGCTGGGTTTTATGCACTTTTTCTCGGTCTTTTCTGCGGTTTTCCCATGGGAGCGCGCATCACTGCCCAGCTCTATGAGGCAGAAGAAATTGACCGGAACGAAGCGTGCTATCTTTTAACCTTCTGCAGCAGTCCGAGTCCTGCTTTTCTGTCTTCCTATGTTATCTTAACTGCGTTTTCCGGACAGATCCATCCCGGGTTCGTCTTCGGCGTGCTCTACGGTTCCAATTTTCTGACTGGTTTTCTGTTCCGGCTTGTTTTCCGCCGCTTCCTCCCGCGCCGGCACACCGCCCATCGGACACATTCCGTGGAAAAAAAAGAGATGTCAAAACAGACTTCCAAAGGAAACCTGCTGGACACCTCTATCATGAACGGATTTGAAATCATTACACAGCTTGGCGGATACATCATCCTGTTTTCCATTCTGTCCGGACTTCTGATGGATCTGCATCCGTTTGGTTCCGCCTCGCCCCTGCTCTGCGGCGTGCTGGAAATCACGACGGGAATCGCACAGCTTGCCGCGTCCTCTCTTCCTTACGCCGGAAAAGTCTCTGCTGTCCTTACCTGCGCCGCCTTCGGCGGTCTCTCTGTCGCTGCCCAGACAAACTGTATGATCCATAACAGCGGTCTGCCCCTCTGGCCTTACCTTGCCGGGAAGCTCTGCTGTGCTGCTTTCGCAGGAACGCTTGGTTTATTCCTCTTCGCTTTCCTCTTCTGATGCCGGATCATATTCCGGTACGACAACTTCTTCCTCTGGCTGCTCTTCTTCCGGAGCACCCTGCGGGGAGAGCTCATTTCTGTTCTGAACAACGGTATTATAGCAGCTTGTCAGGGATTCTACAAAGCTGTTGTATTTCTCTCCTGCATCGTTTAATGCAGTCGTCATAATATTGCTTAAGCTGGCAAGCATATCATCGGTATATCCGATGGCACCAAGACGGATGCTGTTGGCATCGTTGGTTGCAGCATCCAGGATTTCCTGTGCCTGCTGGTTTGCATTGTTGACGGTCTCATTTGCCTGTGCGTATGCTGTCTGCATCACTTCACTCTGCTCTACCATCTCTCTTGCCTTTGCCTGTGCCTCTGCAATGATGGCATCTGCCTTGTTCTGTGCATCTGCCAGAATCGCATCTTTGTTGCTGATGATCTTCTGGTACCGTTTGATCTCGTCCGGTGTTTTCAGACGGAGCTCACGGAGAAGCTCTTCTAATTCTTCTTTATTTACAACGATTTTGGTGGTAGACAGCGGCTGATATTTACAGCTCTCCACATACTCCTCAATTTCTTCGATGATCTGTTCAATTCTGCTGCTCATTTCAATTCTCCTTATCTTTTATCCTGCGGCATTCCTTCTGAATTTCGGGCGGCATACTTTGCGCGGATTTCTTTTTCCACAAAATCCGGAACAAATTTGTGAATGTCGCCGCCAAAAGCAGCTACTTCTTTTACTACCGTGGAGCTGAGGTACGCATACTCCAGCGAGGTAATCAGAAACGTGGTATCTACTTCCGGTTCCAGAACGCGGTTCGTCTGTGCCATCTGCAGTTCATATTCAAAGTCTGTGATCGCGCGGAGTCCGCGGACGATCGTATGCGCCTGGCATTCCTTCGCAAAATCAACAGCGAGTCCGCTAAAAGAACGGACTTCGACATTTGGAATGTCCTGGGTCGCTTTCTTTAGTATATTAACACGTTCTTCCACAGAAAACAACGGAGATTTTGAGGAATTATGTAAAACTCCCACGATTACGCGGTCAAAAAGCTTGGATGCACGCAGAATGACATCCAGATGACCATACGTTACAGGGTCAAAAGTTCCCGGGTATACGGCTGTCTTCATGATTCTTTTACTCCTTCGTGTTTGCTTTTCGGGGTAAGGAATACATGGACATTTGTCTTATAGATTTTTTTCTTCAGAATTTCGTATCCGGCATCCTCCGCCCAGTCGAAATCAGTATTCAGCGATGCTTCTACAATAATTAAGGTATCCTCACCGATAAAAGAGGCGTCGCGGAACGCATACAGCACGTCCTTTTCCAGTCCCTTATCGTATGGCGGGTCCATAAAAATGCAGTCAAAAGGCTCCTGTCCCTGAAGCGACTGCAGAGCTGCATGCGCTTCCATGGGCAGGAGCACTGCCTGCTGTTCCAGCTTCGTAAATTTTAAATTCTGCCGGATACAGTCTGCTGCAGCTTTGTTCTGCTCTACGAACCACGCGCGCTCGGCGCCGCGGCTCAACGCCTCGATTCCGATCGCCCCGCTTCCGGCGAACAGATCGAGAAAGCGCGCATCCGGCAGATACGGCTGAAGCATATTAAATAAGGTTTCTTTGATCCGGTCCGTCGTCGGCCGGGTCTGTCTGCCGGGAACCGTCTTTAATGGAAGACTCCGGCATTTTCCTGCTATTACTCTCATGTTGGTCTTATTTTCGTCCTTACTGTTTTTGTTTGATGGATCAGTCGGCTTTCAACTGCTCTCTCCAGTCCAGATCTCCTCTTGCAAGTCCCAAAATCAGAGACTCCGCAGTTCCGATATTTGTTGCAATCGGGATATTGTACTGGTCGCAGGTACGGATAATTTTGTAGACATCCGGCTCTTTCGGATTGATCATCGTCGGATTGTAAAAGAAAATTACCATATCCATATCGCCGCGTTCAATCATCTCGGTAAACTGTTTGTCTCCGCCTACGCTTCCAGGCAGAAACTTGTGTACATGAAGGTTCGTCACCTCTTCAATCCGCCGTCCGGTGGTTCCGGTGGCGTACACCTCATGTTTCATGAGGATTCCCTTGTATGCAATACAGAAATCCTCGATCAGACTCTTCTTGCTGTTGTGTGCTATGATTCCAATATTCATTACTGCAAACCGCCCCTTCTCCTGTTTTTACTACCATGTACAGCAATTATAACAAATTTATTTTTAATACGCAATTCTTTTTGTGAATTTTTTACACAGTTTTTATATTTTTTCTGCTGTTCCATTTTTCCTTCTTCTTTTACTTTCTCCGCTTTTCCGGAAAAAATACAGAATCTGGAAGTTTATTTTTATTTTCTTTCCACATACTATGACCGTAGCAGAACAGATGAAAAACACATCCGGATCTGCTTCACAGCAGCTTTTAACAAGCACAAAGATAAAGGAGGGAATGAACATGGCGAATCGTTCATCGAATACCGCAGCAGTACCAGAAGCAAAAGGCGCTCTGGACAAATTCAAATTTGAGGTGGCAAGCGAACTCGGCGTACCGCTCAGTGATGGCTACAACGGTAACCTGACTTCCAAACAGAATGGTTCTGTCGGAGGTTATATGGTCAAAAAGATGATTGAGCAGCAGGAACGCCAGATGTCCGGCGGTTCTTCTGGCCAGTACTAATCATCCCGGTATAACATCCTGATGCCGGAACAGGCATCAAAAAGCGTGAGCTCTTTTCTTTTCGGAAAAGCTCACGCTTTTTTCTTGCTCCCGCAGAGCTGGTACATAATACTTACAGATCAATGCTTCCGGTTACATCATCATTGATTACGTAGTAAGCAGTAAATTCCTCCGGTTTCACATAAACCTTCAGGCTCTTTAATTCCTCTGCTTTCTTGCCATATCCTTCGGTCCAGATCTGCTGGATTCTCTCGTACAGATCTTTCTCCTTGATTTCTCTTCCGCCGAACTGCAGAATCATCTCCTGCTCCGCTTCTTTCTTTGCTGCTTTTGCAGGTGCTTTTTTCTCTGCCGGCTTTTTCGCTGCTGCTGGTTTTTTCGGTGCAGCCGCTTTCTTTGTCGTTGTTTTCTTTGCTGTTGTGCGGGTTGTTTTTGCAGCTTTTGCTGCCGGTTTTTCTTCTGCTTTTGCAGGTGCTTCCACTGCTGCTGCAGTTTCCTTTACAACTTCTTTTTCAACTTCTTTTACAGCTTCTTTCTCTGCTGCGGTTGTTTTTTCTGCTGCTTTGGTCTCTACTTTTACTGTCTCGTTCTCTGCTGTCTTAGCCTGGGCAGCTGGTTTTTTCTTTACCATATCTGTTTCCTCCCATTTGGAACGGCCCTGTATGTTTTGGAAAAGCCGTCCTGCGAACTATCATTCAGGCGAACGCTTGACACCCACGGTCCGCACATTTTTTGATTCCTTGTTTATGATACATGAATTTTTTTGTCATTTCAAGTAATATCTGATTTCGCACGAATTTTCCACGAAATTGTACCGTCATTTTCCACACTATCCAATCAGGCTGTTATTTTTATCCAATTTTGCATTTTAAAACCGATTTTTTTTGTAATTTTTCACAATCCAATGTCGTGGTTTTCCAGATCAAGATACGATTTCATTACCTTTTTCAGCAGTTCATGCTCCGGTTTTTCAAAATAAGGATCGTCGGCAAGCAGTTCTGAGGCCGCCTCACTCGCTTTCTGCAGGATATCGGCATCCCGGAAAATATCTGCCATCTGGAATTCCATATCCCCGCTCTGGCGCGTTCCCAGCAGATCGCCGCTGCCGCGCAGTTTCAAATCTTCCGAAGCAATATAAAACCCGTCGTTCGAATGATTCAGGATTTCCAGACGTTTGGCAGTCTCCTGATCTTTGTTTCCGCGGATGAAAATACAGTAGGACTGATGCTCTCCTCTTCCGACACGTCCGCGGAGCTGATGGAGCTGTGCAAGGCCGAACCGTTCGGCATTTTCCACCATCATCACCGTCGCATTCGGCACGTTGACACCGACCTCCACGACTGTCGTCGAGACGAGTACCTGGATTTCTCCGCTGGCGAACCGCTCCATGATCTCGTTTTTCTGCGCCGCCTTCATCTGCCCGTGCAGCATCTCTACTGTGATGCCCGGCAGCTCTTTTTTCAGGAGCTGTGTATAGTCGGTGACGTTTTCCGCTTCCAGACCCTCACTCTCCTCCACCATCGGGCAGATCACATACGCCTGACGGCCCAGTTCGACCTGACGCGTGATAAAGCGGTAAGCTTTTGGACGGTAAGACGTATCCACCACACAGTTTTTGATCGGCAGACGCTTCGCCGGAAGTTCATCAATCACAGAAATCGAAAGATCTCCGTACAGAATGATAGCCAGGGTTCTTGGAATCGGCGTTGCACTCATGACGAGAACATTCGGCGGTTCCCCTTTTTCGGCAAGTGCCGTTCTCTGCCGGACACCGAAGCGGTGCTGTTCGTCTGTGATGACAAGCGCCAGATTTTTGTACTGTACCTTTTCCTGGATCAGCGCATGTGTGCCGATCACCATTTTACAGCTTCCGTCTTCCAGACTGGCATAGATCTCCCGGCGTTCTTTTGCTTTCGTGGATCCAGTCAGAAGGTGGGGATTGTATTCCGTCAGATTGTTTTCTTTCAGCAGTGTGCAGAGCGATTCATAGTGCTGCCGCGCCAGAACCTCCGTCGGAACCATCAGCGCCGACTGGCAGCCGTTCTCGGCTGTCATAATCATTGCAAGAAATGCCAGAATCGTCTTTCCGCTTCCGACATCTCCCTGTACCAGCCGCGCCATGCGGGTATGGCCTTTTAAGTCCCGCTCCAGTTCGCCCCACACGCGCATCTGTGCATTCGTGAGACGGTACGGCATATTTTCGATGACTTCCTCCGTCTTCCAGACGGCGCGGATCGGGAACGCATTGGTAATTCCCTCCGTCTGCTCTTTTAACTGCCGCAGGGACAGGATGAAGAGAAAAAACTCTTCGAACACAATTCTGCGCCGCGCCGTTGCCAGATGCTCCTGGTCTTTTGGAAAATGAACCTCATGGAGGGCATAATTGATTTCACAGAGTTCATACCGGGCACGGATTTTCTCCGGCAGATAGTCCTGCGCAGGTGCGCATCGTTCCAGCACCTGTGCGACGGCCTTGCTCACCATCTTGTTCGTGAGACCGGCTGTCAGCCCATAAACCGGCTGAAGACTTGCCAGAAGCTCATGGTATGCGGCAGGAGTGAAGATTTCCGGCTGCTCCATCACGAGACGGCCTGATTTTTCCTGTATCTTTCCGCGGAAGATAAAAACACTGCCTTTCTTCAGCGTGCTCCGCAGAAACGGCATATTAAACCAGGTAAGCTGCAGCCGCACCGGCTCCTCGTAGAGTTCCAGGACAACGACGCTCTTTCTCTGGTTTCCTTTTACCGACGGACTGTGGACAATTCTTCCGTATACCGCATTCTTTTCCTCTTGTCTGCATTCGCGAAGGGGAACCGGCTCTGCATAGCAGTCATAATCTCTTGGATAATAATGCAGAAGCTGCTGCAAATTGTAGATTCCTACTTTTGCAAACAGCTTCTCCGTTTTTTCACCGATCCCCTTCAGTGTTGTCAGGGATTCCGTATTCATATTTTTCTTTCCTTACTCTTATTCAACCGAAACGACACAGTAGTAAATCGGCTGTCCACCATAGTTTACTTCCACATCGCAGTCCGGATATGCCTGCTCGATCTTTTCGCCAAGGCTTTCGGCATCTTCCTCACTCATATCTTCACCGTAGTAGATGCTGATCAGCTCGCTGTCCTCATCGACCATGGCGCGGATGGTTTCTTCTGCAACGGCAAGAATATCCTGTCCGACAGCGAGAAGTCCGTGATCGCCAAGTCCCATGATGTCGCCCTGATGGATCTCTTTCTCATCGATGTGGGTATCACGTACCGCGTACGTTACCTGACCGGTTTTTACCATCTGGATGCCCTCTGTCATGGCCTCCTCGTTCTCTTCTGCAGATTTCTCCGGCACATAGCTGATCATGGCTGTGATGCCCTGCGGAACGGTTTTGGTCGGAACAACGATGATATTTTTGTCCTCAGTCATGGCTTTTGCCTGATTTGCTGCGAGGATGATGTTTTTGTTGTTCGGCAGAATAAAGATATTCTTTGCATTGACCTTCTCAATTGCAGTCAGCATATCCTCGGTGCTCGGGTTCATGGTCTGACCGCCCTCGATCAGGTAATCAACACCGAGTCCCTGGAAGATCTCTTTGATTCCCTCTCCGATGGATACGGCGATGAATCCGTTCTCCTTCGGCGGCTGTTTTGCTGCTTCTTTTCTCTTCTTATCTTCCTCTGCCTGCTGTGCTGCGATCTTTTCTGCGTTCTTGATCAGGCGCTCCTGATGCTCCTCACGCATGTTGTCGATCTTCATTCTGGTCAGCTGTCCGTACGTCAGCGCCTTGGAAATTGCTTTTCCAGGATCGTTGGTATGTACGTGTACCTTAACCAGCTCGTCGTCTGCAACGAGAACGATCGAATCTCCGATTCCGTTCAGGAAATCTTTGAATGCATAAACCTCTTCATCCGGAAGCGGGTTTTCCAGCATAATGATAAACTCGGTGCAGTAGCCGAATTTGATTTCTTTTTCTGTCTCTTTGGACGGTCTGACAAATTCTGTCTTTGCTTCCGGCATCTCGAAATTCAGATCGATCTCTTTTCCGAGGAACGCGTCATATGCGCCCTGCAGTACGGTTAAGAGACCCTGTCCGCCGGAATCCACAACGCCTGCCTCTTTTAATACCGGCAGCATCTCTGGTGTCTGGGAGAGCACGTACTCTGCATGCGCGAGAACGTCCTCGATGAATGCGTTCAGATCTTCGCTTTCCGGTGCAAGCTCTGCTGCTTTCTCTGCTGCTCCCTTTGCCACGGTCAGGATGGTACCTTCTTTTGGCTTCATAACGGCTTTGTATGCAGTCTCGACTGCTTTTTCCATTGCCTCTGCAAGAATCTCTGCATTCAGCTCTTCATAGTCGCGGATCTTCTTGGTAAAGCCACGAAGGAGCTGGGAAAGAATAACGCCGGAGTTACCTCTGGCACCGCGCAGAGAACCGGAAGAGATTGCCTTGGAAAGGTTGTACATGTTCACTTCTGTGAGCGAGTTTACTTCCTTGACTGCGGACATGATCGTCAGCGTCATATTGGTACCTGTGTCGCCGTCCGGTACCGGGAACACGTTCAGCTCATTGATCCACTCTTTCTTTACTTCCAGATTTTTTGCACCAGCCAGAAACATTTTTGCCAGTAAGCCGGCATCAATTGTATTTGTAGCCACTTTCTTCATTTCCTCCTATTACCATCAGTCGATGACGCGAACGCCTTCAACCAGGATGTTGATTTTTTCAATTTCCATTCCGGTGAACTCTTCCACCTTGTATTTCACATTATTGATCAGGTTATCTGTTACGGCAGAAATACTGACTCCGTAAGAAACAATCACGTGGAAATCCAGGGAAATTTTATTTTCCGAAATCGATACATTGATTCCGTGTGTCAGACTCTCTTTTTTCAGAAGTTTGACCAGTCCATCTTTCATGTTTACCGCTGCCATTCCGACAATGCCGAAGCACTCCACAGCAACGCTGCCCGCATACAGGGCGATTACATCCGGATTGATTACGATTTCTCCCAAGCCTGTATTCATACGACCTTTCATGCCTTGTATCCTCCAATTCCATCATACTTGTTCATAACATAGCGAGTCCGATATAACTGACTCTACTCTACGATACATTATAACCGCTTTTCCGCAAAAAAGAAAGTTCAAAATGAAAAACCTTCAAAATTCATATAATTTTTTCATTTTTTACTTGCAAAACCGGTATAGATCTGTTAGAATGACTTATGTTGTGAGTCTAAAATGCGTTTTGACTCAAGTACGTATGTCAAGGAGGTGCAATCATGGCAAAGTGTGCAATTTGTGAGAAGGGTGCTCATTTCGGAAACAACGTAAGTCATTCACATAGAAGAAGCAATAAAATGTGGAAATCTAACGTAAAATCTGTCAAAGTTAAAGTTGGCGGTGTACCGCAGAAAATGTACGTATGTACTTCCTGCTTAAGATCCGGAAAAGTAGAGCGTGCATAAGTTGAATGGTTAAAAGGCCTTTCCAGTCCGGGAAGGCTTTTTTGCTGTTCAAAAATAAAATTAAGATTTTAAAAAAAGTTCTGGGGAGAGCAAACAGGACATAAGTTTTCGCTTATGCCCTGTTGTGCTCTATTTTTTATATTTTAAAAGGGAGAAAAAAATAGCGTGGTCTCTTAAGCTGAACCTGCCGACGATCCATATGCTCAGCAAAAGAAAAAGAGCATCCTACCGAAACTTTCGTTCTGGTAAGACGCCCTCGTCTTGATCTATGATATTAGTATAGTTGGCTGATTCATTTAAGATGGACTTATTATAGCGCAGCTTTCTTCATTTTGCAAGTATTTCCCTGTACAAATCAGCCAGTTCATTTCAGAACTTTTTGTGCATTTTTCACTATTCCCCTGTATTGCAGAACAGATGATATCCCACGCACAGCAACAGAGCGGCCGCAAGAACCGTAAGAAATGAGCTGCGGATCATCAGGCTGATGAGAAGCCCGACCCCCATCCAGAACAGCAGAAAACCTAAAATTCTGCACAAACGAGCTTACTCCTTATCCGCCTCTTGGTTTATTATATGCTCTACTTCCTCTGCGGTATACCCGTCCTCTTCCTTTTTGCCGGTAAAGCGGCTGATCAGATCCGGAGCCATGTCAATGATTTTGGTGACAGCATCCTGGTTTTTGATGTTGACCAGACGCGTTCCGTTTTTGCTGATGACAAGAACGGCGCTCGGGGAAATTTTTCCGCCCATACCGCCTCCTGCATTGTTCTTTGCATTTTCTGCGAATGCACCCGCTCCCACGCCGAAGGAAACGTCTACCAGCGGCAGAAGAATCGTATCATCAATGTGGATCGCCTCGCCTACGACCGTCTTTGTTGTGATAAAGCTGTCCATTCCGCGGAACAGTGCTTCTACGGTATTCTGAAATGTGTTGTCCTTTTCTGCCATCTTTTAGGCCTCCTTGTGTTTGAAATGTCGTATGGTTTTTCGAAGATTCTGATCCCGGAATAATCGAAGTGCGATGCCGGCTGCTGTCACAGCCTGAAAGCTTCCTTTCATCCGGACATCGCCCCGGAGAATTTCCTGTTCGAAATCCGGCTGGATGGAAAGGTCTTTCGGCAGTTTTCCATAAATCATACCCAGAATGCCAAGTGCCTCTCCGGTCAGTGCCGGATCGTCAAATCCGAACCGGACTGTGCCGGTTACTTTTTTCGGTGCTGCTTTCTTCAGGAAATAAAGCACTTCTTTCTTTGCATGGAGCAGTGCCTCACGGAACATCTTCGAACGGAAGAATTTTTTCACACTCTCCCACTTTCTTTTTAACCGTCTGCCTGCCTGGATTTTCTGCTCCAGTTTTTCAAGCAGACGGAACGGAAATTCCAACAGCCGGAAAGCTGTCTGCAGCAGACGGCTGGCAAGATTCAGCAGTTTTTCCGGAAGATGTTCGATCCTTCCGAAAAACCGTTCCAGAATGCTTTTTTTCGGCGCATCCGGTTCCTGCTCTTGCTCTGGCTGCTCCTTCTGTGCTGTCACCTTCTGCTGTTTTTCTGACTGGTCCGGTGCTTTCTGCTCTGCTGTTTTTTCTGCTTCCGGCGCATTTTCTGTCTCATTTTCCTCCGTCCGGGACACGGACGCTTCTCCCCGGCGGATCTTTTTCAGCCGCCGTTTCCATGTTTCCAGCGATGCCCCGAAAAGCAGAATCTGCGCCTCCGGCTTCTGTTCCTCATACGAGGCCGTCAGCGCGACAGCTCCGAAAAGCCACGATACTCTTCCGCTCGCTTTTACGCAGGCAAATCCCTCTTCTTCTTTCTGAACCTGTGCCCGGTAGCAAAGAGGAAGAAACAGGACGGTGCAGACGATAAGAAGCACGAGAAACAGTAAAACAAGGAGTAAAATCCCCAGTGCCTTCAAAATCATGAATAGTATATGTATCATTCACACCCCTCAATCCGGTTCATCAGCCATTCCCGGATTTTTACTTCTCCGGTTTCCCGATAAGTTTCCAATGCGATCGCCTCCACAAGCTCAAAAGCTTCCTCGCGCGACACGGCAAGTCCGACAATCATCGGACAGTTTCTCCGCACGGCCGGCTGCAAAAGCAGATCCGCCGGAATTACATCCAGATTGTTCTGCGGATTGGAAGGCAGTGTGAGGAGCCAGACTCCCAGAACTGCCTTTTTGTTCTCAATCCGGCGCATCCATTTTTTCTGTTTCTTTTTTGCAGTATCCCCGACGTACAGATTTTTATACCAGTTTACCATATTTTCCCTGAGCCTGTGGCTGAACCTTCCATAAATTTGCTCTCTTCAGTTCCAGATACTCCTGATAGGCCTTTTCCAGAATCTGCCGTTCATTGGAAAATTTCAGCAGATGATATGCTTCGTGATACTTGTAATAGCCCGAATCCACAAAGTATTCTTCTCTCTGCGGACGGCTGTAGTAGCCGGATGAGGCCATCAGATACCAGTGCACCTCTTTTTCCACGGTGTCCTCCGGAATGCTGAAGCTGTACTGGCTTTTTCCCACATACTTGATGATGGTTCCGTGCACACCGGACTCCTCATACACCTCGCGGACAGCAGTCTGTTCATGGGTTTCTCCCGGCTCCACGGTTCCCTTCGGCAGAACCCATCCTTCATATTTGTTGCGGTAGCTTTTGTAAAGCGTCAATATTTTTCCACGGTAGATTACGATACCTCCGCAGCTTACTGCTTCGATCATACGTTTTAAGCTCCTTCTGGCTTTTTCCATTCTCTGACAGCTCTTTTCTTCCCGCTTGCCGCCAGATCTTCTGTTAAAAAGTATACCTCTTTTCCCGCCCCCGCGCAACCTTAAAACCGCATCCTTTTTCTAACATTTTTCTAAAAATTCAGAAAACGCGCCCGAACCCATCCTTTCCGGTTCGAACGCGTTTTTTTCATCGTTTACTGCTGTGCATAATATGCTTCAATTACCTGTCTTGCAATCGGTACAGCGACTTCACTCGAATATCCGCCGTTTTCTGCCACAACAGCAATGACAATATCAGGATCATCCGCATTGGAGAATCCGACAAACCAGGAATGCGGTGTCTCTCCGTCGCTTCCGTGTTCTGCGGTTCCTGTTTTACCGGCGATATTGTACGGCAGATCCGAAAGTGAAACTGCAGTTCCGCTCTGGACAACGCCTTTCATCAGCTCTGTCAGCGTATTGGCTTCGCTCTCGGACATTACCGTGCCAAGAGACTCTTTGTAAAAGGTTTTGACTGCCTGTCCGTCCGCAGACACAATGTTGTCCACATAACGCGGTTTGATCATTTCTCCGTCATTTGCAACCGCGGAGGCGATCAGTGCCATCTCCATCGGTGTTACCAGCGTATCGCCCTGGCCAATGGAGGTCTGCATCACAAGCGCATCCGCCGTTGTCGAATCAAGGTCGAAAGAGCTTTTGCTGGTCGGAAGCTCCAGATCCAGGCGGCTGTTCAGATACAGGGAATCCGCCAGCGAGCGGAAGGCATCTTTATCCAGCCCAAGGCCAATCTGTGCAAAGGCCGAGTTGCACGAATGCGCAAACGCACCTGCAAAATCTTCCGGTCCATGCACTTCACCGCCGGAGCAGTGAATCGTATAGTTTCCTGCTGTCAGCTCACCGTCACAGTCGAACGAAAAACCGTCCAGTGTTCCGTTCTGACGGAGATACGCAAGCGAAGTAACAATCTTGAACGTAGATCCCGGCGGATATCTTCCCTGCAGACCGCGGTTCAGAAACACGCCGCTCTCATCGTCTGCGTTCAGTGCCTCCCAGTCCTCATTAATCGTATTGGGATCAAAAACCGGATTGCTCACATTGGCAAGTACACGGCCCGTTTTTGCCTCCAGCACAACAACTGCACCGCGGTATCCGTCCAGTGCATCGGCCGCGGCCTGCTGGAGTGTTGTATTCAGCGTTGTATAGAGACTGTCTCCCGGGTTCTTCGCATCGCTGAATTCATTCTTTACCTGCTTTAACTTACTTGTATGGGACTCCATCAGCATATAGTTGTAGGAAGATTCGAGGCCGCTGTTTCCTTTTCCCGTGTAGCCAACCACCTGCGCAAACAGGCTGCCGAACGGATACGTTCTTACCTCATCCCCGTTTTCATCTGTCGTCGTCTTTGCCAGTTCCTGGCCGTCCGCAGAATAGATTGTTCCGCGGACCACGCGCTCTGCATAGTTATTCTGTCTCGTATTGTAAGAACTATTCAGAAATTCTTCTTTCCGCACGACATTAAAGTAAACAAGATACGCGATCAACCCAAGAAACATAGCCACGAACAGGAACGAAACGATCAGATACGGCCCTGCGCCGTTGTTTGTCGCCTTACCAGTGGAGGCTGTTCTCGGTCTGCTCTTCGATCCGCCGTTCGAATTCATCCGGCTGCTCGCGGTACTTCTGGCGGGTTCCCTGTCCGTCGTTCCGGCTGCCGCTCTTCTTTCGTCTTTCGGTCTCTTCGTCCGGGCGTCGTTTTTTCTTGGCGCCTGGGTCGTTTTTCTGCTGGTTTCGTTTCTTCTTGTTTCGTCTTTTCTCAAGCTCCTCACCTTCGTCTTCCCTTAAGATGTACAATCCCTGAATGATCGACAGCATCAGCACCGTGGAGAACATGGAGCTTCCTCCATAGCTGACCAGCGGCAGCGTGATACCTGTCATAGGAATAAATTTAATGGTTCCTCCGATGGTGAGGAACACCTGTGTCGCATATTCCGTTCCAAGACCCATGGCAATCAGTTTGTAGAACCGTTTGCTCATCTTCATGGAAATATTGATAATCAGAAGGAATGTGGACATGCACAGCAGAATCAGGCAGATTCCGAAGATAATGCCCATCTCCTCACAGATCGCACAGAAAATAAAGTCTTTCGTTGCAACCGGGATAATGTCAGGCCGTCCCTCGAAAAGACCGGTTCCGAACCATCCGCCGGAGCACATGCCGAAGAGGCCCTGTGCTAACTGGCTGCTGATATCCCAGTTTCCGATCGGATCCTGCCAGAGAGCCACACGATTCCGCACATGGGAAAACAGGAAGTACGCCACAACGCAGGCAGCGCTCATTCCCGCAAGTCCAAGAAGCGGATATCTGGCTTTTCTCGTCGCCACATAGATTACAACCACGTACGCCATAAAGAAGACGAACGCAGTTCCAAGGTCGGTGGATGCAACAAGGATCAGCACATGAACTGCCGCAATGACCGTTGCTTTCACAACGTTTCCAAAGGAATTATCCTCGCGCAGCATGCCTGCCATAAAGAACACGAGTGTGATCTTGGCAATCTCGGAGAGCTGGAACGTAATGCCGTGGATTTCGATCGACAGCTTCGCACCGCCGGAAGTAAAGCCAAGCACCATAACGACGGAAAGCATGGCAATTCCGAGCACAGCGTAAATCCAGGTCAGATTTTTCAGGAACTTGCCCTTTCGGACAATGACCGGAATGATGAAGCAGAGCAGTGTGGATGCCGCCAGAATTTTGTACTGGGACATCGCCTTTGACACGCTCAGTCTCGTCAGAATAATCATGCTGATCGAGAGCAGCATACACATGTTGTTTACCAGGATCATCGATGCTTTCCGGTAAATCAGGCGGTACAGGATCTGTACGCCCAGGATATACGCCATCGTGAGCAGAAACATCTGAATCGTTGATACTTCGCCCTCCTGCAGGAACATCACGAAGAAACAGATGAAATTCATCAGAATGATCATGATGATCTGCCGCATCAGAATGTAATGGCGCTCATCCTCATCCCGCTCTTTGAGTGCAGCAAACGACTGCACGGTAAAACAGATCATGAGGAAGGTAATCACATATTTTGATAACTGAACAATGGTATTTTCCATAAATTCCCCTTATTTTTTCTCACCGTTTACTCTACTTTCCGGTGGAAATGGCCTTTGGTATATTCCTGTCCGGCCGGAACTGCGATTCCTTTACAGTACGTTCCAGCAAACGCAGCGGCGATTTCTTTTGTCTCCTCCAGTGTCTCGATGGTAAAATTCAGCCGCACCGCAGCCGGATGCATGGACCGGATCTCATCGGCTTCTTTTACCAGGCCGAGCGGAAGGCTGTTGTAGATCACACTGTAGCACGAGGTGCAGTAACTCTTCACCGGGAAGTATTTTCCCATCCGGTCTTTTAAGCGTACCAGAGAATAACTGTGATTGCAGCCGTTCAGGTTCTTCTGGACACACTGGGCGGAAACCATCATCGGAAGGTAGCCGTAGACCACCATTTCGCTGTTCGTATTGTCACGTTTTCCGATTTCCCGCTCGTTCAGCTCATACGGAACGGTATCACGCTGCACGCCCTGCTCCTGCCAGAATGCCTGCGCACGGCTGTTGTACGTGTAAACGCTGTAATCGAGCCGGATATCCTTTTCCATTCCCATCTCTTTCAAAAACGAAAAGCTTTCGAGATTGCGGATCAGGAAACCGCCAAGACCGATCTCCTTCAGACAGCGGAACGTGTCGCGGTATTCCTTCAGATCGCCTTCACGCACAACGTGCGGCAGCATCAGATAAACCTGTTTTCCCAGTTCTTTCGCCTGCAGGATGCCTTTTTCCGCCTGCTCTTCGAAGATTTCCCGTTTGAAGCATCCCATGCCGACGTAGATCGTCGTGATCTCCGGAATCTCGAGCAGCGCATTCCACTGGGCTCTCGTCTCGGCAGATGCGGTCAGCTCCATTTTCTTTTCTGCTCTGCTCTCCTGGTCCGGTTTTCCAGATGCTTTTGCTTCCTGTTCCGGCTTTTCCGCTGCTTTTCTGCGGTATGGCTCTGTCATCTCTTTCACCAGCTGGTCCGAAACGCCTCTCCGCAGCTCGTTTAACGTCTGCATCGGCACGAAACAGTTGTCATCCATACAGACATCGAGTTCTTTGAAATAGAATGGTGTCTCGCCTGTCTTTTCCAGCTGTGTTTTTACGCGTTCCTCGGTCAGCGGCTGCTTCTTTGCCGGTTCTACCATGCCCGCCTCTGCTGTTACGCTGTATTTTCCGCTTTCTGCACTTAAGAACGCCGGCTGGCCCGGATACAGGGTCAGAAAGCCGGAAATCGGCTCTTTTGCCTCTGTCTCGATATAATCTCTCTGGATCTCATAAAAGAGCTGCTCATTTCTGCGCTGTTTCTTTTTATTTTCCTGCTCTTTTTCGTTCTTCAGCGCCATCATATCGCGTCCGTTTCTTATGGTATAATAGCTTTTGTTGAAACCGTCACGGTTATACAGCTCATACAGCTTTTTCATGTCCTCCGGCAGAACGCGGAAACGGGACGGCTTTTTCTCGTACAGATCGAGGTATTTGCGGTAAATGCTGACAACGCCCGCTGTATACTCCGGCTTTTTCATTCTGCCTTCGATTTTGAGGGACATAATCCCGGATTTTACAATCTCCGGCAGCAGTTCTACCGTACACATATCCTTCGGGCTTAACGGATAGCGGTCGCCCGGCTCCCCCATGCGGTGGTTGTCTTTATCGTACGCTTCGTACGGCAGACGGCACGGCTGCGCGCATCTTCCGCGGTTTCCGCTTCTTCCGCCGATCAGGCTGGAAAAAAGGCACTGTCCCGAATAGCAGTAGCAGAGCGCCCCATGGACGAAGCATTCAATTTCAAGGTTGGTCGTCCGGTGGATTTTCTGGATCTCCGCAAACGAAAGCTCACGGGCCGGTACCACACGCGTTGCGCCAAGGCTCTCCAGGAAACGCGCTCCCGCAGATCCTGTCACTGTCATCTGTGTGCTCGCATGAATGTCGAGATCCGGGAACCAGGAGCGGACCGCCTTTAAAACGCCCATATCCTGGACAATCACGGCATCCAGTCCCTGCTCATAGTACGGACGCAGATACGGATACAGTTTCTCTTCCAGTTCCTCCTCTTTTAAGAGGGTGTTGACCGTCAGATACAGTTTCCGTTTCCGCAGATGGACGTAATCGATGGCTGAGAGAATCTCCTGCTCATCCAGATTTTTTGCATACGCTCTTGCGCCGAATGCGGCTCCGCCGAGATAGACGGCATCCGCACCGGCGGAAACCGCTGCTTTTAACGCTTCCATCGAACCGGCTGGTGCTAATAATTCTGTCTTCATCTTTATCTCCTAAAAACGGGCGATTACCTGTTCCGCAATCCCCCGTTTTTCCTTCTTTTACGCTTTTAATAAATCTTCCAGATCCTTATTTGCCTTATCAAGCTGCCGCTGCAGTTCTTCCATCTCGCCGCGTACATGTTCCAGCTCGATTCGTTTCTCTTCCAGCTCTTTTTTCAGATCGCCGGCCTGGATTTCCGCTGCGATCAGATCGTGCTTCATATCGTAGGTTTCCCGGTCTTTGGCTTCCATATCCTCTTCGAGGGTATCTACCTGGCTTTTTGCTTTGAAATAGTCGTCTGCAATGTTCAGTGCAAGCAGTGTGTGCTTCGTATCCACCGACAGGCGGTTGTATCCGGCTGACTGGGAAAGTTCGCTGATCTTCTGATTCAGATAAGCAGCTACTTTCTGCAGATATTCCGGGCTCTCATAGCCTCCCAGTGTGATAATTTTTCCATCTATTAAAACCTGTGTTGTATTTTTTACAGCCATTCTTTTGCTTTTCCTCCACTGAATTTAACCGGACCAAACTCCCGGCTAATATAACCTATCATATACCGAAAAAGGAAGAAAAACAACCTTTTTCTGCAAAAAGCGACAGAAAATGAAAGATTCAGGGCTTTTACTCTTCGATCTTACGCGGTGCCTCCAGCCCCAGGTGGTGCCAGGCAAATTCCGTTGCCACTCTTCCACGCGGAGTGCGGTTGATAAATCCGGATTTGATCAGGAACGGCTCGTAGACATCCTCGATGGTGCCGGCATCTTCTCCAATCGATGCTGCCAGGGTATCGAGTCCCACCGGACCGCCCTGGAACTTTTCCATAATGGTGGTAAGAAGCAGACGGTCAGTCTGATCCAGTCCGTAACGGTCTACTTCCAGCAGATCGAGGGCAAATGATGCGACCTCTTTTGTGATTCTTCCATCGTATTTCACCTGGGCAAAGTCGCGGACACGCTTTAAAATCCGGTTTGCCAGACGCGGTGTTCCCCTGGAACGGCGCGCCATCTCAAGCGCTCCCTGTGGATCCACCTCCACATTCAGTACTTTTGAGGAGTGCAGGATAATGTTGGCCAATTCTTCCTCCGTGTAAAACTCCAGATGGTGGATGACACCGAACCGGTCGCGGAGCGGAGCAGTCAAAAGGCCTGCCCGCGTTGTTGCTCCGACCAGCGTAAACTTCGGCAGATCCAGGCGGATCGAGCGCGCCGAAGAGCCTTTTCCGATCATGATATCAATCGCAAAATCCTCCATCGCCGGGTAAAGAACCTCCTCGACCTGGCGGTTCAGGCGGTGGATCTCATCAACAAACAGGACGTCGCCCTCCTGCAGATTGTTGAGGATCGCTGCCATCTCACCCGGTTTTTCGATCGCCGGGCCGCTCGTTACCTTCATATGGGTTCCCATCTCATTTGCAATGATGCCCGCCAGCGTTGTTTTTCCAAGTCCCGGAGGACCGTAAAACAGCACATGATCGAGAACATCACCTCGCTGTTTTGCTGCTTCAATATATACTTTCAGGTTCTTTTTCGTCTTTTCCTGTCCGATGTAATCGTCCAGGTGCTGGGGACGGAGCGAACCTTCGATTTTCACGTCCTCCTCGAGAACGTCAGTTGTGATAATTCTTCTTTCCATCGTTTTAAGGTTTCCTTCTTCCACAATTTAGGACCATCTGCTAAAACATATGCTTCAATGCCGCTTTCAGCACAGCCTCGCTGTCCATGCCTTCGGTGATTTCGACTTTCTTTACTGCCTGCAGTGCTTCCGTTCCGGAGTAGCCAAGCGCATTCAGCGCCTGTACCGCATCCTGGAAAGTATCCGGTTCGCCTGCCTGCCGTACCGCCGCAGCCGCCTGATTTCCTGCCAGCTTCTGCTCGAACGCTTCCTGCAGGTCGAATTTGTCTTTTAATTCCAGAATCAGCTTCTGCGCGGTCTTCTTTCCGATGCCCGGTGTTTTGGCAATCGCCTGGACATCCTCCGAGAGGACGGCAAAGCGCAGATTGTCTGCCGTAAGCGTGGACAGCACCGCAAGCGCCGCTTTTGGTCCGATGCCGCTTACGCCGATCAGCATACGGTATATTTCAAGATCTTCGCGGGACAGAAAGCCGAACAGGGAAATTCCGTCTTCCCGCACACTCATATGGGTATATATCTTTAACTCTTCTCCCTCCCGGATGCCTGCGTCGAACATACTCGCTGGAATATTCAGCTCATAGCCGATTTCATGGCTTTCGAGAATCATTTTTCCTTCCGAAAGAGAATCTACGGTTCCTTTGATAAATGCAATCATGTTTTTCCTCCAAAGCGCCGTTTTCTTTTTTTGAAAGCGAACGCACATTCTATTATAGCAGAACTTTTCTCATCACGCAACGATTAGTCGCTGTCTTTCTTGCATGTCAGATTTTTTCGTCTTATAATATCTTTAGATCCAAAAAAAGTTTTTCAAAGGAGACAAAAAACCTTATGCAGATCATAGATTCTACCCCCGCTGCTCTCTCTGCCGCTCTTCAGATGTATCTGAGAAACGGCGATGTCTTTTTCGATATTGAGACGACCGGCCTTTCCTGGCGTACCTCGCATCTCTATCTGATTGGTGCGCTGTTCTTTGACCCGGCCGCGGATACTTTCACACTGCGCCAGTGGTTTCTTGATCGACCGACCGAAGAAAAAGAGATGCTTGTCTCTTTTTTCACGTTTCTTTCCGACGTGAAGCGGCTGGTGCATTTTAATGGAACGACATTTGATCTTCCTTACCTCACACACAAAGCACTGTTTTATCAGATGGAAGATCCGCTTTCGTCAATCGCATCCCTGGATCTTTACCAGGTACTCCGCCCGTTTCAGTCAATCCTGGGACTTTCTTCAATGAAACAGAAAAATGTGGAACAGTATCTCTCATTCCCACGGAAGGATCAGCTTGACGGAAAGCAGTTGATTTCTGTTTACCACGACTATCTCCAGACACTGGATGAAAAGAAGCTGGAACTCCTGTTTCTTCACAATTATGAGGATGTCCTCGGCATGGGTTCTGTTCTGGAACTGCTCGCGCTTCCTGGCCTGTTTCACGGCGATTTTTCTGTCCAGTCGTGTCGTTTTACCGGACAGACACTGGAAGTTTCACTGCAGCCCGAGCGGGAAGTTCCGGTTTTCCTCTCCCGTGTCTGCGCGGATGGTTCTCTTACAGCCTTTGGTTCACGGGTTTCTCTCTCCCTGCAGACGCATACGGCGGAGCTGAAATATTTCTTCCCGGACTATAAGAATTACTATTATCTTCCGCTGGAGGATCAGGCTGTTCACAAGAGCGTTGGCGCGTTTGTCGATCCGGAACACCGTCAGAAAGCAAAGGCTGCCAACTGCTATCAGCGGCGGACCGGTACATTTCTTCCGCAGCAGAAAGAGTTTTTCACCCCGGCCTTCCGCGAGGATTTCAAAAGCCGCCCTTACTATTTTGAGTGGTCCGATGCCTTTCTTTCGCAGGAAGATCTCCTGAAAGAGTATCTCTGCTCCGAGCTTCAGCTCTTTTTCAAAGGCGATAGCAAAACCAGAAAATAAAACAGCCGTACACGTTTTTGCATGCACGGCCGTTTTTCCGGGACTGTCCTTTCCAGGCAGTCCTTTATTTTTTCTCTTCTTTCTCTTCTGCCTTTTTTTCTTCCTTTTTCAGAAAAGCATGATGCGTTCCCTGCAGATGCGGATAGGCGCGCAGATAACGTTTCGTTGTCAGGCGCATCAGCCAGTTGGTCGGAAGCTGCGGTTTTGTCATCTGGTCAAAGCGCTCCAGCAGCTCTTTAAGATCCGGCATCTTATCGCTGCGCACATCAAATCCAAGCGCCGCAAACCGTTCTTTCTGCTCTGCTCCAAATTCGGTCAGACGTTCTTTCTGTTCCGCTCCAAACTCGGCCAGGCGCTCTTTCTGTTCTGCTCCGAACCCGGTCAGGCGTTCCTTCTGCTCTGCTCCGAACTCCATCAGGCGGTTCTTCGACTCGGAAAGCGGATTTCTTCTTCCCTCGGTTTCTTTCCGCTCCTTCTCCAGCTTCTGCATCTGCTCCATTGCCTCAGACAGTGTCTGGCGCTTCTCGGCCAGATATTCTTTCATCTTATCTCTGGAGTACTCTGCACGATACTGCTGTATTTTCGCACTCATCTCCTCGGCAAGCTGGTTAAATCGGGATTTCTGCAGATATTCCAGAAATTCTCCCCACGTTTTCTCCAGACTGCGCATCTTCTGTCCCAGTTGGAATGCTGCGGCTGCGGAAAACCCAAAATCTACCAGATAGCAGACGGTAACAACGGAAACAATGATTTCTCCTGTAGTATCCGAAACAAGATTCACTACTTTCACGGCAATCGGCTGCAGAATATAGAACAGCCCCAGTGTAAAGAATCCCCAGGCAATCGAACTGCTGAGGCAGATCTTTCCCTGAAAATTAAACTTCTGATTGCTGTAGTCCCACCAGTGCGCATGAAAAATGGTCTCCATCAGCACGCCGGTTACATATTCCAGAACCGTCGCTACAATGACACCTCCGAAATACAGTGCCCAGACGTTCGCTTCAAACGGGCGCAGGATCAGGTATACCATAACAGCGCCGGTGCCGTACAGCGTCAGCAGCGGACCATTGACAAAACCGCGGTTGACCAGTTTTTTCTGCCGGATCGATACATAGGAACTCTCCCAGATCCATCCGCAGAAGCTGTACAGCCAGAACCATGCCAGAACGTGGTACAGATCCACACCCAGAATCTTCATCTCCCACATAAACTTTCATCCCCTTTTTCTTTTCCGGTGCCAAAAACAGGATGATAAGAAAATACCGCAGGCAACAGGTTTCCTGTCTGTTCAGGAAACCCGGTTGTCTGCGGCATTCTAATCATCCAACTGCAGCACCTGCAAGTTAAATTATTCTTACTCTTCTACTGGCTCTTCGTTTTCCAGAGCTTTCATACTCAGAGAGATTTTTTTGTCCTCCTCGTTGAAATCAACTACTTTTGCAGTGATTTCCTGTCCGATTTTCAGTGCATCAGACGGTTTCTCAACGTGCTCTCTGGAGATCTGGGAAACATGAAGCAGAGCATCTACGCCCGGCTCAAGCTCAACGAATGCACCAAAGTCAGTCATACGGGCAACACGGCCTTCTACTACGTTGCCTACAGCGTATTTGTCAGCAGCGTTCAGCCACGGATTCTCTTCCGGGAATTTTAAGGAAAGAGCGATCTTGTCGCCGTTGATGTCTTTGATCAGAACTTTTACAGTCTCACCAACTTTGAATACTTTTTTCGGGTTCTCTACGCGGCCCCAGGACATCTCAGAGATGTGAAGCAGTCCGTCAGCTCCGCCCAGATCGATGAATGCGCCGAAATCGGTAACATTCTTAACAGTCCCCTCTACAACATCGCCAACTGCGATGCGTGCGAACAGTTCTTCCTGCAGTTTCTTCTTCTCAGCAACGATGAGCTGTTTGCGGTCACCGATGATGCGTCTTCTTCTCGGGTTGAACTCGGTAATAACGAATTCAATTTCCTGATCTGCATATTTAGACAGATCTTTTTCATATACATCAGATACAAGGCTGGCCGGAATGAATACTCTGGTCTCCTCAACAACTACGGATAATCCTCCGTTCAGTACCTGTGTTACTTTCGCTTTCAGAACTTCATGATTCTCGAATGCTTCCTCGAGTCTCTTGTTGCCTTTTTCAGCAGCAAGTCTCTTGTAAGTAAGAAGGACCTGTCCCTCTCCATCATTTACTTTCAGAACTTTGACTTCCATTTTGTCACCTGGCTGTGCAACGGTGTGAAGATCGATGGAAGAATCGTTGGAATATTCGTTTTTGGTAAGAATACCATCGGCTTTGTATCCGATATTCAGGATAATCTGATCGTCTTTGACATCGATTACAGTACCCTCAACGACTTCTCCGTTTCTGATTGTTTTAAATGATTCATCCAGCATTTGTTCAAAACTCATTTCTGACATTTTTTGAACCTCCTCAATTATTTTATTCGGGGTGGATGCCCCAGCTGTAATACCTACGCGACCAAATGATTGAAAAGGCTTAGATTCCAAATCAACGAGTGTCTCTATAAAGTAAGTATTTTTACATTCTTCTTTACATATCTCATACAGCTTTTGCGTGTTTGAACTATGTCTGCCTCCCACGACAAACATGGCATCAACCTTCCTGGCAATTGCTCTCGCTTCCGTCTGTCTTTCCTCGGTAGCGTTGCAGATAGTCTTTAAAACAGTACTATCATAACTCTTTTTCAAAAAAATTTCAACTAAATCTTTAAATTTGTTGTAATTAAATGTCGTCTGTGCCACAATAGATATTGGTTTTCCATTTTCGGGCACAAAACTTTCCGCCTCTTCGGCGGTATGGATCACGGTAACCGGGCCGCTCGTCCATCCCATGATGCCCTGCACCTCCGGATGATCCGCGCTTCCGATGATGACGACGTGGCGGCCTTTTCTGCCCTCCTCGTCCACAATCCGGTGGATCTTCTTGACAAACGGGCACGTCGCATCTACGATCTTCATGCCGCGCGCTTCAATCTTTTCACAGACATCCCGCGACACGCCATGCGACCGGATCACAACGGTTCCGCCGGAAAGCTTCTCTAGTTCATCCTCCGAATGGATCACCTGCACGCCGCGGTTTTCGAGATCCTCCACAACCTGTTCGTTGTGGATAATCGGCCCGAAGGTGTAGACCGGCTTTTCACCGCTCTCAATTTCACGGTATACCGTATCGACCGCCCGTTTGACGCCGAAGCAGAAGCCTGCACTTTTTGCAACAGTTACTTCCATCTGTTTTTCTTCTCCTCTTTTCTCTGCTGCGTTTACATGCGCTCGCGGGCAAGGCTTAAGATCTTTTCCACAACCTCATCGATCGTCATTTCAGAGCTGTCAACGAGTACGGCGTCTTCTGCCTGTACCAGCGGGGAATGCTCTCTGTGCATGTCCTGATAATCACGCTCATTGATATCTTCCTCGATTTTCGCAAGATCGGCTGTCTGTCCCTTTTCGGTCAGCTCTTTCCAGCGGCGCAGTGCGCGGACATGGGCACTTGCTGTCAGATAGACTTTCAGCGGTGCGTTCGGCAGAACGGCAGTTCCGATATCGCGGCCGTCCATCACAAGATCCGTATTCTCCGCCATCTCCTGCTGCAGCTCCACGAGTTTTTTCCGTACTTCCAGATAGGCGCTTGTCGCGGATGCCATCTTTCCAGCCTCCTCGGTGCGCAGTTTTCCGGTGACATTGACGCCGTTCAAATAAACCTGCTGCTCTCCGTTTTCGTAGGAAATGGAAATTTTCACATCTTTGCAGGCTGCCTCAATTTTTTCCTGCTCTTCCGGTGCAATGCCAAGATCTGAAAAATAGATGCCCATGGCACGGTACATTGCTCCTGTATCAACGTAGACAAACGAAAGCTCCTTTGCCACACGTTTTGCGATTGTACTTTTGCCAGCGCCTGCCGGTCCGTCAATTGCAAGATTAAAACTCATCTTCTCTCTTCCTCCTGAAAATTCTAAAATCTGTGATCCATATTTTATTCCTGTTCTGCCTTTGCCCGGATCTCTTCGGCTGCAGCGTGGGCACTTGCCCAGGCAATCTGCAGATTGAAGCCGCCGGTCAGTGCATCGAGATCGAGCACTTCTCCTACGAAGTACAGACCTTCTTTTTTCTTTGCCTCCATCGTGCCCGGACGGATCTCTTTCACGGAAACACCACCCTGTGTAATAATTGCTTCACGGAAGCCCCGTGTTCCGGTTACGGTAAACGGGAAATGCGTGATCAGCTCTTCAAAGTGCTGACGCTCCGCTTTCGATACGGCATTGACCTGTTTGTACGGGTCGATCCCGCCAAGAGAGAGCATCACCGGAAGCAGTTTCGCCGGGAACAGACTGTTGATCACGTTGCGGAACTGTTTGTTCCGGTTTTCCTCAAATTCACGCAGGATCCGCGCATCCAGCTGTTCTTCCGTGAGTGCCGGCTTCAGGTTCAGATATCCTTTCAGCGGCTGCTGTTCCAGTGCTTTTCCGATGTAGGAGCTCGCAGAAAGCCCCAGCGGGCCGGAAATGCCGAAATGTGTAAACAGCATCTCGCCGAATCCATCGAACAGCGTCTTTTTGCCGTTTTTAATCGTCATCGTCACATTTTTCAGGGAGAGTCCCTGCAGCTCACGGATGTACGCTTCCTCTGTTTCCAGCGGCACCAGCGCCGGGCGGAGCGGCGTAACGGCAAGTCCTGCCTCTTCTGCAAAACGGTAGCCGTCTCCATCCGACCCCGTCGTCTGGTACGACATACCGCCGGTTGCGACAACGACATCATCGTAAAAAAGCTCTTTCCCGTTTTCCAGGCGGATTCCTTTCACGCGGTCTCCTTCGAAAAGAAGCTCTTTTACTTTTGTATTCTTATGCACCTGCACATTTTTCCGTTTCAGTTCCGTCTCCAGCGCGCGGATAATATCCGAGGAGTGATCTGACTCCGGGAAGACACGGTTTCCGCGCTCCACTTTTAAGCGGACACCTGCCGCTTCGAAAAACTCCTGTACCTGGGCGCTGTCAAAGCTGTAGGCGGAGCTGTACAGAAATTTCGGGTTTGTCACCACATTCGTGAAGAACTCTTCTGTCGGGCAGTCGTTTGTCACATTGCAGCGGCCCTTTCCTGTGATAAACAGCTTCTTTCCCAGCTTTTCATTTTTTTCATAGAGATGAATCTCTGTCTTTTCGCCGGCGGCAAGCACGGCGGTCATCATTCCGGCGGCGCCTCCGCCGATTACTGCTGCTTTTCTCATGCTTTCTCCTTTACCGGCAGGGCTGCCTTTTTTCCGCCCATGGGACGTGCATCATCCAGCCCGTTGATTTCATCGTTGCTGTAAACCTGGTACTCATCCCACAGTTTTTCCATGCTCTCAAGTGTCTTTTTCACATCCGCCTGGCGTTTCATGCAGAGCGCCACGACAAGCGCATTGATTACACTCAAAGGGGCCACCAGAGAATCGACGATCGATGCCATATCGCTCTTGGCAATCAGCGTACAGGCTGCATAAACATTCATCGGTGAATGCACACTGTCTGTGATCGTAATCACCTTCGCTTTGCGGCTGTTCGCAAATTCCAGTGCCTTCATCGTACGCATCGAATACCGCGGGAAGCTGATGCCGATCACCACATCATCCTCCGTGATGCGAATCATCTGCTCGAAAATCTCGCTGGAACTGTTTGTCTGTACCTGGCGCACATCCGGGAAAATCATATGGAGATAGAACGCCAGAAAGCTCGCAAGCGGCGCGCAGCTCCGAATGCCGACAATGTAAATTGTCCGCGCGGAAAGAATCGTATCCGCAGCGCGCTCAAAGGCGCTCCGGTCCACTTCCTCCAGCGTCATCTTGATTTTTTCAATATCCGACTGCAGGACAGTCTCCAGAATTTCTCCCTGCGGCACGCGGCCATACGTAAACTGCATCCGCTGCACCGAATTCAGACGGTTCATCACCATCTCCTCCAGTGCGCGCTGGAACTCCGGATATCCCGCGTAACCAAGCTGCATCGCAAAGCGAACCGTTGTCGATTCGCTGACGCCGACCTGCTGTCCCAGGCGCGCTGCCGTCATCGATACGGCCTGGTCATAATGCGCCGTAATAAAATCTGCCAGCCTCTTCTGTCCTTTGCTCAGCTTTCCGTAATTTTGATTCAGACGAATGAGGAGATTCTCGTTCGCTGCCTTCTGCTCTTCTGAAGAAGACTGTTCTTTTTCTTTTTTCATGTTATTTTCTTCCTGATTTGTTTTTCCGATCTGCAAATGCCGTTCGGCATCCACATTTCTTCTTTTGGGGGCATCCTGATTCTTTTTCGGACACACCTCGATCTTTTGAATTATAACACGAATAAATTACTGGCGCAATGGCTGAAAAGCTGAAAAGAAAAGCCGGTGTTCTGCATTCCCTTTTTACAGGGAACACGGAATACCGGCTGGTCCTTTTTACTCAGCTCTTATTTAGACCGGATATGCGCCGTCTTTTTTGTCAGCGGCTGCCGGATCTACTTTTGTCTGCTGTGCTTCACGATATTTGAAAAAGTCTACAGCTACCTGCGGGAACAGAGCGTAAGTTAATACGTCTTCATCCTGCTGTTTCCACTGCTCGATCTCTTTCTCCAGTTTTGGAAGCTCCGGCTCAAGCAGGTCTGCGTAACGGCAGGTGATCGGCTCGGTATCGCCGATGCATTTCTTCTGTACTTCCGGATTGAACGGTTTTACAGTAGCACCGTATTTTCCGGCAAGAACGTCTTTTGTCTCTTTTGTTACCATCTTGTAACGCTCGCCCATCAGGACATTGAATACCGCCTGGGTACCAACGATCTGGGAAGACGGAGTAACCAGCGGGCACTCGCCGAGGTCTTTTCTTACGCGCGGTACTTCTTCGAGTACGTCGTAGTATTTGTCCTCTGCGTGCTGCTCTTTTAACTGGCTTGTCAGGTTGGAGAGCATACCGCCCGGTACCTGATACAGAAGCGTCTTGATGTTTACGCCAAGGTTCTTCGGATTTAAGAGGCCAGTATCGAGAGCTTCGTCTCTCATCGGACGGAAGTAATCTGCGATCTCAGCCAGTTTGTTCTGATCCAGACCGGTATCGTACGGAGTACCTTTGAAGGTCTCAACCATAACCTCAGTTGCCGGCTGTGAAGTACCCATAGCGAATGGAGACATTGCGGTATCGATGATATCAACACCAGCCTCTACTGCTTTCAGGTAAGTCATAGATGCAACACCGGAAGTATAGTGGGTGTGCAACTGGATCGGAAGGTCAGTTGCTTCTTTCAGAGCAGTTACCAGCTCAGTTGCCTTGTACGGAACGAGCAGACCGGCCATACCTTTGATACAGATGGAATCTGCACCCATCTCCTCGATTCTCTTTGCCATGGTGGTCCAGTACTCCAGGGTGTAAGCATCTCCTAAGGTATAGGAAAGTGCTACCTGTGCGTGGCCCTTTTCTTTGTTTGCTGCGCTGACAGCGGTCTGCAGGTTGCGCAGATCGTTCATACAGTCAAAAATACGGATGATATCGATTCCGTTTGCAATGGATTTCTGTACAAAATACTCTACTACGTCGTCTGCGTATGGACGATATCCCAGGATATTCTGTCCACGGAACAGCATCTGCAGTTTGGTGTTTTTAAATCCGTCACGGAGTTTTCTCAGTCTCATCCATGGATCTTCATGCAGGAAACGTAAGGAAGCATCAAAGGTTGCGCCACCCCAGCACTCTACTGCGTGATATCCGATTTTATCCATTTTATCAATGATCGGAAGCATCTGTTCTGTTGTCATTCTGGTCGCGATCAGGGACTGATGTGCGTCACGCAGAACAGTTTCCATAATCTTGACAGGTTTCTTTTCTACTGCCATTTCTATCCTCCTAAATGAAGTGTTTTTCACTTGTGTTTGTCTCAAGAAGTTATACACCAAAGATCGCCATGAAGGTACCGGCCGCTACTGCTGTACCGATAACACCGGCTACGTTCGGTCCCATCGCATGCATCAGCAGGAAGTTGGTCGGATCTGCCTCAGCACCGACCTTCTGGGATACACGGGCTGCCATCGGAACCGCAGATACACCTGCCGAACCAATCAGCGGGTTGATTCTTCCGTGTGTTGCTTTGCAAAGGATCTTTCCTAAGATTACGCCGCCTGCGGTACCGAATACGAATGCGATCAGACCCAGGGCAACGATCTTTAAGGTGCTGACATTTAAGAATGCCTCAGCACTTGTGGATGCACCAACGGAAGTACCAAGAAGGATAACAACGATGTACATCATAGCGTTGGAAGCTGTCTCCTGCAGCTGTTTTACAACGCCGCACTCACGGAACAGGTTACCAAGCATCAACATACCTACCAGCGGAGCGGTAGATGGAAGGATCATGCAGACAACGATGGTGATAACAATCGGGAACAGGATCTTCTCGAGTTTGGATACGGAACGAAGCTGCTCCATTTTGATTTTACGCTCTTTTTCTGTAGTCAGAAGCTTCATGACCGGCGGCTGGATGATCGGCACCAGTGACATATAGGAATATGCTGCTACGGCGATCGGTCCCATCAGGTGCTGCTGTCCGAGCTTGTTCAGAAGGAAGATAGAAGTCGGGCCGTCGGCACCACCGATGATGGAGATAGCAGCTGCCTCTCTTCCGTTGAATCCCATGAAAATAGCGAAAAAGTACGCCAGATAGATACCAAGCTGTGCTGCAGCTCCCATGATGAAGCTGATCGGGTTTGCAATCAGCGGACCGAAGTCTGTCATCGCACCTACACCCATGAAGATCAGGGATGGAAGGATACTCCACTCGTCCAGAGTAAAGAAATAGTAGAACAGACCGCCCGCATGTTCAAGACCCTGTACGTCGGTATAAGGCTCAGCCATGATGTCCGGGTAAATGTTTACAAGCAGCATACCGAATGCGATCGGTACAAGAAGCAGCGGCTCAAATTCATGCTTAATCGCAAGATACAGGAAGAAGCATGCCACTGCGATCATAACGTAATTGCCCCAGTCCAGATTAAAAAACGCCGTCTGGTGAAGCAGGTTGTTTAAAGTTTCAGTAATCATTTTTTCACCTCCGGTTTTTTCTTACAACGGGCATTAGTTCATGGTTGCAAGAACGTCACCGGATTCTACTGCATCGCCTACTGCTACGTTTACGCTGGCTACTGTGCCGTCCTGCGGTGCTACAACCGGGATTTCCATCTTCATGGCTTCCAGTACAAGAACAGTATCTCCTGCTTTTACAGCTGCGCCTACGTTTGCTTCGATTTTGCAGATTTTACCAGGTACAGAAGCAGTAACCTCTACGCTGCCTGCTGCGCCTGCCGGTGCTGCTGCTTTCGGTGCTGCTGCCGGTGCTGCCTTCGGAGCCGGTGCTGCTTTTGCTGCGCTGACTACAGGAGCTGCGCCTGCTGTGGTTCCTTCTTCTACAGTTACGTTATATACATTTCCGTTTACGGTAATGGTGTAGTTTTTCATTGAAAATTTCCTCCTTAAGCTCTTTTGCCTTTTCTGCGGATCGGACGTGCAACATAGGCATCTCCGGATGCAGAAGCCATATCCTCTTCATACATGGCAATTGCAGCTGTGATAACAGCCTGCAGTTCCATATCGTCTGCTTCCGGTGCTGTCTCTTCAACAACCGGTGCTGCAACAGCTTTCGGTGCTTCCTGTACAGGAGCTGCCGGTGCTTTTTTCTTCTTTTTGCTTCCGAAAATGAAATCAAATGAAGAAATAACGAAAATCAGGAAAATCAGCATAACGAATACGGTGCCGATTCCGGTGATGGTGTTCATGCCGGCCTGGCCGATCAGAACGCCTTTCGACTCCTCAACGGTGATGGTAAGGTCGGTCGGAACCGGTGTTCCGGTGCTGATGTTCCAGAATACACGGACAATACCAGGGTTCTTCTCGAACTCACCCGGGATTGTGCAGGTTACAAAGTCTCCGTCTACTTCAAGCGTTCCATCTTCAAGGCTTACCACCTCTCCGAGATCTGCTTTTGCTTCTTCCCATGCCTCAGCTGCTCTTGCATAGAACTGCTGGTCGGAAACTTCCATGTTTGCGAGATCGTCATCGCTGTAGGTCATCAGGCTCTGTCCTACCCACTGAACGCTGGAGGAGAGCAGGGAATCTACAGTAGATGCCTCAACCGGTGAATAAGCCGGTGTAGATGCCGCATCTGCAAAAACAGGCGCAACGGTCACAACCATGGTGCAGGCTGCGGTAAGGACGAGACTTACTAATTTTTTCCAGTTCTTTCTCATCGTATGCCACCTTCCTTAGACTGTTCCGTGTTTTCTGTCCGGTCTGTCTTCTCTCTTGGTATACAGCATCTCGAATGCGCCGATGACATATTTTCTGGTGTCTTCCGGCTCGATGATGGTGTCCACATAGCCTCTTCTGGCTGCGGAAGTTACATTGTTCTGAAGTGTTGCATACTCTGCTGCTTTTTCGTTGATGGTAGCAGCATCAGATCCTTCGTACATGATCTTTGCTGCAGATTTTGCATCCATCATTCCGATTTCTGCGTTCGGCCATGCAAATACCATATCTGCTCCGATGGATTTGCTGTTCATGACAACGTATGCGCTTCCGTATGCTTTGCCGACAACAACATTTACTTTCGGAACGGTTGCGTTTGCGAAAGCCGCGGTCAGGGCTGCTGCGTTCTTAGCCATGGTTCTCTCAGAGCATTTGGTTGCCTTGAATCCGGTTACGTTTGTGATGGTAAGTACCGGGATGCAGAAAGCATCGCAGAAGTTTACGAAATCTGCTGCTTTTTTAGCTCCTCTTGCACTTAAGGTTCCATCCATTTTCTCTTTTACCGTTCCGTCCTCGCCGTAGATTTCAGAGCGGTTTGCAACTGCTCCTACGGTTGCTCCGTTTAACTGGATGAATGCGGTTACAACATCTTTTCCGTAAGCGGCTTTGGTCTCAAAATAGATGCCGTTGTCGCTGAGCTGGGAAAGAAGGATTCCGGTATCGCCTGCGCAGTTTGCAAGGTCTGCACATGCACGGTTCAGATCATCCTCGCACTCGGTGTATGCTTCGTCCTCGTTGTTTGCCGGAAGCATGGATACCAGGTTTCTGATCTGTCCGAGGATTTCTTCCTCGGTTCCAGCAAAGTCAACAAGACCTGCTTCTTCGCCCTGGAAATCTGCGGATGCGGTATCACATTTGGATACGTGGTTTCCGTCCAGTGCGTTCGGGGAGTTTACGAAAAGTTTTCCGTTTTTGGACTCCATGAATGTGAAGTCTGTCATAGCCGGGATAAGAGCCATACCGCCGCCGCAGGTACCAAATACTGCAGTGATCTGCGGAATCACTCCGGATGCCATTGCCTGCGCCATATAGATTTCGCCGAAACCGTTCAGAGCATCCGTTGCCTCCTGCAGACGCATACCGGCACAGTCTACCAGTCCGATAACCGGAGCACCTGTTTTCTGTGCAAACTCATACAGTCTCGCGATTTTTTTTGCATGCATTTCGCCGATGGTACCGCCCATCACAGACGCATCCTGGCTGTATACGTATACCAGGCTGCCGTTGATCACACCGTAACCAGTAATTACACCATCGGATGGTGTCTCCATGCCGGCCATGTTGAAATCTGTGCTTCTGGCAGTGATCTGTCCGCCGATTTCCACAAAGCTGTTTTCATCCAGCAAAGAGGCGATTCTTGTGCTCGCTAAACTTTGTGCTGTGTTACTCATTCTTCAAACCTCCATCTTTCTATTTTCATTATAAAATTTTAAACAAATTTTATACAAGTCTATCATATCTGTTTTTTCGTTTTTTTTCAATACTTTTTCTCACCTTTTTGACAGAAAACAGACAGAAAAATTTCAGATTTTTCCTATTATAAATGGAAGGTCAAACTTAATTTTTCCCGACCCGTTCTTTTCCAAAAAATTCTGTCTTTTTCCGCACCGCATAAAAAAAGCCGCCCATCGGCAGCTTTTCTTACACGGTTTTATTCTGCTTAATACAGTTCAATGTGAACCGGAATTCCATTCTCGTACTGCATGGCCGGTTCGCCGAGGATCAGCGGGCGGAGATACGCCATCATCTCCTCTGTCACATCGTGTCCATCCTCTGTGATCCAGGAAAGCGGTACTTTCTTTTCTTTGTTTGCCACTTCCGATACCGGAACGGATGTGTACTCCACGCGGTAAGGATCGGCAGAGATTCTCCGGATCGATGCCATCTGGCCTCCCTGCTTTTCGAGTGCGCACTGGCAGGCTTTCATGCCGAGCATACGGGACTCTTCAAGATCGGTCGCACTCGCAAGATGGGCCGCGCACCGCTGCATCAGATTCAGCTCAATGGATCTTACCTTACAGCCGATGCGGTCACGCACCAGCTCCTCAAGTACCTTGGCGGAACCTGCGATGTAGCTGTGGCCGAACTGATCCTGTGCATCACTCTGCACCTGCTCGGACACGTAGCGGCCCTCGCTGTCGTGAATGCCCTCGCTGATTGCAACCAGAACGCTGTCCTTCTGTTCCAGTTTTTCCTGCACATCTTTTAAAAACTGCTCGGTGTCAAAAGCCGGCTCGCAGAGATAAATCAAATTCGGTCCCTCTCCGCCGTTGACGCGGGACAGAGCAGACGCTGCAGTCAGCCATCCGGCATTTCTTCCCATAACCTCCACGATCGTAACTGCCTTTTTCTCATAGACGTGGCAGTCTCTTTCCAGCTCGGCAAAGGTTGCTGCCAGATATTTTGCCGCGGAGCCAAAGCCCGGGCAGTGATCCGTTCCGACGAGGTCGTTGTCGATCGTCTTTGGTGCGCCGACAACAAACACATCCTCCACGCCGTTCTCTTTGCAGTATTTTGACAGCTTGTCTACGGTATCCATCGAATCATTTCCGCCGATATAGATAAAATAACGGATTTCATGTCTGCGAAAAATCCGGAGAATCTCTTCAAAATCCTCTGTATTCTCTTTCGGGTCCCCCAGTTTGTAACGGCAGGAACCAAGCGCTGCCGCCGGTGTCTGCATCAGAAGTGAGATTTTTTCTGCTGAATCCAGTTGTTTCCCAAGGTCAAGAAATTTTTCTGCGAGCACGCCTTCAATTCCATTTACTGCACCATAAATATGATCTACTTTTCCGGACAGCACCGCACAGGAAACAACTCCTGCCACCGTTGCATTGATCGCCGCGGTCGGACCGCCGGACTGCGCTACTAACAGATTTCGCATATGATTTTCCTCCATCTATTTACACTGTTTTCTATTTTTCACGAAACTACTTTCGTGCTATTCTATAGCGTACCATATTTTTTGCTTTCCGTACACCCTGTTTCGCGTTTCCGGAAAAAGCCTGTAGACTTTCACAATGGATCTGTAAGTTTCCTGTTTTTTTCTTGCAGGATTGCTCTTGAAAAGCTATAATAGAAGCAATGTCCACGAAAAGGACGCAGAAAAATATGCGATTCATCATCAAAAAAGCAGGAGGTTTTTCCATGCAGACCAAGCAAGACGGCCGCCTCGGCACCGAAAAAATCGGGAAACTGATGCTCGAGCTGGCCCTTCCCTCTGTCCTCGCACAGATTGTAAATGTACTTTATAACATTGTAGACCGCATCTATATCGGCCGGATTCCCGATGTCGGTTCTTTAGCGCTTACCGGTGTCGGCGTTACATTTCCGATTATCACCATCATCTCCGCATTCGCCGGATTTGCAAGCGGAGGCGGCGCCCCTCTTGCTGCAATCGCACTCGGACAGAAAAACCGGGAACGCGCAGAAAGGATCCTCGGAAGTTCTACTTCCCTGCTGCTCTTTTTCTCTGTTTTTCTGATGGCATTTTTCTTTGTTTTTCAGACACCGCTTCTGTACCTCTTCGGCGCAAGTGACAACACGATCGGATATGCTTCCACGTATATTTCGATTTATCTTGTCGGAACTGTATTTGTTGAACTATCTGTCGGACTGAATACCTTTATCAGCTGTCAGGGACACGCACGCACGGCGATGTGTTCCGTCCTCATCGGCGCGGTTGTCAACATCGGCCTTGACCCGGTTTTCATCTTCGTTCTTCACATGGGTGTTTCCGGTGCCGCACTCGCTACCGTTCTCTCCCAGGCATTGAGTGCCGCATGGGTTCTGCGGTTCCTTACCTCGAAAAAATCAGGCATCCGCCTTTCCCCGCGCACGATGAAGCCGGATTTTGCTATTTTAGGCTCTGTCATGGCGCTCGGCATCTCGCCGTTTATCATGTCCGCAACGGAAAGTGCCATCACCATCGTCATGAACCACGGACTGCAGACGTACGGCGGCGACCTTTATGTCGGCTCGATGACCATTCTCCAGTCGGTGCTGCAGCTGATTTTCGTACCAGTCAACGGCTTCACAAACGGTGTGCAGCCGATCATCAGCTACAATTTTGGTGCCGGCCAGTTTGACCGCGTCCGCCAGACGATCCGGCGCATGATCGCCATCACGTTTACCGCTGCTTTCGTCTACGTTGTGTTCGCGATGCTCCGCCCGGCTCTTTTTGCCGGCCTTTTCACCACAGATCCGGAGCTGATTGCTATTGTGGTAAAAGTGCTTCCGGTCTACATTGCCGGCATGGCAATTTTCGGTCTGCAGAGCGGTGTACAGAGTTCCTTCCTCGGTCTTGGCCAGGCGAAGATTTCTCTTTTTATCGCACTGCTCCGGAAAGTCATTCTTCTGATCCCGCTTGCACTCATTCTGCCGCATTTCTTCGGCGTTATGGGCGTTTACTATGCGGAACCGATCGCAGATGTATGCTCTGTTGTCACTGCCGTTACGCTGTTCCTCTGCAATATCCGGAAAATTCTTTCGAAGGAAACTCTTGCAAAGGTGACTCATACCGAAGCGTGACAGAAAAGGCGCTCTGCGACCTGTTCCATGCACCATCTATAATCAATTTTTTCAATCGTTTCGGCGGCGTAGACGGGATATTCCGCGAGAAGTATTCCATCCATCGAGTACGTCACCGAACCGACCTTTTCTCCTTTCTTTACCGGGGCTTCGATGAACTCCGGTAAAAAAATATCTTTTTTCGGTATTTCTGTCTCTTTTAAGAGAACAGGAAGCGACCGCGCCGGGTCAAGCGCCGGGCTTACAAGGCTAAGACTGGCGCTGCTCTTCGTCTGCAGCAGGCCGTCATAAACACCGTCTGTTACTTCTATCCGTCCCGGCTTCCAGCTGTGGTCCAGCACATCCCGGTACGTATACGATTCCAGCCCGTAATTTAAAAGTTTTGCGGCATCCGCCCATTTGTAATTTTTGTGATTGGGCCAGCCGCATGCAAGCAGTGTTACAATCAGGCACTTCCCGTCCCGTTCCAGTGCTCCCGTGTAGCAATATCCCGCTTTTGCCGTAAAACCGGTTTTTCCGGAAATGGCTCCCTCCATCTGATCCAGCAGGGCATTGTGGTTGTAGCAGTTGAACATATTTTTCTTTTCGAGATCCCAGAACGTGTAGGATCTCGTCTGCGTCACGGCAAGAAATTCGGTGGCTTTCGGTGAAGTTTTAATACAGTAGCGCATGATCCGCGCCAGATCAGCCGCGGTCGTATGGTGGTCCCCGCCTGCATCGGAAGCATCAAGACCGTTTGGGGTCACAAAATGTGTATCCGTACAGCCGATTGCAGCGGCTTTTTCGTTCATAAGCGCGGCAAAACCCTCTATGCTTCCGCCGATGGTCTCTGCGATCATCACCGCCGCATCGTTGTGTGATTCCAGCATCAGGGAATATAATAGATCGCCAAGCAGAAACTGCTCGCCCTCGTACACACCGAGATGGACTTTCGGTGCCGCTGCCGCCTGGGCAGATGCTGTCGCAACGGTCTCTTCCTCTCCGTTTTCCAGCGCCAGAATGCACGTCATAATTTTGGTCGTGCTCGCCATCGCCATCGGATCCGTCCCGCGTTTTCCAAAGAGCACACGACCGGTATCTCCGTCCATCAGACATGCTGCTGTTGCAAACAGCTGATTCGGCTCACTCTCCTGCTCGGCAGCAGCCGCAGGCAAACTTCCAAAAAGCAGAAGCAGGATTCCCAGAAAAAATCCCGCCCTGTTTCTTCTTTTTCTGGTCAAACTCCAGTCCCCCTTTGTTGTTTTTCTTTCAAATAAATCTTTAAAACAGAAAAGCCGGTCACGCTTTTGGGGCCGGTTTTTGTCTGCTTCATCTTCATTATATGAGGTTCCCTGTAAAATCATGGTAAAAATTCACAAAGTTATTGACACCACGATTGATATCCTGTATAATTCCCCGTGGTTGTATAGAATTACTAAACTTTTTGTTTATTTTTACTGAGATTTTCTGAGAATCCTTGTTTCAAAAAGAGATCCCGGTAAGACTTTGGATACAGAAAGGATTTTTTATGGAAATCGGAAAGAAAATCAGGGAACTGCGCATGCGCAAGGGTCTGACACAGGAAGAACTGGCGGATCGTAGCGAGCTGTCAAAGGGATTTATCTCCCAGCTCGAAAACGATGTGACTTCTCCTTCCATTGCCACACTCGTTGATGTACTGACGTGCCTCGGAACGGATTTAAAAACGTTTTTCGGGGAGGAACAGGACAATCAGGTTGTCTTCTGTGAGGAAGATTACTTCGTAAAAACCGACGAAGCGCAGGGCAATGAAATCGCATGGATCATTCCGAACGCGCAGAAAAACAGGATGGAGCCAATCCGGCTGACGCTGCAGAGCGGCGCCTGCACAGAGATTGATTCGCCGCACGAAGGTGAAGAATTCGGCTACGTACTTTCCGGCCGTGTCCTCGTTCATCTCGGGGACGAGTGCCATAAGGCGAAAAAAGGCGAGAGCTTTTACTACCCCGCCTCCTGTAACCACTATCTGGAAAACCCGGGCAAAACGCCCGCTGTCATTCTCTGGATCAGTTCACCGCCTTATTTTTAGATTTCCGCACCGCGTGATTTTCACGAAAAACGGTGCTCCAAAATAAACAACCCGAAAGGAGCATTTTACACATGAGTACCAAATTACTTGATCTGGTCAACATCACAAAATCGTACGACGGAGTTACCATTCTGGATGATCTGAATCTTTATATCCGTGAAAACGAATTTCTTACTCTCCTTGGCCCGAGCGGCTGCGGAAAAACAACGACTTTACGTATTCTCGGCGGTTTTGAGACGCCGGATGCCGGAAAGGTTTTATTTAACGGACAGGATATCACCCAGCTTCCGCCGAACAAACGCCAGTTAAATACGGTGTTCCAGAAATATGCTCTTTTCACGCATATGACGATTGCGGAAAACATCGCTTTTGGGCTGAAAATCAAGGGAAAATCCAAAGCATATATCGACGACAAAATCAAATACGCCTTAAAACTCGTCAACCTCGAGGGATACGAGAACCGCTCCCCGGCGCTTCTCTCCGGCGGCCAGCAGCAGCGAATCGCTATTGCGCGCGCAATTGTCAACGAGCCGAAGGTTCTGCTTCTTGATGAACCGCTCGGTGCGCTCGACTTAAAGCTCCGACAGGATATGCAGTACGAGCTGATCCGCCTGAAAAACGAGCTTGGCATCACTTTCGTCTACGTTACCCACGATCAGGAAGAAGCCCTTACGATGTCCGACACGATCGTTGTCATGAACCAGGGATATATCCAGCAGATCGGTACACCGGAGGATATTTACAATGAGCCGCAGAACGCATTCGTTGCAGACTTCATCGGCGACAGCAACATTCTCGACGGTATTATGATTGAGGACCGTCTTGTTGAGATTCTCGGCGCGAAATTCGAGTGCGTCGATGTCGGATTCGGCAAAAACAAGCCGATCGATGTTGTGATCCGCCCGGAGGATATCGACCTCGTAAAACCGGAGGAAGGCACGATCCGCGGACGTGTGACACACCTGATCTTCAAAGGCGTCCACTACGAGATGGAAGTCGCCGTCAACGGCTTCGAACTTCTCGTTCACTCCACCGATCTGTTCCCGGTCGGACAGGAAGTCGGCATTCACGTCGATCCGTTCGATATCCAGATTATGAACAAACCGGAATCCGAAGATGAGGAGGCGGCAGCCATTGAAGAGTAATAAATTAAAGAAATGGCTGGCAGCACCGTATGCCGTCTGGGCTGCCGGTTTCATCATCATCCCGTTGATCCTGATTCTCTACTATGCGTTCACCGGGGAAGAAGGCGGCTTTACCCTTTCGAATTTCGCCTACGTTGCGACGAAGGAAAACATCAAGGCACTCGGCCTGGCGCTGTGGCTGTCGCTTCTTAGCACCGCACTCTGTCTTTTGCTTGCCTATCCGCTTGCCATGATTCTGGCAAACCGGAATGTCAATCAGACCAGCTTTATTGTGCTGATCTTCATTCTCCCGATGTGGATGAATTTTCTGCTCCGTACGCTTGCATGGCAGACACTGCTTGAGAAAAACGGCGTCATCAACAGCATCCTCGCGTTTTTCCATCTGCCCGGCATTTCCATCATCAATACACCGGGAGCGATCATTCTCGGTATGGTGTACAATTTCCTGCCGTTTATGGTTCTGCCGATCTACAATGTTCTGATTAAAATCGACCGTGATGTCATCAACGCAGCAAGGGACCTCGGAGCAAACAGTGTGCAGACGTTTCTGAAAGTAACGCTGCCGCTCACCACGCCGGGTATCGTAAGCGGTATTACCATGGTATTCATCCCGGCGCTTACAACCTTTGTTATTTCCGACCTGCTCGGCGGAAGCAAGATCCTTCTGATCGGAAACGTCATCGAGCAGGAGTTCAAACAGACCAACAACTGGAATGCCGGAAGTGCACTCTCCACAGTCCTGATGATCTTCATCATCCTGTCGATGGTTCTGATGAACAAATACGATAAAGACGGGGAGGGAACGGCATTTTGAGAAAGAAACTGGAAAAAATTTACATGGCGCTCATTTTTATTCTTCTGTATGCGCCGATTGTCACCCTTGTGGTGCTCTCCTTTAATGCTTCAAAAACGCGTGCCAAATGGGGCGGCTTTACCCTGCACTGGTACCGCTCACTGTTTGCCAATACAGAGATCATGAATGCGCTGTATACGACACTGATCATCGCGCTTCTTGCCTCTGCGATTGCGACTGTGCTTGGAACGCTTGCGTGCATCGGCATCAACAGCATGTCGAAAAAGAGCCGGACGGTTTTCATGGGCATCACCAATATTCCGATGCTGAACGGTGAGATCGTCATGGGTATCTCGCTGATGCTGCTCTTTATCATCTGCCGCATTCAGCTTGGATTCGGTACCATTCTGATGGCACATATTACGTTCAATGTTCCTTACGTTATCCTGAGCGTTATGCCGAAATTAAAGCAGACGAACAAATCGACGTACGAGGCAGCTCTCGATCTTGGTGCCTCTCCGCTGTATGCATTCTGGAAAGTTATCTTCCCGGACATCATGCCGGGCGTTGTTTCGGGCTTTCTGCTCTCCTTTACGATGTCCCTCGATGATTTCGTTATCACCTACTTCACCAAGGGACCGGGCGTTGATACGCTCTCCACAAAGATTTATGCCGAAGTCCGCAAGGGAATCAAGCCGGAGATGTACTCGCTCTCCACGATTCTTTTTGTCACCGTACTGCTTCTGCTGCTCCTTGTGAATGTGAATCCTTCTCCGAAGGAAGAAAAAGAGGAGGCAAAAGAGCGCGAGGCTATGGCGAAGAAGGGCATCCGTTTCCGCATCACGAAACGTGTGGTCTTCCGCCGGATTCTTCCGATCGCCATGGTGCTTGTCATCGGCGGCGGCGGTATTTACTACGGAAGCCAGAATGCTTCAGCCGGCGGCTCCCAGCAGCTGATTGTGTACAACTGGGGCGAATATATGGATTCTGATGTCATCGATATCTTTGAGAAAGAAACCGGTATCCACGTTGTTTACGAGGAGTACGAGACGAACGAAATCATGTATCCGAAGATCAAATCCGGTGCGATTTCCTACGATCTTGTCTGCCCGTCCGACTATATGATTCAGAAGATGATCCAGAACGATCTGTTGCAGCCGATCAACTTTGACCATATTCCGAACGCTTCCAACATTGGAGATATGTACTACGAGACTTCCGAGCAGTTCGACCCGGGCAATCTCTACTCGATCCCGTACTGCTGGGGAACAGTTGGTATTCTGTACAACAAAAAAATGGTATCCGAGCCGATCGACTCCTGGTCTGTTCTGTGGGATACCAATTACCGCGACAGCATTCTGATGCAGGACAGCGTGCGCGATGCGTTTGCTGTTGCTTTAAAGGATCTGGGATACTCCTTAAACTCCACCAATATCAAGGAGCTGACGGAGGCGAAGGATCTGCTTGTGACACAGAAACCGCTCGTGCAGGCGTACGTTGTGGATCAGGTGCGTGACAAGATGATCGGAAATGAGGCGGCTATCGGTGTTATTTACTCCGGTGAAGCTATCTACACGAAGCGTGAAAACCCGGATCTGGAATACGTTGTTCCAAAAGAAGGCTCCAACGTCTGGATCGATTCCTGGTGCATTCCAAAAGATGCGCAGCATGTCGAGAACGCAGAGAAATTCCTGAATTTCCTCTGCCGGCCGGACATCGCACTGAAAAACTTTGAGTATATTACCTACTCTACGCCGAATGATGCGGCGCGTGAACTGATTGAGGATGACGATATCCGAAACAGTGAAGTCGCCTTCCCGGATGAGGAAACGCTTGCACGGTGCGAAACCTTTACGTATCTTGGCGATGATGCCGATGAGGTTTACAACCAGCTGTGGCGTGAAGTAAAATCAAATTAAAGATCTGCTTTCGGGCAAAAAAAGATCCCGGTCAGGAATTCTTAAGAAAGATTCCTGCCGGGATTTTTCTGTTCTTACTGCTGCTCTCAAAAGTCTGTTTTAATCAAAATTGTGGTCAAAGCGCGGGGAAAGCGTTCCGTTTCCATGGAGCACTTCATCCAGCTTTACAAGCTCCTGCGGCGCCTCTGCAAGCGCTCTTTCGTACAGATGGACAAGATTCCGTGTGCCCGCTTCGCATTCCTTCTGCGGCCTTCCAGGCATCACACGGCCGCCCATCGAATCGTAGCAGCCGACCAGTTTCATCGCTCCAAGAAGAAGGCTTCTTACCGCACTGCTGCGGCAGATCGTGATTCTCGTCCAGAGCTTCATGCCCTTCAGGCATTCGACAATTTCTGTTTCCCCGATTTCCGGAAAACAGCGGTGGATGACCCTGTTGCCGTCGGTGTGCGGGCAGATCGGCGATGCCGGACGGTATACGAGCGGATCGAGGCCGTCCTCCAGCATGAAGTACTGGTCAAGGCTCGTCTCAATCTTTGCATGGGAAATTCCAGTGTGATCCACAAATTTCCCGATATACGGATGACACGTCGAATCGAGAAGGTAATGGCAGGCAAAGCCTAACAGATACGCTTCCATCGCCTCTGACGGGCTCTGCTGATACTTTTTCACCTCATCCTCGAACAGAACGGATGCCGTCTGCTCATGCAGAAACGTTCCGTAATCAGACACACGGTTTTTCGAGAACGGATGGTAATAAAAGAAGATATCCGGCCCGTGCAGTCCGATCAGATACAGTTTTTTGTTTTTTCGAATGATCTTTTTCAAATTTGCCGGAAGCTGTTCATAGACTTCTCTTCCGAACCTGTCGTGTGCGTACGTAGTAGGCATATCGGTATCTCCCTTCTTTTTTCTCCTGCCGGATCAGACATCCAGCTTGATCTGCATTTCCTCTTCCACTTCTGCGCGGAAGTCCTCCATCTTGACCGGACTGATCTCCGGCAGATTGTCGGTGGAATCGACGCCGAAGTTCCGCAGGAATTCTTCGGTCGTGCCGAACACAATCGGGCGGCCCGGCGCGTCGAGGCGGCCAAGCTCCTGCACCAGATTGTACTCCACCAGTTTGTTGACCGCGTGATCGCTCTTGACGCCGCGGATCTTGTCGATCTCCTGCTTCGTGACCGGCTGCTTGTAGGCAATGATCGAGAGGGTCTCCATCATGACGTCGGTCAGAACTGCCTTCTTCGGCTGCATGGCGATGTTGACAAGATAATCATAATATTCCTGTTTCGTGCACATCTGATACGCATTTTCAAGCTCCACGATGTGGATGCCGCGGTCTTTCGTATTATATTTTTCCACCATATGGTTCAGAATCCTGCGGGTCGTCTCCGTGTCATGGCCGATCGCTTTTGCAATCCTTCCCAGCTCCACGGAATCTCCCATCGCAAAAAGGACTGCCTCGATGGCTGCTTCCGCCTCCTCGACCGAAGAGGGGCGTCTTGCCTCACCCGGGGCAGTTTCTTTATTCCTGTTCTGTTCTTCCATCTGTCTTGTCCTCACTGTCTGTCTCGTCTGTATACGGCACAACTACGGTGTCTTCATCCTCCAGGGATTCAATCAGGATATCCCCGAAAAGCTCCTCCTGGCTGATCCGGATTTTGCCGGTTTTCATCAGCTCCAGGATTGCAAGGAAGGTGACAATCACATGCACCTTGCCCGGCTGGGATTCCAAAAGGTCGCGGAAGCTGAAGCGGCGTTTTTTAACAGCAAACTGCTCGACATACGTCATCTTGTCCGGCAGGCTGACCTCTTCTTTTTCGATCTTTCCGAACTTGCTTCGGATCGGGTCGATCTTGTCCTCCTGGCGCTTTAAAATCATTTTATAGATCGTATGGAGTTTCGCGAGAGAAATCTGTGAGAGGAGCTCGGAGGTGTCGACCGGCGTCCTGTACTCCAGCACTTCTCTTGGAAGCGTCGGTTCCTTGTACACGGAACGGCTCGCCTCGTTCATGCGGTCACGCAGCTCGTACGACATGTACTTGTACATTTTGTACTCTAAAAGCTGCTGCACCAGCTCGGCTCTCGGGTCCTCTTCCTCGCCTTCCTCATTCACTTCTTTCGGAAGCAGCATGCGGCATTTGATATCCAGAAGCGTCGCCGCCATGACCATGAACTCGCTCATGATGTCGAGGTCTTCCCGTTCCATCTGATGAATGTATTCCAGATACTGGTCCGTAATCTCTACAATGGGGATATCGTAAATATCTATTTTGTTTTTATCGATCAGGTGAAGAAGAAGGTCCAGCGGTCCTTCAAACACCGGAAGCTTTACTGGTATCGCCATGTGCTCTGTTCTCCCTTACGGTTTCTCGATATCTGTAATAATCAATTCTCTTCTGTTCCAGACGCGGACCGGAATGGTGTGTTCGCCCGTTCCTGCACTGATGATCTGGCAGGTGCTGCCCGTCAGGAACAGCCCGCGGCAGTTTTTCGAAAAAAGACGGAAATCCGGCGTCACAAGCCCCCGGTGCGCGCCAAGGCCCACCACGCCGCCGTGATAATGGCCGGAAAGCGTCAGATCGGCTCCATATGATGCATAGGAGCTGCGGTAGGCAGGGTGATGCGCCAGCAGAATGCCGTAGCGCGCCGGATCCGATTGTCCAAGGTGGTCCGTCAGTTCCGAAACCGGCAGCGTTCCGCGGTAAAAGCGGTTGTAATAGGTGCGGTCCATGGCATAGCCGTAGATCCGGACCGGACAGCCGCTGATGGTAAGATCCGCCGTCTCATTTTCCAGATAGCAGATTCCTGCCTTTTTCAGGCGCTCCCGGAGCTTTTCATACAGATCGCCGTACTGTTCCGGGTACAGCTTCAGACGGTATTCGTGGTTTCCGCAGCCATAGATTACCTGGTATTCCTCCGCAAGACGTTCCGCGAAACTCAGACCCGGGTCGAGGTTCTCCCCCGGCTTTGCCACAATCTGGTCCCCGCCGATGATGACAAGATCCGGAGCCGCCTCATCAATGGCTGCCTTTAACACCGTGTTGTCCGGGCCGAACTCCATATTGTGAAGATCACTGATAAACGCCAGACGAAAACCGTTTCCTTCCGGAAATTTTCCGTTTGACGAAAGTTTGTAATAGGTCGTTGTAAATTTTCTCATACCGTTCATTATACTTGATTTTTCAGTGTATGACAACCCGTTTTCCCTGCTGTTTATAAGCCCAGTGCCTGTTTTGCCAGCTGATCGGCTTTTTCGTTGTAGGTGACGCCGGTGTGGCCCTTTACTTTGCAGAAGCGGATCGCAACTTTGGCCGATGCCAGATCGTAAAAATTCCGGTAATCGATGGTTCCCTGTTTTTTCGCCTGCCATTCTCTCGTACACCAGCTTGCGATTCCCTGGTAATCGTGATAGATGGCCAGCTCCGGAATATCATGTGTCAGGCAGTAAGCCATGGCCAGCTCTGCGCCCTTGATCTCGCCTGCCACATTCCGCATGGAGACGAGATCCGGGTCGCTGTATTCTTCTGCAAGATTCAGCTCTTTTCCGTCCAGAAAGAGGACCACACCGCAGGAGAACTTTCCGAGCGCATGCTGATAGCTTCCATCCACGTATGCGACGGCGCTCCTGCCGACACCGGCGTATTCCGGGTCTTCGCATGGTTTTTCCGCCAGAATCAGGTGTTCCCAGTCCCAAGAAGAAGGATCGGGTGCTGCCGTGCTCTGTACTGCCTTTCGTTCCGGGGCAGCGGAATACGTTCCTTTTGTTTCCCGCAGCAATGGTTCCGGCATTTTACCGCCGCCCAGAAAGGCCTCTGCCTCCTCCAGACGCTCAAATCCCTTGTAAATTGCTCCCGGATAACCGTGTACCTGCGCTTTGCACGCATCCCATGTCCGGTAGATACCCGGAACCTTTCCCTGTTTTACCGCATAGTAATTTTTCTTTGCCATGTTTTTCTCCTTTTCGCGCATGATACTCCGGCTTTATGCCGTCCCAAGAAAATATTGTTTCATCATACATCCGAACAGATCCCACATGCCGGCTCTTGCCACGTCTGATCCATATAAAATCGCAACGGAACCAAGTTCCTCACCGTCTGCTTTGTAAACAACTCTTCCGGCACACTCGCCTTTCTGGATAGGGGCCTGCACCTCTTCCGGCAGTTCCATCGTTTTTTCCACTTCACCAATCACCGTCCCGCCCGTCGTAAGATAGCGGAATTCTTCCGCATATTCCAGTTCTGCCGTATCCTGCTTTCCGTAAACAACCGAAAGTTCCGGCAGGGGATCGCGTTCCCGGTCTATGTAGATGCTGCAGGACGAAAACCCATACTGGAACAGTGACGCTGCATCTGCAAACCGCACCTTGTAGTCCGGTGCTCCCATCACGACTGCCAGCATCGTCAGATCATTTTTCTTCGCCACTGCCGAGACGCAGTACTTCGCCTTCGAGGTGCTTCCTGTTTTCAGTCCCACACAGCCCTCATAGCCGCGGATCAGCTTATTTGTATTGGTGAGGGTGAATGGTTTGCTTCCCTTCTGTGTGACATGTGTAATCTCTTCCATCCAGATAGAGGAATAGTTCAGGATCTGCGGAAAGCGCTCGATCAGCTCCCGCGACATTTTTGCCACATCCGCCGCCGTCGTGTAATGGCCGTCGGAATCCGTGAGGCCGCAACAGTCCTCAAACTTCGTGTCGTTCATGCCGAGTTCTTTTGCTTTCTGGTTCATCCGGCTGACGAACTCGCTTTCTGTCCCCGCAATATGCTCTGCCATCGCTACAGATGCATCGTTTCCCGAAGCAACGACAATACACTTGATCATCGTCTCAACGGTCTGCTTTTCGCCCTCTTCCAGAAAGACCTGGGACCCGCCCATACTTCTGGCGTGCGCACTCGTCGTCACCTCGTCGGTCAGCTGGATCGTCCCTTTTTCGAGCTCTTCAAAAATCAGCAGCAGCGTCATGATTTTTGTGATGCTCGCCGGGCTTCGCTGTTCCGACGCATTTTTCTCGTACAGAACAGTTCCGGTCTGTGCCTCCATCAAAAGAACAGACGGCGAAGCCAGCCCAAGGTCCGTTGTCATCTCCGGTGCTGTCTCCTCCGTCTCTTCTGTTTTCTGTTCCGTTGTTTCGTTCTGCTGCTTGTCGGAAGATTCTCCATTCTGCTCTGCCGCAGTCACTTTCAAGGGCGCTGCAAGAAGCGCCAGGATCATCAGCAGGCTCCAGACGATATTTCGTGTTCTTCTCTTCATATTCCCCCGAAACATCTGCTCTTTCTTCCCTACAGGCTATGCAGACGACCGCAGAACTATGCTGTCTGTTCCGTTTACAGCAACGGTGCCAGAAACTTCAGCGCACCGCGGAGTGCACGGACTGCAAAATTTTTCTTTCGGCAGTAGTCCATATTGATCTGCTCACACTGTTCAAACGTGATCAGCGCATCCTCTTTTACCTGGGCAACCGCACTGCTGCCGTACATCCAGACACCGCACTCAAAATGCAGGTACATGCTCCGGTAATCCATGTTGATCGTTCCGACCGTCGCAACTTCATCATCACAGACAAAGCTCTTGGAATGGATAAAGCCCGGCGTATACTGGTAAATCTGAACGCCGGATTCCAGCAGGATCTCGTAATTGGCCTGCGTCAGAATATAGACAATCTTCTTATCCGGGATGCCCGGCGTTACAATCCGCACATCGACTCCGCGCTTTGCCGCCATGCAGAGAGCGGTCAGCGTCTCGTTGTCCGGAATCAGATACGGGGTAAAAATATAAAGATATTTTTTCGCCTGTGAAATAATGTTCAGATAAACATGCTCGCCTACTGTCTCTCCATCCAGCGGGGAATCGCCGTACGGCTGCACAAAACCGTCTTTTTTAAACGCTTCCTCGTGATAGATCTCCGGCCGGTATGATTCGAAATTGCATTCCATACCGGTGATTGTGCTCCACATCTGCAGAAACATCACCGTAAAACTCCATACCGCCTCACCATGCAGACAGATTCCGGAATCCTTCCAGTGGCCGAACCGCTCCTTGCGGTTAATGTATTCGTCCGCAAGATTAATGCCGCCCGTGAAAGCCGTATGACCGTCGATCACGGCAATTTTCCGGTGGTCACGGTTATTTAAAATGACATTCAGCACCGGTCGGAACTGATTGAACGCCGCACACTTGATGCCCATCTGCTGCAGCGATTTATAATACTGATACGGCAGTGTCGTCACGCAGCCGAAATCATCGTAAATCAGCCGCACATCCACACCGGCGGCCGCTTTTTCCTTCAGAATCTCCAGCACCGTATCCCACAAATACCCCTCGCTGATGATGAAATATTCCATAAAAATGTAGTGTTCTGCCTTTTTGAGTTCCTCAATAAAGTGCTCAAACCATACATCTCCCAGCGGGTAATACTCTGTTTCTGTGTTTTCATAAACAGGATAATGCGCATAATTGGTCAGATAGGAAGACTGCCCCGCTGCCAGGATATTTTCTTCCTCGAGCTTTTTACGCGTCTCTTCTTCCTCTCCAAGAACGCCTCCCTGCGAAAGCAGAACTGTATCGTAATGTGTACGGAATTTTCTTGCCACACTGGAATGGCCGAGAATGCCGTACAGGCAGATTCCGGTTACCGGAAGCGCCAGGATACAGACTGCCCACATCAGTTTGTAGCCAGGATTCATTTTCGGATTATTGATAATCGAAAGCACTGCAATCAGGGAAAGGATCGTGACCGCATAGTTGATGTAGACAGATTTTTCATTGAGCTGCATCATAATTCCGGCCAGCCAGCAAAATTCCAGAAGAAGTGCAACACCGATAATGACCATACGGCTGGTAAGCAGCTTCAGAATCTTTTTCACGATACGAAACAGCTTGTTTGCTATTTTGTACAAAATTCTCATTTGTCACCGCCTTGCTGTTTTGTCAAAACCTGCGACTTTAAGTTACAAGTATAAAAATCCCCGGCAAAACAGATCGCCGGGGATTTTTTGCACATTAATTATACTTACGTTTTCTGGCAGCTTCAGATTTCTTTTTACGACGAACACTTGGTTTCTCGTAATGCTCTCTTTTACGAATCTCCTGCTGAATGCCAGCTTTTGCACAGCTACGCTTAAATCTGCGTAAAGCGCTGTCCAACGTTTCGTTTTCTTTAACGATTACATTTGACATAGTCTCACACCTAACCTCCCTCCAGTTGTAGATTGTGCATAATACAACTGTATGGGTATTTTTTGCACTGTTCTTATTATACCAGAAAAATCTCGTACGTCAACAAGTTTTTTCATTTTTTTGCAAAATTTTTCCCTGCCACCTGCCTGGCTCCTTTTTCTGTCCTGCAGGCGGCAGGATTTTATGCTGTTTTTCCTGCTTATGCTTATTGTTATGCGATCTGGCCTTCCAGTACCTCGGCAGCTTTTGCAACTGCTTCGTCGATCTTCTCCGGATTCTTTCCGCCGGCCTGTGCCATGTTCGGACGTCCACCGCCGCCGCCGCCGACAACGGCTGCCACTTCTTTGATCAGTTTTCCGGCATGTGCACCTTTCTTCATCGCATCATCGGTTGCCATGGCAAGAAGGCTTACTTTGCCGTCCTTTGCAGATGCCAGAACAACAACGCCGCTTCCCAGTTTTTCTTTCAGCTGGTCGCCAAGGTCACGCAGTCCGTTCATATCGACATCCGGTACGGATGCAGCGAGAAGTTTTACACCTTTGACTTCGGTTACTTTATCCATAACATCGCCGAGCGCTTCTTTTGCCAGTTTGCTCTTTAAGGACTCATTCTCTGCCTGGAGTGCTTTTGCCTCTGTCTGCAGATGAGCGATCTTCTCGAGGAGATCTGCCGGTGTTGTCTTTAAGAGAGCTGCTGCCTCATACAGTTTCTCTTCCTGTGCTTTATAGTATGCGGTAACAGACGGTCCGGTCAGAGCTTCGATTCTGCGGACACCTGCTGCAACGCCTGCCTCAGAAACAAGCTTGAACAGTCCGATTTCAGCGGTATTCTTTACATGGGTACCACCGCAGAGCTCTTTGGAGAAGTCTCCCATGGAAACAACACGTACTTTGTCGCCGTATTTCTCACCGAACAGAGCCATCGCGCCGGATTTCTTTGCTTCCTCAGTATCCATGATGTCGGTTACAACCGGGATCTGCTCCTGAATCTTTTCATTTACCAGATTCTCAACTTTTTCCAGTTCTTCCGGTGTCATAGCCTGGAAGTGGGCAAAGTCGAAACGGAGTCTGGTCGGGGTTACGAGAGAACCTTTCTGCTCTACGTGTGCACCGAGAACAGTCTTTAATGCCTTCTGCAGAAGGTGTGTTGCGCTGTGGTTCTTCTCGGTATTTTTTCTTGCCTCTTCGTTGACCTGAAGCGTAACTTCCTCGCCGTTTGAAATCATACCGGATTTCATGACACCGACGTGGCCGTATTTTCCGCCGCGGAGTTTGATGGTATCTTCCACTTCGAATACACCATTTGCTCCTTTGATGATACCGCAGTCGCCTTCCTGACCGCCCATGGTAGCGTAGAACGGAGTTTTCTCTACGAAAATGGTTCCCTTCTGGCCTTCCATCAGAGATTCTGCAATCTCAGTCTCTGTCGTCAGAACGGTTACTTTAGAGGTATCCTCCAGATGATCGTATCCGGTAAACTCAGTTGTTACGGACGGGTCGATCTCATCGTAAACGGTTGCATCAGCACCCATGTAGTTTGTTACTTCACGGCTCGATCTTGCACGCTCTCTCTGCTCTTCCATTGCTGCATGGAAACCGTCCTCGTCGATGCCGTAGCCCTTCTCCTCGAGGATCTCTTTGGTCAGATCCAGCGGGAATCCGTAGGTATCGTACAGTTTGAATGCATCCTGTCCGTCCAGAATTTTTTTGCCTTCGCTCTGCATTTTTTCTTCGAGCTCGGAGAGGATATGAAGTCCCTGGTCGATGGTTTTGTTGAACTGGGTCTCCTCGTTGTTCAGAACGTTGAGGATGAAGTCTTTTTTCTCTTCAAGTTCCGGATATCCGTCTTTGGAGCCTTCGATTACGCTTGCGGAAGGGCGGGCAAGGAACAGTCCGTCAATGCCAAGCAGACGGCCATGACGTGCTGCACGGCGGATCAGACGGCGCAGTACGTAGCCTCTTCCTTCGTTGGTCGGCATGATTCCGTCGGAAATCATGAATGTTGCGGAACGGATATGGTCGGTGATGAGGCGGATGGAAACATCGGTTTCATGATCTTTCTCATACTCTTTTCCGGAGATCTCGCATACTTTGTTGCGGAGTGCCTGAATGGTGTCGACATCGAAGATGGAATCTACATCCTGTACGACAACGGCCAGACGCTCAAGTCCCATACCGGTATCGATGTTCTTCTGGATCAGGTCGGTGTAGTGGCCCTCGCCGTCGTTGTTGAACTGGCTGAATACGTTGTTCCATACTTCCATGTAGCGGTCGCACTCGCAGCCAACGGTACATCCCGGTTTGCCGCAGCCGTATTTTTCTCCGCGGTCATAATAAATCTCAGAACACGGACCGCACGGACCTGCGCCATGCTCCCAGAAGTTGTCCTCTTTTCCAAAACGGAAAATACGTTCTGCCGGGATGCCGATCTCTTTGTTCCAGATATCAAATGCTTCATCATCGTCCTGATAGATGGATGGGTACAGACGATTCGGATCGAGCCCTACTACCTGTGTTAAAAACTCCCAGGACCATGCGATTGCTTCGTGTTTGAAATAATCACCGAAGGAAAAGTTTCCGAGCATCTCAAAGAAGGTGCCGTGACGGGCTGTTTTTCCTACATTTTCAATATCGCCGGTACGGATACATTTCTGGCATGTTGTTACTCTTCTTCTCGGCGGAATCTCTGCGCCTGTGAAGTAAGGTTTCAGCGGAGCCATACCGGAGTTGATCAGTAAAAGACTTTTATCGTTGTGTGGAATCAACGAAAAACTCTTCATAGCAAGATGTCCTTTGCTCTCGAAGAACTCAAGAAACATCTTTCGTAATTCGTTTACGCCATATTTTTCCATGACTGTTTGTCCTCCAAATAATTCAGTGTGTCCCGGAATTTCTTCCGGGAATCCATTCTTTTATAATAGCACACTTAATTATTTAACGCAAATTTTTTTGAAATTCTTCTTTCCTTTTTTCAGAACGATACCGTCCTCGCCGAAGGCTGCTTTTTCTACGGCATATTTCGGATCTGTAATTTTCTCACCATCTACGGATACACCGCCCTGCTCTACGGCACGGCGTCCTTCGTTTCTGGTCTTTGCAAGCTCTGCTTTGACAAGAAGGGTTACGATATCGATTTTATCGTCCGTGAAATCCTCTGCAGAAATTTCACTGGTCGGCATATGCTCGGAGCTTCCGATAGAGAATACGGCACGTGCGCCTTCCTGCGCTTTCTTTGCTTCTTCCTCGCCGTGTACCATGGAAGTCAGCTCGTAAGCCAGAATCTCTTTTGCCTCGTTCAGCTTGCTTCCTTCCCAGGAATCCATCTCGTCGATCTGCTCCAGCGGCAGGAAGGTCAGCATACGGATACATTTTAAGACGTCGGCATCGTCCACGTTTCTCCAGTACTGGTAGAAATCGAACGGGCTGGTCTTGTTCGGGTCAAGCCATACAGCGTTTCCTGCGGTTTTGCCCATCTTCTTGCCCTGGGAATCGGTCAGAAGAGTGATGGTCATCGCATACGCATCTTTTCCAAGTTTACGACGGATCAGTTCGGTTCCTCCCAGCATGTTGGACCACTGGTCATCGCCGCCGAACTGCATATTGCATCCGTATTTCTGGAACATGTGATAGAAGTCGTAGCTCTGCATAATCATGTAGTTGAACTCCAGGAAGGAAAGACCTTTTTCCATACGCTGTTTGTAGCACTCTGCACGGAGCATGTTGTTGACGCTGAAGCATGCACCTACCTCACGGAGCAGTTCTACATAGTTCAGGTTCAGCAGCCAGTCTGCGTTGTTGAGCATCATAGCTTTTCCCTCGCCGAACTCGATGAAACGCTCCATCTGACGTTTGAAGCACTCTGCGTTGTGGTCGATCTCCTCGCGGGTCAGCATTTTTCTCATATCGGTTCTTCCGGACGGATCACCGATCATGGTGGTGCCGCCGCCGATCAGGGCGATCGGTTTGTTTCCTGCCATCTGCATCCGTTTCATCAGGGTCAGTGCCATGAAGTGACCTGCGGTCAGACTGTCTGCGGTGCAGTCGAATCCGATATAGAACGTTGCTTTTCCATTGTTTACCAGGTCTCTGATTTCATCTTCGTCGGTTACCTGTGCCAGAAGGCCTCTGGCGATCAGTTCGTCATAAATCTGCATTTTGTTTTTCTCCTTTTTTCGGTTGACTTTCGGGTATGTGTTACCGTCTGGGACCAAAGTTTTTTTATACAAAAAGACTCCCGTCCTTTCCGATTCAAAGGACGAGAGCCCGTATCTCCCGTGTTACCACCTTACTTCACAGATGTCTCGCGGCATCTGCCTTTGTCGGTATCCAAAATTTTGAATACCCTGACGCTGTAACGTTCGTCTCTTACGTCGCAGCCTACTAAAAACATGCTTCCCTTTCGTTCCGCTTTTCGTTTTATTCGGTGCGCGGCTCCGGGATGTATTCGAATCGTACAGAACCTGCATGCGCCTCTCATCTGCCGGCTGCTTTCTGTCCGCGTTTTTGTACGTCTACTTGTTCCCTTCCAAGCCTTTTTCCATGTTCCATAGTATAAACGGTGATTCGAAATCTGTCAAGACTTCTGCCTTCCGTTTTTTCATCCATTTTTAATATCCGCGGTCCTGATCCATCATATACAGGAGCGCGTTGCAGATGCACGCCGCGATATTGCTGCCGCCTTTTCGTCCGCGTGCCACGATATACGGGATATTGGTCTGCATAATCAGTTCTTTGGACTGTACCACATTGACAAAGCCGACCGGAACTCCGATGATCAGCGCCGGTTTTATTTTTCCTTCCCCGATCAGTTCATAGAGACGGACCAGTGCCGTCGGCGCATTTCCAACTGCAATAATCAGCTTTTTATCCAGCTCCGCCGCTTTTTCCATGCAGGCTGCCGCGCGGGTGCTTCCGGTTTCTTTTGCTCTTGCCGCAACATCTTCGTCTGACATAAAGCAGAGCGCTTCACCGCCGTGGCGCGCAAGCACCTTTTTGTTGATGCCGGATCTTGCCATCTGCGTATCCGTCACAATGCAGGCTCCCTCCCGGATCGCCTCGATGCCTTTTGCCACCGCATGCTCCGAAAAGCAGAGATTATCCGCATAATCAAAATCCGCACTTGTGTGGATACACCGCTTTACAACCAGTTCCTGATCCTCCGGAAACGTTCTTCCGTTTAATTCTTCCGTGATAATTTCAAAGCTTCTCTTTTCAATCTCGTGCGGGCTTACCTGCTCCAGTTCTATCTTCATCTTTATGCCCCTTCTTCCAGAATTTGATAAATCTTCTTCATGTCGAGATGCTCGCGCAGCGCATCTGCGAGAATATCGTACTGTGTCTCTTTGAATGTCTGGTAATCGACACCGTGAATCTGCTCCATGGCAATTCCCTTATTCTTTGCAAGTGCTTCCACGATCCGCTCGGCAACTTCTTCTTTGTCGAAAATGCCGTGCACATACGTACCGTACACATTTCCTCTCTGTGCACCGTCCAGCTTATCCGAATCAGCACGGTTCTGATCATCGATAAACGTGAATGCTTCTGTTCCTTCTTTCCGCACCGTTTCTCCCATATGGATTTCATAGCCCTCGATCCGGGTTCCCTCGATCCCGGCAAGAACGCCTTTTGTTTTTCCAAAAGCGCCCTCCGCGCGGGTTCTCGTCTTCTCACCGGCAAATACGGTATCCATCGGCAGGAGTCCCATTCCTTTGATCGTTCCGCCGGCTTCGACATGCAGCGGATCGCTCAGCGTATCTCCGAGCATCTGGAAGCCGCCGCAGACACCGAAAATTACTTTTCCGGCCGCAGCCGCCTTCAGTACGGCCGCTTCCAGACCATTCTGACGCATCCAGAGCAGATCCTCCATCGTGTTTTTCGTTCCCGGAAGCAGAATCATATCCGGATTTTTCAGTTCGGAGACAGAGCTTACGTAGCGGAGTGATACGCCTTCGATCCGCTCGAACGGGTTGAAATCGGTGAAGTTTGAAATACGCGGGAGACGGATGACCGCAAGGTCAATGAGACCGATCTCCTCTTTTCTGGTGAATCGCTCGGTCAGACTGTCCTCGTCTTCCACTTCGATGTGGAGATACGGCGCCACGCCGACCACCGGGATGTGTGTTTTTTCTTCCAGCATCACAACGCCCGGGTCCAGGATGGTTTTGTCCCCGCGGAATTTGTTGATAATCAGACCCTTGATGCGGTCGCGCTCATCCGGCTCTAAAAGCTCTACGGTACCGTAAAGCTGAGCAAAAACGCCGCCGCGGTCAATATCTCCGACGAGGAGCACCGGTGCATCCACAAGCTTTGCCATTCCCATATTGACGATATCATCGGCTTTCAGGTTGATCTCCGCCGGACTTCCGGCTCCCTCGATCACAATGATGTCATACTGTTCTTCCAGTGCATGGTACGCTTTCATGATGTCCGGGATCAGCTCTTTTTTGTGGGAAAAATATTCCCGCGCACTCATGTTTCCCAACACCTCACCGTTAACGATGACCTGTGAACCAGTATCATTCGTCGGCTTCAGCAGAATCGGATTCATCAGAACGGACGGTTCAATACCGGCCGCCTCCGCCTGCATAACCTGTGCACGACCCATTTCCAAGCCTTCTCTTGTAATAAACGAGTTCAGCGCCATATTCTGTGATTTGAACGGAGCCACACGGTATCCGTCCTGATGGAAAATCCGGCATAAGCCCGCCGCAAGCAGACTCTTTCCCGCATTTGACATCGTTCCCTGTATCATAATTACTTTTGCCATCGTTTCCCCTCCTAAAACCACTGCAGAATCTGTGAAACGGCTTCTGTCAGAATCTGGTTTTCTTCGTGTGTACGCACTGCCGCCCGGTAATATCCGTCGGTAAGGCCCGGGTAGTTGGAACAGTCGCGGATCAGAATGCCGCCTTTTTCCAGCCGTGCGGCAAGGCCTTTCGGTCCCTCAAAGAACAGATAATTTGCGCAGGAATCCCATACGGTAAGACCTGCTTTTTCCAGTTCTGCTTTCATCCAGGCGCGTTCTTTTCCGATCAGTTCCCGTGCTTCTTTGACATAAGCATCCTCGTTCAGTGCGGCAAGGCCTGCCATCTGCGCCGGAATCGAAACATTCCACGACTGCATGCTGCGGCTGATCCGATCCAGCAGATCCTCGTCGCTGCAGAGCAGATAGCCAAGACGCAGGCCCGGCATTGCGTAAATCTTTGTGAACGCACGCAGAATCAGCAGATTCGGATATTCGTCCAGTTTTCCCTGCATCGTCACTTTTTCCGGCTCCGGCAGAAATTCTATGAAACACTCATCCAGCACCAGATAGATGTTACGCTCCCGGCAGTTATCCAGGATCTTTAAAAGAAGCTCCTGCGGAATCGTAAGGCCGGTCGGATTATTTGGATTACATAAAAAGACAAGCTCCAGATCGTCGGTCAGATCCTCGCAGAAATCGTCCTGTAAAAGAAAGCCTTTTTCCTTTTGCAGCGGATACATACGGATAAAACACCCTGCCGCTGAAAGTGCTGCTTCATACTCTGCAAATCCCGGCGCTGCAATCAGCGCTTTTTTCGGGCGGAGAGCCTGTGTCAGGGCAAAAATAAGCTCCGCGGCGCCGTTTGCAAACAGGATATTTTCTTCTGGAAGCTGCTCCTTTTCCGACAGTGCCCGGGTCAGGTCCCGGCACAGTGCGTCAGGATACTGTTCCACCGATTCCGCGCTCTTTCTCACCGCCTCTTTCACACTTTCCGGGGCTCCAAGAGGATTGACATTCACAGAAAAATCGACTCTGCATTTTTTCGTGTAAATGTCTCCTCCATGTGGATTTTGTCTCATACCATATGCCTTCCTTTCTCTTTTCCGTTGTGTTTCTATCTTCTCTTTTTACAGAAATAAAAAGAGCGCGCGGATTCCCGCAAAGAACACCAGTCCGAGGAACGAGGTCAGATACATCAGATGATTTGCTCTTTTGATATCTTCCGCCTCGACCGGGCGGATGTCATCGCCGATCGTTGGTTTCTTTACGACTTTGCCGAAATACACGGCATCTCCGGCAAGCTGTACTTCCAGCGCCCCTGCCATAACTGCTTCTGTCTGCGCAGAATTTGGGCTGGCGTGGCAGTAACGGTCGCGTTTGTAAATTTTTTCTGCATTTTTCCAGTTCATGCGCTCGCATGCAGACGCAAGAATCATCAGCCATGCGCTGATTCTCGCCGGTATGTAATTGACGACATCGTCCAGCTTTGCCGCACACCGTCCAAAATACAGATATTTGTCATTTTTGTATCCCACCATGGAATCCATGGTATTGATGGACTTATACAGAAAGCCCAATGCCGGTCCGCCGATGGCAAGAAAGAGGAGCGGTGCAATGACACCGTCCGACGTATTCTCCGCGATCGTTTCCACGGCAGCTTTCGTCACTCCTGTTTCCGAAAGATTTTCCGTATCACGTCCTACGATCATGGAAACCGCATAGCGCGCCCCCGGAAGATCGTTTTCTTTTAATTTCTGATAGACCTTCATGCTCTCATCCTTCAGGCATTTCGTTGCCGGAATCTGCCAGCACCAGAGAACCTCCAGAAGGAAGCCGATGACCGGATGAATTTTAAATGCCGCAAAAAGCAGCAGTGCCGGAACACCGTATCCCGCCAGACAGACGAGGAGCACGAGAAAAACTCCTCCGGCAAGCTCTCCCTTTGGCGTTTTCGGAAATACCTTCCGCAGCCATTTTTCCAGCAGGGAAATGAGATTTCCGATCACACGGATCGGATGGTACAAAAAGGAGGGATCTCCAAGCAGCAGGTCCAATCCATAGCCCACAATCAGGGCTGCTAATGCTGTTTTCATCTTGTTTTCTCCTGTTCTTTCCGGTAAGAGACACACTGCTCCAGAAATTCCAGTGCGAGGTGCGGACTTGCCATATAGTAAAGATGCGGGAATCCCGCCATCATCCGTTTTGTCGCATGAATGCATTCCCAGTTCCGCTTCCGCAGCGGTTTTGCCGCATGCCATGCACTTCCGCAGTCTGTGCTGTCAAAGTAATGGAACTCATGGCCGCGCACCGGATTTCCGCCGTTCCGAAAGGTATCCTTCGTGTTTGGCGTGAGGGTGATATAGCCGAATCTTCCCAGCTTTTTTGTCCGGTAAACATTTCCCGGAACAGCCTGTACCATAGGATACACATTTCCATCCATATTCTCCATGGATTCTGACAGGTACATATAACCGCCGCATTCTGCAAGAACCGGCATTCCCTGACGGATGCTATCGCGGATCTTCGTTCTCATGGTCTGGTTTTCCGAAAGCTGTTCTGCGTGCAGCTCCGGGTAGCCGCCGCAGAACAGAAATCCGTCTGTATTCTTTGGCGGCTCTGCATCGGAAAGCGGCGAAAAATATTCGATTTTGGCTCCAAGTGACGCGAGAAGCTCCAGATTATCCCGATAAAAGAAACAGAATGCTTCATCCTTTGCAACGGCAAGAATCGGCTTCGCAGCACGCACCTTGGCGGCTGCTTCGCTTTCTGTCACCTTACGCAGGACTTCCGGCATTTTTCCCGAGAGCTCTTCTGCCCCTTCTGCAATCGCAAGAATTTTTTCAAAATCCAGTGTCTTCTGCAGTGTTTCCGCAAGCAGATTGACCTGCTCCTGCAGATTTTCCACTTCATCCGGCATCACAAGGCCGAGGTGGCGGCTTTCTAAGTGGCATTCCTTCAGTTCCGGCACAAAACCGACACAGGAAATGCCAAGTTCTTTTTCCGCCATCGGCGCGATCTCCCGGTACAGCATCTCTGACATCCGGTTAAAGATTACACCGGCGATCCGGCTGTCCTCTTTGTACTGCAGGTATCCCTTGATAAAGGCAAGCGCTGAAACACTCATGCCTTTGGCATCGACAACCAGAAGAACAGGTGTTTTTGTCATACCAGCGAGATCGTAAGCGCTACCTTTGGTGGAAATTCCGCCAAGGCCGTCGTAATATCCCATAACACCTTCCAATACGGAAATGTCATGACCCGCTGCATGTTTGCAGAACAGATACTGTGTTGTTTCTTCCTCTGTGAAAAACGGATCCAGATTACACGACGGGGCGCCGATTACCTGTTCGTGAAACATCGGATCGATATAATCCGGGCCGCACTTAAACGCAGCCGGCTGCTTTCCCATCTGCTGCAGTGCACGGAGCAGTCCGCAGGTGATCATCGTTTTCCCGCTTCCGCTCTTTCCTGCTGCCAGCATGATTCTTGGTGCTTTCATTCTTTAGCACCTCCCTGGGCTGTAAAGATATAAACCGGATTCTGGGCAATCATCAGATGGCTTCTTCCGGCCTTTTTCGCATTGGAAGCCTGCAGGCAGACGATTTCCGGCTCTTCAAACGCAAGTTCTTTGAAATACGATGCTGCCTCCGCTAATGTTTCCACGGTTACTGTATTTAATACCACGCGGATGTTCGGATTCTTCCGCAGGAGCAGTTCCAGAATCTCTTTTAAGTTTCCGGCAGACCCGCCGATAAATGCATGCGTCGGAACCGGGAGTTCTTCGAGTGCTTCCGGTGCAGTTCCCTCAATAATTTCCAGATGATCCACTGCAAATTTCTTTTTATTTTCCTGCAGAAGTGCAACGGCTGCCGGATTTTTTTCTATCGCATATACCTTTCCCTGTGCTGCACGAAGCGCCATCTCAATCGAAACAGAACCTGTGCCCGCTCCAATATCATAGACAACAGAATTCGAAGAAAGCTGCAGATGAGAAAGAGACGCATTGCGCACTTCCCGCTTGGTCATCGGTACTTTGTCACGCAGAAATACTTCATCTGCCATGCCGGCTGTAAACTCCGGTTCCGGATTCGGGTTTTCAAACAGAAGAACCGCAAGCGGAGCAAACTCCATTTTAGCAAGTTCGAATGGGGTTCCTGTCACAATCTGTTCTTCCGGATACGACAGATCCGTTCCCACATGCAGCACAATCTGCTCCCAGCCGTACGAACTTAACGTCTGGCAGATTTCCCTGACACTGCCCTTTCCGCCGGCGATCGCCAGAGTTTTCCGGTTTCGGCGGACCGTCTCCAGAAAGTTGCAGTGCTGTCCGTGCAGGCTCACAAATGCTGCATCCTCCCAGGACACTCCGATTTTGGCACAGAAATAAACCAGCGAAGAAATTCCCGGCTCTACACGGACAGAAAAATCCGCATCTTCCGCAAGGACGGCCTGAAGTTTCTTTGCTCCGCTGTAAAAGCCGACATCACCCGACTGCAGAAGAACAATCTTTTCATATTCCGGGTGCGCCTTCAGATACTCGTAAATCTTTTCCGGGCTGTATTCTGCAAGCATTGGCTTCTGATATTTTTCTACTGCTTTTGTCATGCGTCCCGCACCGATCAGCACATCCGCCTGCTCACACGCGTCTACGAGCGCCAGCGTCATCTGTGCTTCTGCACCAGGTCCGATTCCGGCGATCACGACGTCCCGTTTCACGGACAGATCAAATTTTTCAACGAGATACCGCTTGACCTCGTCCTCCGAGAGTCCTTCTTCCTCTTTCGGACGGCCGATCAGAACGACACGGACACCGGCCTTTTTTGCTGCCTCAATTTTTTCTTCAAAGCCGCCGTTTCTTCCGGATTCCTTCGTTACCATCCATTCGGCATGGAACGACTGCAGCATCGCAACGTTCATGTCCATAGAAAACGGTCCCTGCATGCCTATGGTGTGTGCGGCATCAAATCCAAGCTCCGCGCAGGATGCAATTACGCCTGGCAGCGGCAGCACCCGGGCATACACACGGTTTTTATAATCCGGAAGCTCTGCAAATTTTGCGAGTTCCTTGCTTCCTGTCGTCACCAGAATATTTCCTTCTGTTCCCGCCAGATACGATACCGCTTCTTCTGTCGTATCGACCATGACGCAGGATGGATCTGCCGCAAGCGACGGCCGCAGCAGCCGAAGGTACGTTTTTCCTGCTTTTTCACATGCGGACCGGATATTTTCCGACACAAGATCGGCATACGGATGAGTTGCATCGATAACCATTTCCGGCTGTTCTTCGCCAAAAAGCTGTTCCATCTCTTCTTCTGTCATTCTTCCGCTTCGAACCGTCAGGGCACCGCCCTCCTCGATCCGGCACTTGCCGTATTCTGTCGCCGTACAGGCAAGGGATGCAATCTCATACTTCTTCAGAAAACTGCAGATCTCCCGGCCTTCCGTCGTTCCGGCAAAGACGATTACTTTATTCATAGCGATATCCCCTCGGCGTTACCATGTGATCCCGTATTTCCTTTGTCTGACTGTTTCCGATAAATACCGTCGTAAACATATCCACTTTTGTATTGCGAAGTTCTGCAAGCGTCATGGTCCGGCTCGTCTCCCCATCTCTTCCGATCTGGCTTACGATTCCGCAGACGGTTTCCGGCGCTTTGTAACGAAGCATCAGATCACACGCTTTTTCCAGATAATCCGCTCTCTTATGGCTTCCCGGGTTATAAAGACAGATGACAAAATCCGCTTCCGATGCCAGCAGAAGACGTTTTTCAATTTTCTCCCACGGTGTCAGAAGATCGCTCAGGCTGATCAGGGCGAAATCGTGGATCAACGGTGCACCAAGAACGGCAGCGCCTCCCGTTGCGGCGGTCACGCCTGGAATTACCTTAATTTCAATATCAGGCCATTCTTCCGAAAGCTCATACATCAGACCTGCCATACCGTAAACGCCGGCATCTCCGCTGCAGATCATAGCAACCTGTTTTCCCTCTGCCGCAGTTTCAAATGCCAGACGGCAGCGCTCCACCTCTTTCCGCATCGGCGTCGTCAGAAATTCTTTTCCTGCAAAATGTTCTTTTACCAGATCCACATAGACGGTATAGCCGATGATCACATCGCAGTTCCGCAGCGCATCCGCCGCCTCGATCGTCATTTTTTCATATGCTCCGGGGCCGATGCCCACGACAAAAATTGTACTCAAAATACTGCCCTCCAGTCCGCCGCAGCCAGTGCAACTGTTACACCGTCCGCTGCCTCTTTTTTCTTTATCAGTCTGCCGCCGGCGAGAACTGCGCTGCGCTCACAGACATTGTCAATTCCTGTAATCTTCTTCACAAACGGAGACGACGTAAATTCCCCCTCCGCCGTTTCCAGTTCTTCTGCAGAAAAGGTCCGGTACTGCCAGCCATACTTTTCCACCAGCTGCAGAATTCCCGGCTCCTGCGCTTTCAGATCAATACTTGCCGCCTGTCGAACTGCTTTTTGAGAAATCCCGGCCGCCGCAAGTGCCGCAAGAACCTTTTCTTCAATCCGGCCGGCCGGTGTATTCTTCTTACAGCCGATGCCGACGGTGATCACCTTCGGGATCAGGTGAAGTGTTCTCTCATATGGCGAATCCTCTTCCGATGTGGTAATGCAGATTCCCATCGACGGTTTTGCCGCCTCTTCCGGGATCAGTTCCTCCGGTTTTGTTCCCTCCACCGGAAAACGGCTGCAGAATCCAACCGTTTTTCCGTCCACCAGAAGCGCCGCTGCCTCTTTTGCCAGCTCCATCTCACAAATTTCACAATGATTTTTTACAGCAAAGACATCGACCGCAAACTTGTGATTGACATCCGTTGCCGTTGTAATGACCGGAACCGCACCCGTTACAGCTGCAACTTCTTCCGTCAGCTCGTTTGCCCCGCCGATATGGCCGGAAAGTAATGAAATCACGAACTTTCCCTGTTCATCCATACACAGAACCGCCGGATCTGTCTTTTTACTTTTCACGTACGGTGCAATACTGCGCACCGCAATCCCGCACGCCCCGATAAACAAAATCGCATCCATTTCCTGAAACATGCGCTCTGTCCATGCAGGAAGCGACGGTGCAATCGCAGGAATTCCCGCTTCTTTCCCGTACTTTTCCAGTGCATATCCTTCACAGCTGTGTTTTTTCAGTGCCGCACAGAGTTTTTGATTCCAGACGCATCCGTTTCTTGTAAAACTTGCTATGGCTATTTTCATCTTATTTTTCTGCCTCTCGGAATTCGGTGGTAAACGCCGGATTGTACAGATCACTTCTGCGGTAATTTCCCTGGGAAACGGCATTTCCAATGATCATCAGCGCTGTCTTGGTGATCTGGTTCTTTTTCGCGGTCTCGGCAAGTGTTCCAACGGTGCAGACAAACGTCTTTTCCTCCGGCCAGGTTGCTTTGTATACGATCGCTGCCGGAGTATCTGCCGTATAGCCGCCTGCAATCAGCTCACGGGAAAGTTCCTCTAAGAGTCCCGTGCTTAAGAATACAACCATCGTTGCCTGATGTGCCGCAAAGGACGCAATGCTCTCCCGCTCCGGAACCGGTGTTCTTCCTGCCATTCTGGTGATGACAACACTCTGGGAGATATCCGGCAGCGTATATTCCATTTCAAGGGCAGCAGCCGCTCCGCAGAAAGAGCTGACACCCGGACAGTCATCGTGAGCGATTCCAAGGGCATCGAGCGCATCAATCTGTTCGCGGATTGCACCGTACAGGCACGGATCTCCCGTGTGGAGTCTTGCCACAGTCTGGCCTTTGCTTTCGGCCTCTTTCATAACATCAATCACCTGCTCCAGCGTCATGGTTGCACTGTTATATACCACACAGCCCTCTTTTTTCAGATCCAGCAGTGCCGGATTGACAAGAGAACCTGCATAAATGATAATGTCCGCCTCGCCAAGCAGCTTCTGTCCTCTTACCGTAATCAGATCCGGGGCTCCAGGGCCCGCTCCAATAAAATGTACCATCTATTTTTTCCTCTTTTCTTTTACAATAATCAGTGAATAGTAACTTGCCTGGTCCGGAATTTCTTCCGCGCTGAAATACTTCTGTTCCGTATCCATGCCGCAGTTTTCTACCATCACCGCCCGGCAGTTCTTTTCCTTCAGGAACTGTTTCACAGCCGGCATCTTTTTACCCGCTTTCATCAGAACCTTTGTTCCTGAAAGTTCCAGTGCATCTTCAATCTGGTAAGACGCCGGAATCACATGCAGTTCTTCGGAATTTTCCACCAGTCCCTCGGAAAGAGATGCTGCTGCCGCGCAGAACGATGTAACACCGCTTACAATTCTCGCATCGTAACCGTCTTCCAGTACCCGTCTGTGTACATAAAGGTAGGTAGAATACACGGTTGGATCTCCGAGTGTCAGAAATACTACGTTTTTTCCTGCATCCAGCAGCTCCTCTATTTTTTCTGCACCGCGCCGGTGATTTTCCTCCAGTTCTTTGGCATTCTTTGTCATCGGCATTGGAATAGCAACGAGCTCTTTTTCTGCCAGTTCCGGCACTGCCTGAACGGCAATCTGGTAGGCAATGCTCTCTTTTGGTTTCTCTCCTGGTACTGCAATCGTATCATTTTCACGGATCAGACGGACAGCCTTTAACGTCATAAGCTCCGGGTCTCCCGGTCCGATTCCTGTTCCAAATAAAATTCCTGTCATTTTGTTTTTACTCTTTTCTGTTTTCTTTTTCTTCCTGCTCCCGCAGGCGCTCCAGAAGTTCTCCCGCTCCCGGGGTTTCCCCGAGCAGGCCCTCATTGCTTGAAAAAACAATCGCCTCCGTCTGCACTCTGCCCTCAATATGGTAATTCATGTAAAAAGCAATTTTTTCTGTCACTTTTTCCATGGTCTCTTTCAGGCATCCTGCTTCCTTTAAAATCTGCACCGCTTCTTCCGTCGTTCCGGTCTCCAGCAGTTTTTTTGCCAGTGCAAGATCCGCCCCTGCACGCACCGCCTGCGCCGCAAGAAGCTCCGCACGGCAGTCTGCCTCGTGGGAATGGGTATTCATAATTCCGCCGGACACCTTGACAAATTTTCCAAGATGTGCCACAAAAAGGATGGCGTCAAAGCCGAGCTCAGCTGCAAATTCCAGTGTTTTTCCAACGTAATTACTGCACTTAACGGAATGGTCTGCACGGACCCACGGATACGTTTTTAAGAAGTCCTGTCCGTAATTTCCCGGTGTCACCAGAAGGACGCGGTCACCCTGTGCTTTCCGCATTTCCATCTCGACGCGGATCGTGGAAATCAGCGCCTCCTCGCTCATCGGCACTACAATCCCGCTCGTTCCAAGGATTGAAATGCCGCCGGTGATGCCAAGTCTCGGATTGAACGTATGCTTTGCCAGCTCTTCCCCTTCCGGTACGGAGATGACAACCTGCAGTGCACGGAAATCATCGAGTTTTTTCTGAATCTCCTCCACATTCTCGCGGATCATCTGGCGCGGTACATGGTTGATCGCCGCGTTTCCGACCGGCTGATCCAGCCCCGGCTTTGTCACACGCCCGACGCCGAATCCTCCATCGATTACAATTCCCTCTTCTGTTCCAAACGTCACTTCCGCGTAAATCAATGCTTTATCTGTCACATCCGGATCATCCCCGCCGTCTTTTCGGACGGCACAGCTTACTTTTTCGGCACTTCTCCGGATATCCAGCAATTCCAGATTCAGAACAATGCCCTTTGGCGTATGGATTTTCACTTCCTGTATTTCTTTCCCGGAAAGCAGCATAAACGCCGCTCCCCGTGCTGCCGCTGCAGCGCATGAACCCGTCGTATATCCCATGCGGAGTTTCTTGCTGCCGCGCATAATATATGCATCTTCCAAGCCTGTCCTGCTCATGTTTTTCTCCTTAACAGATCCGGCGGTTTTTCTGCCGGATCACGCGATCTGTTTTATCATAACACACAATGAAAAAATGCTGAACCATTTTCGCATATTTTTTCAAAAAAGATCTATTTTTCCCGGCTGTTTTTCTATCTCAGAAACTTATTCTTTTCCCAGCTTCCTGTTGTTTCAAACTCCGCAGCTCTTCTTTCTGCCTGTTTTACAATTTTTTCATCAATTCCCATATTTCCAAGCAGCGCAATCGCATTCTTTCCTCTTGCCGGCCCCTGTTCCAGGCGATACGGGAAGGAAATACTCTGCGCGGTAATCTGCTCTTCAAAATGATAATTGGTGTAGAGATCTTCCAGCAGATACGTCAGTTCAGTATCATGTGTTGCTGCAAGACAGAGCACATTTGCACGGCGCAGGGCAGCAAGCACACTCTCTGACGCTGCAATCCGCTCCATCGTGTTTGTTCCCCGCAGCACCTCATCAATGACGCACAGAAGCGGTGTTTTTTCACGGCTTGCCTCCAGAATCCGTTTTAAAGATTTTACTTCCACAACAAAGTAACTCTCTCCCTGTGCCAGATTATCGCGGAGTGCCATGGATGTCATGATCCGGCACACAACACCGCGGTACCGCTTCGAAAGACTCGTGTTCAGTGCCTGTGCCAGAATCGCATTCACTGCCATGTTTTTCATAAATGTAGATTTTCCCGACGCATTTGAGCCGGTCAGCAGAATTCCGCCCTCCGCATACAGACTGTTTGCCACCGGATGTGTCAGAAGCGGATGATAAAGCTCCTCCACATCGATCCGGCAGCCCGCCTTTTTCTCATCCAGGAATTCCGGCCGGCAGTAATACGAAAGGCTCTCCCGGTACGATGCTGCAGACAGTGCAAAGTCCAAGAGTCCAAGATCCTCTGCCATCTGCAGAATCGCTTTTTCATACGATTTCACCCCGGAAACAACCGAAGAATACTCGATCAGATCCAGCAGAAAGAACGTGTGAAAGTATGCAAAAATCATGCTTGCTGCACCGCCCTGCGATTCTTTCGTATTCACAAGTGTTCTGCATTTTCTTGTAATCGGACGGAGTTGTTTTTCCTGTTCTTCCAGACGCTTCTGATACATTTCCAGTCCGGAAATTTTTTCTTTTCCAAGTTCCCTGGCTGTCCGTTGCAGCCGCAGGATACAGCCAAACGCTTTTAATGCGCTCTCCAGCTTTTTGCTCTCCCTTCCATGCATCAGTCCGTTGCCGACCATAGAAGCAAACAGAACAGCCACACCCAGCGGAGGCAGTACAAACAGCAGTCCAATTCCAAGCACAGCAATACCGGCCATCAGAAGATATTTCCCCTTCTCTCCCGGCTCCGCCTCCATCAGTACGGCTATTTCTTCTGTCGGCGGATTCATCTTTTCTTTTCCCATCAAAAGAAGTGCTTTCTGCACTGCTTCTCTGGCTTTTTGGTTCTCTGCAAAAAGCTTCATCAGCCGTTCCCGCTCTTCCCTGATTTCCGTTGTTGTGACCGGCATCCGAAGCGCTGTGTACAGATATTCTTCCCCGCACACCGACACTGTGTGGTCAACTGTGTCAAAAACCGCATCGAGATCCAGGTCATTCCAGGTAATCGCGTCCACGCAGAAGTTTTCCCCTGCTTTTCGTCTCAGACACGCTTCCAGTTTTTCTTTCTTTTCCCGTGCCGTCCGTTTCTCCTGCTTTTTTCCCCATTTCTTCCGCAGTTGTACCAGCTTCTTTTCCTGTTCATTTCTGTTATTCTGTACCATCCAAACTCCCAGCAGTATCAGAACCACAAAAATTCCTGCTGCCGTGTACAGTTCTTTCATGTCTTATCGCCATCCTTTTTCCTGCTCTGTATCATAAGTCTTTTGATTCTGTCTTATTCTAGCACAGAACCCTCTTCCCTTCCAGATTTTGTTGCAAAAATCATCTCCACCGCCGCATGTACAGCCAGTCTCTGTGAACTGCTGCCGTCACCAATGCAGGTGGAAAGGGTAAGTATCTTTTGAACTTCCTTTTCCTCACCGCTGCCAAAGATAATGCTGTTTTCTTTTCTTTCCTGTACCCATGCATTCCAGTCCGCATCGCTCCATGCTCCCAGCCGGTAAACATCACTTTTGGCATCCGTCTCCTCCACACTCCAAATACGGCACCGCCATGCTTCACCCGGCAAATACAGGTACAAATACGGAAATTCCTGTTCCCACGACGCTTCACGATACTTTTTCAATTCTCCGAACATCGTTCCATCCCGCATATTATGCCCATATAAAATCGTGTGACGTTCAGAAAAATCCTCCGGGGTATCACGCGGTGCAAAAATACTGCCGTAAATCCGCTCCCTGCAAAACGCATCGTGTGTCAGATAATATGCGTCATCCTGCCCGCGCGCAACCGGAACATCCACCTCGCAGCCCGGAACCCAGAGCCACGCGCAGATTTCTCTATTTTTTGATCGAAGTCCTGTAAAATCAACCGTCCGAAACAGATTTTGATCTGTACTGCCCGGTTCCTGCTCCTGCACTTCTTCGCTTTTTTCGTTTTCCTCTTTGTTCTCTTCTTTTTCTTCTCTGACATACATCTGCACCGCTTCTTCCTGTTCTTTTCGAATCTGCCGGCTTACCCGAATCTGCGGCAGATACCAGAAAAAAAGCGCCGCCAATGTCAGAACTGCAATCCCTCTTCTTTTTCTGCTGATTTTTTCTCTCTCCATTTTGTTTTCATTCCACCACCCGAACCGATGGTGGAATGTTTTTCCGTTTTGTTATTCAACCGGAATCCGGTTTTTTACAATACTGTTGTGTCCATAATCATCCCAGCGGTATTTCTGATTTTCAAATACAACCTCACTTTCTTTGGGATGTCCGCAAAGATTTACCGATACCGAAAAGACGCGCGCAGGATCTTTTCCATATGCCGGCTCTTCTAGTTTTTTCACGGTAACATTCTTCGTACCTGTCACCTGCATAAGCGAATACCGCAGCACCTTCTTCTCCTGTACCCGGTAATCGTTTCCTGCCGGAATTCCCCGGATCTGTACCGACTGTTCCGTGTAGCCGTCCTGATCTGTCGTTTTCTCCACCTGTGTTTTTGTAAACGTAAGATAGCATTGGTATGTATGTTCTTTTCCATACAGATCCTTTCCCTTCACGGAAAACAGAAACGTTGGATTTCCATGCGCCCATGTAATCTCATCCGCCTTGATCTTCTTTGTAATCGTCAAGGTTTCACATGCAAGATCCTTCATCGTCACGGTCTGCACTTCCTGTTTTGCCTCCAGCACAAACGAAACCGGTTCTGCCGCAAGGTATCCATCCGGCGCGGCCTCCTCCACAAGGACATAAGAACCCGGCTTTATTTTTTCCAGTTCATGCGGGCCGCTTCCCCCTGAAATCCAGCTGTCCACACGGTTTCCATCCATATCTTTTAATACCAGCTTTGCGCCGGAAATTCGTTTTCCGCTCTCTGCATCTATTTTTTCAATTGTCAGATGTGTTCCATCATTTTCGACCGTCACCGACAGTTCCGATTTACCGTCAATTTTTCCGTTTTCTACCACAAATTCCCGGCATGTGCTGTCCAGCAGATAGCCCTCCGGAGATGCTGTCTCCTGATAGTACCAGACACCGTCCAAAAGTCCCGTCAGCTCAATTTTTCCATTGGCATCCGTCTTTTTTGTCTCATCAAAACTTCCATCTTTCGTCCAGATATGAAAGGCTGCTCCCTGAAGCACTTTTCCGTCTCCCTGACTTACTTTCTGCAGAACAAAACGGTTCTTCCAGTTTGTAAACGTCAGTGTGATCTGTGCGTTTTGTTCCCCGATCGTTATTTTCTTTTCCGTCGGATCCAGCACATATCCATTTGGAGCCGCCGTTTCCCGCACAAGATACGTTCCGTACTCCAGCCCGTCTTTGAACGCCTCTCCATTTTCATCCGTTTTCAGCACAGCTGCTACCGCCTGATCCGGAAACAGCACTGTTCCGTTTACCGTTGTAATTGCTCCGCTCGCAATTACCTGGTATGTTGCACCAGAAAGTGCTTTCCCTGAGTTTTCTTCCGTCTTTTTTATCTTCAGTGAGCCTGTTTTTCTTGTGTTTTCTGCTTCCAGATGGATCGTCTGCATGCCTTCCTTGTCAATGGAAAATTCCTGCTCCCAGCTTCCTGCATAACCAGCTGGATTCTTTGTCTCCACAACACGGAATTTTCCATTTTCACTGTCTGTATCCCGAATTCCCTCCAGCAGATAAGAACCCGTTTTTTTCACCCAGTTCATCTTTTTGAATTCACTCCAGGTGTTGTTTTTCCAGCGGTACACGGTAAATTCTGCACCCGAAAGAGCTTCTTTTGTCTCTGCATCCATTTTTTTCACTACAAGATCTCCTACTTTCGACAGATGACAGGGAACGTTCGCTGTGTAACCAAATTCCGAAGTATTCCACGGCACAACAGTTATTCCCGTTTCCCGGGATGCTCCATGCCAGTTGTTGTACGTACTGGAAGTATCGTTTACAAAATTATCCGGCCATTTTTTCGGTGCTTTCACTCCGCCGCCGGGACCAGTTACCGCGTCGTTAGTGCCTCCATCATAGAAAATCATCGTCTGGGAATTTCCTTCAAAGGTAAATGTAACCCAGCCTTCCGAATTTTCCGGAGTTGTTCCACCGTCCGGCTCAGAGCCGCGTCTTGCCGACCAGATCGCTTCTGTTCTGGCATCGTAGACGATTCTGGCATCTGCCTCCCTCGTCAGATAGATATGTTCTGTCTCATCAGCCAGATAAAAGCCCTGCTTAAAGTCCAGATCCGAAAGTGTAAAATATCCTTTCACATTCAGCGGATTTCCTTTACTGTCGTAATAAGCAAACCGTACCTTAATCCAGAGCAGGCCTTTAATATCAATGACCGGCTTATTGTGGTCAATCGCCACGACTACCGCATCCACGTCCTCATACCCTGATGGTACAATCGTGTTCTGCCAGTCTTCCAGCCAGATCCGCATCGTTACATTTTCCCCGTGGCGCTCTCCAACATTCGTATATTCCGCATACATTTTTCCTTTTTTCGACTCCAGCGGCGTGAAGGAACGGATATTACTCCATCCCTTCACATCGGCCGCCGGCCACCATGTGGAACAGCATTTCGAATGGCTCTCTCCGTTTTTGCAGAACAGATTGTCCCAGGTACTTCCATCTGTACTTCCAAAACGGATTTTTGTCTCACTTCCGATCAGCGGGGTAAAATCATATCGGCCGTCAATAACAGAGTCCGATGATACAACTTCTCCGATTCCGGCTTTCGAAAGAGAAGGAAGACTCGTAAGACTCGAAGCCAGAACATCTTCCCGAAAACAAAATCCCAACAACAGCAGAATTCCTGCGAGAAACCAGAAGCTTTTCTTTGCTCTTTTCATTCTTTCCTCCTTTCAGACCGGCCCGCGGTAAGAAACAGGAATGCTCCTGTCACGACAATTCCAATGGGGACCGCTGCTGACGGATCGCGCAGACCTGTTTTTGGCGCGCTGTGCCAGATAGAGGGGCCTTCTTCCTGCGGCAGATCTTCTCCTTCGACAGAAAAAATCCATTTTACCCCGCTTTTCCGAAGTGCCCATTCATTTCCAAGTTCTGACGGCACACGGATTGAAAAACAGATTTCTTTCCGTTCATCTGGACTGCATATTCCAAGACTTTTTGCTGCCCATAGTCCCTCACTCTCTAAATCACCTTCATAAATCACGCTGTCTCCCTCTCGTATTTCCAATTTCACCTTGGAAAGCAGTTCTTTTTCTGTTTCACTGAGTTCTTCCGGAAGTTCCGTCCGCAGAAAAAATTCTGCACAGCTTGCTGTCGTGTTCACCAGTGTAAACGTATCTTCCCCTTCATCTCCCGGCATCAGCACTGGAAAGTTCCGAAAGAAATTGTCGGGTGCCAGGATCAGATTCCGCGCTGCTCCTTCGTACGAAACGGTGAGGAAGCTCTGCTGCGAAACCTCCGAAACGGTATTATCCGCCTCGTGGACACACTGTTCAATTTCCAGTTCTTCTCCCCACGGAGCTTCTGCCGTAAAATCCGGCGTCACATTCGCTGCCTGTACGGCCTCCGCCTGGATTTCAACGGATAGCACCTGTCCCTCCGCCTCACTGGTCCACGCAGATGGAATGGTGATTGTACGGAAAAAATCGACAGATTCCTGCTTTCCCAGCACTTTGGGATAATAATAATACTCTCCTGCTTTCAGCCAGACGTCCTCGATTCCCCCAAGGTCCTCTTCCCCCAAACGGTAATCCTGCGTTTCTTCCTCATCAAACACAGGCTTTACCCGGACATAGCATGGTTCAGCATAATTGGTGATCCGCGGAATTTTTGAAATCACCTGGGAAGGCAGTACAATGCCGTTTTCCGGTCCCTCATACTTCTTTTCTCCATCCCCATCTTCCTCATATTCCCAGATTCCAATATTTACATCTCCGACAGCTATTTTGTTAATGGTCTCAACACTGCTCCGGTAATATGCATACGTTCCGCTGATTCCCATCAGAAGACTTGCCGCCGCACATCCGATCCTGACGCGTTTTCCTTTCATGTCTGACCACCTCTCTCATAAGCATCCCATGCCTCCCGATAGTCGTGAAATACCATATTCCCCTTCTGGATCTGCACCGATTCCTCATAGACCGAAACCTCAAGTTCTTTCTGTTCCATTTCTTTTGCAACGCGAATTCCGGTAAACAATTCCGTCGTGCTTTCGCCTTCTGAAACCGGTTTTTTGTAATAATAGTAGTCATCTTCTCCTTTTACCCAGTTTTCCGTATCAAGTCCCTCAATCGCTTCAATTGGTTCACTGAATATAAGTGCCGCACGAATATAGCAGGCAACGGAGCCTTCATTTCTGATTTTTACTCTCTTTACCACACTTTTCCCTGGCGGTACGGGCGTCGGTGTCGGAAATTCTTCATCGATCGTACTTGTATTATGTCCGAACACCATACGATTCCAGACACTCTCGTGATCTGTAAAATACGCCGAAGTTCCCGGCAGCAGCCAAATGGCTGCCGCCATCGTACACCCGGCCGCACCCGCAAGGAAAAACAGCCGTTTCGTCTTTTTCTTCATCTTTTGTCCCCCAGAAAACTGCTTAAATTCCAGGTGCTTCTATCTGTTCCGGCTCCGACTGCGGTGCCGTTATCTGCCCCTTCTGCCCATTATTCTGATTTACATACTTCTCCCAGGCCTTTGCTGCCCGCTCGGCAACCGTACTTCCCTCACCGGTATTCAGCGCCTGGATTGCATAATAATTGATCGGAATATCGACCTCTTTTTCATCCAGCTGTCCTTCCACGATATTAGCTGCTGTCACGCTCGTAAATAAAGGATCCGTCGTTTTTCCAGCTGCGAGCACTTCATTGTAGAGATATGTATATACCATCGAATTGTTCTGTTTTTTCTTGTACATCAGCACCCATTTTTTCGAAAGCTGATTCATCGAAAACAGTTCCGTATCGACGGCTGCCCCGCCGTTTAAACGGTTTCCGGATGTATCTGCAACGATCACTTTTGCGATTGGTATGGAAACATCCATATAGACGTAAGAATCATTTTTACCTTTATTTTCGATACGCGGGTCCTTCGGAATCACCTGGGTCGGCACAATATGATTGGTCTTTCCGTCCGGATCCGGTGCGTACGATGGTTCATGTCCTTCGATATCTACTTTTCCCACAACAAACTGGTTCGTCACAGAATCCTTATCCGTCAGATACGCCAGTGTTCCGCCCGCTGCCAGGGCTCCTGTCAGAAGCAGTGATGCTGCCCAGAATATGATTTTCCGCTGTTTTTTCATAGATCAATTCCTCCTGTTTTCCTAAATAATTTTGCTAATTCTTTTTATAACTTGTTTTCCTGCATGATTTTTCTGCCGTGCCAAAGCTGCCGGATTGTAAAAAGCATCACCGCTCCCACGGCCAGAAAAAAGAGTGTTCCTCTCTGCCGGAGCCAGACGATACCAAAGCCAAGCCAGGGAAGAGCTGCGATCACATTCCCGATCACCTGTTTTTCCAAAACGATGCCTGCATCTTCCTCCGCGTTGGCATCCCCCTTGGTACAGTATCCTTCCTCGCTCTTTTCCACGATCCGGTGTGTCACCACCATATTTCCTCTCCGGTAGGTAATCACATCCCCCGGATTCCATTCCTTCTTCCGTCCATCCACAACCACAACAGATCCCGTCGGGATCTCCGGTTCCATGGACCCGGACAGTACGACATAGGCGCAGAAATACTGCATCAGATACCATCCCGCCGCCAGAAAAAGGAAGAAAAGAAAGCCCTGCAGCCCCCGTTTTCCTTTTGCTTTCATTTGCTCCCTTCCGTCGATGCGGACATCCAGACTGTCATTTTTGCACACAAAAAACAGAGGATAACATTTACCCTCTGTCTCAGAATATCCCTGTTTCATTTTCTCTAAAGTTCTTGTAAAAGTGATTTAAACTTACCACAGTCCGGGCGAAAACGCAAGCATTGTCTGCCCGTTTAATTCTAAATTTTTTCTAAAGCCTGAAACGCAGAAAATTTTCAGAACTTTTCCCGGATCTTTTTTTCTCCAAACGCAAGCCGCTTTTCCAGCTCCTGCCCATTTTCTGCCCCAAGGATGTTTCGCATTACACTCTCTTCTTCCCGGATTCCTTTTCCGTGAAGTACGCCGTATGCGCCGGCATCACTTCCCGCCGCAAGCACAACGTCCTTTTCAAATGCAAGCTGCAGACCTTTTTTCTGCGTCTCAAAAATCCACGCCAGCGTTTCAGCCGGATATCTGCCGTTCTCCAGAAGATTCGAAACCGTCACAATTGTCGGCACCCAGATTGTTGTATGCTCTGCCATACAGCAGATGCTCTCTTCATTCTGAAAGTTCCCGTGCTCAACCGAGTCCACGCCTGCCTCTGCCGCATCCATCACAGCCTGTGCGCCGTTCACATGCGCCATCACAGAAAGCCCCGCATCATGCGCCGCAGCCGTCATTGCAAAAACCTCTTCCCTGGAAAGCGGCTCACTGGTCACATGCCCCTTTGTCGCGAAATCCAGGATTCCCGTCGTCATGATCTTGATAAAATCTCCGCCCGCACGGCGTACTTCACGTACAAGCACGCAATACTCTTTCCAGTCTGAAAATGCGCGTCCGACAATTTTTCCATAACGGCCCGCCCTGTGAATCGCAAAAACCGGTGTGCGGTATGTGATCCCGTACTCCGGCGCAAGGCTCCGTGCAAGAACACCCGCCCCGTACGGATCTCCGCCGTCACGCACATAGGAAATCCCTGCCTTCTGATACGCCGCCAGATGTTCCCGGATCAGATCCTCCCGCGGGCCGTTTTCATGCGCTGCCGCCGCCTTTTTGTAATCCACACCGTCCATAAAAATATGGGCATGGCATTCTGCTGTCACCATTTTTGTTTACCGCCTTATCTCCGATTCCACCACAGCTTCTCTGCGGCCCATTTTCCAGTTCTGCTCCGAGAGATACAGATGATATCCACAGCCGTTTTCTACTCGCCAGTCATAGTAACTCCTCTGCGGCACGCCGTACTGCTCAAGGATACTCATGATCGTGCCTCCGTGCACCACCATCGCCACGTTGCGGTAATGGCGGCGGATACACGTATCCACCATCTTGTCAAAGCCGGCGATGCAGCGGTCCTTGAACTGCTGCGGGCTCTCACCGCCCGGAAAGGCAAGCGTCGCCATGGAATCAATCCACTCCTGGTATTTCGGATTGTCTTTTAATTCCTGATAATTTTTGTTCTCAAACTCACCAAAATTGCACTCTGCAAATTCCGGGATTTTGACCTGTTTGGCGTACGGATACAGAATGTCTGCCGTTTCCAGACACCGTTTCAGCGGGCTGACGAACAGAAGCTCAACGGTATCCATCGTCCGCTGTTCCAGCTCTTTTTTCCCTTCCTCACACAGTGGTTCATCCGTCACGCCGATATACCGTCCTAACGTATTGCCATAGGTTTTTCCATGGCGGATCATTGCAATTTTAATCATGTTTTTCCTCACCTTTCAGCAGGATTCCGATTCCGCACACCACACGGGTTACCGAATCAGCCTTTGCTGCCAGCTCCGTACAGATGCGCCCCGTCTTTTCCCGCCATTTCCGGTCGAAGGGTTCGATCGGAACCACTCCGTAACCGAGTTCATTCGTAACAATGCAGATTTCCGGATTTTTCTGCAGCACTTCTTCCAGTTCCGCTTCCGGTGCAGTCCCGGTCTCCTCTTCCAGAAGGAGCCATCTGCGGACCAGCTCCTGAAAATCATATACGCCGGAACATGCCGACAGCTCCTCTTTCGAAGCTGCTGCCCCATCGGCCCATCCTGTTTCTTTTCCGGTCATCTTCTTTGCAAAGTCAAGCTTTCCCTGAAAAGCCCCTCCAATTACTAATTTCATTTCCAGTTCTCCATTCCAAGAGAAAGTACCACAAGAGACAGGAGCTGTGCCAGCTCACAGAGCGAAAGGAAATAGCCTGCGAGATCTCCTGTAATTCCTCCAAAATACTTACTGCTTTTCCATTTATAATAACAGAATACCAGTGCCGACACAACCAGTACATCCAGTGCCGCCCAGACGCAGAACGAAGCTGAGAGCGCCGTCACGGCAAAAATCGTCACAACAAGCACCGCCGCCGTTCTTTTTTTCTCTGCGCTCATGCCAAACGCTGCCGCTGTTCCTTTCGGATTGGCATTCGGAAAAAACGCGATCGAAAGACCGCTGAACGATCTCGAAACTGCGAAGCCAAATGCATACGCCGGAAAAATCTTCCAGACAAGTTCTCCGGCTGCGCCCGCGTACAGTACAAAATACAGACATCCCATAATAATCGCAAATGCTCCGGCGTGCGGGTCTTTTAAGATTTCCAGTCGGCGCCGTTTTTCTCTCCAGGAACTTAACGCATCCATCGTATCCAGATAGCCGTCGAGGTGAATGCCTCCCGTCACCAGAACCGGAACTGCCGTCAGCACTGCAGCCCGCAGCATGCTTCCCGCGCCAATCTGCTGCAGCATCCAGAAAAGCACCACCGAAACTGCACCGACAGCCAGTCCGACCCACGGAAAGAAACACAACGCATATTTCATGTTCTCTTTTTCCCAGTCTGCCGGCGGCATCGGGATTTTCGAGTACATGGCAAACGCCACTTTAAAGTTATTCCATATCGTTTTCATCTTATTCTTTTTTTATTCTGACGGGAATCCCATACACAACCTCGGTCACACAGTCCGCCATCTCTGCCAGACGTACATTAATGTTTCCCAGGATCCGCTGGTATTCCATCGTCTCCTCCTCATATCGGTATCCGTCCGAAAAAATTTCATTCGTCACCAGAACCAGATTCCGCGCCTGATGGGCCAGACGGGAAACGCCCGCAAGAATTTCCTCCTCCGCCCGCGCTTTTCCCGCCCCGGATGGATCAAATATTTCATTCGCCGTAAGATTCGACATACATTCGAGCAGCACATCGCATCCCGGCTCCAGCTCCACTTTTTTTAAATGCGTATAGCACTCAATCGTCGAAAACTGCTTTGCCGCGCGCATCTTCCGGTGGCGTGCAATACGCGCCTGCCCTTCCGCACCGAACGGCTGCATCGTTGCGATATAAACCCTCCGTGTTCCGGCAAAATCCAGAATACACTGCTCCGCATACGCCGATTTTCCGCTGCCGCTGCCGCCTGTAACCAGATGTATCATCGTTTCACCTGCCTTTTTAAGTCAGCGGCACATACGTTTCAATCTGTGCCTCGTCAAATGTCGCCATGCCGCGGTATACGGCATTTGCCTGATCCAGAATCGGGAAAAGCATGATGGCGCCCGTTCCCTCACCAAGACACATATCGCAGTGCAGGAAGGCTTCTTTTCCAAGCTCTGCAAGCAGCAGATGAGCCGCCGGCTCCTTCGATACGTGCGAAGCAATCATATAGTCCTTCGCAAGCGGTGCAATCCGTGCGGCAAGAAGCGCTGCCACACAGGAAATAAAGCCGTCCATCACAACCGGAACGCCATGTGCAGCCCCGGCAAGAAAGACACCCGCCATGCCGGCGATATCAAAGCCGCCGACCTTTGCCAGCACATCGATGGGATCGGACGGATCCGGCTGATTGATGGCAATTGCTTTTTCAATCGCTGTAATTTTCCGCGCAAGACCTTCACTCGAAAGCCCGGCGCCCCGCCCGGTGAGTTCCGGAACCGGCTGATTCAGGAAAACGGCTGCCATTGCACTGCTCGTCGTCGTATTTCCAATGCCCATCTCACCGGTTGCCAGCAGCTGATAGCCAGCCGCAATTTTTTCTTCCGCCACGGCGATTCCTGTTTCAAGCGCACGAACAGCCTCTTCCCTTGTCATCGCCGGACCTTTTGCCATATTTTTTGTTCCATACGCAACTTTATACCGCGGAACCTTCGTATCGCGCGCCATTCCGATATCAATCGGAAACAGATCCGCATGCGCACCGCGGCAGAGAATGGCTGCTGTCGCCTTCTCCTGCAGAAAATTTTCCGCAACTGTCGCTGTCACTTCCTGACCGCTCTGCGTCACGTTTTCTTCCACAACGCCATTGTCCGCACAGAACGTCAGAAGTGCTCTTTTTTCAATCGAAATCTCCTCTTTTCCGGTGATTCCGGCAATCTGGATGAGCACGTCCTCCAGCTTTCCGAGGCTGTGGAGCGGCTTTGCAATGCCGTCCCAGTGAGCCTTGGCACGATCCATCGCCTCTTTCGAAAGCGGATGGATCTGTTCGATTGTTTCCTGTAATGTCATCTTTTGTTCGCCCCTTCTTTCGATATGACGTCCGATCAGCTCTGTTTTTTCACCCAGTTCACAAAGAAAATATGGGAATCTTCCCGCGCTGTTCCGCTGGAAGTTGTCCATTTATAGGTGTATGTATATGTCACACATTTTTCTTTATCCATATTCAGATTTTCAAATGCTTTCGGAGTCATGAAATATAGATAATCAAAATCATCTCTCGTATCGCCAAAGCCCGGGATCACACGTTTTGTGCCGTTCTTCAGATATGCATCCATGATCGACTGGGATTCATCCACTGCACCGTAGGCTCCATTATTTTTCAGCTGATTAATGATCGAACTGCTCTGCTCCGCAATTCCCGTCAGATAGTTTGTCAGACTTCCGTTCCGCGCCGGTTCAAACTGCTGCTGTTTATAAATCGCTGTGCGGAGCGAAATATTCTGTGCCGCCATCCGGTTCCGGATGACCATCGCAACTGCCGTCATACCGGTTTTTCTCTGGACCCCCGCCTCCGCACTGCAGATAGCCGCAAAGAAATCACGGTCGCTCACAGACGGATCCGTGTAATACTGATGCTCCATCGTATAATATTTTCCGCTTACGCTGTCCTTTGCACGCACATACTGGCTCGAGCCGAGAATGCACACTCCGTTTTCGTCAAAGCTGTAGTACCAGTTGCTGCTGTTCTTTTTCAGCAGAGCGTAATACGATTTTACCATCTTTCCGTCGCTTCCAAAGTAATACCAGCCCGTCTGCGGATCACCGCTTACCATCTGTTTCTGTGCATTGAGCCACTGGTTCTTTGCCATGCCTCCCCAGTCTTTAAAGTAATAGGAAGCGCCGTTGATAGTCCGCTCTCCCGTCACCATCACGCCGTTGGCATCGGCATAGTAACTGTTGTTTAAATGCGTAAAGAAGGTATTGCGGTACATCGCACCGCTTTCCCGGAAGTAATACCACTTATTATCTTTTGAAAGCCAGCCGGTTACCATTTTTCCATCTGCACCGGCATAATACGTTTCATTTCCGACCTGAAAGAAGGTGTTGCGGTACATGCCTCCCCAGCCCCGGAAATAGTAATAGGTACCATTGATTTTCTGCCAGCCCGTTACCATCTTTCCATCCGCATTCACACGATACGTATTCTTGTCATATTCAAAAAAGCGGTCAAAATACTGCTCACCGGTTTCATCAAAATAATAATAGGTACTTCCCTGCTGAAGCCAGCCTGCGGTCAGTTTTCCATCTGCACCCGCATGGCAGACACTCGTCCCATTTTTGATGAACGCATTCTGATACATGCCGCCCCAGTCTTTGAAATAATACCAGGCACCGTCGATCTGTTTTTTCCCGACGGCCATCTTTCCATTTTCATCCGCATAGTAAAGTGCGCTTCCTGTCGGACCGTGGAAAAAGGTGCTGCGGTACATACCGCCCCAGCTCCGGAAATAGTACCAGGTTCCATCCTGCAGCAGCCAGCCGGTCGTCATCTTTCCATCCGCATCAACATGGTAAATGTTATTTTTATGCGTCAGAAAAGTATTTCGCGCCATGCCGCCCCAGCTTCGGAAGTAATACCAGATTCCATCGATCTGTTTGAAGCCGACTGCCATTTTTCCATCGGCATCGACGTAATACGTATTTTTGTCATACTCAAAAAAGCAGTTCCGGTACATCGCACCCTGCTCATCGAAATAGTAATAGACACCCTCGACCTGTTTCCAGCCGATTGCCATTTTTCCATCCTGATCCGAATAATACCGTACATTTTTCACGGTATAAAACGTATCACGGTAAACACCGCCCCAGCTTCGGAAATAGTACCAGTCTCCATCCATCTGTTTCCAGCCGACTGCCATTTTTCCGTCTTCATTCAAATAGTAACGGTTCTTGTCGTACTCTCTCCATGCCCCTTTGACAATGGTTCCATCCGGATCCTTAAAATACCAGATGCCATTCTCATTCACCCATGGATTATAGTTTCCGGCCTGCACGGATACTGCCGTCTCCGCGGACTCTCTGCTCTGCGTTTCCGCATCCGGAAGATCCGAGGCGGCATTTTCCGTTGTCGGATCCGGTGTTTCTGTCTCCTTTTCTGCCGCCTCCGGCATATTTTCCGATGCCGCCTCTGCATCGTCTGCTGCTTCCATCTCCGATGTTTCTTCTGTTTCTTCCTGTGTAACAGCAGAAGCCTCATTTACCAGACTCTGCTCTGTGCCTGCTCCAAATACGTTCGCTGCACTGACAGCGGTTGTCACGCAGGCTGCCGCCAGTACTCCCCTGATTACTTTATTTTTCATGATTTTCTCCCTATGAAAACAGGCAAAGCATGGGATGCTCTGCCTGTCTTAAAATTCTGCTCCTGCTTTATCTTATTTCAAAAACGCCCGAACGGTCTCCGGCATCTGATCTACATCACACTCTGTCGTATGAAGCACCGGTGCAGTACGGATTTCTTCGATCGCACGCGGAATCTCGGTATTGGCAAGTGCAGACAGCTTGTCTACCTGCTCCAGTACCGGAAGGGTGTCATACTCCGGTGCAATCGCTGCAAGAACGCTGCTTGTAAATTTATACGGGCTTGCGGTAGATGCGATGACGGTCTTGGTTTCGTCATGGGTCTCCTCGCGGTATTTTCCGTATACAGCCGCTGCAACCGCGGTATGGGTATCAATCACATATCCGGTATCGCTGTACAGTTTTGCAATCGCGTCTGCTGTCTCCTGTTCGGATGCATAATTGCCGTAGAAGTCTGCCAGCTCTTTTTTCATCGCATCGGTAATCTCATATTTTCCGTCTTTTGCAAGATCCTGCATCAGCTCGCGGTCTGCTGCTTCGCTGTTTCCGGCAATGCGGTAGATCAGACGCTCCAGGTTGCTCGAGATCAGGATATCCATGGACGGTGATGTTGTCAGAATAAAGTCTCTGTTTCTGTCGTAAACGCCGGTGCGGAAGAAGTCAAACAGGACTTTGTTCTCGTTGGAAGCGCAGATCAGTTTTGCGATCGGCAGTCCCATCTGTTTTGCATAGAATGCAGCGAGAATATTTCCGAAATTTCCGGTCGGAACGGTTACATTGATCTTTTCTCCGTCTGCAATCTCTCCGTTTTTCACCAGGTTTGCATAGGCATATACGTAGTAGACAACCTGCGGAACGAGTCTTCCGATGTTGATCGAGTTTGCAGAGCTGAACTGGAAGCCTTTATCTGCCAGCTCTTTTCCAAGCTCTTTGTCGTTAAACATTTTCTTCACGCCGGTCTGTGCGTCGTCGAAGTTTCCGTGGATGGCAACAACGTGGGTATTTTTGCCCTTCTGTGTTACCATCTGTTTTTCCTGAATCGGGCTTACGCCGTTCTTCGGGTAAAATACAATAATTCTGGTGCCCGGCACATCGGCAAAGCCTGCCATCGCTGCTTTTCCGGTATCTCCCGATGTAGCAGTTAAGATGACGATCTCATTTTTCACGCCGTTTTTCTTTGCGGCGGTCGTCATCAGATGCGGCAGAATGGAAAGTGCCATGTCCTTGAACGCGATCGTTGCGCCGTGGAACAGCTCCAGATAGTAAACACCGTCTGCTTTTGTCAGCGGTGCAATTTCCTCTGTGTCAAATTTTGCATCGTATGCGTTTGCAATACAGTTTTTCAGTTCATCTTCTGTAAAGTCGGTAAGAAAACGGCTCATTACTTCGTATGCCACTTCCTGATAGCTCATAGCCGCAAGTTTTTCCATGGGAACATCCAGTGCTGGAATGGAGGTCGGTACAAACAATCCGCCGTCGTTGGACAGACCCTTTAAGATTGCCTGGGATGCAGTTACGGTTTCTCCATTGCCTCTGGTACTTTTGTATAATACTTCCATGCTCTTTCTCTCCTTCACTTTGACTCCCGGCAGAGCCTCTCTGACTCCCGGCCGGATACGTTTCAGATTAGTTTTACCTGTACGCTTCCTCTTATTATAATGGATGAAGTATGAAAAAACAACAAAAATATACAAAAAATGGCTGTGCATAAAAATGCACAGCCATTTTTCACCATTCTGCCAAAATATTTTTTGACAAAATGTATGATTTAATTTTCGTCGGACTCCTCCGTTTTTGCTTCGCCGTCTTCTAACGCCGGAGCTTCCCTTTCTGTCTCCTCGAGCGCGAGTGCTTCTTCCTCTTTTTCCGCATTCTCTGCGATCTTATCTTCCGCCCAGGCCACAAACGCTGCCGCATCTCCGATCTCAAAGCGTTTCTTATCGAGAAAGGTGCTTCTGCCTCCGATGGTGATGCGGATAAAATTATCAAACTCCGTCACCTTTGTCAGCTTTTCGAGCGGAATATCGGTGCTTCTACCCTCTTTTTCATATGTCATTGTGAACACATGCTCAGTAAAACGAAGGGTACGTTCTCCAAGGAGTCCTCTCTTTTTGCATTTTTTCATCTGTGAACGTGCCATCAGATTTGGCAGAAACGTACACAGAAGTGCCATCAGAATGGAGATTCCAAGATTGAAGAAGTCTCCCGGCATGATAAATCCCCGCGCTGCTGCACCGTAGATCATAAAAGCGATCGCGGCCACAACAGCAATCCCTGTGATGATCCGCAGTACCAGACGTACTTTTTTTATCTCGGTGCCGTAAATCTCCACAAACATTCCTTTGGTGTATTCAATTTTGTTTTTAAACAGCATATGCTCTCTCTTTTCTTATCGGTTGTTGATTGCAGTTACCAGCGCGTCGATGGAAGCGCGGATAATATCCGGGTCTACGCCTGCGCCCCAGGAAAGGGTTCCGTCCGGCTTTTTGATGCCGACGTAGGCAATTGCCTGTGCACTTGAGCTCTGCTCCAGCGCGTGCTCCGTATAGCTGACCAGATCATACTGCAGATTGTACTGCTGTTTCAGCGCGTTGCTGACAGCATTCAGACGGCCGTTTCCTTCTGCATATGCAGTTGCATACTCACCGCCCTCGTAATTGGAGGTAACCTGTGCTTCAATTCTGCCCTCATCGAGCTGTTTAAAGTGAACGCCGTTGATGTTGTACGGTGTCGTTACGTTCTCGAAGGTATCCTTAAACAGTTCAAAGATCTCATCCGGACACAGCTCTTTGTGCAGATGATCGGAAACAGATTTTGCGGTATAGCTCATGGCCTCGCGCATCTTCGCCGGCAGATTCAGGCCGTATTTCGTCTCCAGAATATAGCCGACACCGCCCTTTCCAGACTGGCTGTTGATGCGGATGACGTCTGCATCGTAGTTTCTTCCGATATCAGTCGGATCGATCGGCAGATACGGGACGGTCCAGGTATCCGGTGCTTTCTCCTCGATCCAGTGCATGCCTTTTGCGATCGCATCCTGATGGGAACCGGAGAAGGCTGCAAATACGAGAGATCCGCAGTACGGGCTTCTCGGGTTGATGCTCATACCGGTGAAGGATTCAAATGCATGGCAGAGTTTCGGCATATCGGAGAAGTCAAGCTCCGGATCGACGCCCTGCATGTACATGTTCATGCCGACCGTGATAATATCCACGTTTCCGGTTCTCTCGCCGTTTCCGAACAGCGTTCCCTCGATACGGTCTGCTCCGGCAAGGATACCCATCTCTGCATCGGAAACGCCGCAGCCGCGGTCATTGTGCGGATGAAGGGAAAGAACGACATTATCGCGGTATTTCAGGTTTTTGCTCATGTATTCCACCTGGCTTGCATAAACGTGCGGCATGGAAAGCTCCACGGTGCTCGGCAGATTGATGATGGCTTTGCGGTCTGCAGTCGGCTGCCATACGTCGAGAACGGCGTTGCACACCTCAAGCGCATATTCCGGCTCGGTTCCGGTAAAGCTCTCCGGGCTGTACTCGAAGCGGTATTTCTCGCCGGCCTCTTCTGTCAGCTCTTTTAAGAGCTTTGCTCCCTCAACGGCGATTTTCAGGATGTCTTCTTTCGATTTTTTGAAGACCTGCTGACGCTGTGCATAGGAAGTGGAATTGTAAACGTGAACGATGGCATTCTTGCAGCCCTTTAATGCCTCGAAGGTCTTGCGGATGATATGCTCTCTCGCCTGGGTCAGAACCTGAACGGTTACGTCATCCGGGATCAGATCCTGCTCGATCAGGGTGCGAAGGAATTCGTACTCGGTCTCAGATGCTGCCGGGAAGCCGACCTCGATCTCTTTGAAGCCAACCTCAACGAGGAGTTTGAAGAATTCTACCTTCTGCTCCAGGCTCATCGGAATTACAAGTGCCTGGTTTCCGTCACGAAGGTCAACGCTGCACCATACCGGTGCTTTGTCAATGCTGTCTTTTTCTGCCCAGTCCATGCACGGAACCAGCGGCATATAATACTGTTTCTGATACTTCTTTACATTCATCATGATTTTTTCCTCCCAGAAAGTGAAATATAATTTATTCTGCCGACATAAATTCGGGATGAAAGCATAAAAAAATCTCTCATCTTCTGTGTCGGCTTCTGACACAAGAGACGAAAGACTTGCTATCTTACGCGGTACCACTCCTGTTTTACAGAGATTTTCTCTGTACACTCTGCGGATACGGATGAAACATCTGCATATCCTGCCCCTCTAACGGTGGGTTTCCGTCTGCACCTACTCTTTTTATTCTAAATTTGGGAGCAGCAGCTCTGAGGTCAGTTCCACGGAATTCGTCTGCTGTTTCGCATCACCCAACAGCTTTCTGGATTCGGAAGCTCCATGTAGTATTCCTCTTCTTTGCCTTTTTCCTAACTTGGCTCTTATGTTACCATTTTTCTCCATCTCTGTCAAGCGCAAAACGCAGGATTCCGTAAAAATACACCCGCCGGAAAGGAGGCTCCGGCGGGTGCTCTAACGCATGATTTCGTTGTTTTATTTGTTGTACTCTTCCAGGTATTTCTGGTAATCCTCTACCTGTTTTCCGTGGATTTCCTTGAGTTCATCCAGTGTAGTCGGGACTGCAAGTCCTAAGTTATCCAGTCAGTCTTTCCGGATCCACAGAGTCTCACATGCCGGCTCTGCAACGTCGCCCGGGATACGGTAAATTCCGTTGTCTCCGGATGCGTAGAACATAACGCCAGGATCTATGCTGTTGTAGTAGTCAACCATGTTGGTGTATTTCTTCATATACGGAGAAATATCCACCAGAAGGCCTGCGTCTGCCCATTTCGTATAGTCAGCTTCCATGTTCCACCACCAGATGATGTCCGGCCGTTGTGTCTCATCGCCCATCAGAAGGGAAATTTGGGATGTTGCATCCGACCAGCCCGGCAGTGTGATGATATCAATATCCAGGTTGCAGCGGTCCTCCATCCATTTCTGCATTTCGCTGTCCGGCTGGGTATAACCCTGCAGGCACACGATGGAAAGTTTCATTTTCTCATCCTGATTCAGCACGTCGATCGGTTCATCAGACTCTTCTCTTACGACTTTTCCGCTGTCTGCGGATTTGCTGCTTCCGCAGCCCGACATCATTCCCACTCCCATTACTCCTACAAGGAGCAGTGCCATCATTCTTCTCTTCATTTCTCTCCCTCCTCTTTTTTATCGTTAAAATCAGCCCTTAACGCCGCCGATCATAACTCCTTTTACAAAGTACTTCTGCACGAAAGGATATACGCACAGAATCGGTACGGTTGCAACGACAACGGATGCTGCTTTGATCGTAGCTGCCGTTACGTTGGTCGTTGCTGTTACGGTAACACCGGCAGACTGCATTGCCTGGTTGGTGTTGGTCAGCATGTAGCGGAGAACCGCCTGCAGAGACCATCTGCTCTTGGTGTTGATATACAGAACGCTGGAGAAGTAATCATTCCAGTAACCGACTGCGGTGAACAGCGCGATGGTCGCGATGCTGGCCTTGGAAAGCGGATATGCGGTCGTTGCGGTAAACAGAGTTCCAAATACAGTTCCAAATGGCATTTATGCACGAATTTGAATCATTGCAAAAAGAGAGCCGGGAACGCCCCGGCAGACGGTTTTTCTTCTCGTCCGCCGGGGCGTCCCTGGCTCTCTTTCTTTTTTCACTTTTTCCTGTTTTTTCTATTTCTTTCTATCCCTGGCGCTTGCACGAGGAACGGCGCACCACAACCTCACCCGAAACGAGAATCCGCTCTTTCGGCGCTTCCGGGTGCTCCTCCCGCCATAAAAATTCATGCACCATACGGCGGCCAAGCCACTTCGTATCGACATGAACGGTTGAGAAGAACGGATACAGCATCCGGTCCTCATCATCATCAAATCCGGTCAGTGCCACATCCTCCGGCACGCGCACGCCGATTTTCCGGAAGGATTCTGTCAGTCTTTTGGCGATCATATCGTTGCCGCAGACAATCGCTTCCGGCAGTGTATCGTAGCTCGCCACAATCTTGTCAAAATTTTCCGGGTAATAAAAATGATCGCTCTCCATATTGGGGCGCACAAGATCCTCCTCGAGCGGAATGCCCGCCTGTTCCATCGCCGCAAGGAAACCAGCATACCGGTCATGCATCGACTCATACGTGCTGCTGTGCTCACTTAGGAAACCGATCCGCGTCATGCCCTGCCCGATCAGATGGGACGTCAGAAGACTCACCGGCTGCACACCGTCCACACGCACGATATCGCCCATCGGCCGCTGTTCGATACCGCAGTAATGGTCGAGCTGAAAAATGCGATACCCCAGATTTACCAGTTTCTGCATATATTCCGGCGGCAGCATCTTAATGCAGAAGATTGCATCGATATTTTCATCCAGTCCGAGCGGCAGAATACCGTTCTCTTCCTCACGCTCCGTCACGACCGCAACGCGCGTCTGACAGTTGTTGAGGCTCGCCTCCTCAGAGATGCCGCTCACGACGCGGTCCCAATAAACAGCGGCATCCCGCGTACGCAGAACCATAATATTGTAATGCTTCTCCTGTGGTGCCCGAACCTCTTCCACGTATACATTTTCGCCCAGATACCCATTCCTTTTCGCCATCCGAAGAACTCTCTCCCGTGTCACCGGAGCCACCTTCGGATCATCCTTTAATGCCATGGCAACCGTATTCCGGGACAGTCCCAGCTCCTTTGCCATACTCTGTATCGTTACTTTCCCCATAACTTCCTCCCTGTTTTTTCTGCGCAATTCATTTTTCTCTCGCACACGTCTTTGTCCGTAAGAAAAAAAGTGCCGTAAAACGACACTCTTACCGATCGGGGCAACAGGATTTGAACCTGCGACCTCACGGCCCCCAGCCGTACGCGCTACCAAGCTACGCCATACCCCGTAATCACATTTTCATTATACCAGCGAACTTCTGAAAAATCAATGCTATTTTTCCCTTGTCCATTTCATTACATTTGTTTCTTTATTTCGTGTCATACCTTCCTCTATTTTACCGTATTGTCACTTTTTCTTTCTGAATATGTAATTTTTCGACGTTTTCTACGTATCATAAGTGAAAGGGGAAAAATCGTATGCCATACAAACTTTCACCTCTGGCATGCCCGTCTGCAAAGACTATGTAAAAACTGAACAAAAGGAGACATCGTAATGGAAACTGAAATTTACTTTCTACTACACTCTTTAGGAATTGGTGCAAAATACCGCGGATTTCGCTATCTCGCCTATGGTATCGCTTTATGCATGGAAGACGAAGATTATCTCCTTCGGGTCAGCAAAACGCTGTACCCAAAGATCGCACAAACGTTTCAGGTATCGTCCTCCTGCGTCGAACGAGACATCCGCACCGCTATTTCCGTCTGCTGGACCCGCGGAAACCGTGATCTGCTCTTTTCGCTTTCTGTGCATCCGCTTCTGACAAAACCGACCAATTCCGAATTTTTTGATATTTTAAGTTCTTATATCAAGTACTACCGCGCTTTTCCTGCCTGTCGTCAGGAGGCATAAAAAAAAACGAATATGCAAAAGAAAAACACTTCCTCGCCGTATCATATTGGGGGATATGCATGGCGCGGAAGTGTTTTTTTCAGGATAGAGCAAAAAGGAGACTGCCCACAAAGGCAGCCTCCCGATATGGATCATTTGACAACAAACCGATTAGTTGTTGATCAGTTTGTCCTCGTTGCTCCAGCTGTACAGTTTTCTGATTTCTTCTCCGACTTTCTCTGACGGATGCTCTGCAGCTTTTCTTCTCATAGCGCGGAAGTGAGCCTGTCCGCCTGCCGGAGACATATCCAGAAGGAAGTCTTTTGCGAAAGTACCATCCTGGATATCGGAAAGGATTTTCTTCATAGTCTTCTTTGTCTCTTCTGTGATCAGCTTCGGTCCGGTGATATAATCGCCATACTCTGCTGTGTTGGAGATAGAGTATCTCATTCCTGCAAATCCGGACTGATAGATCAGATCTACGATCAGTTTCATCTCATGGATGCACTCGAAGTATGCGTTTCTTGGGTCGTATCCAGCCTCACACAGAGTCTCGAATCCAGCCTGCATCAGGGCGCAAACACCGCCGCAGAGAACTGCCTGCTCACCGAACAGGTCTGTTTCTGTCTCAGTTCTGAAGGTTGTCTCCAGAAGACCAGCTCTTGCTCCGCCGATTCCAAGGCCGTAAGCCAGTGCTTTGTCCAGTGCTTTTCCGGTGTAATCCTGCTCAACAGCAACCAGGCAAGGAGTTCCTTTGCCAGCCTGATACTCGCTTCTTACTGTGTGGCCAGGTGCTTTCGGAGCGATCATAGCTACATCTACGTTCTTCGGAGGTACGATCTGTCCGAAGTGGATAGCGAAACCATGAGCGAACATCAGCATGTTGCCCTCTTCCAGGTTTGGCTCGATATCTTTTTTGTACATTGCAGCCTGTTTCTCATCGTTGATCAGGATCATGATGATATCAGCCTGTTTTGCAGCCTCAGCAGCGGTATATACTTTGAATCCCTGTGCTTCTGCTTTTGCCCAGGATTTGCTGCCTTCATAAAGTCCAATAATAACATCACAGCCGGAATCTTTCAGGTTCAGTGCATGAGCATGTCCCTGGCTTCCGTAACCGATAATTGCGATTTTTTTGCCTTCCAGTAAAGAGAGATTACAATCTTCCTGATAAAAAAGTCTTGCTGCCATTTTATTTTCCTCCATATATATAGAATGTCTTGACCGGCGGCAGGTCGGTCAATTTATACAGCGAAAAGCATTTCTGCCTTTTGCTGTTTGTCAGGGAAATGAACTTTTCTATACAAAAATTTCATTCCTCTAGCAAACGTATGTAATGTGATCTGCGTTAATCGAGGTAACGCACATCGTGGACTCCTCTCGAGAGTCCTGTCACTCCTGTTCTGGCGAGTTCCAGGATTTCGTATCCCTGTACCAGATTCAGGAACCCTTCGAGCTTTGACTGGTTTCCGGTCAACTCTACGATCAGGCTTTCCTGTCCCACATCCACGATTCTTCCACGGAAGACATCGGAGATGGCGATGACATTGCGGCGTTCATTTTCATTCACACGGATCTTGACCAGCATCAGCTCTCGTCTGACACTCTCGTCCGGCTTCAGCTCTTTGATATCCCGCACATCGACAAGTTTTGCCAGCTGTTTTTTGATCTGCTCCAGAATCATTTCATCACTGCAGTACAGAACAACGGTCATTCTTGTGTATCGCGGGTCTGCTGTCACACCGGCGGTGATCGTCTCGATATTGTATCCGCGTCGGCTGAAAAGACCAGCTACTCTGCTTAAAAGTCCCGGCGTATTATCCACCAGCAGGGATAATGTTCTTTTCTGTTCCATAAACACCAACTTTCCTCCATCCGCAGGCGCCGCGGATTTTCAGCAATTTCTTACAACTTCCAACGCCTTATCCAATATATTAGCAACTTATCCTCGCTTTGTCAACAAAAATTTTACCAAATTATTCTTTTGAGCAAAAATCTTTTGCCTCCTGCGGTTCCCATTTGCACACCTTCCGGTCATACGTAAGGATGCCGTTCGACTCCTCCTCGACATCGGTAAGCTGTGTGTAGACTGCTGCGGCAAGTCCCTGTTCTGTGAGTTCTCTTATCTTTTCTGCCAGTGCATCCATCGCTTTCCGGTACTGTGCCTGGTTCTGATATGTGCGGTAGCCGAACGATTTTTCGGAGTAGAGATGCTCCTGTACCGGATACGTATAGCCGCCGTATTCAGAAAAAGCAAACGCGCGCTCCTCCGGTTTTACTTTTAATGGACGGAAGTAATTGTGAAGGCTCTTGATGTCCCCCGCTCCCTGATCGTACCAGCCGCTCGCGTGGTCGATCTGCCGCGTCGGATCGAGGGCTCGCACCATTTCTGTCATCTCCCTGGCATCAAACTGTCCCCATCCCTCGTTGAACAAAACCCAGAGAGACACGCACGGCGCATTGTAAAGCTGACGGATCGTCTCGCGGCACTCCCGCTTCCACCACTCTCTTCCCGTTTTCGAAGTCCGCGAAAAGAGCGGATAACAGTTGTCCCTGAATTCCGTTGTCACAAACGGCAGTACCGTCGGAAGATACAAAAGGAACGTCTGGATCGACCGGCCGCCGCCGTTGATCATATCCTGCCACACCAGCATACCGATATGGTCGCAGTGGGAATACCATCTTGCGCACTCAACTTTCAGGTGTTTCCGGATCATATTGAAACCGAGGCGTTTTGCCGTCTTAATGTCATAAACCATCGCCTCATCGGACGGCGGCGTGTAGAGGCTTTCCGGCCAGTAACCCTGGTCGAGGACACCGTTCTGGAAATATGGCTTTCCGTTTAAGAAAAGACGCGTGATTCCTTTCTCATCTTTTCCAATGCCGAATTTGCGCATGCCGAAATAACTCTCGACGCGGTCTTCTCCCGCTTCAATGGAAACCCCATAGAGATGCGGATGTTCCGGGCTCCAGCCTGCAAAATTACCGAGAATCAGCTCCGCCTCGTTTTCTCTCGTCTCCCGGACGCAGATCACCTTCGCATCCGGCGCTTCGCTCTCCCGAACCGTAATTTTTTTCGTCAGTCCCGCATCCGGTCCGTTGAGGAAAACCCGTACTTTTACGCTCGCCGTATCATATTCCGGCGTGATCACGATGCGTTCCAGATACGTCTCCGGCACCCATTCCATCCAGACGCTCTGCCAGATGCCACTCTGCGCGGTGTAAAACATGCCGCCCGGGGTAAGGCTCTGCTTTCCGCGGCCCTTCCAGTCCGTGTCCGTCTCATCGCGCACCTTGACGGCAAGCTCGTTCTCTCCCGTTTTGAGATACGGCGTAAGATCCACTGAAAAAGAAAGATACCCGCCGAGATGGCCTCCGGCACGCTTTCCGTTGCAGTAAATTACCGCATCCTGATCCACGGCGCCGAACTGCAGCAGCAGCCGTTTTCCGGCAGGAATTTTGGGAAGCTGAATCGTGCGGAAGTACCACAGATATTCTTTGGGAAGCAGCTGCCGCTTCACGCCGGACGCATTGCACTCCGGGGAAAACGGAACGAGAATTTTTCCGTCCCGCTGTTTTGGCATTTTCTGCGTTTCCGTGAACGCATACTCCCACCATCCGTTCAGATTTGTCCAGTTTTCCCGGCGCATCTGCGGACGCGGATATTCCGGAAACGGGAGCTCTTCTTCCGGATTTTTCCCAAATTCCGTAGAAAGGCGGAATTTTTTTCCTTCCTTTTTTCCAATCTGTAATGCTTTGACCGCATTTTTGAAGTCCATTCTTTTCCCTCTTTTTTCTGATTTTTATGATTGATAAAAGCGTGCCCGTACAAAATCCCGGACACGCTTTTGGTGTACTGAAAATCAAAGCGGATATTCGCAATCCGGCTAGATAAACGCCAGCGTTTTCATCAGATACAGCCAGAACGTCAGCGTAAAGGCACTGCCGCACGTTGTGATCATAACGGTATTTGCCGTCAGACTTCCCTCATGACCCATATTTTTCGCCATGATAAAACTGCTCACCGTCGTTGCGGAACCCAGCATCACAAGGATTGCCACCAATTTCTCCTGACGGAAGCCAAGCACCACGGCGATCGGCAGAAAGACGGCTGCAAGACCGACCAGCTTAATCGCAGCTGCTGCAATCGACGGCCGGATATTCTTTGCCGCGCTCTTTGCCTCAAACGACGCACCCATCGCAATCAGGCCGAGCGGCGTTGCAAGTACTGCAATATTCTGCACCGTTTTCTGCAGAATCACCGGCTTTGGAATGCGAAGCACCGACCAGAGCAGTCCTGCAGCGATCCCGAGGATAATCGGGTTTGTCACGATATTTTTCGCCGTTTTTTTCACAAAATCTGCCGTGATCTCCTCCCGTTCCGGGCGGAATACTGCAAGAACGACAACTGCCATGATATTATACAGCGGCACACTGCTGATGATCATCAGCGGCGCCATGCCGGAATTTCCGTAGATATTCTGGATAAAGGCAATACCAAGGATCGCCGCACTGCTCCGGTACGCCGCCTGGATAAATTCGCCTCTTGCACTTCTCTCTTTTAAGAGATGGGAAAGTCCCCATACCGCAAGAATTGAGAGCAGTGTTGCAAAGAAGCAGAACAGAACGAATTTGATATCCCACACAGCGGAGAAATCAGAATCCGACAGATCCTGGAACAGCAGCACCGGGAGTGCGATTTTAAACACAAATTTGTTCATTTTGCTTGTGAACGATTCGTCCAGAATACCAACCTTTCGAAAGAAAAGTCCCAAAATCATTGTCAGGAAGATCGGCATCGTCGCGTTCAGGCTGAAGATCAGATTACTCATACCAGTGTTTTTCCTGCCAGTACATTTTTATAATCTTCGTAGTTCTCTTCGAGAAGCTTCGGCGTATTCAGACCGTAGGGACATTTCTTCATGCAGGCGCCGCAGTGGAGACAGCCTTCGATTTTCTTCATCATCGCCTGACCGCGCTCGGTGAGCTGGTTGGCGGACGGGGAACGGCGCAGAAGCAGGCTCATGCGCGCGCAGGTGTTAATCTCAATGCCTGCCGGACACGGCATACAGTAACCGCAGCCGCGGCAGAAGTTGCCGGAGAGCTCTTTCTGGTCTTTCTCGATGATCGCCTTGATTTCATCCGTCATGGCAGGCGGACAGGCAATGTAGCTTAAGAACTCGTCCAGCTCTTTTTCTCTCTGGACGCCCCAGATCGGAAGCACGTTGTCGTACTGGTCTTCAAAGGCATATGCAGCCGCGGAGTTTGTGATCAGGCCGCCCGAGAGCGCTTTCATTGCGATAAAACCGATATTTTTCTCTTTGCAGCCCTGTACCAGTGCTTTCTCACGGTCCGTTGCCAGATAGCAGAACGGGAACTGCAGCGTCTCGTAAAGACCGGACTCGATGATCTCCTCTGCCACACTCATGCGGTGGTTCGTGATACCGATGTGGCGGATTTTTCCCTGTGCTTTTGCTTCCAGCATCGCCTCATACAGGCCGGTTCCGTCTCCCGGCTTTGGACAGAAGGATGGATTGTGGAACTGATAGATATCGATATAATCGGTCTTTAACAGGGAAAGGCTTGTCTCCAGATCCTTCCAGAAGCCCTCTACATCCTTTGCCATCGTCTTCGTAGAGATAAAGACCTTCTCACGCATTCCCTCAAACGCTGCGCCTAATTTTCCCTCGCTGTCGCTGTAGGCACGCGCGGTATCAAAAAAGCGGATGCCTCCGTCATACGCTTTGCGCAGCAGATAAACAGCGTCTTCTTTCGTGACACGCTGTACCGGCAGCGCGCCGAAGCCGTTCTTGTTTACACAGATTCCTGTGCTTCCCAGTGTTACCATGGACATACTTATGTTCCTCCTTTTTCGCTTTCGTTATTTCAACTCACAGTCGGTATTTCACGGAGTCTGACATGTCGAAAATAGTTCGACTGCGACTTGTCTAATGGTGTTAAAATCCGTTATTTCTATAGTATCACACTTTCTGTCAGACGGCAAACGCGATTTAAAGAGGCAGGCACAAAGGGAAATACTTTCCTTTTATGTCTGCCTCTGAATATCATTTTTTATTTTACTTCTTTATAAAAGTTTACACAGTCCGACGGATCATAATAGATCTTATTATCCGCAAGCAGCGTGGAAACACCGTTCTGTACTTCGATGATGCTGACCGCACAGTTGTACGGCACGCCGCCGTGCCAGAAGTCGTTCTTGTCTTCATAGACATTGCGCAGCAGCGCGCGCATGCAGCAGCCGTGGGTGGCGATCAGGATCGTCTTGTCCTGGAGCTCCGGTTTTGCAGTCAGCTCATGATAGAACGCTTCTGCCCGGTCGCAGACCTCCTGGATCGTCTCTCCGTCTCCCGCCGGGCGGAAGTGGAACGGATCTTTGTAAAAGTCTTCGAAGTGTTCGGACGGAATTTCAAAATTGTTTGCCCGGCATCCAAGCCCTTCCCAGGAGCCAAAGGAAAGCTCCATCAGGCGGTCGTCGGTCGTAAGCGGCACATTTCTGCCCGCAAGGACGAGCTCTGCCGTGTGCTTTGCGCGGCGCAGCGGACTGGAAATTCCAAGGTCAAACGGGATATTTTTCAGTCCTTCCGCCGTCACTTTCGCCAGACGGACACCGTTCTCATTCAGCTCGGTGTCCGACTGGCCCTGCAGTCTGCCTTCTACGTTCCACGCGGTTTCGCCGTGGCGTATGATATAAAGTTTCATAAAAATCAGCCTCTCAGTTCGATGTTGAACTCATTCTGCAGTTTCTTGCAGATCTTCTCGACAAATTTCTGTACTTTTTCGAAGTCAAATGCTTCTTCCTTCGGTGCAAAGGTGACGGTGAACGCCATGCTCTTCTTGCCTTCCGGAATCTGGCCGCCCTCGTAAACATCAAACAGACGGATCTCTTTTACGTATTTGTTTGCCTCGCGGATGCAGTTCTCTACATCGCCGCAGCTGATGTTTTTGTCCATCACAAATGCCAGGTCACGTTTCTCCTCCTGGAATTTGGAGATCGGCTGGAAGGTGCGTTTTTTGCCGTACCATCTGGAGAGCTCTTTTAAGTCAAGCTCCATGATGTAAGCGGAAGTACGCATGCTCAGCTCGTTCTGGATATCGTATGCTGCTTTTCCGAAGTATCCGATTTCTGTGCCCTCGCAGAGTACTTTCACTGCCTGATACGGATGCAGGAAGGATTTCTGAACCGGCTCGTAGGTGAACGCGATGTCCATGCTCTCGGCGATGGTGTTGGCGATGCCTTTCATCGTGAAGAAGCTCTCGTTGTTTCCGAAGGTTCCGACACAGAGAACTTTTCTTTCATCCGGGTAGGATGTCAGCGGCAGAGACTCTGGAATATAGATGCTTGCTACCTCGAACAGTCTTCCCTCAAGAGTACCCTGTTTCTCATTTCTGGAAATGGCATTCAGCATGGAAGCTGCCAGTGTGGTACGCATCAGGGACAGATCCTGGTTGATCGGGTTGATGATCTCGATGGCATTTCTCTCTTTTGCGTCTGCAGGCAGTTTCAAAAGATCCAGATCTGCCGGAGAGAAGAAGGAGTAATGCATGCACTCGTAGATACCCATGGTGCATAAGGTATTCTTCAGTGCCAGCTCGCCTTTCTGCTCTTCATTGTAGCCGCCCATCGTTACCTGTGCAGCGGAAAGGAAGGTATCTGTTACGTGGTCGTAGCCGTACATACGGATGACTTCCTCTGCCACATCCGGATAACGCTCGACATCGTTCTCGCCCTCTGGCAGCATATCCTCACGGTAAGCCGGAACCTGGATAGTCAGCTCATCGCCGTTGATTTCCGGTGCAAAGTTCAGGTTCTTCATAATACGAAGAATTTCTGCTTCCGGAACTTCGATACCGAGTACACCGTTTACTTTGCTGACACTGACAGTCATCGGAGTCGGATCGATGGAGTTTCCAGTGTTGACATCAAAATGGGTACGGGAAACTTTACCGCAGCCAAGCTCTTCCATCAGATGCAGGGCACGTTTCATACCAAGTACGGTTGAATACTCGTCCACGCCTTTCTCATATCTTGCACTGGCATCCGTTGCTTTTCCAAGCGCACGGGCTGTCTTTCTGACGTTGTCGCGTGCGAATTTTGCGGACTCAAACATAACAGCCTCTGTCGTGTCGCGGATCTCGGAGTTTAAGCCTCCCATGACACCGGCAAGTGCAACCGGTTTTACACCGTCGCAGATCACGAGGTTGTTCTCATTCATTGTGTATTCCTGCTCATCGAGAGTCACAATCTTTTCGTTCTCTTTTGCTCTTCTGACACAAATTTCATTGCCTTCCAGATAAGAACAGTCAAAGGCATGCATCGGCTGGCCGATCTCTTTTAAGACGTAGTTTGTGATATCAACCACGTTGGAGATCGCGGACATGCCGACGAGTGCCAGACGGCGTTTCATCCATGCCGGGGACTCTCCGATTTTTACGTCATATACGTAATGAGCGCTGTAACGCGGGCAGAGTTCCGGAGCTTCCACACGGACAGAGAAGCCTTCTTTTTCCACATCCGTCTCGGTGTAATCGGTTGCCGGCATTTTTAAAGGTTTTTCCAGCATCGCCGATACTTCTCTTGCGATACCGAGGATACTCTGGCAGTCCGGTCTGTTTGCAGTCAGTGAGATATCAAAGATCCAGTCGTCAAGACCGGTCAGCTCTTTGACATCTGCGCCAAGCTCGGCATCTTCCGGCAGAACAAGCAGTCCGTTGTAGCCTGCGCCCGGGTACAGATCCTCGGTAAGGCCGAGCTCCACGCCGGAGCAGAGCATTCCGCAGGACTCATATCCTCTTAATTTTCCTTTTTTGATGGTCATAACACCCTCGATGGTCTTATGATCTTTTGCTGTTGCATAAACAGAAGCGCCAGGAAGGGCAACCGGAAATTTTCCGCCGGTGTGCACGTTGTCTGCGCCGCAGCAGATCTGCATGGTGCCGTGCTCTCCTGCATTTACCTGGCACACATGAAGATGGGTCTCCGGGATCGGCTCGCAGCTCTCCACCAGGCCGACAACAACATTGCTGATGTCTTTTCCCACCTGATAACGCTCTTCTACTTCAAAACCGCCGTCGAACAATTTTTTCTCCAGTTCTTCCGGGGTAACATCGATATCTACATATTCTTTCAGCCAACTTAACGGTACTAACATATTAAACCTCCAAATTCAAACTGTTTCGTCTTTATTTCTCGTTAATCTGATTTAAAACCCGCAGATCGGAACCGAATAACAGTTTGATGTTGTTGATTCCGTATTTCAGCATGGCGATACGCTCCAGGCCGATACCAAAAGCGAAGCCGCTGTACTCTTCTGAATCAATGCCGCAGTTCTCCAGCACGCGTTTGTTTACGATACCTGCTCCAAGAACCTCGATCCAGCCGGTTCCCTTGCAGAGGCTGCATCCTTTTCCGCCGCAGGCGAAGCAGCTGCAGTCTACCTCAACGGACGGCTCCGTGAACGGGAAGTAAGACGGACGGAGACGGGTTGTGGTTCCCTCGCCGTAGATCTTCTGTACGAGTACGTCGAGCATTCCTTTCAGGTCGCAGAGGGTGATGTTTTTGTCGACAACGAGTCCCTCCATCTGATGGAACATCGGAGAATGGGTTGCGTCGTCATCGGAACGGAAAACACGTCCCGGGGAAAGAATTTTGATCGGCGGCTTTTTATTTTCCATGACATGGATCTGGCCTGCAGATGTCTGGGTACGGAGCAGGAATTCCGGGGAGAGATAGAAGGTATCCTGCATATCTCTTGCCGGGTGATCCTGTGGTGTATTCAGTGCAGTAAAGTTGTAGTAATCGGTCTCGATCTCTCTTCCCTCATATACCTCAAAGCCCATGCCTGCAAAGATATCGATGAGCTGTTTGCGGATCAGGGTAACCGGGTGAAGGTTTCCGATCGCTGTCTCTTCTGCCGGAAGGGTCAGGTCGATTTTCTCGGACTCATATTTCTTCTGCAGCTCGCGCTCTTTCATCTCCTCTTCCACTTTCTGGAAGCGGCCAAGCGCCCACTCTTTTAACTCATTGACGGATTTACCGTAGTTTGCGCGCTCTTCCGGGGCAATGTTTTTCATTTCTTTCATCAGCCCGCTGATCTTACTTTTCTTTCCTTCCAGATACTCGCTCTTAAATTCATACAGTTCTTTGGAGCTTTTCAGCTCTTCCAGTCCATTTTCAATCTTCTGTTTTAATTCAGACAGATGGCCGGTTAATACACTTTTTTCCTGCATTTGACTCTCCTACTTTCTTTTTCTTGCTTGTTTGATGGTAAATGTGAAAAACAATCAGATACCCCGCTGCAAACAACGGGGTGTCTGATTTTCGCGGCAGTCGCCAGATATCCATGCAAGCATGGCTGTTTGGCTCGTTGCTCATGAAAAAAAGATCCCGCCCCTAAAAGGGACGAGATCTGAAATTTCGCGGTACCACCCTGATTTCTGCAGATACTTCCTGCAGACACTCATAAACGGTGCTGTAACGTACACCACACGTCTGTCCCTACTGGCAAAAGCATTTTGCGTTCCGGACATCTGCTCCGATGCGAAATTTGAACTATTTCTGAACCTGAAGGAGCTTGCAGCCGATGACTCCCTCTCTCTGGCGGAAAAAATAATTCTCTGAACATCTTCACAGCATTTTTCTTTTGAAATGGTCGTTAAAAACCTTATAAACAATGTTTATTGTACCGTCTTGACACAAAGATGTCAAGCAGATTATTTTTCTGCTTCTCTGTTTCCCTCTTTATTTTCCATAAAATGCTCAATCGCCGCATTCTGCAGTTTCCGCAGTCTATCCTCGAAATACGCATTGATTTCCGCGCCGATCAGGAGGATCCACATACAGAAATACATCCAGATCATGATAAACACAATCATCGTCAGGCTTCCGTACATGTTGGAAGTTGCAAGTGCAATGTCGAGATACATGGAAAATGCGAGAGAAAACACTGACCAGGCAAGTGACGAAATCAGCGCGCCCGGGCACTGGCTTTTCCAGCTCGCCTTTCTGTTCGGAATGCATTTATACAGCACAAGGAACAGAATCGCAAGTACGCCGGTCGTGATGAGAGTACGCATCCCCATAATCGACGAGGTGACACGTGCTACCATCGGCAGATGCTCTGTCAGCTTGTTCTGGATCCGGGTTCCGAATACCAGAAGGACAAGGCTGGTGAGAAACGCAACGACAAAAATCAGCGTATACGCCATGCCCCGCAGCCGGTTCACAACATAATTTCTGGTCTCTTTTACGTGATAAATACTGTTCAGCCCGTTCGTCAGGGCTGCAATCCCCTTACCCGCCGACCACAGCGTTGTGATGATGGTAATCGGCATAAAAGCGGAGGACTGATAAAAGACCTCATTTACAATACCGCCCACGTAGCTCTGAAACTCCGTGGGCAGCATATTGATCAGAACGCTGTAAACATCGTCGCGCGTAAGCGGCGTGTACTTGACCAGCGTGACAAGCAGAAGTACAAACGGAATAAAGGAAAGAAGAATGAAATAAGCACTCTGCGATGCATATGCGCCGACATGGTCCTCATTCAGGCGCTTCATAAAACCGCGGATTGTTTTGATCATTTGGGCAAAACCGCCTTTTCTTTGTTTTCGTGATCGCATCCTGTTTCAGGATAGCTTACAAAGCATACCATACTTTTCTTCCCTTAGCAAGGTACAAAACTTTTTTCCGGCTCAGTCCCATTTGCGGTAATACCATGCATAACCGCGGGCCGGAACCGGAACACCGCGCAGAACACGTTTTTCGCCGGTAAACAGATCTTTCCAGGTGAACTCTCCCATATCGATCCATGCGGTACGGTCCTCGTTGCTGAAGTTGAAGATTCCCGTCACCATCTCATTGCCGGATTTTCTGCAGACACAGAGAAGTGCGGTATCGTACGTTTCCTCGGTCCAGACATCCGCCTCTCCCTCGAATGGACGGTATTTGAATTTCAGTTCCTCCATTTTTTTCATCGAAGCAAAAATCTGGTTCTGAACTGTTCCTTTTTTGTCCTTCTCCGGCTCCAGATCCCAGCAGAAGTGGCCGCGGTGCAGGTAACGGCTGTCGGCTGCGCGGTCGTAATCCTCACTCTCTTTGTAAGAGTAATCATTGACCTGGCCGATCTCGTCGCCGCTGTAGATGACCGGAATACCGGACTGGATAAAGAGGTATGCATTCAGCATCTCGATTCTCTGGATTGCCTGTGCTGTCTTTGTCTCATTCTGTTCAAATCCTGCTGCCTCAAGGCCGCAGAGAGAAGCCGTCGTTCCGCAGAGACGCGCATCCTGCAGAACAGGATCGTCGTTGTAGAGCTCTCCTCTCGCATCGCTTCCCTCCACATAGCCGCGGAAGTAGTCGTTCAGATATTTCTTGTGCGGTGCCTCGGCGATGCCGAACTGTTTTAACCACTCGTAATCAAGGCCCCAGCCGATGTCATCGTGGCATCTCAGATAATTCAGGAATACATAGTCCTTCGGCAGTCTCGTCACAACATCCATCTGATGTTTCAGCAGACGGGTATCTGCCGTTGCAATGGTGTGCCAGGTGGATGCCATGGTCGTTACGTTGTACAGCATATGGCACTCCGGTTTTTCCAGAGTTCCGAAATACGGAACAACTTTTTCCGGTTCCATGACAACCTCGCCGAGCAGCAGAACGCCCGGGCAGACGATCTCGGTGATCATACGCATCATGCGGACAATCGTATGTACCTGCGGCAGATTACGGCAGGTGGTGCCGAGCTGTTTCCAGATATACGGAACAGCATCAATGCGAACGATATCAATTCCCTGGTTGACGAGATACAGCATATTGTTGACCATCTCGTTGAAGACAACCGGGTTTGCATAGTTCAGATCCCACTGATACGGGTAGAACGTTGTCATGACAAATTTGTGGCAGTCCTCTCTCCAGGTAAAGTTGCCCGGTGCAGTTGTCGGGAACACCTGCGGACAGGTTTTCTCGTACTCGGACGGAATGTCGTAGTTATCGAAGAAGAAGTAACGGTCCTGATACTCTTTTTCTCCGGCAAGCGCACGCTTTGCCCACTCATGATCCTCGGAAGTGTGGTTCATAACGAAATCCATGCACAGGCTCATGCCCTGGTCGTGGCATTTTTCGGAGAGTGCCGCCAGATCCTCCATCGTTCCAAGGGACGGCTGTACGGTGCGGTAGTCAGCAACGGCATAGCCGCCGTCACTCTTCCCTTTCGGGGTAGCAAGGAACGGCATCAGGTGCAGGTAGTTCACGTTGCATTCCTTTAAGTAATCCAGTTTTTTCTCAAGACCGCTGATGTTGTCTGCGAAGGCATCAATGTACAGCATCATGCCGAGCATTTTCTGGCTCTTGTACCAGTCTTTCTGTTTTTCTCTCTTACGGTCGAGTGCTTTCCATTTTTTATTCCGCTCTTTGTACCACTGCTCCATGCTCGCACAGAGCTCTTCAAATCTTCCCTGTCCGTTTGGATACAGCTCACAGTAGAGCCATTTCAGCTCATCGTAGTGTTTCTCGAGTCTTCTCTGATATTCCACTGTCATGTTGTTCGTTCTCCTTTATCGTATTCTTTATTTCGTCACAGTGCTCCGCTGATCGCAGATCTGTGTTACATTTCTTTCTCTTGCAGTATACCGTTGCCGCAATTATATGTCAACCGTTTACATACTGTATTTTTTAACAAATTTTTTTCTTTTTCTTTGTCCTTTTTTACTATTTTCTGTTTATCGGTTACCTGTCCGGTCTGAAGCATTCTTTGTACCGGATGCCTTCTTGGTTCCAGTCTGAAAAAGGCTCCACAGTTTCTGTTCCTGCGGAGCCTCTCGTTTCTTTTTGCTTGATTTGTTCCCGTCTGTTTCACGCGGAATCCCGCACAACAAGACGCACCGGCATCGTCGTTACATTCGGCACCAGTTCGCCTTTCCGTCTGTGGTCAATATATTCCATTGACAGTTCCGACATTTCCTCGATTGGCTGGTGGATTGTTGTGATCGCCGGCGTTGTAAGCCCGGCAATCACCGTATCGTCAAAACCGACAACTTTGACCTCTTCCGGCACCCGTTTTCCCATCGCATGAAGACGCTGGAGTACCTGTGCGGCAATCAGGTCACTGCTTGCAAAAATGCCGTCCGTCTCCGGGTGCTCCAGAAGGCCCTTTTCAATATAGGATTCATAGTGCATGGAGCCGTAGCTTAAGCGGTCACTCAAAAGAACTCCCCCTTCAATCCCCCGCTCCCGGCAGACGCGCAGGAATCCATCCGCACGCCGGTCCGCCGGCATATCTCTTCCGACGATTCCGCCGAAATGAAGCAGATGGCGGCAGCCGCAGTCCGCAAGATGCGATGCTGCAAGCGCTCCTCCCTGCTCGTTGTCACACTGGATCGTAATGGCCTCCGTGTTTTCCTCCCGCTCGAAATTGACGATCGGAATTTTCAGATCATGAAATTTTTCAATCTGCACATCGCGGCTTGCCATCACGACGCCGGTCACACGGTTGGAGATGAACATATCGAGATATTCGGTTTCTTTCTCCGGCTGATCTTTCGAGTTGCAGAGCAGAATCTTGTAGCCCCGCTTTGCCGCCGCGCTCTCGAGCGCACTGATCATTTTACTGAAAAACGGGTGCGAGATGTGCGGAACGATAACCCCGATCGTATTGGAATGTGCTTTTGCCAGGGAACGCGCCAGCTCATTCGGCTGGTAATTCATTTCCTGCATCGCCTGCGTTACTTTTTTTCTTGTCTCTTCACTGATGTATCCGCGGTTGTTGATCACGCGGGAAACCGTCGTCGCCGTAACGCCGGCGCGTGCCGCTATGTCCTTGATTGTCGCCATGTTTCTCTCCTCGTCATTTTCTAACTGTTTTTCACTTTCGCCCATTATAGCACAAAAAATCTGTTTTCGGTGATTTTTTTAAAAAAGGGAACGGCAGTCGCCGATTTCGATGTTCTGGTAAAAATAACGGAGAATCTCCTCATACGATTTTCCCTGCTCTGCCAGATGTTTCGCACCGTTCTGTGACATGCCGACGCCGTGGCCGTAGCCGCCGCCGTAAAATGTAAAGGAGACAGCCGTTTCCCCTTCTTTTTCCGGAACCACGATAAAGCAGGCACTCGGAAGCAGCTCCATCTCACAGCTTACAGTTCCGTCATTTTTCTGAATCGGCCAGCCTTTCGCCGAGAGGAACTTTCGGATCTGATACTCTCCCTCGATTTCCATGGATCCTTTTTCCCCCTCGATACGGACGGTTTCTGCCGCACCTCCCGCTGACCGCCGCCGCACCTCAATCCCCGTGATCTCTCCGATTTTCTGATCCGCTGCCCGTTCCGACAGCACATCCGCCGGAATCGTCACCTGCCAGCGGTACCAGCCGTCCTCCACTTCCAGACTTGTGCTGTCCCTTTTGGTGATAAACGATGCAAACGCCTCCTCCGTCTCCGGTTCCTGCTTCTCCCCGCCTACCGTCACGCTCTTCAGATATTCTGCCGTCTCCGCCGTATTCCACACTTCATCCGTACTCGTCTTCCCGCAGGAGGTTGAGAAAAAATACGCCTGAATTGGTTCCCCGCCGCAGGTGATGATTTTTCCTTCTGTCTCCGCCACCGCAGCGTCTGTCTCTGGCTGCGCTTCCATATTGTGGTAGACCTGGCTTTCCACGCTGTCGTCTACATCCGCGTGGTAGTTCTCCCACGTTTTTTCACGAATCCTGGCACACGCATACGTTCTCGCACAGACCGCCTGTGCTTTTAATGCCTCCTTTTCATAGGAGGACGGCATCTCACTCGGCACGACATACCGAAGATACATTTCCAGATCAAGTTCATTTACAACAAGAAGTCCCTCTTCGCTTTTATAGATGACAAAACTTCCCGGATAAACCGTCTCGTCCTCCGGCTTTCCCGTCAGGGAAACTGCCGTTCCCGCACTTTCGTCTTCCGGCGTTACATGCAGAACTTCCCCACATTCCTTTTCCGTCACGCAGACCGTCTCCTGCGGGGAAGCTATGTATGTGCCGTCATTCAGAGAAAGGCGGACGTTTCCGCGCAGAGACACCGTCTCCTGCGCATATCCCCGCTCTCCACAGTCGGTCAGAAGAACACGGATCCGCACCGGTCCGGCTGCCGTTGTTTCTTTTTTTTCTTCCTTCTGGCTGTTCAGAAAAACAGCGTTTTCCTGCTTCATATTCTGTATCGTCTCCTCTTCCTGCTTTTTGTTTTCCATCGTCTCCGCCCTGCTTTCTGTTGTCCCTTCCGGTGCGTCCAGACGGCGCTTGACGGCAAATAAAAGCAATAGCAGAAGAATCCCAAAGCCTAACAGTATCAGTTCCGCTGCATCATTTTTTCTCTTCATATCTCATTCTATGCACACCGCTTTTTGTCCGATTCCTTTTCTTTTTGTGATTTTTCCTTGACAAATACCGCCCTATGGTATATAGTACGGTTGTGTATAAATTTCATATCAACATCCAGAGTGCATCAAAAGAAGATCCGTCTTTTGGTGAGAGAGGGAATTCAGGTGAGATTCCTGGGCGATCCGGTCACTGTAATCAGGGAGTGAAGCATAACAAATCCATTGTATGTCCGCAACATATGAGAAGGAATGTGGAACGATGATCTGTAAGTCAGGAAACCTGCTCTGTATGCATAGGGTTGATGCTTCCGATGAAAGCTTCCATTCAAAGACTATTATGGGATATGGAATGTCTGAAAATTTTCGATTAGATTTTTAGAAACCTTCGAGCGAGATTTATGCATTGCATTAAACGGCCGGGTAAACCGTTTCAGATTCTGGTTTCGCCTGTTCTTAGTCAGGCACTATCCTCCGCTTAAAGGTGTCTGCCTATTCCGCTTGCAGGTTGATTCAGATGGCGAAGCGGTTACCCACCTCTGAAAAGAATATGATATGACTGGTAAGATTCTGTTGGATTCGAAAACAGGGTCTTTTCTTTTTCTGTTTTTCAGAGTTTGTTTTCTGCATACTTTCCCATAAAAAGGCTCCCCGCCTGCGCTCCTGTTTTCACAGGATACTGCAGGAAGGGAGCTTTTTTATGCTATAAAATAGGATCTTAGAAAATGAATTTGTATACGGTTGTGGTGTCGTAGGTATCGCCTGCCTCGAGGATCGGTTTCTCCTCACCCTCCTGATTGATGGCATTCGGCACATACTGGGATTCCAGGCAGAAGCCGTTGCGTTTGCCGTAGGATACTCCATTCTTTCCGGTAACCGGAGCGATGAAGTTTCCGGCATAGAACTGAACACATGGCAGATCCGTGAAGGCTTCCATGGTAATGCCGCTCTCTTTGCAGGATGCGACAGCCATCAGCTCGATGCTTCCCTCTACTGCCTTATCCAGAATAAAGTTGTGGTCGTAGCCGCCGGTCAGTTTAAGCTGCTCGAAATCTGCTTCGATCTCTGCTCCGATTGCTTTCTCGCTGGTAAAATCCATCGGAGTTCCCTTTACGGATGCATGCTCTCCGGTTGGGATAGATGCAGAATCGATCACCGGGCTGAACTGCTCCGCTTTTAAGATAAGTGTCTGGTTCTCGATGGAGCCGGCATCGTGGCCTGCCAGGTTGAAGTAGCTGTGGTTTGTCATGTTGACAACGGTATCCTGATCGCAGCTTCCCTCATAGTGGATTTCTACGGCGTTCTCATCGGTCAGGGTATACGTAACGGACACTTCAAAATTTCCCGGGAACCCCTGGTCTCCGTCCGGGCTCATCAGAACGAAGGTAACGGCGCTGTCATCCGCCTCTTCTACGTTCCAGATGCGGTACTCATATCCGTCCGGGCCGCTGTGCAGGTTGTTGCCGTTCTCATTTTTTGCCATCTGATATGTTTTTCCGTGCAGTTCAAATGCTGCTCCCGCGATACGGTTTCCGTTTCTTCCGATGGTAGCTCCGAAATGGCTTCCGTCTGTCTCATAGCCGGTTACGGAGTCAAATCCAAGGACAACGTCTCTCTTCTTTCCATCCTTGTCCGGTACGAGAACCGATACCAGATGTGCGCCGTAATCGGTTACGCTGATTTCCATTCCGTTTTTATTGGAGAGTGTGTAGAGTGCTGCTTCTTTTCCGTCTTTTGTTGTTCCAAAACCCTGTTTTTTCATGTTCCTTCTCCTTTTGTTTGTATGTAACGTATAAAAGAGAATCACTTTCATGATTCTCTTTTTTCTCTTTTGTAACCCCGGAATGCCGTTTCCCATACTTTGACTCCTAGCAACGCAAGCTAGGTGGGTAGCCGCAGTCATCATTTCTGCCTTCCACTGACGTCTGTTTCCAGGGTGGCCTGACATCCACATGACAATAATAAGCCTCCCGTTTAAAGTAAATGTAGGTTCAAAATAATGAGATCATCGAACATTCCAGGAAGTTACATTTTTCTTCTTTTCTTTTCACAATTCGGATTATACGCTATTTTGGTTCGCTTTTCAAGTATTATTGCACAATTACTCAAAAATATTCGAACAGCTTTTGTATTAAATGATAATGCACACCATTCCGCCCCGGCTGTCGTTGACAATTTTCTGCATGGAATCCTGGAGTTTTGCCTGGCCGTCCTCAGTGATCTGGGCGATTTTGCTGCGGATGCCGTCGTCGACGAGCTGCTCAACGGATTTGCCGAAAATATTGGTATTCCAGATTCCCTCCGGGCTCTTTGCGCTCTCTTTGATATAGGCGATCAGATCCTCCGCCTGCTGCTCACTTCCGACGATCGGCGCAATCTCCGTCTCGATGTTGGCCTTGATCATATGAATCGACGGGCTCACCGATTTAATTTTCACGCCGTATTTGTTTCCCTGATGGATCACGGCCGGCTCCTCCAGCTGAATCTCCTCCCTCCCCGGAATCACGACGCCGTAGCCGCAGCCGCGCACCGCATGAATCGCATCCTCCACCTTGCGGTACTCTTCCCGCTGTGCCGACAGCTCTCGGATCGTCTGCACCAGATCATACTCGCCTTTGATCTCCACACCGGCAAGTGCACTCAGCATTTCATAATAATACTGCTCTTTCACCTCAATCCGCACCTTCACCGTGCCGCTCGCAAGATCCATCGACTGCAGCAGTGTCTGGCTGACATACTGGCTGGCAATCGTTGTTTTTCCGCCCACTGCGTCCTTCAGGCGCGTCTTTTCCCTGCACATCTCACGGATCTTCTGCAGCAGCTCCGCCTTCAGCGGATGATCATCGGCAAGAAGCTCCACCCATTTGGGAATATAAAATTCCATCTGCTGAAGCGGGAACTCATACAGCACCTTTTCGAGCATATGCAGAATATCTTCTTTGCGGAGCTGGTCGCAGTTCACCGCCATCGCTGCCACGCCGAATTTTGTTTCAAGCTCCTTTACCTGCCGCTGTGTCTCCTCCCGGTACGGTTTTTTCGCATTCACAAGAATCAGGAAGGGCTTTCCCTGCTTTTTGAGCTCCGCAACGGTCCGTTCCTCCGCCTGCAGAAAATTCTCCCGCGGCAGCTCGCCGAACGATCCGTCGCACGTCACCATAAGACCGATCGTGGAATGTTCTGCGATCACCTTCTTCGTACCGATCTCCGCCGCCTTCCGGAACGGAATCGCCTGCTCGGACCACGGTGTTTTTACCATCCGCTCCTTCTCATTTTCCAGATTTCCCGCCGCATCCGGCACCAGAAAGCCAACGCAGTCGATCAGTCGCAGCCGGATCGGATCGCCCTCCCCAAGCTGCAACTCCACGGCGTCTTTCGGCACAAATTTCGGCTCCACCGTTGTGATCGTCTTTCCCTCCCCGCTTAAAGGCAGGGCATCCCGTACCTCCGCCTGTTCCTTTTCCGAAAGATGCGGCAGTGCCAGCACCTCCAGGAAACGGCGAATCAGGGTGGACTTTCCCGTCCGTACAGGCCCCACCACTCCGATCAGGAACTGGCCCTTCGTTCGTTTCTGAATATCGCGGTATACTGAATATGCATCCATGCGCTGTTGTCCCCCTTTTGATCTTTGTTGCTATGTACTGTTATATTCTATGAGCCGGCCCCCTCTCCTATCACCAAAACTGCACTGCCGCGCACGCAAAAAAGGCACCGCCGCCCTTTTTTCGGACGCACAGTGCCTTTTTTCTGTCACATTCTTATCTTCAGCCTATGATTAGCTGTTTTTTCTCATGGCAGCCTCTACCACATGGCCGACCAGAACAGATGTGGTAACGGATCCTACGCCGCCTGGAACCGGTGTGATTGCCTCAACGATCGGCTCAGCTTTTGCGTATGCAACGTCTCCGCAGAGTTTTCCTTCTTCGTTTACGTTGATTCCGACATCAATAACGGTCTGGCCTGCACGCAGGTAAGTATCATCCACAACACCTGCACGGCCTGCTGCTACGATCACGATATCTGCCTCTTTGACTACAGACGGCATGTCTTTCGTTCTGGTATGGCAGATGGTTACGGTTGCGTTTTTCTTTAACAGCATCATGGCTGCCGGTTTTCCTACAACGAGGCTGCGGCCTACGACAACGGCTTTTTTACCGGTGCAGTCGATGCCGTAGTGGTCGAGGATCTCCATGCAGGCCTGCGGAGTACATGGCGGGAAGCCCTGTTTTGTTCCGGCGAATACGCCTACCATGGAACCGTCTGTGATACCGTCTACATCTTTCTCCGGGGAAAGCGCTTTGATGACAGCCGCCTCATCGAGATGTTTCGGGAGCGGGCGGAAAATCAGAACGCCGTGGATGGAATCATCTTTATTTACTTTGTCGATGGTAGCCATCAGCTCTTCCTGGGTAACATCTGCCGGGAGAAGGAATTTCTCGTATGCAACGCCTAAGGTCTCACAGCGTTTTGTTGCTCCTCTTTCGTAGGAAAGGTCATCCTCTCTCTCTCCGACACGGATGATTCCAAGGGTTGGTTTTACTCCTTTTGCTTCCAGCTCTGCTACGTTTGCTTTGATTTTCTCATTTAATGCTGCTGTTACTTCTTTTCCTAATAACTGTTTTGCCATTTTCTTATCCTCCGCTTTTTCTGCGGCATCTTCTGCCGCGTTTCAGGCTTTCAGTCTTCCCAGTACGCTCTGGAAAATTTCGTCTGCTTTTACGGTATAAACCGCAAGCATTTCATCGCATTTTTTGTTCAGCTCTTCTGCGTATTCACGGTTTTTCATGGATTTGGTGTTGATGTATATGTTCAGGGAAGCGCCCTCTAAGGCAGCCTTGCAGAACGCTGCGCCAACACCCGCATCGCTGATTGCGAGTGCGGAACCTTTTGCTGCAAATTCCACGATCAGATCGATCGCTTCACAGCATTTTTCCATGATTTCCATCGGCACGGAGCAGGCGTCCTTCAGCACGATTTCCATGACTCTTGCTTTCTCTGCCTTCTCCTCTTCCGTCTCACGCGGCATGCCGTATGCTTTGGAGAGCGGCTCGAACACTTCCGCATCGCGCTCGATCAGGTGAAGCAGCTCGCCCTGGAGAGTCGTTGCCTTCGCCATCAGCTCTTTCATTTCTTCTTCGACATCCGCGTATTTCTTTTTGCCGACAGTCAGTGCGCCGACCATGTTGCCAAGCGCTGTGCCGACAGCGCCGACCAGTGCAGATGCTCCGCCGCCGCCTGGAACCGGCGCTTTGGAACCGAGTACTTCTACAAATTCATTGCAAGGTACTGTTGAAAATCCCATGTTATTTTCCTCCGCTTGTTTTTTATTTGTAACGCTTATTTTGCAGCAAGTGCCTTCAGCATATCAATGGTAACGTCTCCGACCACCGCCATATCTTCTCCCTGCGTAAATGCAGCCGGGAAATTGTCCGAAAAGAGAATCTGTGCGGACGGCGGAAATTCATCATCTCCCGCCCATAAAATCAGGCGGACAAAAAGACCCTTCATAAACTCCAGCTCATATCCGACATCTCCGGATGAAATCGCCTGTGCACCGACGCGCTCCATGATCTCACGGAATTTGTCGAGCTTTCCGCCAAAGCCAAAGGCCAGACGGAACAGGCATCTTCCCTGGAACTGTTTAAAATAAACTTCTCCCCACGGAATCTCCCGGTATGTCAGAAATTTTCCGGTGGATGGGGCAGCTCCGCCCTCGGTCAGATAGCGCAGCACCAGAATTTTTGCATTCGGCTTCTCCTCGAGCGGATACCAGCCAATCACCGGACCGTCTGTGCCGTCATCTCCAAGATGCTGCACGCGGTACTCCGGCCAGGAAATCCGGTAGGAAACACCCATCAGGGATACCGTAAACTCGTGTTTTTCGGCGTCATACGGTACATTACACCGGCTGGAAATCTCCGCCGGATCCGCGTTCTGGTATACTTCCAGGTAATGTTCATAGGGAATCCGTTCTTTGCTGTCTTTTTCGTAATTCAAGTCTACTGCCATGTGAATCCAATTCCTCTCAAAAAAGGTTCTCACTTCCGTTTTTATACTTCTACAGACGGGAACATCGCTGTGTCCGTGTGCGGCAGGAAGCAGGCCGCTACAAATTCGTCCATATACGTCGGTACGGTCGAAAGCTCCAGATACGTCATGTTCCGGGCAACCTCGTACGTCTTCTTCTCTGCCGCTGTCGATAAGAGCATCGAATACGCGCCGGTCAGGGAAGAGTTGCCGATGTAATGGAATTTTTCCAGCGGGATGTCCGGGAACATACCGATGGTAACGGCATTTTTCATGTTGATGCCGCTTCCGATACCGCCCGCTACGTAAACCTCCTCAATCATGGAAACATCCATATCCAGATAGTTCAGCATCGTACGGATCGCTGAGAAAATCGCGCCCTTGGCGCGGATAAAGTTGTCGATATCGACCTCGGTAATCTCAACATCGCGGACACTTCCAGCCTCCTCCTCAAACGCAATGACATAGCTTCCCATGCCATATTTGTCGTGGCGGATCCGTTTTCCCTCACGGATAAATTTACCCTTCGGATTGACCATCTTCGCGCGGAACAGCGCCGCAATCACATCGATGATACCGGAACCGCAAAGGCCGATCGGTTTCGTACCCTCATCTCCGATGACATGATAAGATGGCTCCATCGTCTCCGGATCGATCGTACATTTCTCGATTGCACCGTCGGTTGCACGCATACCGCAGCTGATATCACCGCCCTCAAAGGCCGGTCCTGCCGAACATGCACAGCTTACCATAAAGTCAGAGTTTCCAAATGCAAGCTCTCCATTGGTACCAAGGTCGATAAAGAGACTCATCTCCGGCCGGTTCCAGATCATGCTGACAAGAGCGCCGGCTGTGATATCTCCGCCGACATAGCTTCCGATATTCGGTGCCAGAATGATATGCGCATCCGGATGAATCGCGAGATTGATATCTGATGCGAACAGAGAGTTCGTCTTAAAGAATGCCGGAATATACGGCTCCATCCGGAGCGGATCCGCATTGATGCCCATCATCAGATGCTCCATCGTAGTGTTTCCGGCGATCGCTGCACGGTAAATCTGCTTGCTGTTGATTTTTGCCGCACGGCACATATTGGAAATCATCGGGTTTAAGGTTTCTTTGATAATGGCGTTCTGCAGTCTCTCATAGCCGCCCGGTTTCTGGGACTCGATGATTCGGTTGATGACATCGGCACCGTAGCGGATCTGTCCGTTTCCGGAAGATGCTTTCGCCAGGATTTCGCCGCTCAGCATATCCACGATCAGCGCAGATACGGTTGTCGTTCCGATATCGACCACAAGGCCGCCGACAACTGCTTTTTCTTCCATCGGAAGCATATCGTATAAAAAGACGTCGTTTGCCGTTGTACGGACCACACACTGCACCTGGAAATGAGACTCCCGAAGGACATCCGGCATTTTTTTCAGCGCAGAGTACGGAATCCGCACCCGATCCAGTCCGGTTGCTGCCTGTACGGCCCAGGTGACTCTCTCGTTGTCCGGCATCGTATCGTCAAGTGTCGGCTCTTCCATCGAGATCGTGATCACCTGCATGCTGTTTTTCAGCTCCAGGCCGGCGTCTGTAATTTTCTGTTTTGTATCTTCAAAAATTGCAATTTCACTCGGTGAACTAAGGTCTGCGACCTTCATGCGGCTCCGGTATGCAGATGCAATGTCTGGTACTTCCACCTCGACATCACCTTTCACGGTGCTGACGCATGCCAGTCTCCAGCCGTTCTGGTATTCTTCTTCTGAAATATGGCGGGTCATTTTGGAGTCCAGCTCACCGCTCACGAGGCGGACACGGCATTTTCCGCAGGACGCGTTTCCAGAACATGGTGCATCGATCGGCACGTTGCTCTTCTGCGCTACCTCAAGAAGACGCTCTCCCTCGGTTGCATAGGTGACTACCGGTTCTCCCTCTTCAAATCGAAAGGTTACTTTTGCCATAACTTGTAAATCCCCCAGTCGTATGTATTTCTCCGCTGTTTTTCTTTTCCGCTTGTAGATAGAAAAACCCCTGATGGGCCGCAGGTTTTCGCAAACGCTGCGGCACCATCAGGGGAAAACCTGCGAGAATTACAGTTCCAGATAAGAATCTGCGTACAGAGTGTTGCCTTTGAATACGTCACAGGATTTGATGGTCTCCATCAGTCTCAGGTCATTCGGGTTAACGATGGCGCTGGTCAGACCCTGCATCATAGCCATAGCTACAAGTGCGGAATCCATGATCGGACGGATGTTTTTCGGCATACCGTTGGAGTTGTTGGAAAGTCCGCCGGTAGAATTCAGTCCCATATCGCTGAACATCTTGATGCACTCAAGAACTTCCATCTGTTTGTCCTGCATTCCTTTTACAACCAGGAACAGCGGGTCAAACCACAGATCGGTCGGCTCCATACCATGCTCCATACCTCTTTCCAGAAGGGTCTGGCAGTACATCATACGCTCGTCGTTGTCTTTTGCAATTCCTTCGCCGTTGCAAAGTGCGATAACGATTGCATCGTTTGCAGCCGCAAGGTCAACGTACTCGATTCTTCCTGCAGCATCTGCAGAGTTTACGATCGGTTTTCCTTTGGAACGGTTGTATACAGAGATACCAGCCTCAATTGCTTTTTTGTTGGATGTATCCAGAGCCAGCGGAACATTGTCAAAATTGCTCTGCAGCAGCTCAACAGCCCATTTCATGATGTCCTCTCCATCATTCTCAGCCGGTCCGATGTTTACATCAAGGTAAACGGCACCAGCGTCCAGCTGCTGTTTTGCTCTCTTTAAAATTGGCTCTTCATCTCTTGCTGCGAATGCTTTGTTTACAGTAGGAGCTGTAACGGAAAGTCTTTCGCCGATGGTTACAAATTTTGCCATATCTCTTCTCCTTTTCTTTTGGGAATCCCCCATAATTATTTTTTCACGGGCGGAACTTCTTTCTTGCAGAAGCCCCGGCCCGGAATTTTTATGTATTACAGTTCTCCGTTTGCCTGCAGATCTTTCATGAATTTTACAAGCTGAACTGCCTCAAGCGGAGCAACAATTACTTCCCAGCCAGGAAGTTTGGACTCAATGTCGCCCTTTAATACGGCTACTTTACCAGGAATAATAACTTTTCTGGATTTTACTTTATCTTCTACATTCTCTTTAAAGAACTTGGAGATAGAGTTACCGGAGAATTTACCTGCTGCCCAGGATGTCAGTACGGAAAGTCCGCCGGCGTCGTTGATTACAAGGTTGACCGGAACTCCGGATCTCTCGAGCTCTCCGGATACCAGGAAATAGGTCAGAGCAAAGTCTACGGTGGTCAGGCAGATCGAATTTTCGTCTGCGCCGTTCAGCGGGTAGATGCCCGGCTCTACTTTCATCGGTTTCTGCGGATCGGTAAATACGTTCTGGCGAAGTCCGAATACCGGAAGTGCCTCTGCGTATCCCATCTCCTCAAGAACGATGATGGAACCGTATTTCATGGTGAACAGGGAAAGCAGTGCCTGCTGCATATATCTGTCGCCCTGTGCGATTTTTGCCAGATTTACGATAGACGGATAACCGAAGGTACGGTCTGTGTCTTTTAAGGATGCGCGTCTTACCTGCACGGTAGTAGCGAAGGTCTCTTTGATGGTAGCTTCTGTGGTATCAAGAACCAGGTTCTTGTTGCCGAGTTTCTCGATTGCTTCTACGGTATCGTGAAGCTCATCGATATTTGCGCCGCTAACGCCGAGAACAACGCCTGCCTCTGTGGCAAGTTTGCTCATCTCTTCGTAGTTGGATGCGTTTGCACCATTCAGGATCGGTTTTCCTGCTTTGCATACTTCCAGAGCAGCTTTTGCAGCCTCTGCGTCCTCACAGCCAAGTACCAGAACTTTTCCGGTAGCTGCAGCTTTTGTTACGAGGGATACGTATTTGTCTACGCCATTTCCGGCATAGTTTACATACAGCATCTCTGCGCACATACGCTCACCGATACGGTCGTAATCAACTTTTTTGTCTTCTTCCAGTTTTGCATCGATCTCTTCGTCAGACATGCAGCTGCAGAGAGATACCGCATAACGGGTTTTGCTTACAAATGTTTTCTCATGACGATAGAGAACCGTCTCTCCGCCAAGAGTGTACTCACTGTCGCCGGTTCCGACTTTGATCGTCTTCATTGGCGGTGCGGTAGCTTCGGAAAGCTGTGCCATAGCGTCGTCAGACATATATGGGCACGCTGAAATATCCATAGCGCCCTGTGCAACCTTCATGGAGAATGCCATACAGGTCGGACATCCGCACTCCTTACAGTTTTTCTTTGGGGTCATTTTAAAAATCTGAATACCTGATAATGCCATAATTCTTTATCCTCCTAATCTCTTCCTTACGTACTGATTACATCAGTTCCTGAATCATTTTGGAAATGGTTGCAACAGACTGTGGATGTTTGAGGATAACTGCATCAGAACCAGAAGCCAGAGATGCGGCTGCTGTCTGAATCTCCATAGAGACTCCTCGTACTTCCTGACTTCCCCATTCCGGAGATTCCTCTTCTGTTGCCATTGCCTCTTTTACAGTCCATGTCTCAGAAGCGATTGGAGTAATAATTGGCATCTGCAGCATTTTATCGTCCTGGGATAATGCTGCTGCTTTGATACGGTCCAGTGTAGATACTACGTACTCATATCCGTATCCGACTGCTGCAGAACCTACGTTCATAACAATGCTGTCTGCGCTGACACCAAGCTGGGTCATAACAACATTCAGCTGTTTTGCAAGGTTGATATCTACAGCGGACTCAGCGCCGACTTTCTGGCTGTATGCCAGACCTGCGGCTGCACCAACTGCCTTGTAATCTTCTTCTCTTGCGGACATAACAAGAACGTTTCTTCCCTGAAGAACCTCTGCTACTTTTGTGAGCAGCTCGGAATCTTTCTCAACGTTTTTGCATCCTTCTACAACAAGCGGCACGTCAACGGCATCAGCAACCTCTTTGACTGTCTCAATGAGTTCTTCTACCGATTTGTTCAGACCGTTCGGGTCTCCGCCTGCCAGACGAAGGCAAAGGAAATCTGCACCTTCCATAGCTGCTGCTTTTTTTGCAATCTCGCCCATGGTAGCTGCACCTTCATAGTATGCTTTTACGCTTTCCGGTTCTCCTTCCATACCAAGGTCTGTGATTTCAACGCCGACCTTCGGTCCGTTTTTGATTTCACCATCGAAAGCATAGAATGGTAATACGTTTTCTCCGCCAAGAGTTACGGTTTTGTCTCCGCTGCCGATTACAACGGATTTAATTGCTGCATTAAACTTTTGTGGTTTGCGATTAAACGGCATAAAAAAAGCCTCCTTAAAAATAAATTACATACAGGCATATCTCCATGATTCCGCTTCATGGACACACCTGTTATTATTTTAACGTTTTTTCCCGGAGAATGCAAGATTTACCAGGATATTTTCCAAGATTTTCTGACAAAAAGTATCCGTTTTCTCTTCGTCAGCCGTTTTTTTTCAGAAAATCACTTTACAGCTGCCGGCATGTGCCGGAAAGGGCTTCCTCCTCCGCTTTGGAATCCCCTCCCAAGCCATACCGGTCTGCTTATTCTTTCACAGGATAGGCCTGTAAAATACGAATTACATCATTGGATCCATACCAAGTGCCGGATGGCCTTTCTCGGTCAGGAATGCAACCAGTGTCTCCGGATCTTCTGCGATGGTCTCATCACCGATCATATCGGTAAAGTTGTCGATACCGTACAGCTCTTTTGCTGTCTCATTCAGTTTCTCTGCAACCTGCTCTTTCAGCTCTTTCGGCATCCATACGATACGGGCAACACCGCCTTCTGCTTTCATAAACTTCTTGGAAGCGATAAAGTGTTTGCCGTGTCCCATGAATCCAGGAGTCTGAACACCGCCGCCTGTCATGGAAGCCAGTTCGGAGAAGGTCATTCCCAGAGGAGTCATGCCTGCGTACTCACGGTTTGCGATGCAGACACCGTTGGAGAACGGCTCGATACCACAGATACACTCGAAGCATCCGCAGGATGTCATTGGTTTTTCCATGATGGAGTACAGAGATACATCATCAAGAGCGCCCTGGGAAAGTTTACGAACAGCCTCGTTAACATCCTCGTACTCACCGATTCTCTCATCGATTACTTTTTCTTTTGTGATAACCTGGCAAGGTCCGTTCGGATCCAGCTCGTTGGTAGCTTTTGCATCCAGCCATGAAACAGCACCGCAAAGTCCGAGACGCTCTGGTGTAACAACGCATACATGGCTCGGGGAGAATGCCTGGCACATGATACAGCTGTAGTATACCGGTACGGATTCATCTGTCATGGTAGACAGACGCTCATCACGTTTGTCGAATACCGGAATTGCAATTTCGTGACGGATCTTGGTACAGTCTTCCGGATTGGTGTAGATCTTAACCTGACATTTGTCAACAACAGCCTCGAACTCGTTTTTAACCTGTGCGTACAGAACTTCTCCGAAGTGTTTTGCACGGAAGCCTGCGTTGAAAGCTTCTTTGCTGACACGGATACGGATCATATCACGCTGTCCGGTATGCATCACACCTTCGATGCAGTTCAGGTAGCTGTGGAATTTACGCTCAAATACAGGCTCGAAATCCGGCTGCATGCTCTTTCCGGCAACCTCAACAACGTATGCAATGCTGTGTTTGGAACCTACCTCGAACTCGTCGATGTCCGGTCCGATCAGCTCGATCCTGTGATCTTCTACTTCGGAAGCACCTTTTGTCTGAACCAGCTCGCAGCAGTCTACGCGGGAACCGTCAAACTCAACCTGCATATCACCACGGCGGATGATTTCACCCTCGAATGCAGATGCGAATGCAACCGGGATATCAATGTTGGTGATTTTGATCTTGATATCGCGTGCTTCCAGAGAAGTTGCGTTGAATTTGGAAACGTCTTTCTGGATAATAAGGCTCTTCGGAATAGCCGGAACGTCTTTGTCATCGTTTGTGATAACCGGGAAACCAAGTGCAATTGCACCAGCGCCGCATGCAACAATCACATCGTCCAGAGGAGCAAAAGCATTTACAAATGCCGGTACACGGTCTTTGGTATAGGTCATCAGTGCGCCTGCATCGCCTGCGGTTACGTTACCGAAGATCAGGGCTGCACGGATTGCTACGGATACAACATGGATAACAGATGTTACGTCTTTTCCAAGCGGAATAACACGTACGTTTGCGCCGGTCTTGTATCCTAATTCCTGACACTGATCGATGATTCCGCCAACCAGTGTTACAAGAATACCCTGTGCCTGATAGCTCTTAACCAGATCCACGCCTTCCTGTGCGGTCGGAGCGCTTCCAAGGATAACAGCTACGCCCGGGATATCGCCTGTTACAAGCGGCACACCAAGCTCACGGATGATGGCATCGCTTAAATGGCCGTAGCACGGCTCATCATATGGTTTTGCACCGTCGATGTATTTAATTGCCTCGATGAACTCTGCGCAGAGTGCAGTTGCAACACCGGACATAAATACATCATTCAGCTGATTTTCTCTTGTCATCAGAGATTTTACCACGCCAAGAGCCTCTTTCATCTCTTTTAAGTTGGTAACCTTTACTCCTGTTACAGCATAGTAACACGGAAGTGCGTAAGCAGTGTCCGGGAAGCTGACTGCTTTTTCCTCTCCGTTTGCTGCGATTGCGGCATCAACGGCAGCTTCGGTAAGACCGTATACTGCATCATTTCCGCCAAATACTCTCTCGAATAATGTCATGTGTTTTTCCTCCTATCACACTTTTTCCATGCCAGGCATGTTTGACTTATCGATTTTTGTTTTTATTTTCCGTATCTCTTCTACTGCAGCCGCGCTGTAATCATATGGAGACGAACCTTCCCTGTCCGCTTCCATAATTTCCGGGTTGTAGTGGACCATGCCCAGAAGATCCTCCGGGGGGATACGGTCCTGTATGAATGCCTCATCTTTTTCGTCGCGTACTTTGTTTGCCACGACATGAACCTGATGAACGCCAAGCTCTTCGGCCAGACGTTTGACATTCTTATAGGTCTGAATACTTCTTGCACCCGGCTCGATAACTACGATGAACATATCCATGCCCTCAGTCGTTCCTCTTCCCAGATGCTCAAGGCCTGCTTCCATGTCGAGGATGACAACATCCCCTCTGTGAAGGACCAGGCTGTTGATGATTCTCCGCAGCATCACATGCTCCGGGCAGACACAGCCGCTTCCGGCCGTCTCCACGGTGCCAAGCGTCAGGAGTTTGACTCCATTGTACTCTTTGCTGTATTTATCGGGGATATCACTTACTCTCGGATTTATCTTGTAAAACCGGTTGTCTGCACTTGCCTCGGTGCGCTCTTCGATCAGCTTTCTCATTTTGGTAATCGGAACGATCGAATCGAGGATTTCTTCCGGAAATCCAAGCGCAAGGCCCAGATTGGCATCCGGATCGACATCTGCAGCCAGAACCGGATGGCCTTCTTCTGCATAAAGTCTTGCAAGGGTCGCTGCGATGGTTGTTTTTCCTACGCCACCCTTTCCAGTTACTGCTATTTTCATTTTACACCTTTTCACTTCAAAAAGGGCGGTCTCTTTTTACGTCAGGGACCGCCCTGTCCTTTTTATACGCCGAGTGCGGCACGTTTCTCTTCGATTCGTGCGAGCATTGCATCGCCCAGCTTGTCGATGTCTTTTTCTACTGTGTAAGCTGCCTCAACCCAGTCGCGGACACCGTTGGTCAGAAGTCCTGTTACCTCAGTGGATCCGGATACGTACGGCTCTACGCCAAGGTAAGTATCGATACCGGTTGCTACAACATAGTTTCCGATAGAAACTGCTTTCTCAGACATCCACTCCGGAGCACATCCGACAACCGGAAGCTGGGAAATATTGACATTACCGATTTTAGCAAGTTCTGCTACAAGAACCATCATACGGGAGATATCAACGCAGGATCCCATGTGGAGTACCGGCGGGATATCAGCCAGCTCGCAGACACGTTTCAGACCTGCACCGCAGAGATCTTTGGCACGTTTGTCCATCAGACCTGCTCTTGCTGCTGCCTGTGCAGAGCATCCGGAAGCAACGATGATAACGTCGTGCGCAATCAGCTTCTTCATCAGCTCGATGTGAGCGGTGTCCGGACGGACTTTCGGGTTGTTGCATCCTACCATGGCAACTGCACCGCGGATAACGCCGGATGCCACACACTGCCACAGCGGCATCAGAGTTCCGGTCTGGTCAACCTGGGAATTGGTTACTTTATCCAGAGTCTTGATGATGGACTCAACAGAGTATCCAACGGTTGCTTTCTGCTTCATATGCGGGATATGTACCAGCTCCGGTTTCCGGTTTTTAAAGTTTTCAATTGCCATTTTTACGATGGCTTTTGCATTCTCACCTGCTGTTTTTGCGTTGAAACGAATGTATTCTGCATCCGGCATCTGCGCAATCGGGCTGGTGGTAACGAATTTAGTATGGAAGCATTTGCTTAAAGGTCCAAGTGCCGGGAAAATACACTGTACGTCAACAACGATGGCCTCGCAGGCACCGGTCAGTACCACGTTTTCCTGCTGCAGGAAGTTACCTGCCATCGGCACGCCGCGGCGCATTGCTACCTCGTTGGAAGTACAGCAGACACCTGCTACGTTGATTCCCTTTGCTCCCATTTCTTTTGCATATGCGATCATCTCCGGATCGTCTGCGTATTCGCAGATCATCTCGGAAAGTGACGGGTCATGGCCATGAACGATGATATTTACTTCATCTTCTTTCATAACGCCAAGGTTTGCCTCTGTTTCAACCGGCTTTGGAGTTCCGAACAGTACGTCAGAGAACTCGGTACCCATCATGGAGCCGCCCCATCCATCGGAAAGTCCGGAACGAAGGGACTGGCGAACGAGTGCTTCCGGAAGGGAAGAACATCCCATATGAGTCATATGAAGAGAACATGCAACCTCACGGTCGATCGCACGCGGTGCGATTTCTTCTCTCTCCCAGATCTCCTGCGTATGCTGCGGAGCACGTTTCAGGAATCTCTGTGTTCCGAACGGTTTACCATACTCTAAAAGAGCCAGCTCGGACATTTCATGTGCCAGATCGTAGATATCTTTTCCTTCGTACTCTACGCCCCACTCTTTTGCCAGGCGGATCAGTTTCTCAGGATCTTTTACTTTATAGCTTCCGTTTGGATCTGCCTCATGCAGAGTATGGCAGATTTCACGGCCGTGATCGGAATGGGTAGCAGAACCGCCTGCTGTAAAGCGCAGGAAGTTACGTCCTACAATACCGTGTACATCGCATCCGCAGATTCCTCTCGGTGCCTTTGGTGTAATACGGCAAGGTCCCATCGTACAGATACGGCAGCAGGTTCCCTGCTCACCGAATTTACAGTGCGGGGTCTGGTTTTTTACACGAAACTGCCATGCGTCAGCGCCAACTTTTGCACCATTTTCCAGGAGCTCATTGGTGGCCTGTTCGAATTCTTCTACGCTTGTTAATTTGAATTCGCTCATCTTGTCCTCCTCAAGATTGTATTTTAATATTTTTATGGTAAAAACATCCTCCCATGGGGGATATTTTACTTTTGAAATATCCCTCCGTCTGCAGCGCGTACAGAGCGGAGGGCAGATCATCTGTTTTTATAAATCAAGGTTTTCTACGATTTTCTTTAATGCCGCGCGTACCGGAGAGTCTTCCGGCAGACGTACGGTTGGTTTTCCGTCGCAATCATATTCATAAACCTGATCATCGTGCGGAACAACGCCAAGGAGAGTTAATCCCTGTTTTTCAATTTCCTCACGGGTTCCCTCATTTAACACGCCATTCGGCGCGCGATTTATGATCAGTCCTACCTGCTTCGGCTTCATATCGCATCCTTTGATCAGCTCCGCGATTCTCGCAGCGGCCTGTACTCCTCTTCTTGAGCAGTCACTGACCAGAATAGCTGTATCCATGCCCGGAAGTATACCACGGCTGATATGCTCCATGCCTGCCTCGTTATCCACAACCATGAAGGGGTAATTCGGATACAGCTTGGCAAGCTGATTCTGCAGAAGTCCATTGACGAAGCAGTAGCAGCCTTTTCCCTGTGTTCTTCCCATCACAAGCAGGTCAAAATCATCTTCCTCCGTCAGAGCGCCTGCAAATTTAAATTCCGCATAATCTGCCTTGCTCATGCCTGCCGGAATCGGGTTTTTGGATGCCATCTCTGCACGGGCAATCTCCTCCCGGATATCTCCAAGGGTAGCTTCCACTTCTACACCGAGTACCTCATTCAGGTTTGAGTTTGCGTCCGCATCAACCGCAAGAACAGGACCTTTTCCTGACTCGCAGAGATACTGGATCAGCAAGCCGCATAATGTTGTTTTTCCAACGCCGCCCTTTCCGGCGACAGCTATTACGTGTGCCATAAAAATCGGATGCCTCCCAAATTCAAGTAATTAATTCATTAAACCAGTGTGCAAAGACCGGATCTGTCGATGATTTCGGATACGTCTTTCCATTTGTTCAGTGCATACAGATGGATTCCGTTGACACCGAGTGCACGGTAAGCATCGATCTGTTTTACGGTATACTCGATACCCTCTTCTTTGAACTCTGCAACTTTCTTGTCGTAGAATACGTCGAACGGTTTGCCCTCTGCGTCTTTTGCTGCAAATGGGTTCGGGAACAGCCAGTGTCTGGAGATCATTCTGGAAAGCTCTCTGTCCATAACACAGCCGTTTCTGGAAAGTGCCATGTTGATGGTAGCTGCCTGATCCAGGATCGGCATAACTCCAACGTCTACCGGCATGGTGATTCCGGCTTTGCGGATTGCATCCAGCCAGTATTTGAACTGCTCCATATCCCAGCAGAGCTGAGTCATGATGTAGTCTGCGCCGTTGTCCTGTTTCTGTTTCAGGACTGCGATATCAGACTCCAGGCTTCTGCAGGAGATGTGGCCTTCCGGAGATCCTGCAACAGCGATTTCGAATTTGTCGCCGTAGGTATCGCGTACGAATTTTACAAGATCGGTAGCGTAGTCAAAGTCGCCGCAGGTTGTGGTCTCGCCAAGCGGGATATCGCCGCGCAGTGCCAGCATGTGGTCTACGCCGTCAGCTAAATACTGATCCAGCTGCTCTTTGATTCCTTCTTTTGTGTTTTTGATAACGGTGAAATGAGTAACCGGTGTAGTTCCGGCATTTTTGATCATCTGACATACTTCACGGTTTGCTCCGACGTTTCCGCCGCCTGCTCCGTATGTACAGGAAATGTAAGACGGGTTGTACTTCATCAAGTGGTCGATGGTACCCGGCAGATTCTGCAGTCCTTTCTCTGTCTTTGGCGGGAACAGCTCAAAAGACAGAAGAGTCTTGTTTTTCATCTCTTCTGAAAGTTTCATAATTCAATTTACCTCCGCTTTAATATGATATATTCCTATTCTAAGTCCCGGTTCGCTTGTTCTGTTTCGTTCCGATTTGCAGAACCCGGGTTCTTAAAACCGCTTTTACAAATAACTGGCTCCGTCTGCCAATTATCATTCACAGTCCAGCTCTACGATGCTGTTTGCAAGATCAACCATTTTGATCTTGCCCTGCAGTCTGATTTCCTCGCCCATGATGTCACGGATCAGAACGTATTCTCCATCGACATCGATGCGGCTCACATTTTTACAGACAACTGTGTTTTCCGGATTTTTGTATACCGTTGCAAGGCACATAGCTTACGCCTCCTCTACTTAACTTCTTTCAAATGCTCTTTTACAAGCGTCAGTGCCAGAGACAGGCGCATATTGCCTTTCTGAAAATCGGATACTCCCTCCCGGATCTGTTTTGCGGCGTCCGCCATTCCGGCTTTTTCCAGTTTGTCGGCCATCTCGTCGAGTTCTGCTGCGTGATGTTCATTGTGCTGCAGCATATAGGTTAAAAGTGCAAGATTCTCGTCCTTGCATTTTTCTTCGGAACCGCATGCATTGCAGGCATGTCCGCAGTCTTCTCCCTCGTGATGATGGTCATGGTGATGATGGTGCTCGTCGTGAGCGCCGTGCGGAATGGGATTTCCATTCTCGTCATATAATAAATGCATAATATGGCCTCCTCTGTCCCCGTTTTTCTCCTCTGCCGTCCGTTTCGTCCGCTTTTTGTTTTCCTGAAACGTCCTGCAGATTGTACAGGGAATGATAAATAAATATCAATTCGAGTTTATTATACTCTATTTCATGCACAAAATCAATACGGCCTCCACAAAATTTCTGTACAATTCGCCGTACAGTCTGCCCTGGCGTCCTCCTTTTTTCTTACAGGGCTTGTTATTTTTTTCATTTTTCAATTGTGTTAAACTTTTTTAATATATTTGGTCTGATTTCTTTAAAATTTCATGTTATACTTACGGTATTTATGAGAGAAATACGGCAGAATCTTTTTTTGATTCAAGATACGGAGGGTTTTCATGGCACTTTCTATTCCAACCATTACATTGAACGACGGCAGAGCGATGCCGCTTCTGGGGCTTGGCACTTACAAATCGACAGAAAAAGAGGCAGAAAAAGCAATTGTCACCGCGGCAAAATACGGCTACCGTCTGATTGATACCGCCTCCTCCTATAAAAATGAGGACAGCATCGGCCGCGGGATCCGCGCAAGCGGGATTCCGCGGGAAGATTTTTTTATTACCACAAAGGTCTGGAATACAGCGCAGCGGGTCGGCGATATCGAAGGTGCCTTCAACCGCAGTCTCGACCGGCTCCGTCTCGACTACGTTGATCTTTACCTGATCCACTGGCCGGTGCCGGGCTGCTACCCGGAGACATGGCGCGCACTCGAAAAAATCCGCGAATCCGGGCGTGCAAAATCAATCGGCGTCAGCAACTTCGAGGAATCGCATCTTACTGCCCTCTTTGAATTTTCCGGCGTCATTCCGGCCGTCAACCAGATCGAATGCCATCCGCTCTGGAACCGGAAACCGCTCATCGCTTTCTGCCGCTCGCATGGAATCGCTGTTCAGGCGTATGCGCCGCTTGCAAGAGGCCTTTACCTGAACCGTGAGATTATGCAGCAGCTGGCTGAAAAATATGTACGCACCGAAGCGCAGATCGGCCTCCGCTACCTCGTTCAGCAGGGCATCAGTGTCATCCCGAAATCGACACAGCCGGACCGCATCTTTGCCAACGCGGATGTCTTCGACTTTGATCTTTCTGAAGCCGACATGGCGCTCATCGACACAATGGATGAACAGCTCCGTTCTGCTTCTATCCCGGATGACCTGCTGTAGCTGCGGATTCACAGAAAAAGCAGCATAGAAAATCTGTTTCTTTCCGTTTCAGATTTCTGTGCTGCTTTTTCTGTTTTTCTTTATTTCGAGGGTACCATCCAGCCTGCTGCAGGTGCAGATCCAGTCCCCCATTGCTCCGACTTCTTCTAAATCATGTGTGACCAGAAGCATTGTTTTTTCTTTTCCCTTTCTGCGGATATAGTCCATCGTTTTCTTTTTCGTCCCCGCATCCAGTCCCCGGAACGGCTCATCCAGAAGAATGAAATCCGCGTCCATGCGCATGGCCCGCAGAACCGCCACCCGCTGGCGCATGCCGCCCGACAGTTCCGATACAGCCTGATTTTCACAGCCCGAAAGGCCGAGTTCCTCCATCTCCTCCGCAAGATGACAGGAGCTTCTTTTTTCTTTTCCAAACATGCGACGTCTTACCGCGAGCTGGATATTAGCTGCGGCTGTCAGTTCTTCCGCCAGCCGTGGTTCCTGAAAAACCATACTTTTCCTTAAAGCTTCCAGTCCCCCGATGTTTCCGCCGTCCGCCTGTTCCAGGCCTGCCAGAATCCGCAGCAGGGTTGTCTTTCCCGCCCCGGAAGGCGCCATCAGACAGGTCACTGCTCCTTTTTTCAGTTCCATCGTAAGATCCGAAAAAATAACATGTTCTCCATACGCTTTTTTCAGATGACAGATTTCAATCGTATCTTCTCTCATTTCATCACCAGCATCCTTTTTTCTGCAAGATCCATTCCTTTTAAAACAGCTTTTTCAAGACAGAAGCTGACGCACACGATCGCTGCCGTCCAGGCAAAGAGTCCCGGTGTGTCGAGATATATTTTTGCCTGATACAGATGCTCTCCGATGGATCGGTTCGGAATGCCGATTACTTCCGCGGCCGTTCCGGCCTTCCAGCAGAGGCCGAGGGAAAGCGAGCATCCCGTCCGGATATACGGGTACAGCTGCGGAAGGATCACCCAGCGCAGCCGCACCGGCCACGGAACCTGAAAAACGTCTGTCATCTCCAAAAGCGCTGTGTCCAGTTCCCGCAGGCCGTTCCGCGTGTTCGTATACAGGATCGGAAATACCATCAGAAACGAAATCACAACAGAAAGATTCTTCGATGAAACCCAGATCAGGATCAGAATCACGAACGAAGCGACCGGAACTGCTTTTACTGCTGCAACCAGCGGCGTCAGGAGTTCTTCTGCAATGGAAAACCTGCCGGCAAGTGCAGCTCCTGCAATTCCCGCCGCCGCGCCGAGAAGAAATCCGGCTCCGATGCGTGCTCCGGAAAACAGCAGGGACTGCCAGAAGACCGGTTCTGTCACAAGCGTAAAAAGGCGTTTCAAAACAGCGGCAGGAGATGCCAGAAGGATCTCCTGCCCGACAAAAACGCTTGCCGCCTGCCAGATCATAAGCCAGAACACGATCGGCCAGAGCTTCGTTTTTCTCTGTTTCTCTTTTTTGTTTTTATTCGGAATAATAGAAGTCATCTCCTGGAAGTTCTCCTCCGACTGCCTCCGGATTCTGGTCTTTGAGCACACCGAGATAACCGGAAAGCTTCTCTTTCATCTCATCACCGGTGATGCAGACAATGTTGCATGCCGGAAGCGCTTTCTTTGCGACCGCCTCCGGAACAATGTCATAATCCCCGATCAGTTTTGCCGCCTCATCGGTGTTTTCGGTTACGTAGGATACGGATGCCTGATAGGCTTCCATGAACTCTGCAACTGCTTTTGGGTGCTCCTTGGCAAATGCAGTGCGTACAACGGTAACGCCCGTCACCAGTGTGCTCGCTGTTCCTTCGGACTCCTGGATTTTGTTCCATTCTTCGGTCAGATCAAGTGCGGTGCGCAGCGTTTCTTTTTTCGCCTGGGCCGTCGTTACAAACGGCTGCGGCAGCATGGCGATTCCATCGGCATCTTCTGCAAGTGCCGCCACGCACTCGGCGTGTTCGCTCTTCCACTCGATCGTTACGTCCCCACCCGGTACGAGGCCGTTCTTTTCGAGGATATAATTCAAAGCATACTCCGGAGTTGCACCTTTGCCGCTCGCATAAATGGTTCTGCCTTTCAGATCCGCAATGGAATGTACGGTATCGCCGTCCTCGACGATATAAAGGACACCGAGCGTATTGACTGCGAGCACCTGTACACCGCCGTTCGTCTTGTTGTAGAGTACACTTGCAAGGTTCGCCGGAACTGCGGCGATATCCACCTCACCCTGTACCAGTTTTGCGCTGACCTCATCCGGGGCAGCGGCAAGTTCAAACGTGTCCGCAGGTGACTCTTTGCTGTCGTTATCGCTCATCATTTTTACCATTCCCATGGCAGTCGGTCCCTTTAATGCAAGCACATGGACCAGTGTCTCATCTTCTGCTTCCGATGCTGCTGTGCTACTTTCCGCCTGTGTACTCCCGGATTCCGTGCTCTCTGATACCGCGCTTTCTTTCCCGCTGCTCTCCGTCTTTGTCTCTGTCTGGCCACATCCTGCAAACAGAAGTACTATTGCAAGAATCGCTGCCGCAAAGCCCATCTTTCTTTTCTTTTTCATTTTTGTCTCCACCTTGCTGTTCTTTTTAGTCTACCAGTTTGTCCAGTTCTTTTACATATTCTGTCTGGCTGGAAATCTTGTGTTTTGCCTGCGCCGCATATTTGTTGACTGCCGCCTGCGACTTTTTGATTGACTGCATCGTGCCGGCTCCTGCCACGCATCCGCCCGGACAGGCCATGCCTTCAAGAAGATAACCGTTGTACTTTCCGGCTTTTGCCATCGTCAGCAGTTTCCGGCATTCCTTTAAGCCTTCTGCATTTGCCATCTTGATCTCGCGGTCCGGATATTTTTCACGGATCACATTCTCCACGGATTTTGCAACGCCGCCCGATACAGCAAAGTTACGTCCGTCCACGGATGCATCGCTGACACCGTCCGGATCTTCCTCGAGTGCGCTCACATCTACCTGGCGCGCATCGAAAATGCCCGACATCTCTTCAAACGTCAGAACGAAGTCCACCTCACTGCGGACAGACCGGCGCATGGCCTCCAGTTTTTTCGCCGCACACGGTCCGACAAAGACAACCTTCGCATTCGGATTGTGTTTCTTGATCAGACGCGCCGTCAGCGTCATCGGAGTCAGTGCCATCGAGATACAGTTTGCGTAATCCGGGAACAGTTTCTTCGCCATTACAGACCAGGCCGGACAGCAGGATGTCGCCATAAACGGCAGTTTCTCCGGAACTTCGTTCACAAAATCCTCTGCCTCCTGTGCCGCACAGAGATCCGCTCCGATCGCAACTTCAAAGACATCCGCAAAACCGAGCTTTTTCATCGCCGCACGCAGTTTTCCAGGCGTTACTTTCGGTCCGAACTGGCCGACAAACGCCGGTGCCAGCGCTGCATAGACGCGCTCTCCCGACTGGATCGCACGGATTACCTGGAAGATCTGGGATTTGTCCGAAATAGCGCCGAACGGGCAGTTGACGAGACACTGGCCGCAGGATACACATTTCTCGTAATCGATATCCGCTTTTCCGTTCTCATCTGAACCGATGGCATCCATTCCGCAGGCTCTCGCACACGGACGCTCCTGAATGATAATAGCCTGGTATCCGCATACTTTGGCACACTGACCACATTTGACGCATTTATCCTGATCAATATAGGATCGTCCATTGGTGCGGTCCAGCGTAATGGCCTTTTTCGGACAGACTTCCACGCACGGATGTGCAAGACACCCCTGACATCCCTCCGTGATCAGAACCCGTTTTTCATGACAGGCGTTGCATGCAAATTTGATGACATTAATGAGCGGCGGTGTATAATACGTCTCCGCCTGGTCCGCCAGTTTGATATTGTCCGAGATCGGGGCGTGCTCTGCCGCGCTTCTGCACGGAAGTCCCATTGCAAGGCGAAGCCGCTCTCCTACAATCGCCCGCTCCAGAAACACATCATTTCTAAAATTTCCGACCTCACCGGGAATTACACGGTAAGGAATTTCCTCGATCGTCTTTTCCACCGGAGAGTCCACGTCATACGCCATTTTTGCAACTTCCGTAAAAATGGCATGGCGGATTTCCTGAATTCTTGTTTCTACTCCTCTCATTCTTTCTTCCTCCTGCCGTATTTTCCTCCGCATCTTTTCAGTTAAAATTATTCCGCTTTCTATTACTATACTTGATTTCGAAAGTATTGTCATCTTTTTCCCGTATTTTTGCCGAAAAAATTTCGGTCTGCACAAAAAAAGAACCTGCCGTCTCTGTATCATTTCACAGAAGTGACAGGTTTCTTATTTTTACCGCTCCCAGAGATCCGGGGCGAGTTCGTCTTTTTTCATACGCTGCATCAGTTCATCCACAGCCTGTTTCGGGTTTTTGTTTTCAAACAGAACCTGATTGACTGCCTGAATGATCGGCGTTTCGATTCCGAATTTTTTCGACAGGGTAAGACCCGCTTTTGCGGAATAGACGCCCTCGACGATCATCTGAACTTCATCCATCGCCTGCTGCATCGTTCTGCCCTGGCCGATCAGGTATCCGGCTTTCCGGTTCCGGCTGTGAACGGAAGCACACGTTACAATCAGGTCGCCGATACCGGAAAGACCGTAGAAGGTTTCCGCATGGGCACCCATCGCCGTGCCGAGCCGTGCAATTTCCGCGATCCCGCGGGTAATCAGAGCCGCTTTCGTATTGTCGCCGTAGCCAAGACCATCCGCCGTTCCGGCTGCCAGTGCGATGACATTTTTCAGAGCTCCGCCAAGTTCAATTCCCGTGATGTCCGGGCTTGTGTAAACGCGGAAGACAGGACTCATGAACACATTCTGCACATACAGTGCGCTCTCGCGGTCATGCGCGCCGACAACGATCGTGGTCGGCAGGCCGCGGCCGACTTCCTCTGCGTGGCTCGGTCCGGAGAGAACAACGACATTCGCTCCCGGCACTTCCTCCTCGATGATCTGAGACATCGTCATCAGGGTATCGGCTTCCACGCCTTTTGCCACATTGACGATGAGCTGGCCGTCCGGAATATCCGCCGCATACTTTTTACATGTGGTTCGCACGTACGGGGATGCTTTTGCCATCACAAGGATGTCCTGTCCGGAAAGGGAGCCGCGCACATCGCAGGTGAACTTCATTTCATCCGGCAGTTTTACGCCCGGAAGCTTCGTCAGATGCTCTCTGTGTTCCTTTAAGCTCTCAATTTCCTTTTCATTTTCCGAGCAGATCGTCACGTCATGCCCGTTGTTGCAGAGCAGGAGGCCGAGGGCGGTTCCCCAGCTTCCCGCTCCGATGATGCTAATCTTTGCCATATTTTATTTCTCCGACTTTTTGGATAAATACGTTTTCCGCTCTGTTCCCGCGATGAGACGCTTGATGTTTGCACGGTGCTCCCAGAAGGCAAGCACGGCAAGAAGTGCGATCACCACGTACATCTCATAGAGATACGGCGGTTCCAGCGCAAAGCAGCCCGCCTGTCCCATGATAACGGCCATTGCAAAAAAGACAACGTAAACCATCATGGAACCGAGGGAAACATAGTGTGTTACTGCAAGATTCAGGAAAAACAGCGCTGCACAGACCAGCGTGATTCTCCAGTCAAACGAGATAATCAGACCCGCGGTCGCAGCGATTCCTTTTCCGCCGCGGAAGCCTAAGTAAAACGGGAAGTTGTGGCCGAGAATCGTTCCGGCCGCAGCATACACCGTCAGCAGTTTCAGCATTTCCGGGTGCGATGCACCGAAGATCAGGCGTACCGTCAGGACCGCCAGAATGCATTTGATGCAGTCGCCGGCAAGCGTGATGGCGCCTGCTTTTTTCCCTAAAGTCCGGAGCGCGTTGGTCGTTCCTGCGTTTCCGCTGCCGTGTTCCCGGATATCAATTCCCTTCGTCCTTCCATAAAGATATGAGGTCTGAAAAAGGCCAAATGCGTATCCGATCAAAAGGCATATGATCCGTACCATAACTCTTTACTGCTCCTTCTCTTTTCGTTCTCTGATGATGAATTTCAGCGGTGTGCCGCGGAAACCGAACGACTCTCTGATTTTATTCTCCAGATATCGAACGTAGGAGAAATGCATCAGTTCTTTGTCGTTGACGAAAATAACAAATGTCGGCGGTTTGACCGAAACCTGTGTCATATAGTAGATTTTCAGTCGTTTTCCACGGTCTGACGGCGGCTGCTGCATTGCCATTGCCTCGGTCAGAATCTCGTTCAGGACACCGGTCTGTACGCGCAGGTTCTGGTACTGCAGAACCATGTCGATCGTCTCGAACAGCTTCGGAAGACGCTGTCCTGTCTTCGCAGAGATAAAAAGAAGCTCTGCGTACGGCATGTAAGCCAATGTATTTCTTACTTTTTCGGTAAAGCGGTAGATCGTCTTGTCATCTTTTTCCAAGGCATCCCATTTATTTACCGCAATGATCATACCTTTTCCACGCTCATGGGCGATACCGGCAATTTTGGCATCCTGCTCGGTGACACCCTCGGTTGCATCGATCAGAAGAACAACGACATCGGCACGCTCTACGGCAGATACGGTACGGATGATGCTGTACCGCTCCAGCTCCTCTTTGATCTTGTTTTTCTTTCGAAGGCCTGCGGTATCGATGAAAATATATTCATTTCCATTGTGCATGATCGTGGTATCGATCGCATCGCGCGTCGTTCCGGCGATATCGGATACGATAACACGGTTCGAACCCAGCAGTTTGTTGACCAGGGAGGATTTTCCGACGTTCGGTTTTCCAACAATGGCGATGCGCGGAATCTCGCTCTCCTCCTCGTTTTCCATCTCCGGATCAAAGTATCCTGTCACCTCATCGAGCATATCTCCGATGCCGAGCTTTCCGGATGCGGAAATGGCGTGCGGCTCTCCGATGCCGAGGTTATAGAATTCATAAACATCCATCATCTGACGGTCGAAGTTGTCGACTTTGTTGACCACCAGCACAACCGGCTTGCGGCTTCTTCTGAGCATATCAGCTACTTTTGCATCGGCATCTACAAGGCCCTGACGGACGTCAGTGATGAAGATGATGACATTTGCGGTATCAATGGCGATCTGTGCCTGGTCTCTCATCTGGGAGAGAATGATATCTTTGGATTCCGGCTCAATACCGCCGGTGTCTACCAGCGTAAATTTGTGGTTCAGCCACTCTACGTCGGCATAGATGCGGTCACGGGTTACACCCGGTGTGTCTTTTACAATCGAAATATTGTCTCCGGCTAATACATTAAACAGGGTGGATTTACCCACGTTCGGCCGGCCCACAATTGCTACAATCGGCTTGCTCATACATTGTTCTCCTTCTGTGTATCATCTCCTGGTTTTCCTCCACAACGGCTTTCACCAGGTCGCTGCCCGGCTCATCGATAATCTGTACCGGTGTTTTCAGGCGCTCTTCCACCTCTTCCACCGTCACATCGTCGAGAAAGACGTTTTTTCCCGAACGGAGCATGTTGCACGGAAGCAGCAGGCAGTCGCCAAGATCTCTTCCCTCTAACTGCTCCATCAGATCCTTTCCGGTAATCAGACCGGATACGGTAATGGATTCTCCAAAGAAATAGTTGATAATCGTGACAACCTCCGCCTGTACATTCGGATATTTTTCACGAATTTTCTGCATGTGTTTTTCCAACGACGGCGCCGCAGCTTTTCCGGTCGCAATCGTTACATGGCGGTGACGGCCGTCCCCTTCTCGTTTCGAAAGTTCTTCCGCAACCTCGTCCTCCAGAAGCCGGAGCATTCCCACTCCGTTTTCCAGCTGGATATAGCCATCGTAATTTTCCTCCTCCGGGATCGGCTCTTCTGCCAGCAGATACCATTCATCACCGGCATGGATAAAGTGAAGTCCCCACTGTTCATACAGCTTTTTCTGCCATTTGTGAATCGTGGCAAGAACTTCTTTTGCATCCTCCCTGGTAAACGGTTCCAGAGGCGCCAGTCCGTCGCGGTACTTCGAAAGTCCGACCGGGACAACCGAAACACTTTTCAGATGCGGCAGATATTTTGACAGATCCGAAATACTGCGCTCCAGCTCTGCGCCGTCGTTGTATCCCTTGCAGAGCACAATCTGTCCGTTCATCTCGATTCCCGCCTCGTAAAGGCGCTGGACCTTCGGAAAGATATTGCCCGCAAAACGGTTGTGCAGCATTTTGCAGCGGAGCTCCGGGTTCGTTGTCTGGAACGAAATATTGATCGGTGCCAGATGGTAGCGGATAATCCGGTCGATATCGTGGTCGCTCATGTTGGTCAGTGTAATATAGTTTCCCTGCAGGAAGGACAGACGCGAATCGTCATCCTTAAAATACAAGGTGGGACGCATTCCCGGCGGCATCTGATCGATGAAGCAGAAAATGCAGTTGTTGCTGCAGGAACGGTACTGATCCATGAACTCGTTCTCGAATGTGATGCCGATTTCCTCGTCATACTCTTTTTCGATTTCCAGGTCCCATTCCTCGCCGTCCTTTTTCCGGATCGTGAGTTCCAGATACGTATCGTTGGTCTGGAAGTGGTAATCGAAGACGTCCTCGATGATTTCCCCGTTCACGCGGAGCAGTTCATCGCCCGGTTCGAGTTCCAGTTCTTCGGCAATACTGCCCGGTTCTATTGTCTTGATAATGTGTTTCGTCTTGTTTTTCACAGATCTTACGTTTTGGCCTTTCCATTTACTTCTTTATAACTTCTCTTTGCCCAGTAAAAAGCGTGCTTTTTTTGCATACCTTCCGGACATTCATCCATTATAATAACAACAACCTGCACAAAAAGCAAGGATTCTTTCGTTTTTTGCTTGACGCGCCCTTTCCCAAGATGATATAAATAGGAAGTAAATGGTTTGTAAAAAATGTCGATTACTGGAGGTTTGTATGGCTAATTTAGATTTACTTGAAAATTCCATTCCGGTTGCTCCGTTAAAGCTCGCAGCTCTGCCGGGCAGTATGGAAATGGCAAAAAAAGTTGATGCGTATCTGGTTCAGTTCCGTAAAGAGCTCGCCGAGCGCCGCAACGGGGTTTCCTTTTCCGGATATTCTGAGGATTCTTTTCTGATTGACTGCGAGTGCCCGCGTTTCGGTTCCGGCGAAGCAAAAGGAAAGATCAACGAATCCGTCCGCGGTGCCGATCTTTACATCCTGGTTGATGTCTGCAACTACAGCATCACCTACAAGGTCTGCGGCTACGAGAACCACATGTCACCAGATGACCATTATCAGGATCTGAAACGTATCATCGCTGCTGCAACCGGAAAAGCACACCGGATCAACGTAATCATGCCTTTCATTTATGAAGGAAGACAGCATAAGCGCACCAAACGTGAGTCTCTCGACTGCGCACTTGCTCTGCAGGAGCTGATGAACATGGGTGTTTCCAACTTTATCACCTTCGACGCACACGATCCTCGTGTCATGAACGCAATTCCGCTCGGCGGCTTTGACAACTTCATGCCAACCTACCAGTTTTTAAAAGCCCTTCTTCGTTCCGTTCCCGATCTGACGATCGACAACGATCATCTGATGATCATCAGCCCGGACGAGGGAGCGATGGCGCGTGCCGTATACTTCTCCAATGTGCTCGGCGTCGATATGGGTATGTTCTATAAGAGAAGAGATTACTCCACCATCGTAAACGGAAAGAACCCGATCGTGGCACATGAGTTCCTCGGCGATTCCGTAGCAGGAAAAGATGTTGTCATCATCGACGATATGATCTCCTCCGGTGAGAGTATGCTCGACGTTGCAAAACAGGTCAAAGAGCGCGGCGCTGACCACGTCTTTGTCTGCACCACCTTCGGCCTCTTCACCGACGGTCTGGAGAAATTCGATGCTTACTATGAGAAAGGCTATATCAGCAAAGTCATCACCACCGACCTGACCTACCGTACACCGGAACTCGTTTCCCGTCCTTGGTATGAGCCGGCTGAGATGAGCAAATATATGGCAAGCATCATCGATACGCTGAACCACGACGTATCCGTTGCAAAAGTACAGTCTACGACAGAGAAAATCAATAAGCTGCTGGCAAAACACAGATAATCGATTTTGTGTCCGCCGGATGCATACAGCAAAAAAACGGATCTGTTTTTTCCAGGTCCGTTTTTTGATGCTTCCTATTCTGTTTTCGATCCTGTTTTCAGACCAGGGAAAGGAATGCCGCGAGGTTTCCTCTTTTTCCCTTCGATGCACGGTGGGAATACAGGAAATCCGGGTTGCAGCAGGTGCAGAGGTTCGGCAGATGAATCTGCTTCTCCGGCACTCCTGCCGCAAGAAGGATCTGATGATTCGCCTCCCAGAGATTTAACTGGTATTTTCCATCTGGTTTTCCGTAGAACAGTTTCTCATGCAATGTTTCCGGGAATGCTGCCCGGAACTCTTCGATCACGTCACCGCTCACCTCGTAGCAGTCCTGGCAGATCGACGGGCCGACGGCTGCGATCACATCTTTTGCTTCTGTTCCAAACCGTTCGTGCATCGCATCGAGCGTTGCCTGTCCCATTTTGTGGACCGTTCCGCGCCAGCCGGAATGGGAAAGTCCGATTGCACGGTGCACCGGGTCGACAAAATAGAGCGGCACACAGTCCGCATAAAACGTTGCAAGCACGACGCCCGGCTCGTCGGTGATCATGCCGTCGATATCGTGGAAATCGCGGTCTCTTGTCACGCCGCTGCCGCAGTCCGCCTTTGTCACGTAACGGACATTCGTCGTGTGAGTCTGGTCGGAGGTAACAATGTTTTCCGCTTTAAATCCCGCCGCCTCGCAGAATCTTCTGTAATTCTCCCGCACATTTGCCGGATCGTCGCCGCGCGAAAAGCTGAGATTCATGCTGGAGAGATGTTCCTTACTCACCCCGCCGATCCGTGTGGAAAATGCATGGCGGATGCCCTCAATTTTCTCAATCGCCGGCCAGGTCAGATAGACCACGCCGTTTTCCGCCTCGTTGACATGCATCGTTTTTTTATCGTTTTGTTTCCATTGAATTGGCATCATAAAAACTCCCTTCCTACCAGCCGCTCCCCTGATAATAAAACGCGTTCGCATAGACGCGGATCTCCTCCGGTGTCTCTGCCACGACGTCGAAGCGGCAGGGCACATCCATCGGGATCTGGTGGAGCATGCGGTAGTAATCTGCTGTTTTTGAAATTTTCTTCTGTTTCTTTCCGTCCACGGCGCTTGCCGGGTCTCCGGCGGTACGGCCGGTGCGGTATTTTACTTCGATAAAGACGTATGTGTCGTCCTGTTCTGCGATCAGGTCGATCTCACCGAAGCGGCACCGGAAATTCCGCTCCAGAATGTGATATCCCAGGCTTTCCAGATATTCTGCCGCACGGCTCTCCTGTCTCGTTCCTACTTCCCGCTGATTCAAATGCGATACCTTCTCCTTTTTTGATGCGGTGCCTTCACACGAAATGGCCGATAAACGACTGCCGGTGGATCGGTGACGGGCCGATTTCTTTTAAAGCAGCGATATGCTCTGCCGAACCGTAGCCCTTATTCGATGCAAAACCGTAGCCCGGAAGCACCTTGTCGTACTCTTCCATCAGGCGGTCCCTTGTCACCTTCGCAACAATACTTGCCGCCGCAATCGAAACACTCTTGGCATCTCCCTTGATGATCGGCACCTGGCGGATGTCCACCTGCGGGATTTTCACCGCATCGTTTAAGAGCACATCCGGCTTCACGGAAAGCTTGCTGATCGCCTCCCGCATCGCCTCGTACGTTGCCTGTAAAATATTGATCTCGTCGATCCGCGCCGGGGAGGCATAGCCGATGCCGACGGCCACTGCCTCGCGCATGATCACGTCGTACAGCTCGTCGCGTTTTTTGGCCGTCAGCTGCTTGGAATCGTTCAGATACAGGATTTTACTGTCGCGCGGCAGAATGACCGCTCCTGCGACCACAGGGCCCGCCAGAGGGCCTCTTCCGACCTCGTCGATGCCGCAGATCCAGCCAAAATCCTCATATTTGTGCTCGTAGATCTTCATCTGTTCCGTGCGCTCGCGCTCTTTTTTTAAGGCCTCTTCCTGTTTCTGGTATTTTTGAATCAGATTTTGTACGCCGGCACGGGAATCCTCTTCATATTCCAGATAAAGGGCGGGCAGCTCCGTCTCCGAAGCTGCCGCAAAAATTTCCCGTATGGCGGATATCGATTGTTTTTTCTCTGTCATCGTTGTTCTCCGCATTTTTTATTTTGATAAATCCATTTATTCCGGTTTTTCCAGCGTGATTCTGCCGAGCTTTCCGCTCCGGAAATCATCCATCAGAAGCCGTGCTGCTTTCTCGTAATCGAGCTCATTTCCCTTTTTCAGGCAGCCGCGCACACGAGCAATCTCGCCTAAGATTTCCACACGATCCGTCACACCTTCAAAGCCAAAGCGTTTCTCCAGCGTTCCCGGATACTCTGCCGTCAGATAATCAATGACGGACAGCGCCAGCTCCTCCACGTTCAGGATCTCATCATTGATGGAACCAATCATCGCAAGGTGAAGTCCCACCTGCTGGTCCTCAAACTTCGGCCACAGGATACCAGGTGTATCCAGAAGCTCGAGCTGTTTGCTTAAACGGATCCACTGTTTTCCCTTCGTGACGCCCGGTTTGTTTCCGGTTTTCGCACAGGCTCTGCCCGCATACGCATTGATAAATGTCGATTTTCCGACGTTCGGAATACCGACAACCATCGCGCGGACCGGACGGTTCAGGATGCCGCGTCTGCGGTCGCGCTCGATTTTCTCTTTGCAGGCCTCCTGTACGGCACTGTTGATCGCTTTCATGCCGGCTCCGGAACGGGAATTGACCTTCACAACGGAATAGCCTTTTCCCTTGAAATATTCCATCCAGGCGTCGTTTCCACGCTCATCGGCAAGGTCCGATTTGTTCAGCAGGATCAGCCGTGCTTTGTTCTTTCCAAGTTCATCTATATCCGGGTTGCGGCTCGCTGCAGGAACTCTCGCATCGACCAGCTCAATCATCAGATCGATGAGCTTTAAGTCTTCCTGCATCTGTCTGCGGGCCTTCGTCATATGACCCGGGTACCACTGATAATTCATGTTTCTTCTCCTTCTATGCTGCGTTTACACGAAACCGATTTTCTTCCACGGCGAAATCGTAAACCAGAGCTTTCCGACAATGCGGTCCGAATCCACGAGTCCCATGCCGTTGTGGCGGCTGTCCTCGCTGTTGTTCCGGTTGTCGCCGAGCACAAAGTACTGTCCCTTCCCGACCGTGATCGGCTCGGAGGCAAGTCCCGCGTTTGTGATGGCCGGAAATTCATCTTTTTCATTATAGACTTCCCCGTTGATGAGGATCTGTCCGTCTTTGATCTGTACCGTCTCGCCCGGCAGCGCAATCACACGCTTGATGTGGATGCTCGCCTTCTTGTCCTCACTCGTCCGGAACGCGATGATATCCCCGCGTTTCGGAGAACTTAAGCGGTACCAGGCGGAGTCCATCAGCACACGCTCCCCCGGCACGAGAGTCGGCTCCATCGAGCCCTCCTGCACCACGACACTTCTGCAGAAAAACCAGGAAAATGCCGCCGCGAGAAGAATCGCTGCGATGATCTCCAGAATCCATACAAGCATGGAACGGATCTTTTTCTTGTAGAAATATTCTTTTACATATCTGGTATTCATACCCATAGTGTAATTCTCCGTAAGACAAAACCGGAGAAACACAATTGCTCATGTTCCTCCGGCCATCCTTTTAACGACTTATTATTTTACCAGCTCTTTTACTTTCGCTGCTTTACCAACACGGTCTCTTAAGTAGTTCAGTTTCGCACGTCTTACTTTACCACGTCTGATAACTTCTACTTTCTCAACGTTCGGAGAGTGTACCGGCCATGTTTTCTCAACGCCTACGCCGTTAGAGCTCTTACGAACAGTGAAGGTCTCTTTGCTTCCGCCGCCCTGTCTTTTCAGGACAACGCCTTCGAATACCTGGATACGCTCGCGGTTACCCTCTTTGATTTTACCGTAAACTTTAACGGTATCACCAACGCGGAACTCCGGTGCTTCTGCTTTTAACTGTGCATCTTCGATTTTCTTAATAATGTCGTTCATTTCTTTATCTCCTTTTTTTACCCTGGATGTTCTTAATGCCTTTTTGCAACAGCGGACCATCTCTTTACTCACAACAAGTTACATTATACTATAATGCATCCGCAGATGCAAGTATTTTTTTCACTTTCCATTCGCCGCTGTACAGCAGACTGCGAAGCGCGAAGGAAAACCGCTGCAGGCCGTCCGCGGACGGTATGCCGGTAAGCCGTGCGACCAGACGGAAACCGTTTTTTTCAAGCTGCTCTTCGAGTTTTTCTTCCTCTTCCGAGAATCCGGCCGGGCACAAAAACACCAGCGGTGTTTCTTTTCCGGCAAAGCTGCGGATATACTCGCTCTTTGCTTTCATCCCCTCCTCAAGCGTTCCCGGAAGCTGCAGAATCAGCAGGTCATGGTCATCAAACAGATTTTTCTGTTTCCGGATCTTCTTTCGTCCGAGATCAAGACTGACACCGTAGCGTGTCATGCCTGCAAGAAGATCGTGCGCCCAGGCAGACGATTCCTCTTTTTCATTGCATGCGCAGGAAATCTGGAATGCATTCTCCAGAAGGTCCGGCCGCCGCTCGGCTGTCCGCACCAGAGAGGCCTCATGGCGCCATGCTTCGATCTTTTTGTGGTCTCCGGAAAGAAGCACCTCCGGAACTTTTTTCCCGTGCCATGTCTCCGGTCTTGTGTAATGCGGATACTCAAGCAGATTGTCCTGCAGTGACTCAAACTGCGAAGATTCCTCGTTGCTTAAGACACCCGGCACAAACCGCGATACCGCATCCACCAGCACCATTGCACCGAGTTCTCCGCCTGTTAAAACATAATCTCCGATCGAGATATAGTCCGTTACCACTTCCTGCAGTACGCGGTCATCGATGCCCTCATAGTGGCCGCAGAGCAGCACAAGATCTTCCTCAAGTGCCAGCTCTTCCACCATCGTCTGGTTTAACACTTTTCCCTGCGGTGTCAGATAGACCGTGCGCGGCTTTTTCCCGATCTTTCCGGCTACCGACTGGTAAGCACGGAACACCGGCTCCGCCTCCATGACCATGCCGGCACCGCCGCCGTACGGGTAATCATCCACACGATTGAATTTATTTGCTGAAAAATCCCGGATATTCGTCGTCTCGAGGGAAATATAGCCATTGTTGATGGCTCTTCCGAGGATGCTGGTGTGCAGCCCCTGCTCGATCATCTCCGGAAACAGCGTCAGAATATGATATTTCATCGTTCTTTACTCTCTTTATCAGTCAATCAGGCCCGGAAGAAGGTGAATCGTCATCTTCTGCTCATCCAGGTCCACATCCAGAACACAGTCATGGATCGCCGGAATCAGAACTTCTCCGTGCTCTTTTGAATCTACAATATAGACGTCGTTTGCGCCGGTCTCCATCACGTCGCGGAGCGTGCCGAACAGTTCGCCGTCCTCGGTGTACATCTGCATACCCTGCAGATCTGCAATATAGTATTCGTCCTCTTCGAGCGGAATGGCGTCCTCTCTCGTCACATAGAGGCTGCAGCCTTTATACCGTTCGATATCGTTGATGTTGTCAATTCCCTTGAATTTTACAATGGCAAGCTGTTTGAAAAAACGCACGCCAGTTACATGGAGTTCTTTTTTTTCTTTTCCTGTGTCGAGAAAAACGCGGTCCAGAGAAAGAAAACGCTCCGGATCTGTCGTCGGATATACCTTTACCTCACCGCGTACGCCGTGGGTTGTGGTAATTACGCCAATCTGCAAATATTCTTCCATTCAAAAACCCTTTCCAACCAGTTCTACTGTGTATTGCGACTTGAGAAACTCGCAAAGCGTGTTTCCCAAGTTATCGCGGCAGTCGCCAAGGTCCCGTGCAAGCACGGACTTTGGCTCGTTGCCCGCGTAAAGAAAGGAACCGGCAGCAACTGTCGGTTCCTTTTCCTATCTTTTACTTACTGTAAAATTTCTACGACAACTTTTCTGTCGCTCTTTGAGGAAGCTGCTTTTACAACCGTACGGATTGCTTTCGCAATACGTCCCTGACGTCCGATGACTTTTCCCATATCTGACGGATCTACTTTGAGCTCCAGCAGAAGGTCATCACCGCTGACGGTTTCTGTCACAACTACCTCAGATGGATGATCAACCAGAGATTTTGCAATTACTTCGACAAGTTCTTTCATTACAAGATACCCCCGTATGAATTATTTCTCGATACCAGCCTGTTTTAAGAGTTTGGCAACGATTTCGGTCGGCTGTGCGCCGTTAGCCAGCCATTTTTTAGCAGCCTCCTCGTTGAAGCTGATTGCGCTCGGCTCGCGGTTCGGATCGTAGGTTCCGATCTCCTCGATGAAACGTCCGTCTCTTGGGGATCTGGAATCTGCTACAACGATTCTATAAAAAGGAGCTTTCTTCTGTCCCATTCTTCTTAATCTCATTTTTACTGCCATTTTTCTTTACCTCCATTGTAAATTCATGTATTTATTTATATTTTTTCTTTTATGCTAAAAGGGAAGTTTGAATCCTCCTCTTTTACCACCCTGACCGACCATTCCGGTCATCTGTTTCATCATTTTTCTTGACTGTTCAAACTGTTTGATGAAACGGTTTACCTCCGCGATATCAACACCGGCACCTTTTGCGATTCTCTGCTTTCTCGACGGGTTGATAAGATCCGGATTTTCTCTTTCCTTCGGCGTCATGGAAAGCACGATGGCTTCCTTTCTCGCCATATCTTTTTCATCCACCATACTCTCGAGGTCCTGGCCCTTCATCTTTGTGCCGACGCCCGGAAGCATATTCAGGATGCTGGAGATGCCGCCCATATTGCGCATCTGCTCCATGGAATCCAGGTAATCGTTGAAGTCGAACTGTGCCTTCTTCATCTTCTGTTCCATGGCTTTTGCTTTCTCTTCGTCGATGTTTGCCTGTGCTTTTTCAATCAGGCTCATGACATCGCCCATGCCGAGGATACGGGACGCCATACGGTCCGGATAGAACTGCTCCAGATCCGAAAGCTTTTCGCCCATGCCGACATAAAGAATCGGTTTGCCGGAAACTGCGCGGATCGAAAGTGCCGCACCACCTCTGGTGTCACCATCTAATTTTGTAAGCACTACGCCGTCGATGCCGACTTTATTGTTGAACATCTCGGACACATTGACTGCATCCTGACCGGTCATAGCGTCTACTACCAAAAGGGTCTGATCCACAGGAACAGCCGCTTTGATATCCTGTAACTCCTGCATCATCTCTTCATCGATGTGCAGACGGCCTGCGGTATCCAGAATCAATACGTTGAAGCCGTTTGTCTTTGCATGCACCAGCGCTGCCTTTGCGATATCCACCGGACGGTTTTTATCTCCCATGGCGAACACTTCCACACCCTGCTTTTCTCCGTTGACCTGCAGCTGTTTGATCGCTGCCGGACGATAGACATCGCAGGCGGCAAGGAGAGGTTTTCTTCCCTTTGCTTTTAACTTTCCTGCAATCTTTGCGGTTGTGGTTGTTTTACCGGCTCCCTGAAGACCTGCCATCATGATGATGGTAACTTCGCTTGCCGGGCGCAGTGCGATTTCCGTTGTCTCGGAACCCATCAGCTTGACCAGCTCGTCATTTACGATTTTAATGACCATCTGGCCCGGATTCAGTCCGTTCATGACGTCCTGTCCGACTGCCTGCTCCTGTACGGATTTGATAAACTGTTTTACTACTTTGAAGCTGACATCCGCCTCGAGAAGTGCCATTTTAACTTCCTTCAGCGCAGTCTTTACATCCGCCTCGGTAAGACGGCCCTTGCTTCTGAGATTTTTGAAAACATTCTGGAGTTTCTCGGTTAAACTTTCAAATGCCATGCTCAAAGCTCCTCTAATATATCCGATGCAATTGCTGCAATCCGCTGCATCACATCTTCTTTCGGGGTATCACCAGAAGGGTCTGTCAGCTTTCGGATCTCGTTCACATTTTCCCGGATCTGCACAAAGCGTTGTACCAGATGAAGCTTTTCTTCATACTCTTCCAGTGTCTTGTTGCAGCGTCTGACCAGATCGTGGACTCCCTGGCGGGAAATGCCCCGCGCTGCCGCAACCTCGCTCAGGGAAAAATCGTTGAGCACCACGTCCTCGTATACCTGACGCTGATGTTCGGTCAGAAGTTCGCCGTAAAAATCATACAGTAATGTCTGTTCCAATATTTTTTCCATTGCGATCACCTTGGTTATCATACACGAAAAGATGCAGGGTGTCAAGTATTTTTTCTTGACAGTTTTAAAATTTTTATGATATGTACCGGAAGCTGCAGAAAAGGCGCATTTTCCGCGTTTTTCCGCAGAAAATACGCCCCTTGTAAAGACTTTTGTAAGCCTACTGCAGCTCCGCAATCCTCGTTACCGCCACATAAATCGACTGGATTTTATACCACGTCGGGTAATCCACAATGCCGGAGACCGGCAGGCCGAACAGCCGCTGAAATGCTTCGACGGCGTCCTGCGTCTCTTCATCGAAATAGCCATTTTCATAGACCGTCGGAATCGATGAATACACCTCCGCAATCACGTTCAGCTGCTCCTGCATCTGCAGCACCTTGTTTCCGGACGAGCCGATGGTCAGGTCATACCCCGGCCAGGAGGACGGGATGCCGGAGATCTCCTCTGCCGTGTTGATATACATATTGTCTCCATAATAATTGCGGAGAATCTGGATCGTCGAATACCCTTGGTCCGCCAGTTTTTTCGAACCCCACTGGCTCATCCAGTTCGGGCAGCTCACACGGTTTCCGTCGCAGTACTGTGTCAGAATCGGCTGTTTCACATTCGGGCGCGACAGGTAATCGGCAAAGATCTCATCGACCACAAGGGAAATGCTGTCGAAAATATTTCTGCCGTAAATCCATTTGTGATCGTAGGCCGTCGACGAGGTGATCGTAAAATCGTATCCTTTGTTGCGATACCACTCCGTGTAGACGCGGTTCAGCGTAAACGACATGATTGCAAGAATATTCGCACGGATCGCCGCATCCGGCCACGTTGCATAGATTTCTGAGCACGCCACGTTTTTGATGTAGTCGCGGTACCGCACATAATAGTCGCGTGCCGTGCTGTCGGTCGGCGCTCCGTCGTGGACGATGATATACTCCGGGATCACGACGCGGGACAGCACAATCTCGCCGCTCTCCCCCGTCGGCTTGATCTCACTTTCCGGAATTTTCTCCGGATATTCGCCGAACAACGTATGATCCGGGATCGTCACATCCGCAAACGCTGCGCCCTCTGCCAGTTTGAGGTCCACCTGCTGGACGGACTGTTCTCCTGAAAGAAGCTCGGAGCCCGTCACTTCAACCGTTTCATACCCTTCCGCCTCCACTTTCACCGTATATTCGGAATACGGCTGGTTCACATTCGGTTCCAGACTGTACTCGAGCGGCGGTGTCGCCAGATCCAGCGTCTCCGTTCTGCCGTCCCCGTCGGTAATCAGCTCCTCGATCACATTCTGCGGATCTCCCGTATACGAAACCGTCACCCGCGCCCCGGAAACAGGCCGCGCCTGGATTCTTGCATTTACCCGGATTTCCAGCCGCCCGCGGTCAGTCATTTCCTGCTGCATACGCAAATTTTTCATAAAAAAGCCCCATATCCTGCACTCCTTTTATGGTATGCAGAATATGAGGCTTTGTTGCTTTTCACTTTTCGATTTACAGGATCCGCTGGACGTCGTGGATCATGACGTAGACCATCAACGCCATCAGCAGCACCAGGCCCGCGAAGTGAACCATGCCTTCCAGATCACGCCGGATCGGTTTTCTGCGTATGGCTTCTATGATCAGAAAGACAAGCCGTCCGCCATCGAGTGCCGGGAGCGGCAGCAGGTTCATGACGCCAAGGTTCGATGACAGCAGAATCACCATGTTCAGCATCGTCATCACCGTAACCAGAACGCCCTGCGATTTTACATCATCATAGGCGGTTCCGATCGCATCCACCACGCCGACCGGGCCGGAAAGATCGTTCACGGAATACTGTCCGGTAATCAGCATACCGACGCTGTCAATGACGGTGCGCACCCAGTATTTGATCTCCAGCACGCTGTATTTCAGCACGCCGATCGGGGACTGTTTCTCCCGGAGCTGATACGAAAACTGTACATTCGCATACGTGTTTTCAACCGGTGTCACCGTAATCTCTTTCGTCTTTTGGCTGTGCTCATACTCCAGCGTCACAACGCTTCCATCGAAAGGATGCTCTGTCTGGTAAGCAGTAAAATCTGCCACACAGGTGATCGGCGCTCCGTTGATCGATACGAGCAGGTCGCCCGCAACAACACCCGCAGCGGCAAGCGGCATATTCTGCTGCACATACGTGAATTCCATGCCGCGGTCGCAGTCATCGTAATTGAAGCCCATCATATACCGCGTCGTCATCGTCGGTTCATATGTGATCGTTTTCTTTTCTCCATCGGCCTTTTTGACCTCCAGCGTAATCTCATCCGTCGGCACGCCCTGTACCGTCATCACGGAGTTCAGCTCTTTTCCGATGGAAATATGTCTTCCCTCGTAGGATGTGATAATATCTCCCGCTTCGAGGCCTGCCTCTGCCTCCGGCGAACCGTCCGCAACTTCTGTGACGCGCGCCGGGGAGCTTCCCGCGTAGCTGATCACAAAGATCGCACAGAAAAATGCCAGAATCATGTTGAACACCGGTCCCGCCGCAACGACGGAAATTCTTGCCCACACGGATTTGCTGTTAAAGGTTCCTTCCCCCTCCTCTTCACCGTCCTCGCCGAGCATCTGGCACGCGCCGCCGAAAGGCAGAAGTTTTAAGGAATAGATCGTTCCTCCTTTTTCTGTCTTCACGACAGTCGGGCCAAAGCCGATCGAAAATTCCGTCACGGTAATGCCATTCGCCTTCGCCAGAAGAAAGTGCCCCAGCTCATGGATAATGACGGTAATTCCGAAAATGAGTACGGCTATCAGGATTTTTACAATCATGCTGTCTTATTCTCCCATCTTATATCTGCTTGCAATCCATTCATACGTCTCCTGCTCCGTCGCGAGAATCTGCTCCAGCGTCGGATCGGCAATCGTTTTGTGTGCTTCCATTGCACCGGCGATCACGTCGTAAATCTCGAGGAAACGGATCTTCTTCGCGAGGAACAGTGCAACGGCGCGTTCATTTGCCGCATTGAAGACCGTCGGCATGGAGCCGCCCGTCCGGGACGCCTGCATTGCCATCGGAAGGCCGAGGAAGGTCTCCATATCCGGTTTTTCAAACGTGATCTGTGTCAGCGCCGCAAAGTCGAGGCGGTCGCCTGCAAGGAAGCGGCGCTCCGGGTAATACAGTGCATACTGGATCGGCAGTTTCATATCCGGCGTGCCAAGCTGTGCCATGACGGCGCCGTCTTTAAATTCTACCATCGAATGAATGATGCTCTTTGGCTGTACCACAACCTGGATGTGGTCGAGGTCGACACCGAACAGCCATTTTGCTTCCATAACCTCGAGTCCTTTGTTGACGAGTGTCGCGGAATCGATGGTAATCTTGTGGCCCATCGACCAGTTTGGATGGCGGAGCGCCTGCTCTACCGTTACGTTTTCGAGCTCTGCTCTCGTCTTTCCACGGAACGGACCGCCGGATGCGGTGATCAGAAGCTTATCGATTTCTTTTCTGTTTTCCCCGTGCAGGCACTGGAAAATTGCCGAGTGCTCACTGTCAACCGGAAGAATCTGCACGCCGCATTCTTTGGCCAGCGGCATAATAATGTGTCCCGCCGTTACCAGTGTCTCTTTGTTTGCCAGTGCAATGTCTTTTCCTGCCTTCATCGCCGCAACCGTCGGGCGGATGCCGATCATGCCGACGATCGCTGTCACAAGGATTTCACTCTCCGGCATCGTAGCAAGCTCGAGCATGCCGTCCATGCCGCTGCCGATTTTTACAGGAAGATCCTTCACTCTGTCACGGAGTTCTGCCGCTTTCGCCTCATCACCGACTGCCGCAAATTTTGGATGAAATTCCCGGATCTGCTGCTCGAGCAGGGTAATATTGCTTCCGGCGCTGATGCCGACCACCTCAAGATCGCCGTTGGCACGCACGACATCGAGGGTCTGGGTTCCGATCGAACCGGTTGAACCAAGAATTGCTATTTTCTTCATATTCCAGTTTCTCCCATCTGCTTCCCGTTTATGCTGTGTGGGAAGCTTTTTTCTAGTGAATCAGAAGCACCGACAGGAAATAGATGATCGGTGCGGTAAAGATTACGCTGTCAAAGCGGTCAAGAATGCCTCCGTGGCCCGGAATCAGCTTTCCGTAATCCTTGATGCCCTGATTTCGTTTGATTGCGGATGCCGCAAGGTCTCCGACCATGGAGATCAGCGCGCCGACACCGCAGATAATCGCATATTCCATCATGCCGCCCTTTGTTGCAGCCGCATAGATGATACCGAGCAGAATTGCTCCGACGATACCGCCGACAGCTCCTTCTACGGATTTTTTCGGGCTTAAAACCGGCGCCATTTTATGTTTTCCAAAAAGCACGCCCACGCAGTATGCACACGTGTCACAGCCCCAGGAACACAGGAAAATCAGCCATACATGGAATTTTCCGCCGTCCAGCATACGGGTCTGGTATACATAGGAAAGCATTACGCCGACATAGACAATTGCAAAGAACGCCGGCATCACCTGATTGGCGTTGTATTTTGGATAAGTAAATACGTATACTGCCATCAGAAGCACGAGATCCAGGATCAGTGCAAGCATCTGGTACATCGGATCCTGAAGCAGCAGGGACAGATAGAAAATCACAACGCCCGCATAGCCTGTGATTTCCAGCAGGTTCCACTTGTCTCCTCTTACTTTCATGACGCGGAACAGCTCTCCTGCGCCGATCAGCGACAGGCAGAGCACTGTCATATAGAGCACGGTTCCGCCGCTGCAGATCGTGAGCAACGCCACAAGAACGAGCACGATGCCGCTTAACAGTCTTGTTTTAAACATCTTTCTTATTCCTCCTTCACGCCGCCGTAGCGCCGGTCTCTGTTATTATATTGTTCGATGGCTTTTCTCAATTCCTCTTCGTGGAAATCCGGCCACGGAACTTCGGTAAAGTAAAATTCCGTGTAGGCGAGCTGCCACATCAGGTAGTTGGAAAGGCGCTGTTCGCCGCTTGTGCGGATCAGAAGATCCGGATCCGGGATGCCGGCGGTGTCGAGATAGCTCTCAAAGCAGCTTTCTGTCAGCTTTCCGTTCTCATCAAACGCATCCTCTGCAAGCGTTCCGTTTTTCACATCCTCGATCATGCGGGTCATACCGCGCAGGATTTCATCGCGGGAACCGTAGTTCATTGCGATCTGGAAATACATATGATCGTAGTCTTTGGAGCACTCCTCAAGCTCATGAATGCTGTCCTGGATGTCCTGCGGGAACGCGCTTGGATCTCCGATGATTTTGACGCGCATCTGGTTTTTATGCGCTTTTTTGATGCATCGTTTTAAATACTGGCGGAACAGCTTTAAGAGACCCTCCACCTCGGCGCGGGAGCGTTTCCAGTTCTCGGTCGAGAACGCATAGACGGTCAGATATTTGACTCCCATGTCTTTGATCACATCACACATTTTTTCCAGATTATCGCAGCCGACGATATGGCCGTAGCCGCGCGGCATGTTCCGCTTTTTCGCCCATCGGCCATTTCCGTCCAGAATGATGGCGATGTGATTCGGCACTTTTAATTCATTATCCATATTCTTTTTCCTCCGTAAACGATAACAGGCTGCCTGCAAATGACAGGCAGCCCCTCGTTTTCTTTGTATTACACGGTCATAATTTCTTTGGATTTTACGTCCACCATCTGATCTACTTCTTTGATGTATTTGTCTGTTAATTTCTGGGTCTGCTCCTCGAGCTCTTTGATTTCGTCCTCGGAAACGTCCTCTTTGGCAAGTTTCTTGAACGCATCATTGGCATCGCGGCGGATGTTGCGGATGGCTACTTTTGCGCCCTCGGCTTTTTTCTTTACCTCTTTTACCAGCTCTTTACGACGGTCCTCGGTAAGCTCCGGGAATACCAGACGGATGACTCTTCCGTCATCGGACGGGTTGATGCCAAGATCGGACATCATGATCGCTTTCTCGATCTCTTTTACCAGGGATGCTTCCCACGGCTGGATCTGGATCATACGTGCTTCCGGAACAGAGATGTTTGCTACCTGCTGCAGCGGAGTCGGTGTTCCATAGTAATCTACAGTAATGCGGTCCAGTACGTGCGGATTTGCACGGCCTGCGCGGATGGTTCCGAATTCGGAATCGAGGCTTGCAATGGATTTTCCCATTTTTACCTCAAACGGTTTTACTCTCTCGTCGATCTGATTTGCCATATTAAATTTGTCCTCCTGCTATTATACGGTTACTCGTGTACCGTTGATTTTTCCGTTTGCAGCATTTACAATGCTGTTCTCTTCATTTAAACCAAATACCAGCATCGGCATTTTGTTTTCCTTGCAAAGGATGGATGCGGTCATATCTACCACTTTCAGATCCTTTTCAATGACTTCCTGAATGGAGATCTCGTCAAATTTCTTTGCATCCGGGTTGGTCTTCGGATCGCTGTCGTAGACACCGTCTACTGCTTTTGCAAGCAGAATTTCGTCTGCCTCGATCTCAATGGCGCGAAGTACGGTTGCCGTATCGGTTGAGAAATACGGATGGCCTGTACCGCCGGCAAAGAATACAACCATGTTGTGCTGGAAATATTTGTTTGCACGGTCTTTGGAAAATCCTTTTGTGAACTCTCCACATGGGAATGGAGTCAGAACGGCTGTCATCATTCCCTGGGAACGGAAGATTTCTGATACATAGATACAGTTCATAACAGTTGCCAGCATACCGATCTGGTCTGCTTTGGTACGGTCAATATTTTCGGAACTGCGTCCTCTCCAGAAGTTTCCTCCTCCGATTACGATGCCGACTTCAATCCCCTGGTCTACCAGAGTTTTTACCTGTTTTGCCACTTTTGTGACGGTCGGCTCGTCAAAACCGGTGTGTTTCTCTCCTGCAAGAGCTTCTCCGCTCAATTTCAGTAATACTCGTCGTTTCATCTTGCATCCTCGTTCCTTTATGATATTTTTTCACAAATGTCTTGCATTTATGAAATGATTATACCATCTGTTCCCCAAAACGACAAGGGCAAAATTCGTTTCTGTTTACCTGCGGTACTCGGTCGGCGTGAGGCCGGTGTAGCTTTTAAATCTCTTTGAAAAATACCCCGGCGAGGAAAATTGATAGTTCAGCGCAATCGTCATAATCTCTTCGTTTGTATTCCGCAGATCGTCTGCCGCTGCGAGAATCCGCCTCCACTGCAGATATTCCATCGGCGTCCGGTGCAGATACGCTTTGAAAATCCGCTGGCATTCCCGTGGAGAGAGGTGAACACTTACGGCGATTTCTTTTAACGTAAGCGGCTCCGTCAGATGGTTTTCGATCCAGGACATCATCTCTTTGATATGCACCTCCTGAATACTCTCCGATGCCCGCTGCGGAGACTGCTCTGTTTTCCCGCACAGAAACAGCATGATCTCAGAAAACGCAGCCCGCACCTGAAATTCATATCCAGGTTCCATCAACACGCATGCCAGAAATGCACGCTGAAACGCCGTAAAATACGGCGCATTTTCCTCTGTCTGCTCCAGTTTCAGAAATGTCGGTCCTGTTTTCTTCACCGGTGTCACATACGTCAGATCAAATACGCTGCCGGGAACACCCGCAACGAGAGAGGAATCAAAAACGAACGAGCGGTACCGGCACGGATGCTCATTTTTTGCGCGGAAGCAGTGCAGAATCCCGCTGTTGATAAAGCAGCCTTCCCCCGGTGAAAGCGTGATCCGCTCTCCCTGAATGTCAAGCAGTGCCTCTCCATCCTGCTGCACATAGATTTCCCACTCCGGATGCCAGTGTGCCGTGATGCAGCCGCCGATGAACTGGTGAATGTCGCCGTCGTTCACGATCATCGGAAAAACATGGAAGTCCTCCATAATCTCTTTTCCACTGTCATCCACAGCAATTTCCGACATTGACTGAATAATTCCCATGCTTTTATTCCTCCTTTTTGCTGTTTTCTTTTTGGCAGAAATGTCGTTTTTTTACCAGTATACGTCGTATTTCAGCAAGACACAAGCGAAATGTCTGTGCTATAGTAATCCTGTTCCCGACCGGGAAATAAGTTCCGGCCTTACGCAACGATAAAACATTACGATTCACAGGAGGTTACTGCGATGAACGCATCACAAACATCCGCTTCCCCATCCCAGACACTGGATATGACTTCCGGCAATATCTTACGGATTCTGCTCACCTTTGCACTGCCCGTTTTTTTCGGCAGTCTGCTGCAGCAGTTTTATAATCTCGCCGACACTGCCATTGCCGGAAATATGCTCGGCGATGCCGCTCTGGCACAAATCGGAGCGACTTCCGCACTCTACAGCATGCTGACCACGTTTTCCGTCGGTCTAAACAACGGCTTTGCCATTTCCGTCAGCCGCTGGTTCGGCGCCGGGGATAACAGAAAAATGAAGCAGGCCGCCGCCTGGATGATGGTCTTTTCCCTTTCCATCGGCCTTTTTCTCGCCGCGCTTTTATTTCTGCTTCGCTGCCCGCTGCTCCGTCTTTTACAGACGCCGGATACCGCCTTTGCCGGAGCACTCGCCTATATCACCGTGATTTTTCTCGGCCTTCCGTTTACAATGCTCTACAACATGGAAGCAAGTCTCCTTCGTGCAATTGGAAACAGCGTCGTACCACTTCTGTTTCTCGCCTTTTCCAGTGTCCTCAATATCATTCTTGACGTCTGGTTTCTCGGTTCTCTTCACATGGGCATTCAGGGAGCCGCTATTGCCACCGTACTCGCGCAGGCTGTCAGTGCACTGCTCGGCCTTTTCTACCTTTACCGCAGTTATCCGCTTCTGCGCTTTTCGTTTGACAGTCTTCGTACCGGCTTCTCCTTCGCTCTGGATGTCTTTTTCAACGGACTTTCCATGGCGCTTATGAATGCCGTTTACAACATCGGAAGCGTGATTCTGCAGGGCAGCATCAATGCACTCGGCAGCACGTACATTGCCGCACAGGTCGGCGGACGGCGTCTCGCCGAGATGTTTATGCTGCCGGGGGACTCTCTCGGCGCAAGCATGGCAACGTATTCGAGCCAGAATTTCGGTGCCGGAAAACGGAAACGCATCGGGGACGGTGCTAAAATCGCCTGCGCACTCTATCTGATCTGGTGGCTTGCGGCGCTTCTCTTTACCTTCACCATCGCGCCGGCTGTGATCCGTCTCATCACCGGAAGTCAGGACCCGGAGGTTCTCTCCAACGCACTGATGTATCTTCAGGTCTGCGTCCCGATTTTCCCGCCGATGGGCTTTCTCGTGATTCTCCGCAACTGTCTGCAGGGCATGCATCACCGCTATGTACCGCTGTTCTGCAGCGTGCTCGAGCTGATCGGGAAGATACTCTTCGCCCTGTTTCTCGTCCCGTCGATCGGATACCGCGCTGTCTGCTTCTGCGAACCGACGACCTGGATCATCTGCTGTGCGGTGATCTGCATTTTTACTTTCATGATTCGAAAAGAATTCCGCGATACAGCGGCATAAAAAAATCTCTGTCGGAAGTCCACACTCCTGACAGAGATTTTGTTTTTTATCTTTTTCAGATCTGTGCTACCACAAAGATATCATAGATCGCTTTGATTGCAGTCTCGAAATCGCGGTTCTCCACGCCGATGATGATGTTGAGCTCGCTGGAACCCTGATCGATCATCTTGACATTAACGTGTGCATGCGCCAGTGCAGAGAAAATCCTTCCGGCTGTGCCTCTCGTTCTTCTCATACCGCGTCCTACAACAGCAATCAGCGCCAGATCGGATTCAAGATCAATAGAATCCGGCTGTACGGCACGATGCAGTCCTGCGATAACCTGCTGTTCTTTTGCTGCAAACTCACTCTGATGAACAAATACCGTCATGGTATCGATGCCGGACGGCATATGCTCAAAGGAAAGATTGTTATCCTCAAAGACGCCAAGTACTTTTCTGCCAAAGCCGATCTCGGTATTCATCATGCTCTTCTCAATCGTGATGGATGCGAAGCCTTTCTTTCCTGCAATACCGGTGATGGTGAATTTCGGTTTGCTGCAGGTATTCTCTACAATCATGGTTCCCGGATCCTGCGGTGCGTTGGTGTTCAGCACATGGATCGGAATGCCCTCCTGGCGGAGCGGGAAGATGGAGTCCTCATGAAGTACGGTAGCTCCCATGTAGGAAAGCTCACGCAGCTCGCGGTAGGTAATGGTGGAAATCACTTCCGGATCTTTGACGATACGCGGATCGGTTACCAGGAAACCGGAAACGTCGGTCCAGTTCTCGTAGATGTCAGCGTGTACGGCCTTTGCCACGATGGAACCGGTGATGTCAGAACCGCCGCGGGAGAAGGTTTTTACGCTTCCGTCCGGTTTTGCGCCGTAGAATCCAGGAACGACTGCGTTATCCAGATCTTTTAAACGCTCGGAAAGCACTTTGTCAGTCTTGTCTGCAAGGAAGTTTCCGTTCTCGTCGAAGCAGATCACTTCTGCAGAATCAATATACGTATATCCCAGATAATTTGCCATCACGATACCGTTCAGGTACTCTCCGCGGGATGCGGCGTAGTCCTCTCCGGCTGCTGCGGCAAAGTTTTCTGCTATTTTTTCAAATTCCGGGGAAAGATCCAGGCTGAGGTTCAGACCATCGATGATCTCCTGATATCTCGCTTTGATGTTCTGCAGTTTCTTCTTGAAATCTCTTCCGGCAACTGCAGTGCGGTAGCAGTCATACAGCATATCGGTTACTTTCGTATCAGCAGAATTTCGTTTTCCAGGAGCGGAAGGTACCACGTATCTTCTTCCCTCATCTGCGCGGATGATGTCTCCGACCTTCTTAAACTGCTCTGCGCTCGCGAGGGAGCTGCCGCCGAATTTTACTACTTTCTTCATAATAATCTCTCCTTGCGTTCTTTTCGGATATCTTTCGAAATCTCGTTTTTCAGCCCGTCACTTTAACGTTAGAAAGCTGTTACGTACTAGATTAGAACAAAATCCCGTATGCGTCAAGAACTTTTTTGGCTGATTTATTCATTCCACAGATAAATTTCCGGTTTTTTCTCCATTTCATAGGAGAATGTCTCTCCAAGGCCGTAAACCGCCTGGCTTAAGACGTACTCTCCGTCGTTTGCATAAATCTCGATCATATTCGGATCCACGAAAATCTCGAGAAGATCGCCCTCTTTTAACTGCGGTGTCTCCGCATGGAGCCATCCTTTTGCGCCGGACGGATAGACGTTTGTACGGTCTGCGCAGACCTTGCCGCTCTGCCGCCAGATCTTATAGCCGCCGATTTCCAGACTCTCACCTTCTTTTAATTCAGCTCGGATCATGACACACTCCCCGCAGGCAGAGACAATGGAATCTGTCTTTTTGCAGAATCCATCGCGGACAGCAGGAAGAACGCGGAAATAGATGTGATCGTTTTCTACCTCTACCACACGCGGCAGACAGAACATACCGTTCCATGTACCATCTACCGGCTCCGGCATCCGAAGCCATGCGATGGAAATCCGGTTTCCGTCCGCATCTGTCATAGTCTGCGGTGCATAGAGATCGCCGCCGCAGTCCAGAAGCTGCCAGCTCTCCGGGAACTCCATCGTACAGGTTTTCTCATCAAAGTCAGGCAGCATGCAGATCGCCTGATCTGCATAGCCGTCGGTCTCCTCGATCAGTTCCATCGGAGAGAATACAAAGACGCTGCGTCCATTCACGGTAAAGAGATCCGGACACTCCCACATCCAGCCAAGTTTCTGTTTCGTCGTCGCCTGTCCGGCCAGATGCCAGTGGGAAAGATCCTCACTCTTATAGAATAATGCCTCGCCCTTGTGATTCTTCGTCGTGCTTCCAAGCACCATGTACCACGCATCGCTTCCCTTCCATACCTTTGGATCGCGTGTGTGCGTATTGTCGCCGATTTCCGGATCGGTGAGTGCCGGGATAACAACCTCTTTATCCCCGAACACATCAAAATGCATGCCGTCTTTCGAGGTCAGGTGAAGCTGCGACGAGATAAAGTCGCCATTCAGGCACGCATGAATATCTTTCGGATCTACCTGATTATAATGAACACCAGTGTAAAAGAGATGCATCACGCCGTCCTCTTCTACCGCGCTTCCGGAAAAGCAGCCGTTCTGATCCTCAGAAAGACTCGGGAACAGGGCAACACCGACGTGCTCCCAGTGAATCAGATCCGGGCTTACCGCATGGCCCCAGTGCATCGTACCCCACCGCGGTGCATATGGAAAATGCTGGTAGAAAAGATGATACTGTCCTTTGTAATAAATCATGCCGTTCGGGTCATTGACCCAGTTGCCCGGCGCTTTTACGTGCAATCTGTTTTTCATGTGTTTCGTTTCCTTTCTGTCTCGTTCCTGTTGTTTCACTAAGAAAAGCCGGGAAAAGAAAGCTTTTTTGTTCCGCCCTTCTTTGCCCGGCTGTTCTGTCATTTCTGTTATTTTATTTCACTGCTCCGGCTACAACACCGTTGATGATCTGTTTCTGCAGTACGACGTACAGAATCAGGATCGGGATGACACAGAGCAGAAGGCCTGCCATGATGGTTCCGTAATCTGCGGAGTAGGTTCCGTAGAAGCTGTAGGTGGAAAGCGGCAGAGTCAGCAGCTTTTTGTCGGTCAGTACCAGGGACGGCAGCAGGAAGTCATTCCAGAATGCCATCGCATTCATGATTACCATGGTGGAAATGATCGGCTTTAACAGCGGGAACACGATGCGGAAGAAGGTCTGTGTGTGGGTACAGCCGTCGATGTAAGCGGCTTCCTCCAGCGCCAGCGGGATACTTCCGCGGATAAATCCGTGGAACATGAACACGGACATTGCCATGGAAAACCCGGTGTGCATGAAGATCAAGGTCAGTCTGTGGTTCAGAATGTTTAAGGTTCCGCCGTATACACTGACAAGCGGAATCATGATCGCCTGGAACGGAATGATCATGGATGCAACCATCAGTGCGAAAATGACATTGGAAAATACATTGACATTGCGCACGATGTAGTAAGCCAGCATAGCTGCAAGTACCGTAACCAGTACGGTTGCTGTTACGGTTACAAAGAGAGAATTCTTGAACGCGTTCAGGAAATTCATCTGCGTAAATGCTTTTACAAAGTTGTCAAACGAAAGACCTTTGATGGTGAACAGCCAGGAGAACGGACTCTTAATAATATCACGTTTCTGTTTTAAGGAGTTGATGATAACCATGGCAAACGGGAACATGAACGCACAGAAAACGATGATCATAAGGAGCATAGCCAGCGCGTCGGTTACTTTTTTCTTTGTTCCGCCAATTTTCTTCTGATTCATTATGCTTCAACCTCCCTCTTCTTGGTGGTGTATACCTGAATACCGCTGATGCAGGCTACAATGATAAACAGGATAAAGGCTTCTGCCTGGCCGACACCGAACTGTCTCGATGTGAATGCTTTCTCATATACGTGCATGGCTGCCATCTCAGTGGTTCCGTACGGAGCACCGCCGGTTAAGGACAGGTTGACATCGTATACCATGAACGCACGGGACAGGGTCAGGAAGAGGCAGATGGTAACGGAGGACATCATCAGCGGGAGGATAATGTTTTTCATTTTTACCCAGCCGGATGCGCCGTCGATGCTTGCCGCCTCGAGCACGTCCTCAGAAAGTCCCATAAAGCCGGCAACGTAGATCAGGATCATGTATCCTGCCAGCTGCCATACCGAAACGAGTACCAGTGCTGCAAATGCTTTGTTCGGGGTGGAAAGCCAGGAAATTTCAAACAGGCTCCATCCTGTGGTCTCGCCGATGCTGACGAAAACACGGGAGAATACAAACTGCCAGATGTATCCAAGTACGATACCGCCGATCAGGTTCGGGGTGAAAAATCCGGCACGGAAGAAGTTCTGGCCTTTGATGCCGCGGGTCAGGATGTAAGCCAGCAAAAAGGCGATCACATTGACGAGAACAACAACCGCAATAACGTATTTAAAGGTTAACAGCAGGGATTTCCAGAACTGTGCGTCGCGCATAACGGCTGCGAAGTTGGAAAGTCCTACAAAGTTTTTCACGCTGGAAACACCGTTCCAGTCGGTTAAGGTCAGGTAAATACCGTAGACAAACGGTACCATGACGACTGCCAGGAAGCAGAACAGGCCCGGCAGCGCAAATACACAGAAATCTTTTCCCTTGTTGCTTGATTTCATTTTCGTTCCTCCTTCATATCCTCCGGCCTACTGCTCATCCCAGTATGCCTGGATGGAATCCATCAGTTCCCCGCGGTCACTTCTTCCGGCCAGATATTTCTGCATTGCCGCACCAAGGACGGACCAGTGGTCGTTCGGCACGATCGCGGATGCGTTGAATGCTTCGCCGTTCTGTACTTTTTCATAGATGTCGCAGCTTAACGGATCGCTTGGCTCGTTCGGATTGTTTTTAAACGGTGGAATCAGGCTGCAGGTTTTTACAACCATCTGCTGTCCGATCTCACTGTAAACCAGCCAGTTCAGGAACTCTTTTGCTGCTGCTTTCTGCGCGTCGGTTGCCACAATATCATCCAGCATAATCTGTTTGGACGGGGATGCCTGGATTTTGCTGTTGACGAAGTCGTCCGGATCGTTGTTCATAAAGTATGGAAGGAAGCCGTACTCGTCGGTCGTCTCAGCACCTGCCTCCTCGAGGTTCGGCCATGCCCAGTTTCCGTTGAACCAGAAAGCGGTTTTTCCGTCTGCCAGGTCAATTGCCATCTCATCGTAATCTGCGCCGAGCGGGTCGCCCTTTGCTACGTTGTACTCTTTTAACAGATCAAAGGCATTCAGGAACTCATTCATACGGCTGTAGTCCGGCAGATATAAGGTTCCGTCCTTCAGCTCGTTGATGACTTCTGCTGCTCCGTCGGAGGTTCCGTCGTATGTCTCGTAGATGTACTGCAGCTGATGTGCACCAAGGGACCAGTCTTCTTTTGCCATGGAGATCGGATTTTTCATTCCGTTGTCCCGCAGGCTCTGGAGGAGTGCTGCGAAGTCGTCCTGGGTTTTGATCTCGGATGGATCGAACTCGGTACCTAAGGTATCTTCGATCACGCTCTTGTTGTAGATAATACCGCGGCCCTCGATACAGAGCGGGAAGCTGTAAACCTTTCCGTTGATTTTGGTCAGGTATTCTTCTGCCTCACCGGTCCATGCTTCATTGCTTAAGTCGGCTGCTTTTTCCTCTGCCAGCGCAATGACATCGGTCGTATCCAGAATGGAAAGTGTCGGCGGGTTTCCGGAGTTGTAGAGGCTGACTACTTTGGTATAAGGAGAATCGCCGTCCGTTACCGGCATGATCTCAATATGTACGCCTGCTTTCTCCTCGAACACTTTTGCAATCTCTTCCAGTGCTGTCTGGATTTCTGCTTTTGTGTTCATGATGACGATACTCGTTCCGGAAAGCGACGTATCGTACTGGAAGGTATCGGTGGTCATGTCGATCGGCACTTCTTCTTTTACTGCGTTCGGGTCATCCGGATCGCTTGCGAAGCCGAAGGTGCATCCGGTCAATGCAGAAGTAAGAAGCACGCCGGACATTCCAAGAGCTGCCGCCCTGGCACTAAATTTCTTTCTCATCACAAATCCTCCTGTTATCTCTGGACAGCGGGTCCTGTCCTTCGTTTTGTGTAACCGGTCAAGTAACCGGTTACTTTCATTGCCTTTATCATAGCATTGACAGTGAGTTTCGTCAATATTTTCTTTACTTTTCGTGATTTTCCATAATTTTGTTTTTGGCTTTTATGAAACTTTTACAAAACCGGTTACTTAACCGATTCCCGCTTGTTCCGGCGGGCGAGAAATGTTATACTATATTCATATACTATTTGTTTTTTTCTGAAAGCTTACACGATTCACGCAACACTTTTGAAGGGAAGGACACTTGAACTTATGGCACGAAAAAAAAATGTAACCTTTAATGATATTGCACAGTACACGCATTTTTCCAAAACAACCATTTCCCGGTATTTCAACAACCCGGATTCCCTGACACTGGAAAATCAGCAGATCATTTCCGATGCACTGGATAAACTGAACTATAAAGAAAACAAAGTGGCAAAAATCCTCGCGAACGGACAGACCGAATTTGTCGGCGTCCTGATCCCGAGTCTCTCCATGAACTACTATTCCGAGATGCTGAATCAGATTCTTGCTTCTTATGAGAAATATGGCTATAAATTCCTCGTCTTCGCCGGAAACGGCCACGACGAGACGGAGCGCCGCTACATTCAGGAGCTGATGTCGTACAAAATCGAGGGTCTCATCGTCCTCTCCCATACACTCTCCTCCCGCGAACTCTCCAATCTGCAGATCCCGGTCGTTGCAATTGAGCGCGAAGACCAGTTCGTCAGCAGTGTCAATACAGACAACTACCTCGGCGCGTACGAAGCGACTTCGCTTCTGATTCATAACCACTGTGATGTCCTGATTCATCTGAACTCACCGACCAAAGAAAATGTTCCTGCCTACCGCCGTCTCACCGGTTTCCAGGATGCCTGTGTAAAGGCCGGTGTACCGCACGAGGTTATCATTCGGGATTTCGGACTCTCCTATCAGGAAGCCGCAGCACCGATGCAGGAAATCTTTGACAGCATCGAACAAAAATATGCCGGTCAGAAAAAGGGCATCTTCCTCTCCAACGATGATCATGCCAATATTCTTTTAAATCTTCTGATTCGCAAATACCATACCCTGCCGGACGATTACGAACTCATCGGCTTCGACGGTGCGCCGATTTCCGAGCAGGCTATCTATCCGATCAGCACTGTCGGCCAGCAGATTGACCAGATTGCAGACGAAGCTGTTTCCCTTCTGGTCTCCCAGATGCAGGAACGGAAAAAACGCCATCCGGTGCCGCTTGCCGAGCCGGTTCACAAGACCGTTCCGCCGCTTCTGATCCGGCGTCAGACGACCACTTGATTTTATAGCAAGACCCGAAAATAATGCAAAAAATTCAGCACCGCAGAGCGTGAATTACTGCGTCACAGATTTTCGTCGTACCCCGGTACGCCTTCAAATCTGTTCCTTGCAATTCGCGCTCTGCAGCACTGCCTTTTTTGCATTATTTTCGGG
>NZ_JBNMHD010000003.1:0-147386 GCF_050872605.1 Fusicatenibacter sp.
ATTAGTCACACTTGTGTGTGCCAATCTCATTATAGGATAAATTTATATGAATGGCTCACCTTCCGTGAAGGTGGCTCTATTCAAGCGATAGAGTGGTTCTGAATCACCGTGCAGATGGTTCTGTGCGGTCGGAATATACAGGTTGCAAGAATTGCAGTTAATGATTTCGTTTCATGGGCAGCAAAATTGAACATGATTGCATATAATTCATTTAAGATATTTCCAGATTCAGCAATATTTGCTCATTTTAAATGGTTTTCTACCATCACCTTTTTGTTGCCAATTTTGCTTTCATGCGGAGGCGGCCGGTTACTGGCCGCCTTTGGGGGAAACGTTATTCTCCCGCCACCGTCACACCCCGCAGCAGCACCGCACACGGTACCACGCGGTTGTTGAGCTGCTGTGTCTCTTTCGAGAAGGTCAGATTTTTCAGTACATCGTCATAACGGGCGGAAAGCGATCCGCTGGTTGTCGGATGGGAGGTGGTTCCGTCGCTCTCATACGCGAGCCGGATCTCACCGCCGCAGGTGCCGCTTACGGCATCCATGTCAAATGCACTGAAATCGGTGATTTCTATATGTGGCATGCTGCGTAGTTCGTCGAGTGTTTTGGAACCACCTTCGACAACGAGGTTGTTCATCGAAGTGGTATCCTTCATGCCGATATAATGGGCATGCTGGAGACTGCCCCAGTAGGAGCGGCAGATGCCGTTCTCAAACAGAATGCGCTCGGTCACTGGAACGCCGTTTTCGTCGTACGGTGCGTTTTTTGTGGAGCCATCGAGCGTCGGCACGAGGCGGATGGTGAGCGGATCGGCATCTGCACCGGTGATGGCTTCGCCGATTTTTGCCTTTGCAACACCCATGTACTGATAAGAAGCATTGGTATGCATGGCAAAATACTGGAAGAAGCTGCCGACAGCGTTTCCGGTCAGGAGAACATCGGCGTGCTCGTTCTGGCGGGTCGGAACCGCGCTCAGACGCTGGCGGCCGGTGTGGAACATTTCACGCACTTCGGCGATGATGTCTCCGGCGGATTTATCGGAGAAGCGGAAGTCTTTGTAGATCTCAATCTCGTGATCATCCTTGCGGGAATTGGTGACAACCTCGATCTCGCAGTCAAAGCCGGAGAAGGTGACATCGACACCGCGGGAATTGCGGATATGGGTCAGCTTCTGGTTCACAAAAATCTCATAGGAGTTTATGCGGGAATCCGCTTCCGCCTTGATTTCCTGCATGGCCTGCACCAGTTTTACAAGCTCAGCGGTAAGATCGCGGGAAGTGTCAGCCGTTCCGGCGTTTGCATGGACATCAGATGGCTCTGCGATCGGATACCATGGATTCTGCACAAACTGTGCGGCGAACAGCGCCTGATCGATTTCCTGTTTCATCTCTTCTTTCGCAGCGCCCTGATGAATTTCTTTCTGTGCGCTTCCGCGGAATTTCCCATCCTCACTGTCGACAAAGACGGTCAGAAACGTGTGCGTTACTTTTTTCGCGCGGCTCATGTCGAGCTTCTGACCGATGAAAAATGCCTCGCGGGATTCGGTCTGCTCTTCGCGGATCAGAAAGTCGCTGGCTTTGCTTGTTTTTAATACATCGTATAATTCGTTCATCAGCCTAACCTCACTTTACATTTCAGATACGGGCCGCCATCACTGACTTTGACCCATTCTTTGTGTCCTTTTCCGCACATGCCGGAGCCGAAGAGCTCTTCTTTGTCGGAAACCATGGAGATGCTCTTTAAGAGGTCCGGAACATAGCCGGTCAGGGTGACAGGAGATACGACTTTTCCGGTCAGCTTACCGTCTTTGATCTCGCGGCCGAGTCCGACCATGCACTGGATGCCCCAGTGTTTCGGGTCTTCCATACCGGACTGAACGCTTTCGAGAAGATAGCCGTGCTCAATCGAAGCGATCATATCATCGAGTTTGTCTGTGCCTGCGGTGAAGTAGGTGTTGGTCATACGGGAGTAGACTTTGCGCTCGAAGCTCTCGCGTTTTCCGTTTCCGGTCGGCGTGGTGCCAAGGCGGAGTGCGCTTACCAGATCGCTGATGCCGGTAACGAGTGTGCCGTGGTCGATAACCGTGGTGTCGGTGCCGGGCGTTCCCTCATCATCAAAAAGATAACTGCTGACCTGCTGTGCGCCGACTGCGCCGTCGTGCATGGAGGAGAGCTGGGAGGCAACAGGCTTGCCGATATACTCTTTGGCGAGTGCGCGGTTTTTGACAAACATATCCATCTCGACACCGTGGCCGAATGCCTCGTGTGCAATCACGCCGGTGACATCCGGTGCGGTGATGACATCGTACATGCCAGGGATGACCAGATCGGAGTGGAGCTTGTCGTACAGAACGGCGATGATTTCCTCAACAATCGCATCCATCTCATTTAAGATTTCCACGCCTTTCAGGCCGGAGCAGGAACGGTACGACATATTCTGTTTTCCGTTTTCTGTGCCGATTGCGGAAAGGGAGCCCTCCGAGAAAGCGTAGGACTGCATCAGATCCTTTTTGGAGGAGAGGAACAGCTTGTTGACACGGGCAAAGCTGACGGTACTCTGGAATTCCAGAATTCCTTCATGGGCAGCGCCGGCGTCGCAGAGCTTCCGAAGGTGGGAGAGAATCTCCTCTGCGGAGACGGTCTCCGGGTCAATCTCGATTTCATTCTGCATCGTTTTTGCGATGGCTTCTTCCTGCACGAGAGGAGACTCCATCTGCGCAATGCCGAGTGCCTTTAATGCCTGAAATTCGGATTTCAGCGCGGAAGTAATTTCCTCCGCAAGATCTGCGGCATCGGTGAGGTTGTTGAAGGAATATTCGGTGTAGGAACCGTCCTGCCATGCACGGACAACGAAGCCGCGTTCACAGAAGTGATAATCGCCGACGGTGGTCTGATGCATGCTGACGCGGTAGGTCGTACCTTTGACATCGGTGCAGAGCACGCTGACGTAATCAAATTCGCGCTCGAGCAGACAGATCAGTTCCTGAATCTGTGGTTTGATTTCCACAAGATAGGATGACATTGGAACCTGCATAAGTTTGGTGTCCTTTCTGGAGCCTGCCGGAGTGTTCGATAGAGAACCTGCGCCGGGGCTCAAAATAATAGAATCCGGGAAAATAGTTTTGAAAAAATCCCGAACATAGTTTCATTATAGAAGTGGGAAATGGAAAAAGCAATAAAAAAAGGTTGACAAAATGAATTTTGATGATATACTTTGAATATCAAAACATTTGAAAAGAAAAATGTTTGAGAATGAAATAAGCAAGAGGACAGTAAGGTGAAAAACGGCAGAATTGCGGGAACCGGTTCGTATGTACCGGAGACGATATGGAAAAATGAAGATCTGGAAAAGATGGTGGATACGAGCGATGTCTGGATCCGGGAGCGGACAGGAATCGGTGCGCGCCACATAGCCGGAGAGGAGACGGTTGCCCAAATGGCAGTAAAGGCGGCGCGAAGAGCGCTGGAAAACGCAGGGATCTGCTCGACAGAGCTGGATCTGATTCTCGTTGGAACCTCCTCATCGGAGAGCATCTTTCCGAATACCGCCTGTCTTGTGCAGGATGAGATCGGAGCTTTCCGTGCCGCCTGTCTCGATGTCAGCGCCGCCTGCACCGGATTTCTTGCGGTGTATGAGCTGGGCCAGATGTATATCCGGAGCGGCAAGGCAAAAAACGTGCTGCTGATCGGCGCGGATGCCCTGAGCCGCCTGGTGGACTGGAGTGACCGCGGAACCTGCATTTTGTTCGGGGACGGCGCGGGAGCCATTGTGCTGACGGCGGAGGAGCAGAAGACAAAAGCGTGCGAAAAGATCCATTCCGATGGAGAAAAAGGCGTGTCGCTGACCTGCGAAAAGGGAACGTATCTGCAGATGGACGGCCGTGCCGTGTTCCAGTTTGCCTTATCCCGCGTGCCGGAAGTCATCCGCGAGGTGCTCGCGGAAGCCGAGGTGCCGGTCGAGGAGATTGATGCCTTTATCCTTCATCAGGCAAACAGCCGCATCATCGACGGCGTGGCAAAACGACTGAAAGCACCGAAAGAAAAATTTCCGCGGAATATCGAAGCATACGGCAATACGTGTGCGGCGAGCATTCCGATTCTGCTGGATGAGTGGAACCGGTCCGGCAGAGCCCAAAAAGGACAGAGAATCGTTCTCTCCGGTTTCGGAGCAGGACTGATCTGGGGCGCGGCGTACCTGGAATGGTAAGAAACGCCCATATAAAATAAGAAGAATAAGAAAAAAAGTGAGGACAAAAACATGTTAGAAAAAGTAAAAGAAACTGTAGCAGAAGCACTGGGAGCAGACATCGATACCATCACAGCGGAGACTTCCTTCAAAGAGGATCTCGGAGCAGATTCCCTGGATCTGTTTGAAATGGTCATGTCCCTCGAGGACACCTGCGGCGTGGAAATCCCGACCGAGGATCTGGAAACGATGGTAACTGTCGGTGATGTTGCAGAGTATCTGGAGCAGCACAAAAACTAAGAAAGATCGGGAAGCAGGAGGAAGCGATTCATGATCACAGAAGTGACAAAATTACTCGGGATTCAGTATCCAGTCATTCAGGGCGGCATGGCCTGGGTGGCGGAGCATCATCTGGCAGCGGCAGTTTCCGAGGCCGGCGGCCTTGGCCTCATCGGAGCATCGGCGGCACCGGCAGAGTGGGTTCGGAATGAAATCCGCGAAGCAAAAAAACTGACGGACAAACCGTTCGGCGTCAACATCATGCTGATGAGCCCGTATGCGGATGAGGTGGCAAAAGTGGTTGCCGAGGAAGGCGTAAAAGTCGTTACGACGGGCGCAGGAAATCCGGAGAAATATATGGAACTGTGGAAAAACGCTGGTATCCGCGTCATCCCGGTGGTCGCTTCCGTTGCTCTTGCAAGACGAATGGAGCGCGCAGGCGCAGATGCCGTTGTGGCAGAAGGATGTGAGTCCGGCGGCCATATCGGCGAGACGACAACGATGGCACTCGTTCCGCAGGTGGCAGATGCCGTAAAAATTCCAGTTATTGCGGCCGGTGGAATTGCGGACGGACGCGGCATGGCGGCAGCCTTTATGCTGGGTGCCGAGGCGGTTCAGATGGGAACGCGTTTTGTCGCTTCGAAAGAGGCCGTTGTGCATGAAAATTACAAGCAGCTGGTGATCAAGGCGAAAGATATTGATACCCGCGTGACAGGCCGCACAACCGGTCATCCGGTGCGGGCGATCCGAAATGAGATGACACGCCATTATCTGGAACTGGAAAAAGAGGGAGCTCCGTTCGAAGAGCTGGAAAAACTGACGCTCGGCGGTCTTCGAAGAGCCGTTGTGGACGGCGATGTCAAAACCGGAAGCGTGATGTCCGGTCAGATTGCAGGTATGGTAAAAGACGAGAAAAGCTGCAAAGAAATCATCGAGCAGATGATGAATGAGATGGAAGAACTTCTGAAAGGAGCACCGGCGCGGTTATGAGTAAAACAGCATTTATGTTTCCGGGACAGGGTTCCCAGTGTGTCGGCATGGGCGCGGATTTTTATGAAGCATGTCCGAAAGCGAGAGCCGTCTACGATATGGCATCCGAGCTGATCGGGATTGATATGAAAAAACTCTGTTTTGAGGAAAATGAACATCTGGATCAGACAGAGTTTACTCAGATTGCACTGCTGACAACCGGAATGGCGATGGAGCAGTCCATCCGGGCGTGCGGCCTTACGCCGGATGTGACAGCGGGCCTCAGCCTTGGCGAGTACAACGCGATTGTGTCCGCCGGCGGTATGGAAATGGCGGATGCGATGAAGGTCGTCCGCAGAAGAGGCATCCTGATGGAGGAGGCCATTCCGGCAGGCGAGGGCGCGATGGCGGCGGTGCTCGGCATGGAAGCTGCAAAAATCGAAGAGATTTTGAGCGGGATTTCCGGCGCCTACATTGCCAATTACAACTGTCCGGGTCAGATTGTCATCACCGGATATGAGGCGGCAGTGGCAGAGGCTTCGGAAAAGTTAAAAGAAGCAGGTGCAAAGCGGGTACTTCCGCTGAACGTAAGCGGCCCGTTCCATTCCCCGATGATGGAATCCGCATCCAAGGGACTGACCGAGGCGCTTGAGGGCGTCGGCTTTACGGAATTGAAAATCCCGTATGTAACGAATGTGACCGGCCAGTATGTGCGTGACATTGCATTGACACGCGGCCTTCTGATTCAGCAGGTGGCATCCGGCGTGCGGTGGCAGCAGAGCATCGAGGCGATGATTGCGGACGGCGTTGACACCTTCGTGGAAATTGGACCGGGAAGAACACTGACCGGATTTTTGAGAAAAATCAACCGGGAGGTAAAGGGTTATAATATCCGCACCTATGAGGAAATGCATCAGGTGTGCGAAACTTTATTATAGATAGTGGATTATGCAGCAGGAGAATGAGATGTTAAGTGGAAAAACAGCAGTAGTAACGGGCGCATCCCGCGGAATCGGGCGTGCGATTGCAGAAAAACTGGCGGCGGAGGGAGCCTTTGTCGTCATCAATTACAATGGTTCGAAAGAGGCGGCCGAAACCGTGCTTGCGGGAATCCGCGCGGCAGGAGGAGACGGCTGTGTGATGCAGTGCAATGTATCGGATTTTGCGGCGTGTGAGGCGTGGATCAAAGAAATCCTTGCTTCGTATAGAAAAATCGACATTCTGGTCAACAACGCGGGCATCACAAAGGACGGCCTTCTGATGGGCATGTCGGAGGAAGCCTTCGACCGTGTCATTGAGACAAACCTCAAGGGAACGTTCAACTGCATCCGCTTTGCGGCACGGCCGATGATCCGCCAGAAGAGCGGCTGCATCATCAACATGGCTTCTGTGGTCGGCGTGGCAGGAAACGCCGGACAGGCAAATTATGCGGCATCGAAAGCGGGTGTGATCGGCCTGACGAAAACGGCGGCACGGGAACTGGCATCCCGCGGCATCCGCGTCAATGCGATTGCGCCGGGCTTTATTGAGACCGATATGACGGAGGTTCTTTCGGATAAAGTGAAAGAAGCATCCGTATCCCAGATTCCGCTCGGCCATTTCGGAAAGCCGGAGGATGTGGCAAACCTGGCTGCATTTCTGGCATCCGAAACGGCAGCTTACATCACCGGACAGGTGATTCACTGCGACGGCGGCATGGTGATGTAATCGTTACAAGAAAAGAATGGAGAGTTTGGAATGAAGAGAAGAGTAGTTATTACAGGACTTGGAGCGGTTACCCCGATTGGAAATACCGTGGAGGAATTCTGGAACGGCGTCCGAGAGGGAGCCTGCGGAATCAGAACGATTACGAAATTTGATACAGCAGAATATAAAGTACATCTGGCAGGCGAGGTCAAAGGCTTCGTGGCAAAAGAACGCATGGATTTCAAGGCAGCAAGACGAATGGGAACCTTCTCCCAGTATGCCGTTGCGGCAGCAAAAGAAGCGTTTGCAGATGCCGGCATTTCCATGGAGAATGAAGATCCGTTCCGCGTCGGCGTTCTGGTGGGCTCCGGCGTCGGTGATCTGAATGCATGTGAGCAGGCGAAAGCCAAAATTGATGCCGGAAATCCGTCCCGCGTCAACCCGTTTACCGTTCCGGTGATGATTGCGAACATGGCGGCGGGAAACGTTGCGATTGCACTCGGCGCGAAAGGAAAATGTACCAGCGTGGTGACGGCGTGTGCGACAGGAACGCACTGCATTGGCGATGCCTTCCGCGCAATTCAGTACAACGACGCGGACATCTGTGTGGCAGGCGGTGCGGAGAGCGCAATTACGCCGGTCGGCGTGGCAGGCTTTTCGGCACTGACCGCACTTTCCGAGTCGGAAGATCCGCTGCGGGCTTCGATTCCATTTGATAAAGACCGGAATGGTTTTGTCATGGGCGAGGGCGCCGGCATTCTTGTACTTGAGGAGCTGGAGCACGCGAAACAGCGCGGCGCGAAGATCTATGCAGAGGTAGTCGGATACGGCGCAACCTGCGATGCGTACCACATTACTTCCCCGCTTGAAGACGGAAGCGGCGCGGCGCGTGCGATGGAGCTTGCGATGGAAGAAGCCGGCGTAAAACCGGAAGAGGTTACGTATATCAATGCACACGGAACCTCAACACATCACAACGATCTGTTTGAAACACGTGCGATCCGGAAAGCGTTCGGCGATGCGGCAGACCATGTGCTGGTCAACTCGACAAAATCGATGGTCGGTCATCTCCTCGGTGCGGCAGGCGGCGTGGAAGCTGTTGTCTGTGCGAAATCCATTCAGGATGGCTTCGTGCATCAGACGATTGGAACCAGGGAAGCGGATGCGGAATGTGATCTGAATTACTGCATCGGCGCTCCGGTCGAGACGGATGTGAAACTGGCAATGAGCAATTCCCTTGGCTTTGGCGGCCACAATGCGGTGCTGCTGTTTCAGAAATATGAATAAAGCGGCACCGTGTTCCGGTGCAGAAAGGAAAATAAGATGGAATTAGATCAGATTTTACAGTTGATTGATAAAGTTTCGGATTCTTCGCTGACCGCGTTTGATTACGAGGCTGATGGGATCAAGATTGCCATGGAGCATGGAAAAGCAGCTCCGGTGCAGGTGCAGATGAGCGGCGTTCCATCCGGTGCCGGTCTGCAGATGGCAGAGATTATGGGCGGAGCAAATGGCGTGACAGCGAAAGAAGCAGCCATGCCGGAGAGAAAAGAAACGGCAGGAAAAAATACAGCGGCTGAGGAGCACAGCGAAGCAGAAGAAGGCGTTTTTGTGACATCACCGCTGGTCGGAACATTTTACACAGCCCCGGCAGAGGATGCTGATCCGTTTGTGAAGGTCGGCGACACAGTGAAAAAGGGACAGGTTGTAGCGATCGTGGAGGCCATGAAGCTGATGAATGAGATTGAGAGCGAAGTGGACGGCGTGATTGCGGAGGTTCTGGTGAAAAACGGCGAGATGGTTGATTACGGAAAACCGCTGTTCCGGGTGAAAGCGTAAAGCCGGGACGAGAAAGGAAGCAGCGAATGAACAGTTTGACAACGAAACAGATTCAGGAGATTATTCCACACAGGCATCCGTTTCTGCTGGTGGATTATATAGAAGATTTTGAGCCGGGAGAATTCGGCATTGGGTATAAATGTGTGACGTACCGCGAGGATTTTTTTGCGGGTCATTTTCCGCAGGAGCCGGTGATGCCGGGCGTGCTGATTATCGAGGCGCTGGCGCAGGTCGGTGCGGTTGCGATTCTTTCTCTTGACGAGAATAAGGGAAAAATTGCATTTTTCGGCGGCATCAACAAGTGCCGTTTTAAGGGAAAAGTGAAACCGGGAGACAAGCTTCGTCTGGAGACGAAAATTATCCGCCACAAGGGACCGATGGGCGTCGGGGAAGCGGTTGCTTCGGTCGACGGCAAGGTGGTCGCGCAGGCGGAACTGACCTTTATGGTGGGGGCAGCACAATGATTCGAAAAGTTTTGATTGCAAACCGTGGGGAGATCGCGGTCCGGATTATCCGGGCATGCCGTGAGATGGGAATTCTCACGGTTGCTGTTTATTCGGAGGCGGACCGGGAGGCACTGCATGCGCAGCTCGCGGATGAGGCGGTGTGCATCGGGCCGGCACCGTCGAAGGACAGTTATTTAAATATGGAACGTATTTTGAGTGCGGCGCTTGTGACGGGGGCGGATGCGATTCATCCGGGATTTGGATTCCTGTCGGAGAACAGCACGTTTGCGCGGAGATGCCAGGAGTGTCATATTACGTGGATTGGGCCGTCGCCGGAGGTGATGGATCGTCTGGGCAATAAGTCAGAGGCTCGGAATACGATGCAGGAGGCCGGGGTTCCGGTGATTCCGGGGACGAAGGAACCTGTTTTTGACTGGGAGACGGGTCTTTCTGAGGCCGACCGGATTGGTTTTCCGGTGATGATTAAGGCGGCGCTTGGAGGCGGCGGCAAGGGCATGCGCATGGCGGAGACACGCGGGGAGTTCCAGAGTGCGTTTCAGACGGCGCAGAAGGAGGCTGAAAGTTCGTTTGCGGACGGGACGATGTATGTGGAGCGGCTGATTCGTCATCCGCGTCATGTGGAGTTTCAGATTATGGCGGACTCGTTCGGGAATGTGATTCATCTTGGCGAGCGGGACTGCTCGATTCAGAGGAATCATCAGAAGATGATTGAGGAGTCGCCTTGTGTGGCGATTGATGATACGCTGCGGGAGCAGATGGGCTCGGCGGCGGTCCGGGCGGCGAAGGCGGCGCATTATGTGAATGCGGGGACGATTGAGTTTCTGCTGGAGCCGGACGGGAATTTTTATTTTATGGAGATGAATACGCGGATTCAGGTGGAGCATCCAGTGACGGAGTGGGTCACGGGGGTGGATCTGATTCAGGAGCAGCTTCGGGTGGCTTCGGGGATGCCGCTGTCGGTGACGCAGGGGGAGGTCCGGCTTTCGGGGCATGCGATTGAGTGCAGGATTAATGCGGAGAATCCGGCGAAGAATTTCCGGCCTTGTCCGGGGGAGATTACGGAGATGCATCTGCCGGGCGGGTTTGGAGTACGGGTGGATACAGCGGCGTATGACGGGTATGTGATTCCGGCGTTTTATGATTCGATGCTGGCGAAACTGATTGTGCATGGGAGGACGCGTGAGGAGGCGATTGCGCGGATGAGGAGTGCGCTGGGGGAAGTCGTCATCGAGGGAGTCGACACTAACGTTGATTATTTGTATTCTATTTTAAATGAAGAGGAGTATCTGGCCGGGAGGGCGGATATTGAGTTTGTGGAGCGGTTGACGGAGAGATTGTGAGAGACGGACGCCGCCCGGCAGTACAGCAGAGGGGGACGGCGCGGTTTCGGAGGAAAGAAACACTAAGGCCTCCAGCATTTGCTAAAACCATTTTCAAAAATCCAAAACTCGCTGTCGCTCAGACAGTTGGATTTTTGAAAATAACGCAAATTCTGGAAGCCTAAGTGTTTCTAATTCCTCCTGCAAATGCGCCGTCCCCCTCTGCTGTACTGCCGGGCGGCTGAGATCAGACACACGACTGGGAGCGTGTGGTCAGCGACACCGCGGGGCGGTGCGGCTGGGATGGAATGGACAAGAGAGTGGATGGAAGACGGGAGTCTTTGGCGCGAAATAAAGGATTGTAAGGAGTGATGGTGGTATGATGCTGGGTAAGTATTTTAAGAAGACGGTGTTTCGGAAGGAACGTGTGGCTGATGGGGTTGTGCCGGAGGCACCGCAGGGGATTTTGAAGAAGTGTAATGCTTGTAAGGCGGCTATTTTTACGGAGGATGTGAAGAGGAATCTTTATATTTGTCCGAAGTGTGGGAATTATTTCCGGGTGCATGCGTATCGGAGGGTTGAGTTTCTTCTGGATGAGGGGAGTTTTGAGGAATGGGATCAGGGGCTGACGGCTGGAAATCCGTTAGGATTTCCGGGGTATGAAGAGAAGGTGAGGACTCTGCAGGAGAGAACAGGACTTACGGAGGCTGTTGTGACTGGTAAGGGACGGATCAACGGGATGGAGACGGTGATCGGGGTCTGTGATGGCAGGTTTATGATGGCCAGTATGGGGGAGGCTGTTGGGGAGAAGATTACGCGGGCGGTGGAGAGGGCAACCGAGCTTTCGCTGCCGATGATTTTGTTTGCGTGCTCGGGTGGGGCGCGGATGCAGGAAGGGATTGTTTCGCTGATGCAGATGGCAAAGACGTCGGCGGCGCTGAAAAGGCACAGTGATGCGGGGCTTTTATATGTGAGTGTGCTGACGGATCCGACAACGGGCGGCGTGACGGCGAGCTGGGCGATGCTGGGGGACATTATTCTGGCGGAGCCGCATGCACTGATCGGGTTTGCAGGGCCGAGAGTTATTGAGCAGACAATCGGACAGAAACTGCCGAAAGGGTTCCAGCGGGCGGAGTTTCTGGTGGAACATGGGTTTGTGGATCGGATTCTGCCGCGGGAAGAGGCGAAGGAGGTGCTGGCGGAGATTCTGCGGATGCATGGGAAGCGTGCGGAAAGCTGGGATTTGGGATGCGGCGGTTCGCTGAAGGAGTCTGTGCCGGAAGAAACTGGGAAGGAACTGCAGGGAAAGGAGACAGCAGCAGACACTGAATATACAGAAACTGCCAAGGGCGGACAGGAGAAATCGCTTTGGGCAGAAAAAGAAGAGACGGAGCGGGAGAAGTTGCGGAATTCGTCGGCCTGGGATTGTGTGCAGAAAGCACGGAAAAAAGACCGGCCGGTCGGAGGGGATTATATTCGGGAGCTGTTTCCGGATTTTATCGAGTTCCACGGCGACCGGCTGTATGGCGATGATGCGGCGATCATCGGTGGTATTGCGTCGTTTGGCGGCACATCGGTTACGGTCATCGCTGAGGCAAAAGGCGCGGATACGAAAGAAAACATCCGCCGCAACTTCGGCATGCCGTCCCCGGAGGGCTACCGCAAGGCCCTGCGCCTGATGAAACAGGCCGAAAAATTCCACCGTCCCGTTATCTGCCTCGTAGACACCCCAGGTGCTTTCTGCGGAATGGAAGCCGAAGAACGCGGCCAGGGCGAGGCGATTGCGCGGAATCTGTATGAAATGTCAGCGTTAAAAACGCCGGTTCTTTCTATTGTCATTTCAGAAGGCGGCAGCGGCGGTGCTCTGGCACTCGCCGTAGCAGATGAAGTGTGGATGATGGAGAATGCCATCTACTCCATCCTGTCGCCGGAGGGATTTGCAAGCATCCTGTGGAAAGACGGCAAACGCGCGCCGGAGGCCGCCGAGGTGATGAAGCTGACGGCGGGGGATTTGAAGGAACTGGGAATTGTAGAAGAGATTGTGGAAGAGCCGGGGGAGTTTACGGTGGACACAATGCCAGTGGTGTGTGAAGAATTGAGAGGCAAAATTCTGAGATTCCTGGAAAAGTATGAGAAGATGGATGGGGAAGAACTGGTAGAGGAGAGGTATCGGAGATTTCGGGATATGTGGAAAGAAGATTTTGACATATTCGGAAATGCATGATATTATGATATTGAAAAGAGTGCTACCGATAGACGGTTAGTCCATATTTATTGGTTTATGTAAAAATAGTCGCCAAAGTTTGCAGGACTGGGCGGCTATTTTTATGATTTCGCAGTATCTTTGCCGAAGTTGTATCCAAGGCTAAAGCAGGTTAAGCCGAAACTTACAACTGCTATGAAGTCGATAATACTCATGGCTTAGCCCTCCTTTCCAAGGAATTCCCATATAAAGAAGTGATATTTGCTTTTGTGAGGGTGCAAGTTGAAATGGAAAATATGACATTTTAGCTGCGGTTGAAATAAATGGCACTCTCTGTGAGAGGGGTGAATTAAAATAAGGAGATGCGCGAGGATACTGTCCTACGAGTGCAAAGTGTTCTCTCAGGAGTGAAATGTGTTTGACACGAAAGGCAAACAATGTTAAGCTATAACTAGCGTAAGTGATAACTAACCGCTCATGTATTCGCCAAGAACCATGGGCGGCTATTTTTCTATTTAATATTCGGTGAGAAAGGAGGAAAATCATGAAGAGTCCATTTAAAATATTTTGGATCGTACTCGGTTTTCTGTGTCTGGGACTTGGTACCATCGGTATTGTGCTTCCGATTCTGCCGACAGTTCCATTCTATATGGCGACGCTGTTCTGCTTTGCGAAAAGCTCGGAACGGCTGCACAGCTGGTTTATTGGAACTCAATTATATAAGAAGCATCTCGACAGCTTCGTACAGCATCGGGCGATGACGGTAGGAACGAAATGCAAAATTATCGGGATGGTAACGGCTGTGATGGCGATCGGCTTTTGGGCTATGAAGAATGTGCCGATCGGAAGAATCTGTATTGCTGTGGTATGGATGTGCCATATTTTGTATTTCTTCCTGCGGGTCAAAACCGTAAAAACAGAAGATCATATCCTAGGAGAAACAGAATGAACAAAGTAGAAAAAAAGCGGCAGAAAGAACAGTACGTCGTGGAAGAGATGATCCGCCTGTACTGCCGGAAGAACCATGGAAAAGAGGGGCATGCATCCGGTGGGATGTGTCCGGAATGTCAGAAATTAGCGGACTATGCAAAACAGCGGAGCCAGAAATGTCCCTTCATGGAACAGAAAACATTCTGCGCAAACTGCAAAGTACACTGCTACAAGCCGGAAATGCGGGAAAAGATCCGCGCCGTTATGCGGTTTTCGGGGCCGCGGATGCTGCTGTATCATCCGATTTTAGCTATCTGGCATTTAATCTGCAGCATGAGAGAGAAGCGAAAAGCAAAAGCATAAAAGAGAGGTACTTATGATTAAAACAAGACTGGTGGGACTGCTGTCCCACGCGAAAAAGTATATCGTGTACACAATCCTGTGGCAGTGGGCGGCGCTTCTGTCGCAGGTGATCGCGGTATTTACGATTGCCGATCTGCTGGAGCGGGTCGTGTATGGTGCGGTAACGGCGACGGCTGTGAAGCGGACGGTTTTTACGCTGGCAATTGTTGTTGTGATCCGCTTTTTCTGTGAGCGGATGGGTGCGCGGTCGTCGTATCTTGCGTGTGTGGATGTGAAACGGATTCTGCGTGAAAAAATTTATGAGAAAATGCTGAAACTGGGGGCATCCTACAGCGAACAGGTATCATCCTCGGAGGTCGTACAGGTATCCACGGAGGGCGTGGAGCAGCTCGAAACGTACTTTGGAAAGTATCTTCCGCAGCTATTTTACAGCCTGCTTGCACCGCTCACACTTTTTGTCATCCTCTGCCGGGTGAGCATGAAAGCGAGCGTGATTCTTCTGATCTGCGTACCGCTGATCCCGATTTCGATTGTGGTTGTGCAGAAGATTGCGAAGAAGCTGCTGAACAAATACTGGAGTATTTACACCGGGCTTGGCGATTCGTTCCTTGAAAATCTGCAGGGACTGACGACATTAAAAATCTATCAGGCTGACCAGCAGAAGGCGGACGAGATGGACGTGGAATCCCAGAACTTCCGCCGGATCACGATGAAGGTTCTGACGATGCAGCTCAACTCGACGAGCGTGATGGACATCGTAGCGTACGGCGGCGCGGCGGTCGGTATGGCGGTGACGGTATCGGAGTTTCTGAAAGGAAACCTCACCGTGTCCGGCACGCTCTGCATTGTGCTGCTGGCGAGCGAGTTTTTCCTGCCGCTTCGTCTGCTCGGATCATTCTTCCACATCGCGATGAACGGCATGGCAGCAAGTGACAAGATTTTCAAAATCCTTGATCTGCCGGAGCCAAAGACGGGCGATCAGACATTGACGGACGGGCCTCTCGATGTCGTGTTGGAAGATGCACATTTTTCCTATGAAGAGGACCGTGAAATCTTAAAGGGCATCGACCTTACGCTGCCAGCGGGCAGTTTTGTATCGCTGGTCGGCGAATCCGGCTGCGGAAAGAGTACGATTGCGGGTATCCTTGCGGCAAAGAACCGTGGATATACAGGGCGCATCACCCTGGGCGGCGTGCCGCTCTCGGAAGTCGCTGAGACGGATCTGATGAAGCACGTTGTTCTGGTCCGCCACAACAGTTACTTATTTAAAGGAACCGTAGAAGAGAACCTGCGCATGGCGAAACCGGATGCGACGAAGGAGGAGATGGAGGCGGTTCTGCAGAAAGTCAATCTGCTGGGATTCTTACAGACACAGAACGGACTGCAGACAGAGCTTCTCGAAAAAGCAGGAAACCTCTCCGGCGGCCAGTGCCAGCGTCTTGTGATTGCGCGGGCGCTGCTTCGGAGCGACAGTGCGGTGTATATCTTTGATGAAGCCGCATCGAATATTGATGTCGAGAGTGAAGAGCTAATCATGAATGTGATTCATGAACTCGCAAAGACGAAAACGGTATTGCTGATTTCCCACCGCCTTGCGAACGTCGTACAGTCAGATCAGATTTATTTCCTGAAAAACGGTACCATCTGCGAGCGTGGAACGCATGCGGAACTGATGGAACAGAACGGCGCATACCGTCATCTGTACGACAGCCAGATGGTACTGGAAAACTATGGAAAGGAGGGGAATATAAGAATATATTGTCAAATGTGATATAACGTGTTTAAATATATAAAAGGAGAATAATATTATGAACACATCAAATATCACAAACTACAAGCCGAAGGAATTTGCTGAACTGTTAGGGATATCTGTTAAAACGTTACAGCGTTGGGACAGAGAAGGGATTTTAAAAGCAAATCGAACTCCAACTGACAGGCGTTATTATACGTATGACCAATATCTTCAATTCAAAGGCATAAATATCGAAAATGATAAACGTCAGGCAGTTATTTATGCCAGAGTATCTACAAAAAATCAAAAAGACGATTTGCAAAACCAGGTCGCATTTTTGCGACAGTTTTGTAATGCCAGAGGAATCATTGTAGACCAATGTATCGAAGAGTATGGAAGTGGTCTTAATTACAACCGCAAAAAGTGGAATAAATTATTAGATGAAGTAATGGAACAGAAAGTAAAAAGGATCATCATAACCCACAAAGACAGATTTATCCGATTCGGTTATGATTGGTTTGAAAAATTCTGTATGAAATTCAATACAACGATCGTGGTGGTAAACAACGAAGAATTATCACCACAGGAAGAACTTGTACAGGATATTGTTTCCATACTTCATGTGTTCTCCTGCAGGCTGTATGGACTTCGTAAGTATAAAAAACAAATAGAGAGGGACGAGGAAATTGCTAAAGAGCTTCAAGACGGAAATCCATCCGACAGAAGAGCAGAAAGTCAGGATTCATAAAACAATAGGAACTTGTAGATTTATTTACAATTTCTATCTGGCCCATAACAAAGAACTTTATCAAAATGGCGAAAAATTCATGAGCAGCAGTAAATTCAGAGTCTGGCTGAATCATGAATATCTTCCACAACATCCAGAATATTTATGGATTAAGGAAGCATACTCAAAAGCAGTGACCCAGGCGGTAAATCATGGACAAACTGCATTTAAAAAATTCTTCGATCATGAAAGTGCTTTTCCGAAGTTCAAAAAGAAAGGCAGATCAGATGTGAAGATGTATTTCGTAAAGAATAATCCGAAAGATTGTCGCTGCGAGAGACACAGAGTTAACATCCCGTCGCTTGGATGGGTTCGCATCAAAGAAAAAGGATACATTCCTACGACGAAAGAAGGATATACCATAAAAAGCGGGCATGTTTCCATGAAAGCGGGCAGATATTATGTTTCGGCTCTTATAGAAATTCCTGACAACAAAACTGCTGATCCTTCTAACAAAGGAATCGGCATCGACCTGGGGCTAAAGGATTTTGCCATTGTTTCAAATGGTAAGACCTATAAGAATATCAACAAATCAGCAAGATTAAAGAAATTAGAAAAACGACTCGTTCGGGAACAGAGATGTCTCTCCCGAAAGTATGAAAATTTAAAGAAAGGAGAGTCCACTCAAAGAGCGAATATACAAAAACAAAAACTTAAGGTACAAAAACTTCATCATAAAATAGACAATATCCGTACGGATTACATCAATAAGACAATCGCAGAGATCGTAAAAACCAAACCATCTTATATAACGATTGAAGACTTAAATGTATCGGGGATGATGAAGAACAAACATCTTTCAAGAGCAGTTGCTTCGCAGAAGTTTTACGAATTCAGAATAAAACTGAAGGCGAAAAGCAAAGAAAATGGCATTGAACTTCGGGTTGCAGACAGATGGTATCCATCATCAAAAATCTGCCATTGTTGTGGAACGATCAAGAAAGATTTAAAACTTTCCGATAGAACATTTCGATGTCATTGTGGCTATGTCGAAGACAGGGATTTCAATGCGGCACTGAATCTGAGGGACGTAAAAACTTACAAGATTGCATAAGGAAGCAAATGTAAGTATGTACCGAAGGCTATTTCGGGAATTAAAGACTGTGGAGTGTACATGGACCTACGAGTAGATATGATTTCGGTCAATCAAAAGTATACACACTGAAGCAGTAAGTAAGATTCGTGAGAACTTACATTATCTCGATGTGATAAGTATATTTAATCACATTTTGAGTGGCAGGGGAATGCATGATGAACGAGAAGAAAAATACAGCAAAACGCAGAAGCGCCCTTCGGATTATGGGAAGCCTGATCGGGCTGGTGAAGCCATTGCTTCATATTATGATGGCGGCAATTATTCTTGGAACAATGGGATATTTATGTGCGATCTTCCTGACGATTCTGGCAGGACAGGTCATCGTGCACGGCTTACTGACGGGCGCGGCAGGGACGAGCCTTTCGGTGCAAAACATGTGGCTTGTACATACCCCGGTAAAAACGATACTCACGGTGATGATCGTGATCGCGGTGCTGCGCGGCATTCTGCATTATGCGGAGCAGTACTGCAACCACTTTATTGCTTTTAAACTGCTGGCGATCATCCGCCATAAAGTGTTTGCAGCTTTGAGGAAGCTCTGCCCGGCGAAGCTGGAAGGACGGGACAAAGGAAATCTGATTTCGATTATCACAACCGATATCGAACTTCTGGAAGTATTCTATGCGCATACGATTTCCCCGATTGCGATTGCAGCATTAACTTCTCTGATTATGGTATGCTTCATTGGAAGATACCATGTTCTGGCAGGGCTGCTTGCACTTGCGGCGTATCTGACGGTCGGCGTTGTGATCCCGATGTGGAACGGAAAGCGCGGAAGCCAGAAAGGAATGGAGTTCCGGACAGGCTTTGGCGAGCTGAACAGCTTCGTGCTGGATTCCCTGCGTGGCCTCGACGAGACGATTCAGTACGGACAGGGCGAAAAACGGAAAGAGCAGATGTCAGAGCGGTCGAAAGAACTGGCTTCTGTGCAGGAAAACTTAAGCCGCATGGAAGGCTCCCAGCGGTCTGTCACCAACATGGTGATTCTTCTGGCATCGTTCGGCATGCTGGCACTGACGATCTATCTTTACACGAAAGGCGGGATCGGATTTGAGGGAGTCCTGACCTGCACAGTCGCGATGATGGGTTCCTTCGGCCCGGTCGTGGCGCTGTCCAGCCTGTCGAATAACCTGAATCAGACGCTGGCAAGCGGCGAGCGCGTGCTTTCCCTTCTCGAGGAAGCGCCGCTGGTGGAGGAAATTCCGGGAGATACGGCATCCGGCGGTGACCACGCATTTGCAGGAGCCGAGGCGCAGAATGTAACGTTTGCCTACGAAGACGAGACGATTCTGGATCAGTATTCGCTGAAACTGGAACCGGGAAAAATCACCGGCATCCACGGCGCGAGCGGTTCCGGAAAATCGACGATCTTAAAACTTCTGATGCGCTTCTGGGATGTCCAGACGGGGCGCGTTTCCGTGGACGGAGCCGATGTCCGCGAAATCCCGACGAAGCATCTGCGCGATATGGAAAGCTATGTGACGCAGGAGACACATCTGTTCCACGATTCGATTGCGAACAACATCGCTATTGCAAAACCCGGCGCGACGCGGGAAGAAATTATGGAGGCGGCGAAGAAGGCGTCCATACATGATTTCATCATGACACTGCCAAACGGCTACGACACCGAAGTCGGAGAACTCGGCGATACGCTGTCCGGCGGAGAAAAACAGCGGATCGGTATCGCGCGGGCATTCCTGCATGACGCATCCATGATCCTGCTGGACGAGCCGACATCGAATCTTGATTCCTTAAATGAAGGAATTATTCTGAAATCCCTGAAAGAATCGGCAGAAGAGAAAACCATTGTGCTCGTATCGCACAGAGTGTCCACGATGAACGTCGCGGATGTGGTATATGAAATGGAAAATGGCCGGATTTCCTGATTTTACAGCACTTGACAGAGAAAAGACGATGTGCTACACTAACAGTCGTTAAAGAAAAGACAATTAAATATCGATGTGTAAGGTGTCGGACATACGTGTCCGGTGAAAAGGGAAGCAGGTGTGAATCCTGCACGAACTCGTCACCGTATTTTGCAAGCAGAGGAATGATCCACTGGGAAACCGGGAAGGAGACAGATGCGCTGGAGTCAAATCCTGAAGCAATGAGCCGGGAGACCTGCCTTTCGCAGTACAGGAACGTTACGTTCGTGCCACGAGGAACTGGCAGTACAAAACAGGAAAGCGGACATTTGCCCCACAGCGGGTGAGATGGTTTTCTTTGTGATGAAAATACTGGAAGCCCCTCGTTGAAAAACGAAAGGGCTTCTTTCTATTTACGCGGGCAACGAGCTAAAGTCCGTGCTTGCACGAGACCTTAGCGACTGCCGCGATAACTTGAGAAACTCGCGGAGCGTGTTTCTCATAGTTTGAAATGTAAAACGTCCCCGATATTGGTTGTTGCAAAGATACCAGCAAATGGGAGGAAAACAAAAATGAAAAAGAAACTTGTAGTCGCTTTAATTTCAGCAGCTATGGTAACATCTATGCTCGGCGCATGCGGAAGCAGCAACGCATCCAGCAGCAGCGCAAGCAGCACAGCAACAAGCAGCGTAAGTGCATCTTCCGCATCTGAGGAAGACACCACAGCAGCAAGCAGCAGCGTAAGCGCATCTTCTGCATCTGAAGAGGTATCCGCAGATGCAGACCAGGAGGCAGCAGATAAAGTGGCAGCTTTGATTGACGCAATTTATGTACAGGAAAGAAATGATAACACCGACGAGCAGTGCAAAGAAGCAAAAGAGGCATGGGATGCCCTGACAGACGCGCAGAAGGAACTTGTAGAAGGAGAGAACGCAGATCCGGATTACTTTGGAAGAGACACAGGTGATGCTTCCAAGGATGATCCGTTAAACGGAGACGAGATCGGCGAGAATGAGCTTCTGGTTGTAAGCTTTGGTACTTCCTTCAACGACAGCCGTGCTGAGGATATCGGAGGCGTTGAGAAAGCTCTGCAGGCTGCATATCCGGACTGGTCCGTAAGACGTGCTTTCACTGCACAGATCATCATCAACCATGTACAGGCCCGCGATGACGAGAAGATCGACAACGTAGATCAGGCACTGGAAAGAGCTGTAAGCAATGGCGTGAAAAAACTGATTATTCAGCCGACTCATCTGATGCACGGCGCAGAGTACGACGAGCTGAAAGAAGCAGTAGATAGCTATAAAGATAAATTTGAGTCCGTAACCATCGCAGAGCCGCTGCTTGGCGAGGTTGGAAGTGACGCTACCGTAATCAACGAGGACAAACAGGCCGTTGCAGAAGCAATCACGGCACAGGCAGTAAAATCTGCAAATTATGACAGTCTGGATGCAGCAGCAGAGGACGGCACTGCTTTCGTATTTATGGGACATGGTACTTCCCACACTGCAAACGTAACCTACAGCCAGATGCAGACACAGATGGATACTCTTGGATACAAAAACGTATTCATCGGAACCGTTGAGGGCAAGCCGGAAGAGACCGCTTGCGAGAACGTGATCGAGGCGGTAAAAGCAGCCGGATACAAGAAAGTAATTCTTCGTCCGCTGATGGTTGTTGCAGGTGACCACGCAAACAACGATATGGCAGGCGAGGATGAGGATTCCTGGAAGAGCCAGTTTGAGGCATCCGGTGCATTCGATGAGATCGACACTCAGATCGAAGGTCTTGGAAGAATCGATGCTGTTGAGCAGCTGTATGTACAGCACACCAAGGCAGCTATGGACGGCAACGGCGTTCAGGACGATGCTGAATAATTAGGGGTTGTATTCCGAACGTAAAATAGAGTAAAATAAGATCCGGCAGTACGGCTGAAGAGACTCAGTGTGCTGTCGGATTTTAAGTTGAGCGGATGAAAAAGATCCGCTTCAAGGTGATACAAGGAGGAATTTTATTATGAGAAAAAAATTAGCAGTTCTTTTTCTTGGAGCAGCACTGACTGTATCCATGCTCGGCGCATGTGGCGGAAAGGATGCAGCGTCATCTTCTGCATCTGCAGTATCTGCGTCTTCTGCGGCAGACGCATCTTCCGCTTCTGTACAGGATGCATCTAAGGCAGAGAGCAGTACATCCACATCAGATGTTTCAGCAGAAAGCGCATCGGCAGCGGAGACTGCAGGCGAAAGCAGCGCATCAGAGCTGGAAGACGGTACGTATACGGCAGACTTCAATACAGACAGCAATATGTTCCATGTCAATGAAGCAAAAGAAGGAAAAGGTGTCCTGACGGTAAAAGACGGAAAAATGACCATCCACGTCAGCCTGGTATCCCAAAACATTGTCAATGTCTTTGTGGGAACAAAAGAAGAAGCACAGGCAGACGGCGCAGAGCTGATCGAGCCGACCACAGATGAGGTAACGTATTCTGACGGAACCACAGATGAAGTGTACGGCTTTGATATCCCGGTAGAAAAACTGGACGAGGATTTCAATGTTGCGATCATTGGTAAAAAAGGAACCTGGTATGATCATGTAGTCAGCGTATCCAATCCGGTACCGCAGGAGTAATCCCGGAAGAAAACAAAAGATATCCACAGAAGGCGAACCATTTTGCACCGTCTGTCCACAGAAATTGTGGAAAGAGAGGGGAAAAGCGGTTCGCCTTTGTGGATATCTTTTCTTATTTTTCCGGAAACAGTTTGCGGAACAGAAAACGGATGAAGGGTCCGCAGTACATGAGCTGCCAGAAGAAGGCAACCGGGAAGTTTAAAAACGTGGTCTGGAGCCAGACAGCAACGAATTCCTTTCCGGCATTTTTAAACAGCAGCGTTGCAATAAAACTCATAATCGGACACATAATAGCAATAATCATAATGGAAATTGCCAGCGTGATTACGATCGGACGATCCTGCGGTGTTACCATGCAAAAAGCTAATTTGTGAGCCAGATGATCCACGAGGAAAAACTCGAGGATAAAAGCGGCCGGCCACATGATTATCATCTCGTGAAACGCCATTAGAAAGACCTGATTTGTCATTCCGCCGATGTTCATGGAAATGTTGTAGCAGATCATGGCATAGACCATCAGAAAGGACATCATGAGGGTAAATACAACGTTTTGAAATTTTGTTTTTGGCATCAATTGTTCTCCTTTTCTTTGCAATTTTGAAAAATGGGCGCAAAAAAGACACATGTGTTGTTCGTTAACCAAGCAATGCACTTGTGCCGTTTCCAATCTGATACCAATCTTTTCTGCAGTTTTTAATTTTGAACCGTCGATTATTATAACGTCTCCGGCGGCGTTTGGCAAGAGGAAATTGAGAAATTTTAAAAAAAGACAGATAAATAAGAAAATTCGATGCGTGCTGGAAGCACGGTTTGGCGAATGGTGCGGGGAACGGCACCGGCGGGAAAAAGAATGGATTGCGAAACGGGAGCGGGATTGCTACAATAGAACATAGTGAAAACAAAGAGAAAACGCAAAAGGAAATCAATATTATGTCAGAGATCAGAAAAATCGAAAACTTTGCGGCGCCGGAGCTCGACGTGTATGCGCGTCTTTCAGAACCGCAGTTATTGCACTATTATGAACCGCAGCCAGGCCTTTTTCTTGCGGAGAGTCCGCGTGTCATCGAGCGTGCGCTGGATGCCGGATATGAACCGGTTTCGTTCCTTGCCGGAAGCGCAGAGCTTGCCGCAAACGAAGCACTCTTTGCGCACTGCCCGGACGCGCCGGTCTATACAGCAGAGACGAAGGTGCTGGAACAGCTCACAGGCTTTGCCCTCACGCGCGGCATGCTCTGCGCGATGCACCGCCGCACGCTTCCGGCTATGGAGGAAATCTGCCGGAATGCCCGCCGCGTGGCGATTCTGGAAAATGTCGTGAACCCGACGAATGTCGGTGCGATTTTCCGTTCCGCCGCCGCGCTTGGCATCGATGCCGTGCTCCTCACATCAGGCTGCAGCAACCCGCTGTACCGCCGCGCCATCCGCGTGAGCATGGGAAATGTATTCCAGGTTCCGTGGACCGTGCTGCCAGGCGGCAGTTACTGGCCGGAGCAGGGAATTGCTGCACTGCAGGAACTTGGATTTTATACCGTTGCGATGGCATTAAAAGAAGACTCCGTTCCGATGGATGATCCGTCGTTAAAAACGCATGAAAAGCTCGCCATTCTGCTCGGAACCGAGGGTGACGGACTGGCAAGTGATACGATCGCTGAAACAGATGCAACCGTGCTGATTCCGATGACACACGGTGTGGATTCACTGAACGTCGCTGCGGCGAGCGCTGTCGCATTCTGGGAGCTGGCGGGAAGAAGATAAAGATGTTCCGTCGGTACCGGAGATTACGGAATAAAAATAGGATCAGAGATAGATTTTCGGGATGCATATTTTGATGCATCCCTTTTTGAATTTACGAATTTTGAAATTCCTTCCGATACATCTGCGGCGTACATCCCACTTTGTTTCGGAACTGCCGGTTGAAGTTGGAAAGGTTGCGGAAACCATTGTCGTACGCGATTTCGGACACACTCCGCGTCGTACTGCGCAGCGCCTCGCAGGCGGCTTTGATCCGAAGCTGTGTCAGATATTCAACGGCCCCGAGTCCGAAGGTCTGCTTAAAACAGCTCATAAAATAGCTTTTGCTCAAATGCGACAGCCTGGCAAGTTCCTCTATGGTAATCGGGTCGGCGAAGTGCTCCTGGATATAGGCGAGCACAGGCCGCAGGTTTTCAGCAGCCGCAGGCATGGCGGGATGATCGGTGCAGAGTTCCGGCGATGCGGCGAGCAGATAGAAGAAGCGGAGCAGCTCACTTTTCAGCAGAAGATCGGAGACAGCAGAGTTTTCACGGATGCAGCGGAAAATCTGATGGACGGATGCAGAAAGTGCAGCATAACCGGAATGTTCGGGTGAAATCGGTGCCTGGATGCGGCGCCGGGCAGAGAAAAACGGCTGCAGAATTTCCGTGTAGCTGCGGTCGTCATACCCGCCGATCAGCATATTCTGGTGGAAAACAATCGTATCATAAAACATCGACTCCTGCTCGGCGGGCAGAATGGCATGTACGAGGTTCGGCTGAATCAGAAAAATATCACCGGCATGCGCCGTAAGCAGACGGTCCTCATACTGAAAATACCCCGTTCCGCGTTTGATATAATTCAGCTCCATCTCCCCGTGCCAGTGCAGCGGTACGCCGGGAAAATAGTCGGGCATCCGGCAGTCATAATAACTGTAGGGAACCTGCATGGAGCCGTGATGGCGTTTTTCTTTCGCAGCAGAAAGCATCATAAAATCCTCCTCCAAAAAGCATGTCCGTAAAATGCCGGAAATGGCAGAGCGCGGCATGCATAAAATCATAGAATAGTATTAGAATGAAATAGGAAATTACTGGTATTTTAGCGGATACAGTAGTAATATATCATATAGAAACACTTGCTGCAACGACGAAAATACAGTAGAAATAAGAGCGAAAGAGGAAAAGAAAAAATGTCAAAATGGTTAGATAACGCAGTATTTTATGAGATTTACCCGCAGTCCTTCAACGACACCAACGCCGACGGAATCGGAGATTTCCAGGGTATCATTGAAAAATTAGACTACATCAAGGAGCTGGGCTGCAACGCCATCTGGATCAACCCGTGCTTCCTGTCCCCATTCGGTGATGCAGGATACGATGTCGCAGATTACTGCCGCGTTGCACCGCGCTACGGAACGAATGAGGATCTGAAGAGAGTTTTCGAAGAGGCACACAAACGTGACATGCACGTTCTGCTCGACCTGGTTCCGGGCCATACATCTGTTGAGCATCCATGGTTCAAAGAATCCATGAAAGCAGACCGCAATGAATTTACAGACCGCTACGTATGGACCAATAACGTATGGGAAGCACCGGAAGGAATGGGAAGCCTGCGCGGCATTTCCGAGCGTGACGGCGCCTGCGCCATCAACTTCTTCTCCAACCAGCCGGCCCTGAACTACGGCTTTTATCAGCCGGATCCGGAAAAACCGTGGCAGCAGTCCTTTGATGATGAGGGACCGCAGGCAACGCTGGCAGCGATGGAAGATGTCATGAGATTCTGGCTGAACATGGGCTGCGACGGCTTCCGTGTCGATATGGCGGGCTCCCTGGTAAAGAACGATCAGGAAGGCAAAGGAACCATCCGCCTGTGGCAGCAGGTACGAAAATTTCTCGACGCCGAGTTCCCGGATGCAGCCATGGTATCCGAGTGGGGCGAGCCGGACAAATCCTTACAGGGCGGCTTCCACATGGACTTCCTGCTTCACTTTGGACCGTCCCATTACAACGATCTGTTCCGCTGCGATGAGCCATTCTTCTCCAAACGCGGAAAAGGAGATATCTCTGAGTTTGTAGAGACCTACAAAACCAACTACAATAAGACCGCACAGAAAGGCCTGATCTGCATCCCGTCCGGAAACCATGATATGGACCGTCTGGCACGCCGTCTGCAGGGGGATGAGCTGAAAATTGCTTTCGCTTTCCTTCTTTCCATGCCAGGTGCGCCGTTCATCTACTACGGTGATGAAATCGGTATGCGCTACGTCGAAGGCCTGAAATCCGTTGAGGGCGGATACAACCGCACCGGTTCCCGTTCTCCGATGCAGTGGGATGACAGCACCAACGCAGGATTTTCCAGCGCACCGGCCAGCGACCTCTACATCACCATGGATCCGGGCAAAGACCGTCCGACCGCAAAAGCACAGATGGCCGATCCGGATTCCCTGTACCACGAAGTTAAAAAACTCATCCAGATCCGCCAGAGCAGCAAAGCACTCTTAAGCCGCGGAACCATCGAGTTCGTTTATGCAGAGAAAAACCAGTATCCGCTGGCATACGTCCGTGAGGCTGAGGGTGAAAAAGTCCTCGTCATCATCAACCCATCCGACAAAGAGCAGTCCTTCCCATACAGTGCAGAGCTGAAGGATGCCCTCTACACGATCGGAGGAAAAGCAGAATCCAAAGACGGAACCATCACCATCCCGGCACAGTCCGCAGGATTCTATCATATCTGATCGAAAATAAAAATGACAGGGAGATCCAATCGAATTTTTTCGGAGGATCTCCCTGTTTTTAAATATGATACACTCTCAGCTCATGCAATGCCCTGGTCGCTGCAATATACTGCGCCTGCATCATTATCTCCCGTTTCTCGTCCTTCGGGAAAATAGAGAACACCTGATCAAACTCCAGCCCTTTCGCCAGATAAAATGTGGTAACCGTCAGTCCTTTCTTAAAACTGGAGCTGTCACGGTTCAGCCAAGAAAGCCGCTTCCCGTAGTCAAAATCTTTTTCTGCCAGAATCTCCCGCAAAATTAAATAAGCCCGTTCCGCCGTATTCTCATCCGGTACAATCACCGCCGCCGTCTCATACGTTTTCTCCTCTGGAAACAGCGTATCCACTGCCTCCCGCAGAGCCGCCTCAAGATCCGTGACATCCCGTTCCAACACCGGCATTCCGTGCCGTTCAAACAGCTCCAGATCCGTCACGCCAATGAGATTTGCCGCATACGACGCAATTTCCACCGTATTCCGGTAACTCTTCCGCATCTCAATCCGCCGCAGATCCTTCCCGAAAATCCCCGGTAAAAACTGCAGTACATCCTGCTGCTGATCCGCCATCGTCTGCGCCCGGTCGCCGAGAATCGTCATCTTACAGGAAAACATCCGCCGGATAATCAGATACTGGAGCCGCGAATAATCCTGCATTTCATCAATCACCAGATGCTTAATATTCGACCGCTCCGCCTGCCGCGACAGGCGGTACTTCAGATACAAAACCGGATACACATCCTCATACCGCAGTTTCCGCTTCTCCAACGGCCGCCGCGGCAGCGTCTGATATCCCTCTTTCTTCAGAAAACGATTGTAGAGAACATAAAAATCCATCGTCTCATACATCTTCCGGAATTTTTCGATGAGCGGAATCCGCTCCTCCTCCGGCAGATCCCGGTTCAGCAGCGTCTCGATCTCGTCAATAAACGTCTCCGCCACCGCATCCATCCGCGAGAGCAGCGGAATATCCGCAAACTTGTCATAAAACAGCGTAATAATCTCCGATTCTGATTTCACAAACGACTTATACGAAACGTCTGAGAAATTCATCAGCTCGTCCTCAAGCTCCAGCGCAAATCCCTCCATCTGGTCCACAAACGCCTGCGACTGTTTTAAAGCAAACCGTTCTGCGGCTTTTGGATCCCGCATCTCCCGCTCAATCTGATCACAGCGATCCTCACAGTCCGCCGCCGTGTCCTGTAATTTGCGGTAAGCAAAGAGATCAAAACTCATCTCCTGAATATTCTCCTCACCGAGCTCCGGCAGAATATGTGAAATATAATCCGAAAATACCCCGTTCGGCGATAAAATCAGAATATTCGAAGACTTCAGATTCTGTCTGTCATGATACAAAAGGTAGGCAATCCGATGCAGCGCCACCGATGTTTTGCCGCTTCCCGCCGCTCCCTGAATTACCAGAATCCGGTCCTTCGTATTGCGGATGATCGCATTCTGTTCCTTCTGAATTGTGCGGATAATATTCTTCAGCTGTACCTCGCCGTTGCTGCCAAGCTCCGCCTTTAAAATATCATCATCAATTTTCACATCACTCTCAAATCCGTAAATCATCTTTCCATCCCGGATCTTATACTGCCACTTGGAACAGATTTCCCCTGTCATCTCGCCGCCCGGAGCCAGATAGGAAGCCGGCCCGCGGTCAAAATCGTAGAAAAGACCGCTGACCGGGCTTCTCCAGTCGTAAATCAGCGGCAGCTCGCCCGGCCGCTCCGCAAAATTGCCGATGCCGATATAGAAAATTTCCGGCTCATCATCCCCGTCATAGCAGAAATCCACACGCCCGAAGAACGGAGAATCCAGCATTTTCCGGAAGCGGCTCCGCAGAAGAAGCTGCTCCTGATTCGCATTCACCTGATGCAGCAGCGCCTGCTGATTGTCGTAATCCTCATATCCGTACTGGTCCATCTCGGTATAGTTCTGCCAGTAATAATCGTGCATATTTTCAATTTCTTTCTGTCCGTCCAGCAGAGACTGACTGATCTCGGCAAGACGCGCCTGCAGCTTTTCCAGCACAAAAGAAAGATATTCCTGTCCGTTTTTCTGGTCTGTCATAAAAGGAAACCTCCTCTTAAAAATATAATGTCGAGTGCCGGAAAACCCGGCTGATCTTATCAGTATAGCAGACAGGCACGTTTCCTGCAATTCAAACATAAAATAAAGAAAAATCCCCTTTGAGGTGCCGCTTTTCTTGGAACCCTTTTTAAAACCACTGTCTGCACAGGAAGAAAAAAGCTGTCTGGATGCGTATCAGAGGGGCGATACAAAAGCCAGAGACATTCTGGTCGAGCGGAATCTGCGCCTGGTCGCGCACGTTGTGAAAAAGTATCAGGGCCTGCCCGATGATCTCGACGATCTGATTTCCATTGGAACGATCGGCCTCATCAAGGCGGTGATGACATATGATTCGAAAAAAGGAAACCGGCTGGCCGCATACGCCGCCCGCTGTATTGATAATGAGCTGCTGATGTATCTTCGGAGCAAAAAGAAAACGGCACGGGAGATTTCCCTCTACGAGCCGATCGGAACCGACAAGGAGGGAAATGAGATCCATCTGCTCGACATCGTGGAGAGCGGCGGGGAGGATATCGCGGAACAGTACAACCGGAAAGAGGACGCGGTGCGGCTGTACTGTTATCTGGATTCGGAATTAAAAGAGCAGGAAAAACAGGTGCTTCTTCTCCGGTACGGCCTTGGCGGAAAAGCAGAATACACACAGAAACAGGTCGCTGCCCGGCTCGGCATCAGCCGCTCGTACGTGTCGCGGATCGAGAAAAATGCGATCGAAAAACTGCGTCTGCGGTTTGCCGCTTCGTAAATGCTTGACATTTCAAACGGACTGCTTCTATAATAAAGGGTAAGGAAATCAGGTGCAGAAAAAGGTTTCCTTATCCTTACTTTTTCGAACAAGTATTAAAAATAATATCTTCCCGGTGTTTCGCCGGACATTTTCCAGAAATTAAAAATAAATAGGAACTATTGCGACCTGCTACAGAAAAGGAGGTTTTCTTTGTATTGCAGTGTATTATCAGCCACTGTATCGGGCATGGAGATGATTCCGGTGCAGGTGGAGGCGGATGTCAGTGACGGCATGCCGCAGTTTACGATGGTCGGCTATGTGAGTGCCCAGGTAAAGGAGGCGCAGGACCGCGTGCGGACAGCCCTCAAAAACATGGGAATTTCCCTGCCGCCGAAACGAATTACGATTAATTTATCCCCGGCGGACGTCCGAAAAGAAGGATCGCGTTTCGATCTTCCGATTGCAGCGGGCGTTCTGATGACGCTCGGCCGGATTCCGCCCGGGTCACTCCGGAAAACGATGGTGCTCGGCGAACTCGGCCTTGACGGCCATGTGCAGGAGATCAGCGGTGTATTTCCGGCAGCGGCAAAAGCGCGGGAGCTTGGATGCACAACGCTTCTTGTTCCGGCCGGAAATGCCGCGGAAGGGGGTCTGGTCGGCGGGCTTCACGTCGTTGGAATCCAGAATTTGCAGGAGCTTTTGAACTACTGCTGTGAAGGGAAAATGCCGTCGCTTCCGTCTATAGAAAATCAAAAGAAGGAGGACGGAAAAGAGCCGGACTTTTCCGAGGTGCAGGGGCAGACAGCCGCGCGGCGGGCGGCGCTCATCGCGGCGGCCGGATTTCACAATCTGCTGATGCTGGGGCCGCCGGGCAGCGGAAAATCCATGATCGCAAGGCGGATTCCGACGATCATGCCTCCGATGTCTGAGGAGGAGCAGATGGAAGTAACGCGGATCTACAGCATCGCCGGAATGCTTGCCAAAGGAGAGGGTGTCCGCCGGGAGCGGCCCTTCCGTGCTCCGCATCACACGATGTCGCCGCAGGCTCTTGCAGGCGGCGGAAAACAGCCGTCCCCGGGCGAAATTACGCTGGCACACCGCGGCGTTCTTTTTCTTGATGAACTCCCGGAGATGACGCGCACAACCATTGAGATCCTGCGCCAGCCGCTCGAGGAGCACCGGATTGTGATTTCCCGTGTCAGCGGAAACTATGTGTTCCCGGCGTCATTTCTGATGGTGGCAGCAATGAACCCCTGCCCCTGCGGCTTTTACCCCGACTTATCGCGCTGTACCTGCGCACCCGGCGACATCAGCCGGTATCTCTCGAGAGTCAGCCAGCCGTTCCTCGACCGCATGGATCTCTGCGTGCAGGTGGAAGCACTTTCCTACGAGGATCTGCACGGCGAGGAGCGGTGCGAATCCTCGGCCAAGATGCGGGAAAAAGCGACGGCAGCGGCGGAAATCCAGGCGGCGCGCTACCGGCAGGAGTCGATTCATTTCAACAGCGAACTGAAAGCAGGCCAGATCGAGAAATACTGTATCCTGGAAAAGGCAGCGGAAGAGCTTTTAGAGGATGCCTTCCGCCGCCTGCGCCTCAGCGCGCGTTCCTACCACGGGATTATCCGCACCGCGCGGACAATTGCGGATCTGGACGGGGCGGTCAAAATCGGCGTTCCGCATATCAGCGAGGCGATCTGCTTTCGGAGCGCCGACAAAAGTATATGGAGGATCTGACGTATGGCGATGGAAATCTTTACAGTCGGCCGCGGGCAGGAGGGCTATCCGGAGCGGCTTATGCCGTTCGCGGACATGCCATCCCGCCTTTTCGTGCGGGGCGCGCTGCCGGCGGATGAGCAGAAAACAGCGGCGATTGTGGGCGCGCGGATGTGTACGGCGTACGGAAAGAGCCAGGCGGCCTTTTTCGCGCAGGTGCTGGCGGCAAACGGCGTGGCGGTGATCAGCGGACTGGCGTGCGGAATCGACGCGGCGGCGCACGAGGGGGCACTGCGCGGAAAGGGAAAGACGTTTGCCGTGCTTGGCTGCGGCGTGGATATCTGCTATCCGAAACAGAATTATCCGCTGATGCGGCGGATGCTGGAAAACGGAGGCGGTGTCTTAAGCGAATTTCTGCCGGGCGCAGAGCCGCTTCCGTGGCATTTCCCGATCCGCAACCGCGTGATCAGTGCGCTGGCAGATGTCGTTCTGGTAATTGAGGCAAAAGAGAAGAGCGGCTCGCTCATTACGGCGGACTACGCGCTGGAGCAGGGAAAAACGGTATTTGCCCTGCCCGGACGGACAACGGATGCGACAAGCCGCGGCTGCAACCGCCTGATCGCGCAGGGAGCGGAAATTGCGATTTCACCCGAAACGATTCTCGAGGAGCTGGGCGTGAAAAAGGCCGGGACAAAAAGAGCCGCACCGCGTCCGCGTTATGGAAAAGAGGCGGAAATGGTTCTGAAAACACTCGCGGCAGAACCGCAGAATCTTGCACAGCTTGCCGGCCGCACCGGAATCCCGCTGCAGGAGCTGACCGGCATTCTGCTGGCACTCGAAATTGACGGCGTTATTGCGGAAAATCCGCCGGGCGTGTACATGGCGTTATCATAAAAGAGACGAGGAAAAGAAAGGTTTTGTGATATTCCGCCCGGTGCACAATTATAATAGAAGAAAAAGAAAAAAGGGGGCTCTTCTGCGCCGCGTGCATGTCTGAAAAAGGAAAAAGAAAAGAAAAAAATCAGGAAAAAATCGTTAAAAAATAGAAAAAATCCTGTTATTTTGTCGGGAAACCTCGAAAAATGGTACATTTTAAAAATGGAAAACACTTGCAAGAAAAAACTTTTTGGTGTATAGTCAGTGGAAGTTACGGCTAATTTGGAAATTTGTAATGATGCAGAACTATGCGATATGAAAAACGCAATATAGATCTGGACAGTTATAAAAATATGTATTCAGGAGGCATCAGAGGTGGCAAAATATCTTGTAATAGTGGAATCACCGGCAAAAGTCAAGACGGTGAAAAAGTATCTCGGGGCGAATTACGAAGTTGCAGCATCCATGGGCCATGTGCGCGATCTGCCGAAAAGCCGGCTTGGAATTGATGTAGAACATGACTTTGAACCAAAATATATCACCATCCGCGGAAAAGGAGAGCTTCTGGCATCTCTTCGAAAAGCCGCAAAAAAAGCAGATAAAGTTTATCTCGCAACTGACCCTGACCGCGAGGGAGAGGCAATTTCCTGGCATCTGTCGATCGCGCTGAATCTCGATGAGAGCAAGATGCGCCGCATCACCTTCAACGAGATCACCAAATCAGCAGTCAAAGCGTCGATCAAACAGGCGCGCGACATCGATATGAACCTGGTGGACGAGCAGCAGGCGCGCCGCTGCCTCGACCGTATGGTAGGTTATGAAATCAGCCCATTGTTATGGAAGAAAATCAAACGCGGACTTTCCGCCGGCCGTGTGCAGTCCGTTGCACTGCGTATCATCGGCGACCGCGAGGATGAGATCAATGCGTTTATTCCGAAAGAATACTGGACACTGGAAGCAGATCTGAAAATTCCGGGTGAGAAGAAACCGCTCGTCGCAAAATTTCACGGCAAGGGCAGCGAAAAGATGGCGATCGAGACGAAAAAGCAGCTCGATGAAATCTTAAAGGGACTGGAAAATGAGACCTTTACCGTATCCGAAGTGAAAAAAGGAGAGCGTTCCAAGAAAGCGCCGCTTCCGTTCACCACGAGTACCCTGCAGCAGGAAGCATCGAAGGTGCTGAACTTTTCCACGCAGAAGACGATGCGTCTGGCACAGCAGCTCTACGAGGGCGTGGAAGTAAAAGGAAAGGGAACGATCGCTCTGATTTCCTATCTGCGTACCGATTCTACACGAATCAGCGAGGAGGCCGATGCGGCAGCACGTTCCTTTATCCAGGAGCAGTACGGCACAAAATATACCGCAAGCGGGGACACGACGGAGAATAAAAACCGCAAGGCACAGGATGCGCACGAGGCCATCCGTCCGACCGATGTGACGAATACACCGGTAATGGTAAAAGAATCCCTGCCAAGAGATCTGTTCCGCCTGTATCAGCTGATCTGGAAACGCTTTGTGGCAAGCCGCATGCAGCCGGCCGTCTATGAGACAATTTCCGCACGGATCAATGCAGGAGGGTATCTCTTTACAGCAGCTTCTTCCCGTCTGGCATTTGATGGTTTCATGTCCGTTTACACCGATCCGGATGAGGAAAAGAAAGAGAACAACGCCGCCGTCCGGAGCCTGGAGGCAGGAACGGAACTGGCACTGGAAAAGATGGATCCGCAGCAGCACTTCACACAGCCGCCGGCACACTACACCGAGGCTTCCCTTGTCAAAACACTCGAGGAACTCGGCATCGGCCGTCCAAGTACGTACGCGCCGACCATCACAACGATCATCAACCGCCGCTACGTGGCAAAGGAGAACAAGAACCTCTATATGACAGAGCTCGGCGAGGTGGTCAACAACATGATGAAAGAGGCATTCCCGAGCATCGTGGATGTCAACTTTACGGCAACGATGGAAGCTCTGCTCGACAAGGTCGGAGATGGAAGTGTTCCGTGGAAGACAGTAGTCGAGAACTTCTGGCCGGATCTCTATGAGGCGGTCACAGAGGCAGAAAAGAACCTCGAAGAAGTTAAGGTAGAGGATGAGGTGACGGATGTCATCTGCGAGAACTGCGGCCGCAACATGGTCGTGAAATACGGCCCGCACGGAAAATTCCTCGCCTGCCCGGGATTCCCGGACTGCAAGAACACGAAGCCGTATCTGGAAAAGATCGGTGTTCCGTGTCCGAAGTGCGGAAAAGAAGTGATCCTGCGCAAGACGAAAAAAGGACGGAAATATTATGGATGCGAAAACAATCCGGAATGCGATTTCATGTCCTGGCAGAAACCGTCTGCCAGGAAATGCCCGCAGTGCGGCGGCTATATGCTGGAAAAAGGCAATAAGCTGGTCTGCGCGGACGAGCAGTGCGGCTATGTAGAAGCACGCGAAAAGAAAGACGAAGACTGAGAATGACAAAGCGGTCTGTACTGGTGAAAAACTGGTGCAGGCCGTTTTTTTGCTTATTGCGGCGGAAAAACAGGAAGATCCGAAAAAATTTAGCATGAATTTTTATAAAATTTATAGTTTTCTGAAAAATATATTGATTTCCGGAAAACTACATGATAGAATGAGCTTAGTTTTAAGGGTTGTCTGAAAAAGGCATCAGTGTGCATTTTTTTCGACGGATAAGCCAAAAAAATGCAGAAAATAAAGAAAGGAGAAGAACATGAGCGTACAACTGCTGGATAAAACCAGAAAAATCAACAAACTGCTTCATAACAATCACTCAACGAAGGTCGTGTTCAACGATATCTGTGAAGTCCTGATGGAAACGTTAAGTTCCAACATCCTGGTGATCAGTAAAAAAGGAAAAGTGCTGGGCATCAGCCTTTGCCCGGGCGTGGAAGAAATTACGGAGCTGATCGAGGATAAGGTGGGCGGTTATGTCGATGCCGCATTAAACGAGCGTCTCCTTGGCGTACTCTCCACAAAAGAGAACGTCAATTTACAGACCCTCGGCTTTGAGCGGTCTGGTGTAGAGCGCTACACCGCAATTATCTGCCCGATCGAGATCGCCGGAGAACGCCTTGGTACCGTATTTATGTACCGCTGCACCCCGCAGTACGATATCGACGATATCATCGTCAGTGAGTACGGCACAACCGTTGTCGGACTGGAAATGATGCGTTCCGTCAACGAGGAAAATGTGGAGGAAAACCGCAAGGTTCAGGTAGTTAAATCCGCATTCAACACGCTGTCCTTCTCCGAACTGGAAGCCATCATCCATATCTTTGATGAACTGAACGGGGATGAGGGCATTCTGGTTGCAAGCAAAATTGCAGACCGCGTCGGCATCACAAGATCCGTCATCGTAAATGCCCTCCGCAAATTCGAGAGCGCAGGCGTCATCGAGTCCCGTTCCAGCGGTATGAAGGGAACGTATATCAAGGTATTAAATGATTATATCTTTGATGAACTCGACGAGATCAAAGCAAGAAAGAACCTGAAAGGAAAGGGCGACGCCCATCCGGATGAGGCGAAAAAATAAAAAAGCGAAAGCCAGAAAAGAAACGGAGCCGTGAAAAGATGGCGCCGTTTCTTTTTGTGCAAAAAAAAGCATTCGGGGAGCGGAAGAAAATGGTATCATTCCCGTTTTTAGGAATAAACTATAATTAGATGTTACAATTCCCAGGTTCCCTGTGAATTGTAACATGAGTGTTCAGGCGCTGTGTGAACAGTAACTAATAAATTTATAAAGAGAGTATAAAATATGAAAAAGTTGCCAAAATAAGAAAAAACGAGAAAATAATAGAAATTAAGAGTTATCACGAGAGAAAAAAAGAGAATTGCAAAATTCATGCGTTTGCGAAATGGGGTGGAAAACACTATAGTAAGAACCATCAAGTAGCACTCGAATGAACTGAGTGCTAATAAATAAAACTGAATGAAATCTTGAAGGAGGAAACATAAATGAAGTTAGTACCTTTAGGTGACAGAGTTGTATTAAAAGAGTTAAAAGCAGAGGAAACCACAAAATCCGGTATCGTACTTCCGGGACAGGCACAGGAGAAACCGCAGCAGGCTGAGGTTATCGCAGTAGGACCTGGAAAAGTAGAAGACGGCAAAGAAGTAAAAATGGAAGTTGCAGTCGGAGATCAGGTAATCTATTCCAAATATGCAGGAACCAACGTCAAACTGGAAGACGAAGAGTACATCATCGTAAAACAGGATGACATTCTGGCAGTTGTAAAATAAAGAATAATCAAGTAAAAATCAGGAGGCATGACAATCATGGCAAAAGAGATTAAATATGGAGCAGAGGCAAGAAACGCTCTTCAGAATGGTGTAAACCAGCTTGCAGATACCGTACGTGTAACCCTTGGACCGAAAGGAAGAAACGTTGTTCTGGACAAACAGTACGGCGCTCCGCTCATCACAAACGATGGTGTTACCATTGCAAAAGAGATCGAGCTGGCAGACGGATTTGAAAACATGGGCGCACAGCTCATCAAAGAAGTTGCTGCAAAGACCAACGATGTAGCAGGTGATGGTACCACAACCGCAACCGTTCTGGCACAGGCTATGGTAAACGAAGGAATGAAAAACCTGGCAGCAGGTGCGAACCCGATCGTTCTCCGTAAGGGAATGAAGAAAGCAACCGATAAAGCTGTTCAGATCCTTGCAGAGATGAGCCAGCCGGTAGCAGGCAAAGAGCAGATTGCAAAAGTTGCAGCTGTTTCTTCCGGAAGCGAAGAAGTAGGTCAGATGGTAGCAGATGCGATGGAAAAAGTTTCCAAAGACGGCGTTATCACCATCGAGGAGTCCAAGACCATGCAGAACGAGCTGGAGCTGGTAGAAGGTATGCAGTTCGACCGTGGATACATTTCCGCATACATGTGCACCGATATGGAGAAAATGGAAGCCGTTCTCGACAATCCATATATCCTGATTACCGATAAGAAACTCTCCAACATTCAGGAAGTTCTTCCGCTGCTGGAGCAGATCGTACAGAGCGGCGCAAGACTGCTGATCATCGCTGAGGACGTAGAGGGCGAGGCTCTCCAGACACTTGTGATCAACAAACTGCGCGGAACCTTCAACGTAGTAGCTGTCAAAGCACCGGGCTACGGCGACAGAAGAAAAGCAATGCTCGAGGATATCGCAATCCTGACCGGCGGCCAGGTGATCTCCGAGGAAGTTGGTCTGGAATTAAAAGACGCTACTCTGGAAATGCTCGGACGTGCAAAATCCGTTAAAGTTCAGAAAGAGAACACCGTTATCGTTGACGGCGCAGGCGCAAAGGATGCCATCGCAGCAAGAATCGGCCAGATCAGATCCCAGATTGAGGAGACCACTTCTGAGTTTGATAAAGAGAAACTGCAGGAGAGACTGGCAAAAATGGCAGGCGGCGTAGCTGTTATCCGCGTAGGTGCAGCAACCGAGACCGAGATGAAAGAAGAAAAACTCCGTATGGAGGATGCTTTAAATGCAACGAGAGCAGCCGTAGAAGAGGGTATCATCGCAGGCGGCGGCTCTGCATACATCCATGTAACAACACAGCTTGCAGAGCTGATTGACAGCCTGGACGGCGACGAGAAGATCGGTGCAAGAATCGTACAGAAAGCACTCGAGGCTCCTCTGTTCCACATCGTAACAAACGCAGGTCTGGAAGGATCTGTTGTCATCAACAAAGTAAAAGAGTCCAAAGTAGGCGTTGGATTTGATGCATACAACGAAGAGTATGTTGATATGATCCAGGCTGGTATCCTTGATCCGGTTAAGGTTACCAGAAGCGCACTGCAGAACGCTACCAGCGTATCCGCAACCCTGCTGACCACCGAGTCCGTAGTTTCCACCATCAAAGAGCCGGCTCCGGCTATGCCGGCAGGCGCAGACGGCGGAATGGGAATGATGTAATTCCAGGGACGTAAAAAGTCTGGTGAAATAGAATAAAAAGAACCGGCTGGCAAAGACCGTAGCGGGAGATGTTTCTTCCGAAGTCCTGTCTTTGCCGGCCGGTTCTTTTTTTCTTCACATGGCTCTGAATCGTTAAAAAGTTCAGAAAGTTTTCACTTTTTCGCCGGGCGGCGTATATGGACGCTTCCGGCCTTTTATGCTATACTGATCTGTAGGATGTTGGGGGAAATACAACAAAGGAGAAGAAACACACATGGCAAGTCGTTATGAATCCGACATGACAAGGAAGGAGAAGATGCAGCTCGAAAAAGAAAAGCTGTCAAAAATGAATTTCAAAGAAAAACTGGCCTACATCTGGGCATACTACAAGGCCGTCATTTTTGGCATCATCGCTGTCATCGCCATCATCGGCACGATCGCCAATATCCATGAAAATGCGAAGTATTACGACCTCGTGAGCATCGCTGTTGTGGATTACGCGGGACTGCAGGATGTAAGTCCGATCGAGGAGGACATAAAAGAAGCCCTCGGAACAGGAGACAAGTACGAAAAGGTAAGCATCGATACGAGCTACAGTTTCGGTGAAGACCTCTCTGGCGCAGATTACAACACGCTGATGAAATTCACAGCCGTAATCGCCGCGCAGAGCATGGATGTGCTGATCTGTTCGCAGGCCGTGTACGACAACTACAGCAAGGACGACTATTTCCTGGATCTGTCCACGCTGTTTGACGAGGCGACGTGCGAAAAATACGGCATCCAGGCGGGAGATACCTGCCTCGATATTTCCAGGCTGAAGAAATACCAGGATATGGGCCTTACGTACTATGAGCCGTGTTACCTGACCGTTGTGGTCAACGCCAAGAACACGGACAATGCAGCAAAACTGATCGAATATCTTGAGGAGGATGGAGTAAATGAGTGATCTGTACACAGAAGTGCTGGTTAAAAAACAGCAGACAGGAAAAGACAAGGCGATCAAAGGAGTTCTGATCTTCTTTACCGTTCTTTTTGCAGCCGCAGGAATTATGATGAATCCGCTGATTCTGCTTCTTGCGCTGGTACTTGGAATCGTAGACTATATTTTTATCCCGAAGCTTTCGGTAGAATTTGAGTATCTGTACGTCAACGGCGAGCTCGACATCGATCGTATCTATTCGCAGTCAAGAAGAAAAAGAGCCGCAAGCTATGAGCTTTCCAACATGGAAATCCTGGCTCCGTACCAGTCCCATCAGCTTGATTCCTACAAAAACAACCAGAGTATCAAACGTTACAACTATTCCTCCGGAATTGAAGGACAGGGCCACAAACCGTATGCATTTGTGATCTCCAAGGACAACACAATGCAGATGGTGATCTTCGAACCGGATGAAGTGATGTTAAAAGATATCCGCAACCGCGCACCAAGAAAAGTATTTATGGATTGACAGCTTTTTTGTTTTGTGTTAAATTAGGTGATAAATCAAAAAGACTTAAGAAGAAAGGAAGATAAGAAAATGGGTACAATTATTGGTGATGGTATTACCTTCGATGATGTGCTTCTGGTTCCGCAGTATTCTGAAGTAACCCCAAATATGGTAGATCTGACTACGCATCTGACCAAGAAGATCAAACTGAACATCCCGATGATGAGCGCCGGCATGGATACGGTTACAGAACACCGTATGGCAATTGCCATGGCACGTCAGGGAGGAATCGGTATTATTCACAAGAATATGTCGATTGAGCAGCAGGCAGAAGAAGTAGACAAAGTAAAACGTTCTGAGAACGGTGTTATCACCGATCCGTTCTATCTGTCTCCGGAGCACACCCTGGAAGATGCCAATAATCTGATGGCAAAATTCCGTATTTCCGGTGTCCCGATTACCGAGAACGGAAAACTGGTTGGTATTATTACAAACCGTGATCTGAAGTTTGAAACTGATTTCACCAAGAAAATCAAAGAGTCCATGACCAGCGAAAACCTGATCACTGCAAAAGTAGGCGTTACGCTGGACGAGGCAAAAGCAATCCTTGCAAAATCCAGAAAAGAAAAACTTCCGATTGTCGATGACGATTTCAACCTCAAAGGTCTGATCACCATCAAAGATATCGAGAAAACCATCAAGTACCCATTGTCCGCCAAGGATGAGCAGGGACGTCTGCTCTGCGGTGCCGCAGTCGGCATCACGGCAAACGTGCTCGATCGTGTCGATGCGCTGGTAAAAGCACACGTAGACGTGATCGTCATCGACTCCGCTCACGGACATTCCGCAAATATCTTCAAAACACTTCGTCTCATCAAAGAGCATTATCCGGATCTGCAGGTAATCGCCGGAAACGTGGCAACCGCAGAGGCAACAAGAGACCTGATCGCAGCCGGAGCAGACGCTGTTAAAGTCGGTATCGGACCTGGTTCTATCTGTACGACCCGTGTCGTTGCAGGTATCGGTGTACCGCAGATCACAGCCGTTATGGACTGCTATGAGGAAGCAAAGAAGACGGGCACTCCGATCATCGCCGACGGCGGTATCAAGTACTCCGGAGACATGACAAAGGCTATCGCAGCCGGTGCCAATGTCTGCATGATGGGAAGCATCTTCGCAGGATGCGATGAGAGCCCGGGAGATTTCGAACTGTTCCAGGGAAGAAAATACAAAGTATACCGTGGAATGGGATCCATCGCAGCCATGGAGAACGGAAGCAAAGACCGTTACTTCCAGACCGGCGCCAAGAAACTGGTTCCGGAAGGTGTGGAAGGCCGTGTAGCATACAAAGGCCTCGTAGAGGACACTGTATTCCAGCTGATCGGCGGACTTCGTTCCGGTATGGGCTACTGCGGAGCGAAAGATGTTGAGACCTTAAAGGAGACCGGAAAATTCGTGAAGATTTCCGCAGCATCCTTAAAAGAGTCCCATCCGCATGATATCCACATCACCAAAGAGGCTCCGAACTACAGCGTGGATGATAAATAAGAATAAAAAGTCGCAAAAGGCAGAAGGGGGAAAGGGCAGAAACTTTTCAGCTTCTGCCTTTTCAAATGAGGGGGGGCGTTTATTTGCGGCGGGGAGAGAACATATGGCACAGAAGAGACGGGGAAAAATGACAAGAAAACAGAGGCAGCGCCAGCTTCACCGCAGAATGTTTCTGACGGGAGTTCTGGTGGTGCTGATCTGCGCCGGCATTTACAGCGGCATCCGCCGTGTGGCAAAAACGGCCCCGGCGATGAGCGATGCAGCGGCAGATGGCAGCGATACGAATACGGCAAGTGATATCACGGCCGTTGACTATTCCGGTTCTGATTATGAGGACAACGATATCACCGACTGGACCGGCGCTCCGCCGATTGATGTTGAGCTTCTGACGCCGAACAGCTGGTCCAGACCACAGACGAGGCTGAAAAAGGTGGACGGCATCGTTATTCACTACACCGCAAACCCGGGAAGCACGGCGATGCAGAACCGTGATTACTTTGAAAACCTGCCTGAGACGCAGGAGGCGCAGGCCAGCAGCCATTTCGTCGTCGGCATCGAGGGAGAAGTCGTTCAGTGTATCCCGACGAGTGAATGGTCGTATGCATCGAACCAGCGTAATTTCGATACGATCTCGATTGAATGCTGCCACCCGGATGACAGCGGTGAATTTACCGATGAGACATACAATTCTGTGGTCCGGCTCGCCGGTTTCTTATGCAGGCGGTTCAATCTGACTTCGGACGATGTGATCCGTCACTATGATGTAACCGAAAAGCTCTGCCCTCTGTACTACGTGGAGCATGAGGATGCCTGGATTCAGATGAAGGCAGATATTCAGGCGTATGCGGATTCACTTTCCTAAGAGCTGTTTTTAAGAAAAATGAAAAAATCCCCGTTGGGAAAATCAGTTTCAGGAGAAATGATTTTTCCAACGGGGATTTTTCTGTTATCCAATATTTTTAGTAATAGTAACGCCGTCTGCGCCGCTTTCTTTTTTTCGTATTTCCGCCGAGTGCAATCCAGCAGAACAGCCGTACAAACGTGATGCCGAAGAGAACGCCGATGCTGTCGATGCCGACGTCCTTTACCGACGGGCCGCGGTTGGCGACCATCGTCTGGTGGAACTCATCGCCCGCGGCAAAGGCGACACAGAGGATGCCGGCAAGAAACGTGAGCGCGAAGCCGCGCAGACCGTAGACGTAGAGCGGAAGCGAAACACAGATGGCAAGCAGACAGTACTCTGTCATATGAGCCAGCTTCCGCACCGGGTACTGATACTCGTCAGCCAGTTCCTGGATCTTCTCATCATCCCATCCGCGGTCCATGACGTGGTCGATCGTGATGAAAATGCCGCGCGCCACTTTTTCACTGAGATGTGAGGATTCCGTTCCGTTCTGGGAAGAGAAGGAGAAAATCATCGACATCATCAGAATCGCCGGGATGAAGGAAAACGGTTTTAAAAGTGCAATTACAATTCGATTCATAAAATACCTCCAGTAAAACAAAGCAGGCCAGATCGGAAACTTTTTATGCGGTATGCTCGCGGATTCTGGCAATCGCAGAAAAGATCAGGAATGCCAGCAGGTTCACGATTACGACCGTCGCTCCGGCAGGGGAGGACAGGAAAAACGAGAGGGACATGCCAAGGAGAAAGCACACCACCGAGAGAACCGCGGAGCAGATCACCACGCTCTGGAAGGTATGGCAGAGACGCATCGAGGTCAGTGCCGGGAAAATCAGCAGGCTGGAGATCAGAAGCGCGCCCATCATGCGCATGCCGAGTACAGTTGTGATGGCAGTTAAGAACGCCAGCAGCATGTTGTAAACTTCGGCACGGACACCCGTTGCCTTGGCAAATGTCTCATCGAAGGTGACGGCAAAAATACGGTTGTAGTACAGGACAAACAGGATCAGAACCACAATCGAAAGAACGACAGAGAGCACAACGTCCTCATCGCTCATCGCGAGGATGCTTCCGAACATGTAGTTGTTGACATCGGTGTTCATGCCGCTGGACCACGAAACGGTGATGACGCCGATCGCAAGCGCAGAGCTCGAAATCAGGCCGATAGCGGCATCTCCCTTGATCTTGCTGGATTCGTTCATGCGGAGCAGTAAAAAGGCGGCAAGCACGACGACAGGGATTGTGAAGGCAAGCGGAGCGAAGCCGAGTGCCGTTGCAATCGCAAGAGAGCCGAATCCTACATGGGAGAGGCCGTCGCCGATCATGGAGTAGCGCTTTAACACGAGGCTGACGCCAAGCAGTGCAGCGCACAATGAGACGAGAATACCGACCACGAGGGCACGCTGCATAAACGGATAAGAAAGCATTTTCAGCAGATTCGAAATCATAAGTCAGCACCTCCTAAAAACTGTTTTCCCGCCTCAGTTTTCAGATACTCGTCCGTCGGACCGAAGAAGACCTGCTTCTGGTCGAGCTGGAGAATGTGCGTTGCGTCCGGCAGAATATTGCGGATATCGTGGGAAACCATGATGATCGTGACGTTCTGCTCGCGGTTGATGCGGCGGATGAGCTGGTACATTTCATTTGTCATGACCGGGTCAAGGCCGGTGACCGGCTCGTCGAGGAGCAGCAGTTTTTTCGTGGCACATAACGCCCGTGCAAGAAGTACGCGCTGCTGCTGGCCGCCGGAGAGATCGCGGTAGCACCGTTTCTTTAATGGAAGGAGGTCAAGAAGCTCCATATTGCGGAGCGCGTCCTCTTTGTCCGCCTTTGTGTAGAAGGGCGGAAAATGCGGATGGTTCTGCCGGCCGGACAGCACGACTTCCCAGACGCTCGCCGGGAAATCCTTCTGTGCTGCGGTCTGCTGCGGCAGATAGCCGATCTCGCTCGGGTGAAGACCGTCACCGGTTGTGATCGAGCCGGTGGACGGATTTTTTAAGTGAAGCAGTCCCTTGACCAGGGTACTTTTACCGGAACCGTTCTCGCCCACAATACAGAGGTAGGAGCCGGCTTCCAGGGTAAAGTTGACATCGGTCAGGACCGGGATACCCTCGTAGGAGAAGGTGACATCACTGCAGGTAAGTAGAGCCATTAGTTCAGAGCCTCCTTTAAGGCGGCGACGTTCTGTTCCATCAGGGAAAGATACGTGGCGCCGTTTTCGAAATCATCTTTGGATACGTTGTGACAGGAGTGAAGCAGCAGCTTTTTCGCGCCGGTCGCCTCACAGATGCAGTCTGTCATTTTTTCATTGGACAGCTCGGTGTGGAAGACGACAGGAATCTGTTCTTCTTTGATCTTGTCAATTAAAAAAGAAAGTGTTTTGGCGCTCGCCTCGGATTCCGAGGAGCAGCCGGGGAACGCCGCGTAGTAGTCGAGACCGTAGGCATCCGCGAAATAGCGGAACGGGAAACGGTCGCCGAAAACGATCGTATGGCGGCTGGCGTTTGTGGTGACATCGGAAAATTCCTCATCGAGGGAGGTAAGCGAAGCGAGGTACGAAGCAGTGTTTGCCCGATAGTCGTCCGCATTTTCCGGGTCGAGGCGGCAGAGTGCATCGCAGAGCTTCTGGACAATCCGCATTGCATTTTTCGGCGAGGTCCAGACGTGCTCATCCTGCTCGCCGTGGGATTCGTCTTCGTCGTGGTGTTCATCCTCGTGGTCCGCATCCTCGTCCTCATGGTCGTGCGCGTGGCCGTGGGTCTCCATTCCCTCGACGGTTTCCTCGGCAACGGTATCAACGCAGTCCATCAGTGTGACGACTTCCTTGTTCGAGGTATCGACGGAATCGAGAATGGTTTCTACCCAGGCATCGGAATCGCCGCCGACGTAGACGAAGAGATCGCATTCGGAAACTGTGATCATATCGCCCGGTGTCGGCTCAAATGAGTGGCTTTCTGCGCCCGGGGAAAGCAGCATGTGGAGATCGAGGTGATCGCCGCCGATGGCTCGCAGAAAATCGTACTGCGGAAAAATGGTCGCCACGGCGGAGAGCTTTTCGTTCTCTGTGGAATCCGCCGTCTCCTTTGCGGAACCTGCGCAGCCCGTCAGAAGAAGGAGCGCAGGAAGGAGGAGAAGGCGTAAATGTTTTCTGGAAAAAAACGTCATGATACTCCTTTCTGAAAGAAAATACGGAAGCATTGTGAAAAAGCTCCGTATCAGACCGTTCAGTAACAAATGCCGCAGGAGTGGGAAGCGGCAGACGGAGAGTGTAACCCTCCGAAAAAAGATCAGTTACCATCATATAGCAGGGGTGATTCATTTGTCAAGGAAAGACACAAAAAGCCGCGTCCGCCAGGAACGGGGAAGCAGCTTTTTGCAGATATTTGATATGTTTTGTGAAACCGGATTATGATACCCGGCGGAACTGTGCCTGATAGAGCTGGTAGTACGCGCCCTGTTTTGCCATCAGTTCGTCGTGGGTTCCCTGCTCAAAAAGCTTTCCATGGTCAATTACGAAAATCCGGTCCGCATTTTTAATAGTGGAAAGACGGTGCGCAATGATGAACGAGGTACGGCCTTTTAACAGGCTTTCGATGCCCTGCTGCACCTGAATCTCTGTCTGCGTGTCGATGCTGGACGTCGCTTCGTCGAGGATCAGGATTCTCGGATCAGAGACCATCGTTCTGGCGAAGGCGAGGAGCTGGCGCTGGCCGTTCGAAAGACGGGCACCGCGCTCACTGATTTCGGTGTCATAGCCGTCCGGCAGTTCCATGATAAAGTCATGGGCATGAACCGCTTTTGCAGCGGCAATGATTTCTTCCTCTGTGGCATCGAGCTTTCCGTACGCAATGTTGTCGCGGATCGTGCCGGAGAAGAGGAAGTTGTCCTGCGTCATCACACCCATCTGTGCGCGCAGGCTGTTGATGGAGACGTCCGTCAGGCTGTGGCCGTCGACGCGGACCGTTCCCGAGGTAATGTTGTAGAAACGGCTGATCAGATTGACGATCGTTGTCTTTCCGGCGCCGGTCGGGCCGACGAGTGCGATCGTCTCGCCAGGAGCCGCTGTAAAGCTGACATCCTTTAATACCAGCGTGTCCGGATCATCGGAGTAGGCAAAGCTGACATGGTCAAATGTAACCTCTCCTTTGATCGGCGGCAGTTCGGTGACGCCAGGCTTGTCGGCAACCTCCGCCGGTGTGTCGAGGATCTCAAAGATTCGCTCCGCAGCGGAAAGGTTCGTAATCAGCTTGTTGTAAAAGCCGGCCAGGTTCTGAATCGGATCCCAGAACATCGTCAGATACATCGCAAACGCCGTGAAGGTACCGATCGGAACGGCATCCACGCCGAGCACGGAAATACCGATAAAATACAGAAGAAACGTTCCGATGCCCCAGGTCACCTCGATCACAGCGGAAAAACCATCTGCCAGACGAACCGCATGGATAAAGGAGTTCTGATGCTCAAGAAGAAGCCGGTCAAACTCGCCCTGCGATTCCTGCTCCGCGGTAAAGCTCTTGATGATGCGGATACCGGAGAAGTCCTCGTGGATATACGCCGTAACATTGGAAGATTTTTTCCGGAACGTCTGCCATCTCTTGTGTGCGACGATCTGAATAAAATACATGCCGATAGCGATCAGCGGCAGCACGAGAATCGCACTTAAGGAGAGCCAGATGTTTTTGATCATCATGATCACCAGAATGGCGATGATCGTGAGAATGTTCGGAATCAGCTTTGTGACACCGTCGTTCAGCACATCTTTTAACGAGTTGACATCGCCGATGATGCGCGCCAGAATCTTTCCGGCCGGGCGGGTATCGAAAAAGCTGAAGCTTAAGGTCTGGATATGCGTGTAGAGCTCGTCACGGATTTCCAGAAGAATGTTGTTGGTAATGCGCGCCATCAGAAGCATCCGCAGGCGGACACCGGCCGCGTAAACCAGGTTGATCACAACCATGAATACGCAGAGGGCAACAAGCCCGCGCCAGTCTTTCTGCGCAATGTTGACATCGATGGCGTACTCCAGGAGCAGCGGGTTCACGGTGGAAATCGCGATGGTAACGGCGAGAACCACGAGAACGACGGCAACCTGGCGTTTATAATTTTTTAAGTAGGAGAAGAGGCGGCGGATGGTCGCGCTCTTTAAGACCTCTTTCTGCTCTTCATCTACTTTACTGGAATTGATAGCCATAATCGTATTGTTCCTCTCTTAACGGGTAAGTAAATACAGAAGTTGTCGGGTAACAGATTAAATTGAATTAAGCATTGGCAGGAAGTGCCTGCTCGAGGGCTGCCTTTGCTTTATGGTAATCACCGTACTGAGCCTCCCAGGTGGAGTAGTACAGGCCTTTCTGTGCCATCAGACTCTCATGCGTGCCGCGCTCGGCGATGCGTCCGTGATCGAGATACAGGATCTCATCGGCACTCTGCACCGAAGAAATGCGGTGGGCAATGATGATCTTGGAAACATCTTTTTTCTCGGCGAGATGGCTCTGGATTTCGTATTCGGTCTCCATATCGAGCGCCGAGGTGGAATCATCCAGTACGAGGATCGGAGCCTGTTTTGCCAGGGCGCGTGCGATGGAAAGACGCTGCTTCTGGCCGCCGGAAAGTCCCATGCCGCGCTCGCCGATGACGGTTTCGTACTGATCCGAAAGATGGTCGACGAACTCGGAAGCACACGCAGCGGAGACAGCGTTATGTACCTCCTCGGATTTCATCGTGCTGCGGCTGCCGAGGCGGACATTCTCAGAAATGGTATCTGAGAACAGGAAGACGTCCTGCATGACGACGGAAGAAGTATCGCGCACGGTGCGCAGCGGCAGGGTGCGGATGTCGTGGCCGTCGAGACAGATGGAACCGTCGGTGACATCGTAAAAACGCTCGAGCAGATTGACGATGGTTGTTTTTCCGGAACCCGTCATACCCATGATGCCGAGTGTGTGGCCCTGCTTTAAGGTAAAGTCGATATCCTGCAGAATCGGTGTGTCATGCAGGGAGAAATCGACGTGATGGAATTCCAGGTCACCCGGAAGCTTTGAAAGCTCCACCGGATGTTCCGGCTCTGCGATCTGCGGCTCCTCTGCGAGAATTTTGTTCAGCTTCTTGTTGGAAGCGATCGCAGAAGCGAAGCAGTTGCCGAGCCAGCCGACGTTTTCGATCGGCCAGGTGATCTTGGAGGTGTACTCCATAAAGGCCGTTAAAACACCGAGCGTAATGCGTCCGTGGATGACACCGTAGCCGCCCGCGAGAAGGACGAGCACGCGCATCAGCTTCGTAAGAAACGAGATGGCGGGATCGTATTTCATCAGGACGCGCGCCTGATCCATGTTGAGATCGCAGTATTTCTGATTGTGTTTCCGGAATTTTTTGATCTCATACGGTTCCCGTGCAAAGGATTTGACGGTGCGGACACCGGCGAGATTTTCCTGTGCAACGGTATTCATGACGGCGTTTTCCTCGCTGATCGCATCGTAGACGCGGTCGAGTTCTTTTTCGAGGCGGATTGCAATGCCTGCGACGAAAGGAAGGATCGCCACGGAGACGAGTGTCAGCGGCAGATCCAGTTTGACCATGCTGACCATTGCCATCACGATACAGATCAGGCCTTCTAAGATCAGCATGCCGGCAAAGCCGAGGATATCCCAGATCCGGTCAACGTCGTCGCGCACGCGGGCGAGGAGTTCGCCGGTATTGTTTTTGTCAAAGTATTCCACCGAAAGCCGCTGGACGTGGCGGAACAGGTTGCCCCTCATCTGGCTGGCGACGCGGACGCTGCTGACATCGAATAAAAATTCTTTGATGTACTGAAACAGGGCTTTGGCGGCACCGATCAGAAGAAAGGCGGCAAGGTATTTCCAGAGCAGCTCCATTTTGCGGCCGACCAGCACGTCGTCCACGATGTGCAGCGTGACAAGCGGCGCGAGCATATCGAGAAAGACACTTAAGGCCATGGAACCAAAAGCGAAAACGTAGTAGTACCAGTTCTGGAGCAGGTACTTACCGATTGGATTTTTCTTCATGAATGTTAAAACCTCCTCATTGATGTCGTTTGGGTGTCTGGCAGAACATAGGCTTTCAAAAGCTCCGTAAGTGTGGGAACGGAACAACGGGAAACGAAAGCGAAGGCTGCGTTTGTATATAAAAGAAGGGAATCGATGCGGTAAGAAGACCGCGGAATCTGCCTGCCGGAAACGGAGCGAAGCCGGAAAGAACGGTTTCGTACTGTTTATAGCAATAAAAAAAGCCGCAGTATCGACGTACCGCGCCTTCTGTGCGAAATAGCAGGCATAAAGAATGCATAAAGATTTGTTATGCAGATTTAATGCTTACAAAGAATTTCGAAAGAAGGGCAGCCACCTGGTTTGATCGCCATACGAAGTTTATTCTGTTTTACGCTGGATGCATAAATGAGATTGATCATAAGTGGTGTTCTCCTTTCGTGATTTTTTCTGCCGCATCTGATCGAACACGACAGCTTATGATTCTAAGCTACTCCTGTTTTCCGGATTTGTCAATTGTTATTTTCAAAAATTAAAAAATAAAAGCTGCAAAAGGTATGAAAATTGCGAATTTGGGTAGCTGTTTTGGAAAATATGAGATATAATAAGTGAGAGTATAAGCGGAAAAATCACAAGATAATATGTGAAACGAGGGGACGAAAGAATGGAAAAAATAATTGCAGGCCTGGTGCAGATGGATTCCGGGCCGGATATGAATGAAAATATGCGTATGGCCGAGCAGTATGTGCGGGAGGCGGCGGAACAGGGAGCGAAGCTGATTCTTTTCCCGGAGACTGCAGAATACACGGGAGCAGACATGCCGGGCCACGCAAGTGCAGTGCCGGGCTACGTCAGCCGCCGGTTTTCCAGCCTTGCCAAACGGTACGGTGTCTATCTGCACTGCGGCAGCATGACGGTGCGGCGCCATCCGGGGCGTCCGTCCAACACGTCGTTCCTGTTCGGACCAGATGGAGAAACGATTGCAGAATACAGCAAAATACATATGTTTGACGTAAATATTCCGGGCAGCGTCTCTTACGAAGAATCACGCGAGATCTGCCCGGGAAATGAAATTGTTCTTGCGGACACGGCGCTTGGCCTGTTCGGCATGAGCATCTGCTACGATATCCGCTTTCCGGAACAGTACCGGCTGATGGCATCCTCCGGAGCAGATGCATTTCTGATAGCGGCAGATTTTACGAAAGCAACGGGAGAGCGCCACTGGGAAGCACTGCTGCGCACGCGCGCCATTGAAAACGGATGCTACGTGCTCGCCGCCAACCAGTGCGGCCAGAAAGCGCGGTTTGAGGCGTACGGCCATTCCATGATCATTGCGCCGGACGGCGAAATTCTTGCGGAGGCGGATGATACCCCGCAGGTACTCATCGCAGAGCTGGACCCGGAAGTGCTGGAGCGGACAAGAAATGAAATCCCGTCTCTGGAAAACAGGAGAGACGATCTTTACCGCGTAAGCTCGGAAAACGTACGGATTTATGAAGAATAAAAATGCAGGGAGGAAATAAGAAGATGGATCAGTTTATACAGTATACCCCGACGGAAGTCGTGTTCGGAAAAGAGACGGAAAACCAGGCAGGCGCTGAGGTAAAGAAATGGGGCGGCACAAAGGTGCTCGTCGTTTACGGAGGCGGAAGTGCGAAACGGAGCGGTCTTCTGGACCGAGTGGAAGCATCTCTTGCAAAAGAGGGCCTTGCCTTTGAAGAGCTTGGCGGCGTAAAACCGAACCCGAGACTTGCCCTTGCCGAGGAGGGTGTGAAAAAAGCAGTGGAAATGCAGGCAGACTTTATTCTTGCCGTCGGCGGCGGAAGCTCGATTGACACCGCAAAAGCCGTTGCGCATGGAGCTGCAAATCCGGCGGAGGCACTCTGGGATATCTGGACGAAAAAAGTACCGCTGACAAAATCTCTCCCGGTGGGAGCAGTTCTGACCATTCCGGCAGCCGGAAGCGAGATGAGCGATTCAGCAGTTCTGACAAACGAGGCAATCGGCAAAAAGGCCGGCATCAACACGCCGTTCAACCGCTGCAAATTTGCCATCATGAACCCGGAGCTGGCAGCAACCCTGCCGAAATACCAGATTGCCTGCGGAGTAACCGACATCATGATGCACACGATGGAGCGCTATTTCATTCCGGAGAGCCAGTGCGAGATGACGGACGAGATCGCAGAGGGACTCCTCCGTACCGTAATCAAAAACGGACCGAAGGTTCTGGAAAACCCATCCGATTACAATGCGATGGCGGAAATCATGTGGTGCGGAAGCCTGTCACACAATGGACTGACGGAGTGCGGACGCGGCAAAGATTTTTCGGTACATAAATTCGGCCATGCGTTAAGTGCAAAATACGATGTAGCACACGGCGCATCCCTGGCGGCAGTCTGGGGTGCCTGGGCGAAATACCAGTACGATGAGGAGTCGGTTCTCTGGCGGTTTGCACGGTTTGCTGAAAAGGTATGGGGTATCACAGAAGGAAGCGATCACAAACGGGCAACGGAAGGCATTGAGCGCACAGTAGCGTTCTTCCATTCGCTCGGCATGCCGACCTCCCTGCATGAGCTTGATATCCCGAACCCGTCGGATGAGGATCTGCGTGCCCTTTCCATGGATGCAACACAGCAGGACACTGTAAAACTGTCCCGCATCCGCAAGCTGGGCGCACAGGAAGTATATGAGATTTACCAGATGGCGCGATAAAAGGAAGGAGGAAAACCAGATGGCAAAAAAGAAAATCGCAGCACTGCTGATCGCAGCGGCCGTTGCGGCAGGAGGCTGGGCGTTTCCAGCAAGGGTAAGCGCAGCAGAAAATGACGGCACGGCCGTAACCTGGCAGCAGGATGAGACGGAAAGTTCCGAGCAGAATTCGGATGAGGAAGCGGCAGTACAGGAGCAGAGCGGTACTTCGGAAAACGAGACGCCGGCGGTTACGATTCCAGGTGAGGACAACGAACAGGAGCCGGAAGAGAAACTTCCTGCCGGCTGGGTGAAACAGGAGGACGGAAGCTGGAAATACAGAAAAGAAGACGGCACGATGGCCGCCAGCGAGTGGATCACCCATCTGAACCGGAGATATTATCTGAATGCAGACGAAATCATGTGCACGGGTCTTTCGATGGTCGACGGAAAGCTCTATTATTTTGAGAGCTGGGGCGGAGCCGGATACAAAGGCTGGAAAAAAGTCGGCGGGGCATGGTACTATCTGAACGAGGACGGAAGCGTCAAAACGAATGAATGGTTCGTTCACGACAAGAGAACATACCATGTAGATGAAAACGGTGTGATGAGCACCGGACTGCAGAAGATTGACGGAACGCTCTACTACTTCGAGAGCTGGGGCGGAGCCGGATTCCAGGGCTGGAAAAAAGTCGGCGGAACATGGTACTATCTGAATGAGGACGGAAGCCTCAGAACGAATCAGTGGTTTGTGCATGATAAGAGAACGTACCATGTAGACGCAGACGGTGTGATGAGTACCGGCTGGCAGACGATTGACGGCGTTGATTATTACTTTGAAAGCTGGGGCGGCATGCGCGTGAACGCCTGGGCGGCCAAGGGCAGTGACTGGTATTACATGGACAGCAACGGAACCCCAAAAGGGGAAGGCTGGCTGCTGTATGACAAGAACTGGTATTATCTGAGGCAGGACGGCAAAATGATGCACAGTGAATGGCTGTGGTATGATAATAACTGGTATTACCTGCGGAGTTGGGGCGGCATGTATAAGAGCCAGTGGGTAACGATCAAAGGCGCAACGTATTACTTCAGGAGCTGGGGCGGTATTTACAAGAACGGCTGGCAGGAAGTGGACGGAAAAACGTATTACTTCCGAAGCTGGGGAGGCATCTATAAGGATACCTACATCGACGGCTATTACGTTGATAAAAACGGTGTCCGCCGGAACAGCAAAAATATCTGCGTGGCAATCGACGCAGGACACCAGAGAAGAGGAAACAGCGAGAAAGAGCCGATCGGACCGGGATCATCGACCTATAAGGCGAAGGTTGCTTCCGGAACATGCGGTGTGGCAACCGGCATCAATGAGTATGAGCTGAACCTTGCGGTATCCTTAAAGGTACGCGATATCCTTGAGGAGCGCGGCTACGATGTTTACATGATCCGCGAGACGCACGACGTCAATATCAGCAACTCCGAGCGTGCAAAACTTGCCGCGCAGAACGGAGCAGACATTCTCGTGCGTGTACACGCGAACGGCGATTCGAACCAGTCGGTTTACGGAGCACTCACGATGGCACCGAGCAGCAGAAATACGTACCTTTCCGGTGATGTGATCAGCAAGAGCCAGAAGCTCTCCCAGAAGATGATCGCAGCATTCTGCAAAGACACCGGCGCGAAGAACCGCGATGTGATTTACACCGACTCCATGAGCGGCATCAACTGGAGCACCATTCCGGTCACGATCATTGAGCTTGGCTTCATGAGCAATCCTTCCGAGGACCGCCTGATGGCAACCGAATCGTACCGCGATAAGATGGCACAGGGAATTGCAGACGGAATCGACGCATATTACGAATAATCAAAATTGGTCCACTGGACCAATTATTGATATGCCTGGCAACAAAGGGACCTGCCTGAAATGGGCGGGTCCTTTTTACGCGCAAAAAAAGAAAGCGGAGCGAGTCCGCTTTCTTTTGGGAATCCATAGGATCAGATCTTATTTGTTGTTGTTTTTCTCCAGCTCCTGCATCTTCATTGCACGAACCTTCAGCGGCAGACCGAACAGTGTGATGAATCCGTCTGCATCGTGGTGATCATAGAGATCGCCGGTGGTGAAGGAAGCAAGAGACTCATTGTACAGGCTGTACGGAGAAGACTCGCCGGCTTTGATGATGTTGCCTTTGAACAGTTTGAATTTTACTTCGCCTGTTACGTATTTCTGGGTTACATCAACGAATGCCTGGATTGCCTCGCGCAGAGGAGTGTACCATTTTCCTTCGTAAACAACCTCAGCAAGCAGGTTTCCGAGATCTTTCTTTGTTTTCAGGGTCTCACGGTCGAGAATCAGCTCCTCTAACTGCTCATGTGCAGCCATCAGGATGGTTCCGCCAGGAGTCTCATAAACACCGCGGGATTTCATGCCGACAACACGGTTCTCAACGATATCAACAATACCGATGCCGTGTTTTCCGCCCAGCTTGTTCAGCTCGGTGATGATTTCAGAAACTTTCATTTCTTTTCCGTTTAAGGTCTTCGGAACGCCGGCCTCAAAGGTCATGGTTACGTACTCGCCTTCGTCCGGAGCTTTTTCCGGAGGAGTGGTCAGTACGAGAAGATCGTCGTAGTTCGGCTCGTTGGACGGATCCTCAAGCTCAAGTCCCTCATGGCTGATGTGCCACAGGTTACGGTCACGGCTGTAGCTGTGGTTTGCATCAAACGGAAGGTCGATGCCGTGTGCTTTACAGTAATCCAGCTCGTCTTCACGGGACTGCATGGTCCATACATCGGTCATTCTCCAAGGAGCGATTACTTTGATATCCGGAGCAAGGGCTTTGATGCCGAGCTCGAAACGGATCTGGTCATTTCCTTTACCGGTAGCACCGTGGCAGATGGCAACAGCACCTTCTTTTCTTGCGATCTCAACGAGTTTCTTTGCGATAACCGGACGTGCCATGGAAGTACCGAGCAGGTATTTGTTCTCATAAACAGCGCCTGCTTTTACGCACGGCATGATGAAGTCTTCACTGAACTCGTCGATAACGTTTTCAATATATAATTTGGAAGCGCCGGAAAGTTTTGCTCTCTCATCGAGGCCAACCAGCTCGTTTCCCTGGCCGCAGTCGATGCAGCAGCAGATTACTTCATAGTCAAAGGTCTCTTTCAGCCACGGGATAATGGCAGTAGTATCAAGTCCGCCGGAATAGGCAAGTACAACTTTTTCTTTCATAATGTAAGATCCTCCTTGGATTTCTCGTGCACCTATATGCGCGGTGCATCTTCGATGACTAAAATATACATCATACGACAGGATTATGCAAGCTTTTTTTCAGAAATTCAAAAAAAACTTGCATAATATACATTTAAGGTGTATACTTATGCAATCGACGGTATATGACAGCAGAAAACAAAGATTTTTCATTGAAAAAAGAAAATAATTGAGCTATCATAAAGAGAAAAGAAAAAATGTCCGGCAAGACAAGAAAACGGGCGAAAGAAAAAAGGAGAAAAAGGTATGATCAGAGCAGGAATTATCGGTTCTACAGGATATGCAGGAGGCGAGCTGGTGCGTATTCTCCTGGGACACAAAGATGTGGAGATTAAATGGTATGGTTCCAGAAGCTATATCGATAAGAAATATGCGTCGGTTTACCAGAATATGTTTCAGTTAGTAGACGATGTCTGCAAGGACGACAACATGGAGCAGCTTGCAAAGGAAGTAGACGTCATTTTTACAGCAACTCCGCAGGGACTCTGTGCTTCCCTGGTAAATGATGAAATTCTTTCGAAAGTAAAGGTCATCGACCTGAGCGCCGATTTCCGTATTAAAGATGTAAAAACGTATGAAGAGTGGTACAAGATCGAACACAAATCCCCGCAGTATATCGACGAGGCGGTTTACGGACTGTGCGAGATCAACCGTGAGAAAGTAAAACAGGCGCGCATCGTGGCAAACCCGGGATGCTATCCGACCTGCTCGACTCTTTCGATTTATCCTTTATTAAAGGAAGACCTCATTGATGGCAACACCATCATTATCGATGCAAAATCCGGAACTTCCGGAGCAGGAAGAGGAGCGAAAGTGGACAACCTCTACTGTGAGGTCAATGAAAACATCAAGGCATACGGCGTTGCCGGCCACCGCCACACACCGGAGATCGAGGAGCAGCTTTCCTATGCAGCCGGCTACCCGATCACCCTGAATTTCACCCCGCATCTTGTTCCGATGAACCGCGGCATTCTCGTAACGGCATATGCATCCCTGAAAAAAGATGTGACTTACGAAGAGGTTAAAGCCGTTTACGATAAGTATTATGCCAACGAGCAGTTTGTACGTGTTCTCGATAAGGATGTCTGCCCGCAGACGAAATGGGTTGAGGGAAGCAACTATGTGGATGTCAACTTCAAGATCGATCCGAGAACGAAACGAATCATCATGATGGGTGCGATGGACAACCTGGTCAAAGGCGCAGCAGGACAGGCGGTACAGAATATGAACCTGATGTTCGGCCTGCCGGAAAACGAAGGCCTGTGCATGCCGCCGATGTTCCCGTAAAAAAGACAGAAGCAGACAACAGACGGAATTTACGAAAAGCGAGGATAAAAGAATGAAAAAGATTGAAGGAGGCATCACTGCTGCAAAAGGTTTTCAGGCAGCAGGCGGCGCAGCAGGAATTAAAAAACAGGGCGTAAAGGATATGGCACTTGTCTACAGCGAGGTACCGTGCGTAGCAGCAGGAACCTTTACTACAAACATCGTAAAAGCAGCTCCGGTCAAATGGGACCAGGAGATTGTATACAACCATCCAACCGCACAGGCAATCGTCTGCAACAGCGGAATCGCCAACGCATGCACCGGCGAGGAGGGCTATGGCTACTGCAGAAAAACCGCGGAGGCAGCATCAGCTGCACTTTCCATTCCAGAGGACTCCGTTCTCGTTGCATCGACCGGTGTTATCGGAAAACAGATCCCGATCGATAAGATCGCAGCCGGCGTGGAAATGCTGAAACCGCAGCTTGCAGCTACAAGAGAAGCCGCAGCTACAGCAGCACAGGCGATCATGACAACCGACACCGAGCCGAAGGAAGTTGCTGTTCAGATCGAACTCGGCGGAAAAACCGTAACGATCGGCGGCATGTGCAAGGGCTCCGGCATGATCCATCCGAATATGTGCACCATGCTGAGCTTTGTGGCAACCGATGCCAATATTTCGAAAGAGATGCTGCAGAAAGCACTGAGCGAAGTTGTACCGGATACCTACAACATGGTTTCCGTAGACGGCGATACTTCCACCAACGATACCGTTCTTCTTCTGGCAAACGGCCTTGCCGGAAACCCGGAAATTACCGAAGAAAATGAGGACTACAAGATCTTTAAAGAAGCACTCTTTGAGGTTAATAAAACACAGGCGATGCATATCGCAGGCGACGGCGAGGGAGCAACCGCGCTGTTTGAAGTGACCATTCAGGGAGCCGAGAGCAAGGAGCAGGCCGTGACACTGGCAAAGTCCGTCATTACATCGAGTCTGACGAAAGCGGCGATCTTCGGCCACGACGCAAACTGGGGAAGAATCCTCTGCGCCATGGGTTACTCCGGAGCAAAATTCGATCCGGAAAATGTAGATCTCTATTTTGAGAGTGCAGCCGGAAAAATGCAGATTATTACGAAAGGTGTTGCCGTTGACTACAGCGAGGAGGAGGCAACGAAGATCCTCTCCGAGCAGAAGGTAACTGCGATCGCTGACATCCACATGGGAGAAGCGACAGCAACGGCATGGGGCTGCGACCTGACCTACGATTACGTAAAAATCAACGCAGATTATCGTTCCTGACCGGATCCGGAACAGGCACGGGAAAAGAGCATAAGAGGAGAAAAAATCATGGTAAATCAGATGTATCTGGACAAAGCAAATGTGCTGATCGAGGCACTTCCTTATATTCAGCGGTTCAACCGCAAAATCATTGTCATCAAATACGGCGGAAGCGCAATGGTGGATGAAGAGTTAAAGAGAAACGTCATCCAGGACGTGGTTCTTCTGAAACTGGTCGGCTTCAAACCGATCATCGTACACGGCGGCGGAAAGGAAATCAGCCGCTGGGTCGGAAAAGTCGGCATGGAACCGAAGTTCGTCAACGGCCTTCGTGTAACGGATGCCGATACGATGGAAGTCGCAGAGATGGTGCTGAATAAGGTCAACAAAGAGCTTGTCACCATGATTCAGTCACTCGGAGTTAATGCTGTCGGCATCAGCGGAAAAGACGGCGGACTCTTAAATGTAGAGAAGAAGCTGTCCAAGGGCGAGGATATCGGCTTCGTTGGAAATATCAAGAACGTAAGCCCGAAGGTGCTGTACGATCTTTTAGAGAACGACTTTCTTCCGGTTGTCTGCCCGGTCGGCATGGATGATGATTTCAATACTTACAACATCAACGCAGACGACGCGGCATGCGCCATCGCTGAGGCGTTAAATGCAGAAAAACTGGCATTCCTGACCGATATCGAGGGTGTCTACAAAGATCCGAAGGATCCGGAGAGCCTGATTTCCGAGCTCCACGTACAGGAAGCAAGAGATCTCATCACAAACGGAAATGTCGGCGGCGGCATGATTCCAAAGCTGCAGGGCTGCATCGATGCGATCGAGAACGGCGTATCGAGAGTCCACATCATGGACGGAAGAATCCCGCACTGCCTGCTGCTTGAGATCTTTACGAACAAAGGAATTGGTACGGCTATTTTAGGGGAAAACAAGGAGAAATTCAATCATGAAGACGAATGAGTATATGGAACAGACCGAGCAGTACGTGCTCCACACCTATAACCGGTTTCCGCTCGTGATCGATCACGGCGAGGGAGTTCATCTGTATGACACGGACGGAAAGGCATATCTGGATTTTGCAGCCGGCATCGCGGTGTATGCGCTCGGCTACAGCAATGATGATTATAAAAAAGCAGTGAAAGATCAGATCGACAAAGTGATCCATGTTTCCAACCTGTTCTACAATGTGCCGATGGGCTCTGCCGCAGAAAAACTCGCGAAGGCATCCGGCATGGATAAAGTATTCTTTACGAACAGCGGTACCGAGTCGATTGAGGGAGCCATTAAGGTGGCGAGAAAATACGCCTACTTAAAAGACGGCAGCAACGATCACGAGATCATCGCGATGAACCATTCCTTCCATGGAAGAAGCCTTGGAGCGCTTTCTGTAACAGGAAATACGCATTATCAGGATCCGTTCAAACCGCTGATCGGCGGCATTAAATTTGCGGATTTTAATGATCTGGAGAGCGTAAAGGCACAGATTACCGGCAAGACATGTGCGATCATCATGGAGACTGTACAGGGCGAGGGCGGTATCTATCCGGCAACGAAAGAATTTTTACAGGGCGTGCGCGATCTGTGTGACGAACACGACATTCTGCTGATCCTCGATGAGATCCAGTGCGGCATGGGAAGAACAGGAAAGCTGTTCGCATGGCAGGATTACGGCGTACAGCCGGATGTCATGACGTGTGCAAAAGCACTTGGCTGCGGCGTTCCGGTCGGCGCCTTCGTGCTGAATAAAAAGACGGCAGAGCATTCGCTCGTTCCGGGAGACCACGGAACGACATACGGCGGAAACCCGCTGGCCTGCGCGGCTGTCAATGCTGTATTTGAATGCTATGAGAAACAGCATGTCGTAGAGCATGTAGCAGAGACGGCTCCGTATCTGGAGAAAAAGCTTGACGAGCTGGTGGAAAAATATGACTGCCTCGCAGCACGCCGTGGAAAAGGCTTTATGCAGGGCCTTGTCGTAACGGGCCGTCCGGTCGGAGAAGTCATCAACCGCGCGATTGAGAACGGACTTCTTGTGATTTCCGCCGGAAGCGACGTTCTTCGTATAGTACCGCCGCTTGTAATTACGAAAGATGACATCGATGAGATGATTGAAAAACTGGAGAAAGCATTACAGTAATGTGAAATAGACAGCCGTCTGGTTTCCTGCGCAGGAGACCGGGCGGCTGTTTTCCTGCTGTCCCTGAGTTCTGTATAAAAACGGGGAAAAAAGGAATAGTATAAAATGTACTCCGGGAGTACATAAAAAAACAGCAGGAGGAAAAATCAATGGCGGGAATTTTAACAGCGCTGCTTTCCGGCGCACTGATGAGTATTCAGGGCGTTTTCAACACAGAGGTGACGAAACAGACGAGTACATGGCTTGCGGCCGGCTGGGTGCAGATCAGTGCGTTTGCCGTCTGTCTTGCGGCATGGTGCATCACCGGGAGGGAGCCCATCGGGGATCTGTTCCGCGTAAAGCCGTGGTATCTGCTGCTTGGCGGGGCAATTGGCGCGTTTATCACGATCACGGTTATCCGGAGTATGGCAGGGCTCGGCCCGGCGAAGGCGGCGATGCTGATCGTCATTTCCCAGCTCGCAGCGGCGTGGCTGATTGAACTGTTCGGCCTTTTCGGTATGGAAAAAACGGATTTCACCGTGCGCAAGCTGCTCGGCATGGCAGTGGCAGTTGTGGGAATTGTAGTGTTTCAGTGGGAATAACGATTAAGATTTCTACTTGTATTTTTATGGTTTCTCCGATACAATAGAAACGTAGTTATGCGTACACAAGGGACCCTTGCGCGTCAGATGCGAAGCGGAAGGGAGTACACAGCATGAAATTGAAAAAACAGCAGAACAGAGGCAGAAAACATGCAAAAATACTGGCGGCGATGCTGGTTTTTTTGCTCTGCGGATGCAACCACAGGGATACAGAATACAAACTGTCAGATAGCACAGGCGGGAGCACGGCGGAAACCGTTTCCGAAAATCAGAAGGAAATGGATGAGGAGCAGACGGTTTCCGGAAAAAGCGCCGGAGAAACCACAGGCATTCCGGAAAAACGTGAGGCACAGGAGGCAGCACCGGAAGAAACGGTGCAGGTTTATATCTGCGGTGCGGTCGCTTCCCCCGGCGTCTACACGCTGCCGGGCGGAAGCCGCGTAGTGCAGGCTGTGGAAGCGGCAGGCGGATTTCTGCCGGATGCTGAAGAAAAAATCCTCAATCTTGCACGGAAAATCGAAGACGGAGAGCAGATCACCGTCTGGACGCGCGAGGAGGCAGAAAACATGGAAATCCCGGAAACGCCGCAGCAGAATACGGGCGGCACGGAGCAGGCTTTCGGTTCCGGTAAAGTCAACCTGAACACGGCCGGAAAAGAAGAACTGATGACACTCTCCGGCATCGGAGAGAGCCGTGCGGATGCCATCATCGCCTACCGCGAAGCAAACGGCCCGTTTGGTTCGATTGAGGAGATTATGAACATTGAGGGCATCAAGGAAAAGATGTTTGAAAAGATAAGGGGTTCTATCGAGGTTTAGAACAAGAAGGAGAAGAAATGGCAAAGAAAGTTCTTGTAGTTGATGATGAAAAACTGATCGTAAAAGGAATCCGCTTCAGCCTGGAGCAGGACGGCATGGAGGTTGACTGCGCATACGACGGCGAGGAAGCACTCTCCATGGCAAAAGAAAAAGAATACGATATGATCCTTCTGGATCTGATGCTGCCAAAGCTGGACGGTCTGTCCGTCTGCCAGCAGATCCGTGAATTTTCCAACGTTCCGATCGTCATGCTGACCGCAAAGGGCGAGGACATGGACAAAATCCTGGGACTGGAATACGGCGCAGATGATTACATCACAAAGCCGTTCAACATTCTGGAAGTAAAAGCACGCATCAAGGCCATCATGCGCCGTGCGGCCCGCCAGGAGCCAAAAGAAGAGAAAGCAAAAGTCGTACAGGTGAAAGACCTGCGGATCGACTGCGAGGGCAGAAGAGTCTTCATCGGAGACCGCGAGATCAATCTGACTGCGAAGGAGTTCGATGTGCTCGAGCTTCTCGTCTTCAATCCGAACAAGGTGTACAGCAGAGAGAACCTGCTGAACATTGTCTGGGGCTATGAGTACCCGGGCGACGTGCGCACCGTAGATGTACATATCCGCCGTCTGCGCGAAAAGATCGAGAAAAATCCAAGTGAACCGAAGTACGTTCACACAAAGTGGGGAGTTGGTTACTATTTCCAGGCTTAAAATCAAAGAAAAATGGAAGTTTCTGCGGAGTCTGCGCTTCCGCATCACGGTGATTCTTGTGATCATCGGCATTGTACCGTGTGTGATCCTTGAGAAGAGCGTCGTAAACAGCTATGAGGACCGTGCGGTATCGGTGCGCAGCATTACCGTAAAAAATCAGTGCGATATTATCTGCAACCAGCTCATCCAGCAGAATTACATGGAAGATCCTGGATCGGATGTCATCAACGGACAGCTCAGTATGCTGACGAATATCTACGGCGGCAGAATCCTGATTATCGACCAGGATTTCCGCGTCATCAAAGATACGTACGATATGGACCGCGGAAAGACGATTATCTCGCAGGAGGTCATCCAGAGCTTTCAGGGCAAGGAGACGAGCCAGTACGACCAGAAAAACAACTATCTGGAAATGACGGTGCGGATTCAGAATACCGAGACGAAGGAGACGCTTGGCGTTATGCTCGTCAGCATTTCGACGGATGAGATCCGTGCGAATATGAAAATTCTGGAGACGAAGGGAATGACGATTCTTTCGATCATTGCGCTTCTCGTGCTGGTCTTTGGCTATCTGCTCGCGGGCATTCTGATGAAGCCGTTCCAGAAGGTCACCCGTTCCATCGAGGACATTACCGACGGCTATCTCGACGAAAGCATTTCTGTTCCGGATTACCTCGAGACAGAGCTGATCACGGACGCATTCAACAAGATGCTGACCCGCGTCCGCACGCTCGACGATTCCCGCCAGGAATTTGTTTCGAATGTCTCGCATGAGTTAAAGACGCCGCTTGCGTCCATGAAGGTTCTGGCGGATTCGCTGAACGGGCAGGAGGGCGTTCCGGTGGAACTTTATCAGGAGTTCATGCAGGATATTACCTCGGAGATCGACCGCGAAAACCAGATTATTACCGACCTTTTGTCGCTGGTCAAGATGGATAAAAAGGTGGCAGACCTCAATATCACCCAGGTCAATATCAACGAGCTGTTAGAGCAGCTGCTGAAGCGGCTTCATCCGATTGCCGCACAGAAAAATGTGGAGCTCATTCTCGACAGCTTCCGCCCGGTCAATGCGGAGGTAGATGCGACGAAGCTCTCGCTGGCGTTCTCGAACCTGATCGAAAACGGCATCAAGTACAACAACGAGAATGGATGGGTGCGTGTATCCTTAAATGCGGATCACAAATATTTCTACGTGACGGTGGCAGACTCCGGCATCGGCATCCCGGAGGAGTCGATTGCGCATATCTTCGAGCGTTTCTACCGCGTGGACAAGTCCCACTCGCGGGAAATCGGCGGAACCGGCCTTGGCCTTGCGATTGCGCGGAGCGCGATTGTCATGCACCGGGGAGCGATCCGTGTATACAGCAAAGAAAACGAGGGAACGACATTTTCCGTGCGGATTCCTCTGAATTACGTGATGTAGGAGGTGGCGCACATGAAACGGATACTTGGCGTACTGCTGGCCGGCGTGCTGCTTCTTAGCGGCTGCGGGCAGTGGCAGAAGAGCCAGAAGGAGTCGGCGTATCACCTGTACTGCCTGGACAAAACCGGCACAACACTGGTGCAGGAGCCGTATGAACCAAAAGAAGGAACGGATCAGAAACTGATCAAGGAGCTGGTTGACGCGCTGCAGGAGAAACCTGCCAAGGACGGAAACCAGGCACTTCTTTCCAATGGGATTTCCATCAAGACGTATACGCTGGAGAACGGGCTCCTTACGCTGAACTTAAGCGGAGAGTACGGGGAGCTTGCGCGGCCGCAGGAGGTTTTGGTGCGTGCAGGACTGGTGCGTACCTTTGTGCAGGTTCCGGAGGTGGAGCGCGTGACGCTTCTGATCGACGGGGATCCGTTAAAGGATTCCAAAGGACGCGAGATCGGAACGATGACGGCGGACAGCTTTCTGGAAAATTCCGGAAGGGAAATTTATCAGTATCAGTATGCGACGCTGACACTGTATTTTGCAAATGAAGCAGGCGATCGTCTTGTGAAGGAGACGCGGCGGGTGCCGTACAGCACGAACATTCCGCTGGAGCGTGTCGTGGTGGAACAGCTCATGAAGGGGCCGAAAGAAGACGGCCACTATGCGGTGTTCCCGGATACGATGAATGTCTTAAGTGTCACGACATCCGACCGGATTGCCTATGTGAATTTTGACAAATCTTTTAAGGATTCTGCGCTTTCGAGTGTGGCGGAGCAGATTCCGATTTATGCGGTGGTGGATTCCATCACGGCGAACTGTAAGGTGGATAAGGTGCAGTTTTCCATCAACGGAGAGAGCGATGTAACCTTCCGTGAAACGATGAAACTCAATCAGTTTTACGAGGAAGACCTGTCTTATCTGGAGGAAAAAGATACATGAGAAAACGGCCCATGTGCCTGGCGTGTCTTGGATTCATGCTGGTGCTTGTGCTGCTGCGGATTGCGGGCGTGCCTCCTGGCACGCCTTTTTCTGACCCAAAATACGAAAACGAAGCGCAGCAGGGCAGGAAGGTGTGGATTGCAGGGACAATTGAAACGTATGAGAAAAAGAGCAGCAGCAACGGGTATGTGCTGCGCGGGGAGGGAAGCAAAGGGAAAATTTATCTGCTCGCAAAGCGGGGAGATCTGCCGGTCGGAGCCGCTGTGCAGGTGTACGGAACTGTAAAAAAGCCGGAAAGCCCGCGCAATCCGGGGATGTTTGATGAGAAAACATATTATGAGGGAAAAGGCTGTGCGTTCTACGTGATTTCGGAGCGGGAGGAAGTTGTGGATGTCGGGCGGTGGAATCTCGGCGAAGCGCTCCGGCTGGCGCGGGAGCGGTGCTGTGCCGTTTTAAAAGAAATGATGCCGGAGGAGGAGGCAGGTGTGCTTTCTGCGATGCTGCTCGGGGAACGGTCAGAACTCACGGAGGAGACGTATCTGGCGTATCAGCAGAGCGGTCTGCTGCACCTGATTTCCGTTTCCGGCATGCATCTGATGCTGCTCGGCATGGCACTCCGACGGCTGCTGATGGCGCTGCATCTGCCGAAAACTCCCGCGTCTCTGGCAGCGGCCGCCGGTATGGTGCTGTATGGCATGTTTACCGGCAGCGGAACGGCGACCGTGCGTGCAGTGGTGATGTTTGCGGTGCGGATGGGAGCTGTCGCAGTGGGAAGGACGTATGATTCCTTAAGTGCGCTCTCCCTTGCGGCAATTCTGATGCTGGCGGAAAACCCCTCGTATCTGGAGCAGAGCGGGTTCTGGCTTTCGTTTGGAGCAGTAACAGCCATTTCCGGGGTTTATCCGGTTCTGGCGGGGGAGAAGGCGGAACGGAAGAGACGCGGGGAAAAAACGGGGCTGGAAAAGCTTGCGGCGAAAGGGAAAGAGGCTGCGATGGTGTACCTTTCCCTGCAGCTTGTCATGATCCCGCTGCAGGCGTGGTATTTTTATGAGATTCCGCTCTTTGCGTTTCTGCCGAATCTGTTTGCAGGAGCTGTCATGACGGCGGTGCTGCTGCCGGGTGCTGCGGGGCTTCTGGCGGGACTGGCAAGCGTGAAAGCGGGAAGTGTTGTTCTGCTTCCGGCGCGGTTCCTGCTCACACTTCTGCGACAGATGACAGCGGCGGTCGCACAGATTCCGGGAAATGTGTGGATCTGCGGTCAGCCGGAAAAATGGCAGATGGCAGGATATGGAATCATTCTGACCGGTCTGCTGGTGATACTGTATGTGCGAAAACGAAAACGGGAGATGAATCCGGATGGGGCAAAACGAAAAGGTGCGCAGGCACGAAGGCGGGAGCGGATGCTCTTTGGTATTACCATGTTTTTTGCCTGTGTTCTGCTTTTTTACCGTCCCCGGGAGACGTTTTCCATTACAGCGCTGGACGTCGGCCAGGGCGATGCGCTTGTGGTGGAGAGCGGCCGTTTTGTGATGCTGAATGACGGCGGGAGCAGCAGTGCGTCTGCGATCGGGGAAAAAAGGATTCTCCCGTATCTGAAACAGCGCGGCATTGCCGCTCTTGATGCCGTTGTTGTCACGCACCCGGACGCAGATCACACGAACGGAATCCTCGAACTGCTGGAGCTGATCGGGGAGCAGAAAACGGCGCTTCGCATCCGCCATCTGTTCCTGCCTGTGTGGATGAAAGGAAGCGAAAAAGAAAATCCTTTTATTTTAGCCGCACAAAAAGCGGGAATTATGGTAGAATATCTAAAAAAGGGAGACGAGATCCGTGCAGGAGAACTCACCGTATCGGTGCTTCATCCGGGAGCGGGCGAAGACTATACGGAAGAGGAAAACGCCGGAAGTGTTGTATTACAGCTTTCCTGCGGTGCCTGCCGCGCACTTCTGACGGGAGATCTGGAGGGAAGCGGAGAAGAAGAGGTCCTGGGGGCGGCAGAGCGGTGCCAGATTTTAAAGGTGGCGCACCACGGCTCGAGAAATTCAACGAGCGAGGCATTTCTGAACCGCATACAGCCGCAGATCAGCCTGATTTCCTGCGCGTGGCCGGGACGGTACGGCCATCCGCACCGGGAGCTGCTGGAGCGGCTTCGTGCCTGCAAAAGCCATATCTACGGAACACCGGTGGATGGAGCCGTGACAGTACAGCTGAAGCGTGACCGCCTGGCGGTTCACGGATACCGGTCGGATGTGGAATTTCCCGTCTCCTGAATGGTCAAAAGCTCCGGCTGCTGCGGCACTGCGCAAACGTGCTTCTGCCGGAACGAAAGAAAGAGGATGGAATGAAAAGCATTTTAGAAGATATCAAAACGCAGAATTTTAAGCAGGCCTACCTGCTCTACGGAGAAGAAGCCTATCTGAAGCATCAGTATAAAAACAAGCTGAAAAACGCACTGCTCCCGGAGGACGACACGATGAATTTCTCACGCTTTGAGGGAAAAGGAACCGAGATTCCAAAAGTGATTGACCTTGCGGAGACGATGCCGTTTTTTGCGGACCGCCGTGTGATTCTGCTGGAAAATACAGGATTTTTCAAAAACAAAGCCGACGCACTGGCAGACTACATGGGATCCCTGCCGGATTATCTGGTGCTGATCTTCGTGGAGGAGGAAGTCGATAAGCGGAACCGTATGTACAAGGCGGTGCAGAAGCAGGGAAGAGCAGTGGAATTTGCTCGTCAGGACGAAAAGACGCTGATGACCTGGGTACTCGGCATGATGAAAAAAGAGGGAAAAAAGATCACGCGCCAGGATATGGAAGATTTTCTGGAAAAGACGGGCACGGATATGGGAAATATCTCGCAGGAGCTGGAAAAACTGCTCAGCTATACGATGGGAAGAGATGTGATCACGCGGGCGGATATCGAGGCAGTCTGCACAACGCAGATTACGAACCGGATTTTCGAGATGATCCGCGCGGTAACGGAGAAGAAGCAGCGGAAAGCGCTCGATCTGTATCAGGATCTGCTGGCTTTAAAGGAGCCGCCGATGCGGATTCTCTTTCTGTTGGCACGCCAGTTCAATCTGCTGTTGCAGGTCAAAGAGCTGCTGGCAGAGCACTGCGATCAGGCGACGATCGCAAAACGGACGGGACTGCAGAGCTTCGTTGTGCGGAACTATATTCCCATGTCGCGCCAGTATGCGGCGGAGGAATTAAAAGCGGCGGTCAATGACTGCGTGCAGATGGAAGAGGACGTGAAGACGGGAAAAATTTCCGATCTGCTGAGCGTGGAGCTGCTGATTACGAAATACAGCAGGGCGGCGTAAGAGCAGAGTTTTCTATAGCAAGACCCGAAAATAATGCAAAAAAGGCAGTGCTGCAGAGCGCGAATTGCAAGGAACAGATTTGAAGGCGTACCGGTACAGGAAAACTGGCCGATACGCCTTGTTCTGTGTTTATCAAAAGATCTGTCGCGGCGCACTCTTTTGGTAAGCATAAAAAAAGAACCCAGCCACATGACGGTATGACTAAGTTCTCTTTGTTTTATATCTTTATTATGCGATTGAGTTTACAGCTTTGCTCAGATTGGATACTTTTCTGGCAGCGTTGTTTTTATGATAAACGCCTTTAGAAGCAGCCTTGTCGATGGTAGAGATCGCATTTACTAATGCAGCAGCAGCAGCCTCTTTATCGTTTGCAGCAACAGCAGCATCTACTTTTTTCATAGAAGTCTTAACTGCAGAACGGATTGCTTTGTTGCGGTCTGCCTTTGTCTGATTTACCAGGATTCTTTTCTTTGCGGATTTAATGTTAGCCAAACTGTACACCTCCAATATTTTTAAAATTAATGTGATTTAAGGGATGTTATTCAATGGAACAGACACGGGCGCTCCACTGAAACATGCTTTATTATCCTATAATATTTCGCATGGTTTGTCAATACATATTTTTGAAAAAATTGCAAAAACTACAACAAAAATACAGGAGAAGGAGAAAAGTATGATAGGAAAGTATAAGATGCGGACAGACCTGGCGATGGAGAATCAGGAAAAATTTGAGCGGGACCATGTGGAGATCTCCGGGGTCGAGATTGAGAAGAAGAAAAGAAAGGCGGAAATTCAGACAACCATTGTAAAAATCACATCGGAGCATGGTGCAAAAATGATGGGAAAGCCGAAAGGGACGTATGTGACGATCGAAGCGCCGCTGCTTTTGACGGCAGACGAGGAGGAGAGCCGGAAAGCGGCGGAGGAGTTTTCCCACTGTCTGATGGAAATGCTGCCGGAAGCGTGCGGATCCGTTCTTGTGGCCGGCCTCGGCAACCGCGGCATCACGCCGGATGCGCTCGGGCCGGAGACGGTGGAGCAGCTCAACGTTACGCGCCATCTCGTGCGCACCTACGGAAAGGAGGGAAGGGAAGTGAGTGCCCTTGCTCCCGGTGTCATGGCACAGACGGGCATGGAGGCAGTGGAAATCCTGCGCGGAACGGCAGAACAGACCCATCCAGATGTGATTCTCGCCGTGGATGCCCTTGCCGCATGTAGTATTCACCGGCTGAACTGTACGATCCAGCTTGCCGACACCGGAATCTGGCCGGGATCCGGCGTCGGAAACCACCGCAATGCCTTAAATCAGGAGACGCTCGGCGTGCCGGTCATCGGAATCGGTGTGCCGACCGTTGTAGGGGCAGGAACAATCGTCCACGATGCCGTCGCAGGTGTTCTGGAATCGCTGGAGGAGTCCGAGATGGATGAATTTCTGGGAGAAGTCATTTCACCGGCGCTCGAAAGCCTTTACGTGACGACAAAAGAGATCGACGAGATGGTCCGCCGCCTGGCCGGGGTTCTTGCGGCAGGTATGAATCAGGCATTTTCCGGGGAACTGTAACATATCATGAATATGGTGATAATATGTGGAATGCCAGGCGAAATGGACAATGGTTCGGATGGGGATGTCTTTTCCTGTCCTGCAGTATACTGCTGTTCCGCAGTGCAGCGGTTCTCCGGAAAAATCATTTCTCAGAGGGGAAAGTTCTGCTGCAGCGGGCGGCAGCACAGGCGGAGCAGTTATCTGTGGATGTGATGATGCCGCTTCTTTTTTATGACGGAAAAGAGGACGGAAGGGGATGGATGGAAAATCTCCTCGCGGCAGTGCGGGATCAGATACCGGCGCTTCGGGAGGGAAGCACGGCAGAAAATACGCTGTCTGCCGGGAAAGAAGCAGCGGAAACGGATACGGCGAAGCAGGATTCGAATCCGGGACCGGGAGCAGAAAGAGGGCAGACAGAATCGAAGGAGCAGGGAACTGAGGAAGATCAAAAGGATGAAACTCAAAAAGATGAAACTCAAAAGGATGGAATGGAAATCACGGAGCCGGAGGAGACCATCGAAACCGGCGGCGCACCGCGTGAAATTCTCTACCCGGAGGCCGACACGATTCAGGAGACAATTTCCCCTGACCTTCTTGCTGACCCGCAGGCGCTCCTGAACCGCTTCTTCGTTGTAGATCCCAACACTTCGGTTCTGCCGGGCGAGATCGACGGCAGCACCCTGCTCGGAAAAGACCTGACCCTGCCGGAAAATGCCGAAGGCCCGCAGATTCTGATCTATCATACCCATTCGCAGGAAACCTTCGCCGATTCCCGTCCGGGAGAAAGAGCGGACACGGTAATCGGCCTCGGTGATGATCTGCAGGAGCTTCTGGAAAAGCAGTACGGATACGAAGTGCTTCATATTACAGAGGCATTTGACATGAAAGAAGGCTGTCTCGATCGGAGCCGCGCCTACAACTACGCGGAGCCGGTCATCGCAGCGGCGCTGGAAGAACACCCGTCCATTCAGGTCGTGATCGACCTGCACCGGGACGGGGTCAATGGTTCAAAACGTCTTGTGACAGAAATCAACGGAAAGCCGACCGCGCAGATCATGTTTTTCAACGGCCTTTCCCGCACGAAAGAAAGCGGCGAACTGACAAGCCTGCCCAATCCGTATCAGGCGGAAAACCTTGCATTTTCCTTTCAGATGGAGTATGAGGCAAAACAGTATTATCCCGGCTTTTCACGCTGCATCTATTTAAAAGGCTACCGCTACAACCTCCATCTCCGCCCGAGATCTGTTCTTCTCGAGGTTGGTGCGCAGACGAATACGGTCGAGGAGGTGAAAAATGCAATGGGGCCGTTTGCGGATATCCTGCATAAGGTTCTGTCGGGCAAAAGTCCGGCATCAGGCGGATAAATTTATCTTGCTTTTTTGAGTGGAATTTCGTATCATACAAAATAGACATGAGATAAAATTGATATTTAACCCGTGAAAAAGCAGGAGGAAAAAACTTGTCAGGAATAGATCAGAGTAAAATTCGTAATTTTTGTATTATTGCCCATATCGACCATGGAAAATCAACCCTTGCGGACCGTATTATTCAGAAAACAGGCCTTTTGACCGAGCGTGAGATGCAGGATCAGGTGCTGGACAATATGGATCTGGAGCGTGAGCGCGGCATCACGATCAAGGCACAGGCAGTCCGTACCGTATATAAAGCGGCTGACGGCGAGGAGTACATTTTAAACATGATTGACACCCCGGGGCACGTCGATTTCAACTACGAGGTTTCCCGAAGCCTTGCCGCATGCGACGGCGCGCTGCTCGTTGTCGATGCATCGCAGGGTATCGAGGCGCAGACCCTTGCCAACGTCTACCTCGCCCTTGACCACGATCTGGATGTGTTCCCGGTCATCAACAAAGTAGACCTTCCAAGCGCCGAGCCGGACCGTGTCATTGCAGAGATCGAGGATGTCATCGGACTGGAAGCGCAGGATGCTCCGCGGATTTCCGCAAAAACCGGCCTGAACGTGGACGAGGTGCTCGAGCAGATCGTACAGAAAATTCCGGCACCGGAAGGTGATCCGACGGAACCGTTAAAAGCACTGATTTTCGACTCCGTCTACGATGCATACCGCGGCGTCATCATTTCCTGCCGTGTGATGGAAGGAAGCGTGAAAAAAGGAACGAGAATCCGCATGATGGCGACAGGCGCTGTCGAGGAAGTTGTCGAGGTCGGCTACTTCGGCGCAGGCCGTCTGATCCCGTGCGACGAGCTCTCCGCCGGAATGGTAGGCTACATCACCGCCAGCATCAAAAACGTGCGCGACACCCGCGTGGGTGATACCGTGACCGATGCCGACCGTCCGTGTGCAGAAGCACTGCCGGGCTACAAAAAAGTCAACCCGATGGTATACTGCGGCATGTACCCGGCCGACGGCGCACAGTACGGCGATCTGCGCGACGCGCTGGAAAAACTGCAGTTAAACGATGCATCCCTCTTCTACGAGCCGGAGACATCGGCAGCACTCGGCTTTGGCTTCCGCTGCGGTTTCCTTGGACTGCTTCACCTGGAAATTATTCAGGAGCGCCTGGAGCGTGAGTACAATCTGGATCTCGTGACGACCGCACCGAGCGTTATCTATAAGGTTCACAAAACCGACGGAACCGTCATTGACCTGACCAACCCGTCGAATCTGCCGGACCCGTCCGAGATTGATTATATGGAAGAGCCGCTGGTAAAAGCAGAGATTATGGTGACGACCGACTACATCGGACCGATCATGGAGCTCTGCCAGCAGAGACGAGGCCAGTATCAGGGAATGGAATACATGGAGACGACGCGTGCGATGCTTCATTACCATCTCCCGCTGAATGAGATTATCTACGATTTCTTTGATGCCTTAAAATCCCGCTCCAAAGGTTACGCGTCATTCGACTACGAGCTGCTCGGCTATGAGAGAAGCGAGCTTGTAAAACTCGATATCCTCGTTAATAAAGAAGAAGTGGATGCGCTGTCCTTCATCGTATTCGAGGGATCTGCCTACGAGCGCGGAAGAAAGATGTGCGAGAAACTCAAAGAAGAGATTCCGCGGCAGCTCTTTGAAATCCCGATCCAGGCGGCTGTCGGATCGAAGATTATCGCAAGAGAAACCGTCCGCGCGATGCGCAAAGACGTCCTCGCCAAGTGCTACGGCGGCGATATTTCCCGAAAGAAGAAGCTGCTGGAGAAGCAGAAGGAAGGTAAAAAGCGGATGCGCCAGGTAGGAAACGTGGAGATTCCGCAGAAAGCCTTTATGAGCGTACTGAAACTGGATGAAAATTAAGAGATAAAAATGAGACCGGCCTGTCGGCGCCGCCTGCTGTTGCGGGAGCGCAGGGGCCGGTCTTTCGATTGTACGGAGGAAAAGCAGAATGAATAAAAAAAGAAAACCACTGGAACTCTATGTGCATATCCCGTTCTGCATCCGGAAATGCGCCTACTGTGATTTTGTCTCGGGACCGGGCACGAAAGCAATGCAGAAGGAGTATGAAGAGGCTCTGCTGGCAGAAATCGATGCGGCGGAAGAGGCGGCAGAAAGCGAAGTGATTTCCGTCTTTTTCGGCGGCGGAACACCATCCGCAGTGGATGCCGGAATGCTCGTCCGTGTGATGGAGAAACTGCGGAGCAAGTACGTTTTTTCAGAGGATGCTGAGATTACGCTGGAGGCCAATCCGGGAACGCTGGACGAAGAAAAACTGAAGTGCTACCGGAAGAGCGGCTTCAACCGGATCAGTATCGGCTGTCAGTCGGTTCACGATGAGGAGCTGAAACGGCTGGGAAGAATCCACACGTTTGCGGAATTTCAGGAGAGTTTTGCACTGGCACGGGATGCCGGGTTTGCGAATATCAACGTGGATCTGATGTCAGGTCTGCCGGAGCAGAGTGAAGAGAAATGGGAAGAGAGTCTTCGGACGATCGCGGAGCTTTCCCCGGAGCACATTTCCGCCTACAGCCTGATCGTGGAGCCGGGGACCCCGTTTGCGGAGCAGAAACTGGATCTGCCGGATGAGGACACAGAACGCGAAATGTATGCCAGAACGGCGGAAATCCTCGCAGAATACGGCTTTTTCCAGTATGAGATTTCCAATTATGCAAAGCCGGGCTTCGCATGCCGCCACAATATCGGCTACTGGAAAAGGACGGATTATCTGGGGTTCGGGCCTTCCGCGGCATCGCTATTCGGAAACCGCCGGTGGGCGAACACGGCAGATCGATCTTTGTATCTGAAAGCGTGCGGAGCACTGGAAAAGATCCGTGAGGATGAGGAAATTCTTTCCCGGCAGGATGCCATGGAAGAATTTATGTTTCTCGGCCTTCGAATGACACAAGGGATCTCGACGGCGGAGTTTGAGGAGCAGTTTGGAAAGGAGATCCATGCCGTATACGGCGGGGTTCTGAAGAAATACGAAGCGATGCATCTTTTACAGGAACACAGCGGGCGCCTGGCTCTGACACGCGATGGGATTTCCGTCAGCAATGTGATTCTGGCAGATTTTCTGCTGTAAAAAGATGATAAAGAAATAGAACAAATGTTTGCATAACGCACGGCAGTGTGCTATAATGGGAGAAAACGAGACAAGATTCCTGTCCCTGCCCGGATGGGGATTCCAATAAAAGAGGAACAGTTATGGCAGAGAAAAAAGAGTTTATCAGAATACGGGGAGCCAGGGAGAACAACCTGAAAGAACTGAATGTCGATATCCCCAGAAACCAGTTTGTTGTATTTACGGGCCTCAGCGGTTCGGGAAAGAGTTCGCTTGCGTTTGACACGATCTATGCAGAGGGCCAGCGGCGGTACATGGAGAGTCTTTCCTCCTATGCGCGCCAGTTCCTGGGACAGATGGAAAAACCGAATGTGGACAGCATCGAAGGCCTGCCGCCTGCTATTTCGATCGATCAGAAATCGACGAACCGGAACCCGCGTTCCACCGTCGGAACCGTGACGGAGATTTACGATTATTTCCGTCTTCTGTACGCGAGAATCGGTATTCCGCACTGCCCGAAGTGCGGAAAAGTCATCAGCCGCCAGTCGGTGGACCAGATGGTCGATCAGATCATGGCACTCCCGGAGCGGACGAAAATCCAGCTTCTCGCGCCGGTTGTGCGCGGACGCAAGGGAAGACACGAAAAGGTGCTCGAACAGGCAAAACGCAGCGGCTATGTCCGCGTGATGATTGACGGCAGCCAGTATGAGCTGTCCGAGGAGATTACGCTGGATAAGAACCTGAAACACAACATTTCCATTATTGTGGACCGTCTTGTAGTCAAACCGGACATTGAGAAACGTCTGACGGATTCCGTCGAGAATGTACTGGATCTGGCGGACGGCCTTCTGGTGGTCGACACGATGGACGGAAATCAGCTCAACTTCAGCCAGAGCTTTTCCTGCCCGGACTGCGGCATCAGCATGGAGGAGATTGAGCCGAGAAGCTTTTCCTTCAACAACCCGTTCGGCGCCTGCCCGAGCTGTGCCGGCCTTGGCTACAAGATGGAATTCGACGAGGATCTGATGATTCCGGACAAGACCGTATCCATCGCAGACGGAGCCATCACCGTGCTCGGCTGGCAGTCCTGCACGGACAAATCGAGCTATACGAGAGCCGTTCTCGATGCGCTGGCAGAGGAGTACGATTTTTCCCTTTCCACTCCGTTCTGTGAATATCCGAAAAAAATCCACGATATCCTGATTTACGGAACGAACGGAAAATCCGTCAAGGTGCATTACCGCGGTCAGCGCGGCGTCGGTGTGTACGATGTGGCTTTTGAGGGGCTGATCAAAAATGTGGAGCGCCGCTACCGCGAAACCGGATCGGATTCTACGAAACAGGAATACGAAACCTTCATGCGTGTGACCCCGTGCCAGGCGTGCCATGGCCAGCGTCTGAAACCGACATCGCTTGGTGTGACGGTCGGAGACAAAAACATTTTTGAAGTAACATCCCTTTCCATCGACAATCTGCAGGAGTTTATGCAGAACCTCGAACTCTCCGAACAGCAGCTGCTGATCGGAAAGCAGATTTTAAAAGAGATCCGTGCGCGAGTGAGCTTCCTCGCGGATGTCGGATTAAACTATCTGACCCTGGCGCGCGGAACGGCATCGCTGTCCGGAGGTGAGGCGCAGAGAATCCGTCTGGCAACGCAGATCGGCTCCGGCCTTGTCGGTGTCGCCTATATTCTCGACGAGCCGAGCATCGGCCTTCACCAGAGAGACAACGACAAACTTCTCGCGACGCTGAAGCACCTGCGCGATCTCGGAAACAGCCTGATCGTCGTGGAGCACGACGAGGATACGATGCGCGCCGCTGACTGCGTTGTCGATATCGGCCCGGGAGCCGGTGAGCACGGCGGAGAGCTGGTGGCAATCGGAACGGCGGAAGATCTGATGAAAAATCCGAATTCCATCACCGGAAAATACTTAAGCGGAGAGCTGAAAATTCCGGTTCCGTCCGAGCGCAGAAAGCCGACGGGCTGGCTGAAGGTAGTCGGAGCAAAAGAGCACAATCTGAAAAATATCAACGTGAATTTCCCGCTCGGTGTCATGACCTGCGTGACCGGAGTCTCCGGATCGGGAAAGAGTTCCCTTGTCAATGAAATTCTGTACAAACGGCTGGCAAGAGATCTGAACCGTGCGCGGACGATTCCGGGTGCACACAAAGACATCATCGGTATGGAACAGCTTGATAAGGTCATCGACATCGACCAGTCCCCGATCGGAAGAACACCGCGTTCCAATCCGGCAACGTACACAGGTCTGTTCGATCAGATCCGCGATCTGTTTGCGGCAACGCAGGATGCCAAGGCACGCGGCTACAAGAAGGGACGCTTCAGCTTCAATGTGAAGGGCGGCCGGTGCGAGGCCTGCGGCGGCGACGGTATCCTGAAGATCGAAATGCACTTCCTGCCGGATGTCTATGTGCCGTGTGAGGTCTGCCATGGAAAACGGTACAACCGTGAGACACTGGAAGTCAAATATAAAGGAAAGAGCATCTACGATGTGCTGAATATGACGGTTGAGGAGGCACTGGAATTCTTCCGGCCGGTACCGTCGATTTTCCGAAAATTACAGACCCTGTACGATGTCGGCCTTTCCTACATCCGTCTCGGTCAGCCGTCCACCACGCTGTCCGGCGGAGAAGCGCAGCGTATCAAGCTCGCAGCAGAGCTGAGCCGCCGCGGCACGGGAAAAACGATCTACATTCTCGACGAGCCGACAACGGGACTTCATTTTGCCGATGTCCACAAACTGGTGGAGATTCTGCACCGCCTGTCCGAGGGCGGAAATACCGTCGTTGTCATCGAACACAATCTGGATGTCATCAAGACGGCGGACTATATTATTGATATCGGACCGGAGGGCGGAGACGGCGGCGGAACCGTGATTGCGTGCGGAACGCCGGAAGAAGTGGCCAAGAGCCCGGTATCCTACACCGGAAAATATGTCGAAAAATATCTCTAAAAAATCCTTTCCATTTTAAAAGGGATTGTATATAATAAGAAGCGGGTTGGGTTCAGAACACATTCGATCCTTTTGTGTTTCGGGTGTTTTGAACCCGAACTTATTCTATACAAATTTCAAACAGATTAAAATAAAGAAAAATAAAAGAGAACAGGAAAGGGGATTACTATGGCTGCAACGACCGATATCGGAATTGATCTGGGGACGTCCAGCATCCTGGTCTATGCCAAGGGAAAAGGCATTGTATTAAAGGAGCCGTCCGTAGTTGCGTATGATAAAGATGCAAATAAAGTACGGGCAATTGGAGAAGAAGCGCGTCAGATGATTGGACGGACACCGGGCAATATTATGGCGGTCCGGCCCATGCGGCAGGGCGTGATCACGGACTTTCTGATCACCGAGCGCATGCTGCGCTACTTTATCCAGAAGGCAATGGGAAGAAGAGCATTCCGGAAACCGAGAATCAGTATCTGTGCGCCGTCCGGTGTGACGGAAGTAGAGCGGAAGGCTGTGGAGGAGGCAACGTACCAGGCGGGAGCCCGGGAAGTGCTGATCGTGCCGGAGCCGGTGGCAGCGGCAATCGGATCCGGAATTGACATTACGAAACCATGCGGAAATATGATTGTGGACATCGGCGGAGGCACGACGGATATCGCTGTGATCTCGCTTGCGGGAACCGTTGTTTCCAATTCGGTCAAGATTTCCGGTGAGACATTTGACCAGGATATCATCCGCTATGTACGGAAAACATACAACGTATTTATCGGAGAACAGACCGCAGAGGCAGTGAAAATCCGGATTGGTTCCGCTTATCCGCGGGCCGAGGAGAAAACGATGGAGATCAAGGGAAGAAACGTCATCACCGGACTTCCGGCGACGATTACGGTTTCCTCCGACGAAATCCGAGGTGCCATTGCCCAGACGACAAACCAGATTGCGGACGCGATCTGTGCCGTGCTGGAAAAAACGCCGCCGGAACTGGCATCCGATGTTTCCGACCGCGGCATTATCCTGACCGGAGGCGGCAGTCTCCTTGCCGGAATGGACGAGCTGATCCAGGAGCGGACCGGCATCAATACCGTGACAGCAGAAAATCCGGCGAGCGTCGTTGCGCTTGGAACCGGCCAGTACCGCGAAGTGATGAATGAATTTGAAAGCCAGTTTTGATAAAAGATGAGTGAAAAAGAAAAAGTAGAAGGCTACGTAGAACACATTATTTTCCGAAATGAGGAGAACGGCTATACCGTCCTGAATCTGAGCATGAAGGGGCGCGAGCTGACATGCGTCGGCACGCTTCCGATGATCGGAGAGGGCGAGCTGATCGAGGCTTCCGGAGATTATATTGAACATGCTGCCTATGGAAAGCAGTTCCGCATTGAATCCTATGAGACGAAAGTCCCACAGGATTCTGTTGCATTGGAGCGGTATCTCGGTTCCGGTGCGATCAAAGGAGTCGGTGCGGCGCTGGCGGCAAGAATTGTACGCCGCTTCGGTGACGATACGCTTCGGATCATCGAGGAAGAGCCGGAGCGCCTCGCGGAGGTAAAGGGAATCAGCGAGCGGAAAGCGCGTGAAATTGCACAGCAGGTGGCAGAAAAAGCCGAAATGCAGAATGCGATGATTTTCCTCTCGGGATATGGCATTGCGCTGAATCTCGGTGCAAAGATTTATCAGCAGTACGGGGACAATGTGTACCGGATTTTAAAGGAAAACCCGTATAAAATGGCGGAAGATATCGCAGGCGTGGGATTTCGGACGGCGGATGAGATCGCCGGAAAAATCGGGATTGCCGTGGACAGCGAATTCCGCATCAAAAGCGGTCTTTCGTATGTGCTGAATCAGGCGACGGCAGAAGGCCATGTCTATCTGCCGGAACCGGTGCTGCTTCGGAGAGGGCAGGAACTTCTCGGCGTAGTACCGGAGCGGATGCAGAAATATCTGCAGGATATGGCAATCGACAAAAAAGCGGTCATCCGCGAGCTCCCGGCCGAACGGGAAGGGGATGAGCCGCTGCGGATTGTGTACGCCAGCCAGTATTATTATCTGGAACTGAGTACGGCGCGCATGCTGCATGAACTGAATATTACATGCGAGGAAGACCGTGAGGCAATCGAAAAGCGGATCGGAAAGATCGAGAAAAAATATCAGATTGAGCTGGATGAGATGCAGAAGACGGCAGTCGTTGAGGCGGCATGCAGCGGTCTTATGATCCTGACCGGAGGTCCCGGAACCGGAAAAACGACGACCATCAATGCGATGATCCATTATTTTGAGGCAGAAGGCCTCGACATTTTCCTGGCAGCGCCGACCGGAAGAGCGGCGAAACGAATGACAGAGGCAACTGGCTGTGAGGCATGCACGATCCACCGTCTTCTGGAACTGACGGGAAATGTGGATGACTCCTCGGCAAATGTGCATTTTGAGCGGAACGCAGATAATCCGCTCGACGCGGATGTCATCATCATTGATGAGATGTCGATGGTCGATATCCACCTGATGCATGCCCTTCTTTCCGCGATTGTGCCGGGAACAAGGCTGATCCTAGTGGGAGACCAGAACCAGCTTCCAAGTGTCGGCCCGGGCAGTGTCCTCCGGGATCTGATCCGTTCGGAATGCTTTCCGATTGTCTGCCTGACGCACATTTTCCGGCAGGCATCCCAGAGTGATATTGTTGTCAATGCGCATAAGATCCATAATGGGGAAGAGGTTATACTGGACAATAAGAGCAAAGATTTCTTCTTTCTGAAACGGTACGATGTCAACGTGATCTGGAAAGTGCTGGTGACGCTGGTGTCCCAGAAACTGCCGCGTTATGTGGATGCCCGCCCGCAGGATATCCAGATTCTGACTCCGATGCGGAAAGGTGCACTCGGCGTGGAAAATCTGAATCAGATTCTGCAGAAATACCTGAACCCGCCCGCACCGGACAAAGCCGAGCGGGAAAATGGAGGTAATATCCTCCGCGAGGGCGACAAGGTCATGCAGATCCGCAACAATTACCAGATGGAGTGGGAAATCCGCGGCATCAACGGAATCGTGGCGGAGCGCGGTATGGGTGTATTCAACGGAGATCTCGGCATGATCCGGAGCATCAACCCGTATACCGAGGTGATCACCGTGGAGTTTGAGGAAGGAAAATTCGCAGACTATACGTTCAAACAGGCGGACGAGCTGGAGCTCGCCTACGCTACAACGATACATAAAGCGCAGGGAAGCGAGTACCCGGCGGTTGTGATTCCGCTGCTCGGCGGCCCGCGCATGCTGATGACGCGGAATCTTCTGTATACGGCCGTGACGAGAGCCAGAAAGTGCGTCACCATCGTCGGAAGTGATGTGACATTCCAGGCAATGATCGGAAATCATATCGAGGCGAACCGGTATACAACGCTCGCCAGAAGAATCCGGGAAATGCAGGAAGAAAACGCGTAAACACGTTTTTCCGGGGCATGGATGCGGCTGCATCCGGCAGAGTGGATAAGGGAAAGCGCAGGTTACATGAAAGAAAAAAATAAAACAGGAAACTGGCTTTTAAACGCAGTTTATCCGAGACGATGTCCCATCTGTGACGGACTGCTGTCACGTGAGGAGCTGTATCTATGCCGGAATTGTGTGGAAAAGATCCATCCGATTCTGGGCGCGCGGTGCAAAAAATGCGGGAAACCCGTGGGCAGTGAGGAAGAGTTCTGCCGGGACTGCAGCAGAACGGGGCACAGCTTCGACCGCGGCTTTGCGCCGTACGGTTACCACGGGGAACTTGAGGCTTCCCTGATGCGGTTCAAATATCATGAACGGCAGGAATACGCCGGATTTTATGCTCACGCGGCGTTTTTCTATGTGGGAAAGCAGATCCAGAGAAGAAATCCGGAGGTGCTCGTTCCGGTGCCGCTTCATCCGGCGAGACAGCGGCAGCGCGGCTACAATCAGGCGGAGGTATTTGCAGAAAAGCTGGCAGAAGAAATGGAACTTCCCATGAATGCCCGCCTGATCCGCCGTGTGAAAAAAACAAAACGCCAGAAAGAGCTTGGTCCCGCCGAGCGGCGGAAAAACCTGGAAGGAGCTTTCGCATTGGCAAAGCCGGGACAGATGAAATACTGCCGGATTCTTCTGGTAGATGACATTTACACAACGGGAAGCACGGTTGATGCCATTGCGTCACTGTTGAAAGTGAATGGAGCAGAACAGGTGGATTTTGTTTGTGCGGCAATTGTAAAATAGTGGTTACTGTTCACTCAGCAGTGAAACACTTGCTGTTTCGCTGCGTAAGAAAGTGATTCAGGTGTGAGCAGCCCTCCTTTTGCGAAGCAAAACTTTAAATGAGGGCAGCGAATGTTACAGTTCGCTGGGTACCAGTGAACTGTAACAAATAGTGTGTGAATATTTTGAGAATAGCTTTCCAATATCGGAAATATATGGTAAAATAAACATAATTTAGAACGGGAAGAGGAGACCAAGAGGCATGTTGGACGAAAAAAGGATTCGTCAGATGACAAAACTGGCTTTTTTCGAAAAAAAAGAAGAAAAAAATGCCTTACGAATCGGCCGTTATTTTCGGAGTGATTACATCGGAAAAGAGCTTCTGAAAAATTTTTTTCTGGCTTCCATCGGATACATTCTGGTACTTGCGGTTGCAGTCTTATATCATATTGAATGGTTGGTGGACGAGATAGACACAATCGACCTGCAGTTTGCAGCGGGGTGTCTGATCGCGTCCTATCTGTGTTTTCTGGCAGTCTATTCCATTGCCGTGTATGTGATCAGCACGATCCGTTACCAGAGAGCACAGAAAAAGCTGAAATGGTATGGAAAAGAGCTGGATGACCTGCAGAACATGTATGAGGAACAGGAAAAAAGCGGGAAGAAATCCGGGCGCAGGAGGAAGGAAACATGACAGTATTGATCGAACTGAAAGAAAAATTAAAAGAGTTTTACGGCTCCTGCAGCGGAATCATACTTCCGATTGTGAAATTTCTGCTCGCTCTTGCTGTATTTCGTGGTATTAATTCCAATCTCGGCTATCTGAAGATGCTGAACAGCATGTATGTGGTATTGATTCTGTCACTGATCTGCGCCATCCTGCCATTGAATGGAATGGTTTTCCTTGCAATGCTGGTGATCATCGGCCACTGCTTTGCACTTCACATGGTAATCGCGGGTCTTGCGGTGCTGGTTCTGCTGGTGCTCTGGTTTCTATATCTTCGCTTTGTGCCGAAGGATGCGCCGGCACTCCTTTTGACACCGCTCGCATTCTGGCTTCACGTGCCATCTGCCGTTCCGGTTGCCTATGGTCTTGCCGGTACGCCGCTCTCCGTATTTTCTGTAGCCTGCGGTATCGTTGTCTACTATATGTGTGAGATGATTCATGGAAAGATGGAGCCTCTGATTCACGCAGCGGAAACACCGGAGATCACGGCGGTCGTACAGGAATTTTTCAACGGCCTCTTCCGCAATGAGGAAATGCTGCTGGTTCTGATGGCCTGCGCACTGACCGTACTTCTTGTCAATGCAATCCGCCACAGCAGTGCGGACTATGCATGGCAGATTTCCATTGTGGCAGGTTCGGTTGCCTATGCGGTTATTATGATTGCCGGAAGCCTGGCACTGGATGTACAGATTGCACTCCCGATGGTTCTGATCGGGGCGGCGGCCGGCTGTCTGGTTGGATTTGTTCTGGAGTTTTTCCTGTTCGGTGCAGACTACACCCGGACAGAATACCTGGAATATGATGACGACGATTATTATTACTACGTAAAAGCCGTTCCAAAATTCAATGTGACAAAGGCACAGCGCCGTGTGACTTATATTCGGAATGAAAAGAAAAAAGAACCGGATCTGACAGACGAGGAACTCGATGCTCTGGCAAATCTTGGACATACAGAAGAATCCGGGAACAGCAGGGATCTTGATGAGATCGAGGAAAAAGAAGAAATAGAAGAAATAGAAGAAATAAACGAAACAGAAGAAATTCAGGAAGAAGAAATTCCGCCGCTGGACGAGGGCGATTATCAGGATGTGGATTATAAGAACATGCTGGAGGACACCTTAAAGGATCTTTAAAAGAATTTTGAAAATCAGAAGAAAACCGGCCGGGGGAAAAGAAAGGAAGTGACAGTGTGCGTGGCGTGTGGAACTGGATTGTCACAAGAACGGCAGACTACGGGCTGCCAAAACAAATTGAACTGATTGATATTGTGCAGATTCTGCTCATTGCATTTTTCGTCTATCACCTGATCCGCTGGCTGCAGAATACAAAGGCCTATACGCTGATGAAAGGTATTTTTCTGATTGGTGTCTTTGTCATCATTGCAAACGTGCTGAAAATGCAGACGATTCTGTGGCTGTTCGGAAACATCGGCGGGGCGGCGATCACAGCGGTTGTAATTATCTTTCAGCCGGAGCTTCGAAGAGTGGTCGAGCAGATTGGAGAAAAGAATCCGTTGTCTGCCATTTCTTTTGCGAGCGGCCAGGAGGAAAATGAACGGTTCAGTGACAAAACCATCAATGAACTGGTAAGGGCCAGTTTTGAAATGGGAGAAGTAAAGACCGGAGCGCTGATCGTCATCGAAAAGACCATCACCCTGGAGGAATATGAAAAGACCGGAATCCCGATTGACGGCGTTCTGACCAGCCAGCTGCTGATCAATATTTTCGAACACAATACGCCGCTGCACGACGGAGCCGTGATTGTACGGAACAACCGTGTCACGGCAGCAACATGTTACCTGCCGCTGTCCGACAACATGGATCTGAACAAGAATCTTGGAACACGCCACCGTGCAGGTGTCGGCATCAGTGAGGTGACGGATTCCTTTACGATTATTGTCTCCGAGGAAACCGGAAATGTGTCGTATGCTTCCGGCGGAGAACTCCACACGGCAGTAACACCGAGCGACCTTCGGGAGCAGCTTCACAAAATCCAGAAGCTCGCGAAAAAGCCGGAAGAGAAGAAAGGATGGCATATCCGCGGAATGCGTCAGAAAGTGGAGGGAGAGAAGAAATGAAAAAGAAAATTCTGGAAAAGCTTCTGAACAATCTCCCTTTGAAAATTCTTTCTATCCTGATTGCCATTGTAATCTGGTACGTTGTGGTCAGTGTGAATGACCCGATTGTAAAAGAGCGTTTTGATGTCCCGGTGCAGGTGACAAACGAAGCCTACATCGCAGCCGGAAAGAAAACGTATCAGATTGCGGAGGAATACCAGACGGTCACCGTTACCGTCACAGATAACAACTCCGTTGTCAGCAGGCTGAAAGCATCGGATATCACCGTTACGGCCGATCTGACCCAGATTGTAACGATGGATACCAACCCTGTTTATGTGCCGATCAAGGCAACGTGCTCGATGGTAAAACAGGAAAAACTGAGCACGGTCACAGCGACAATCCCTGTGGAAATCGAAGATGTGGACAGTGCGAAATTTCCGATCACAATTGACGCAGGAAATACGAAACCGGCAAAAGATTACGAAGTGGGAACGATGACTTCCGATCCGGAGAGCATCACCATTTCCGGCCCGGCGTCCCTGATCAATAAGATCAGCAGTGTTGTGGCAAAAGTAGATGTAACCAATATGCGGAACTCCGGAACCGTCACGGCGGATCTGATGATTATTGATAAAAACCAGGATGAGATGCCGGAATCCCAGATGGAATTTTTGAATTTCGACAACGGCTCCCCGCAGGTGGATGTGGATATTGAACTGTGGCGCCGTGTATCCGGTATTAAGCTGAGTGCACTGTACAGCGGAACTCCGGCAGACGGCTATCAGATTAAAAATATCTATACCACACCGGAGGAAATCACCGTTGCCGGATCCGAGGAGGCACTTGCAAAGCTGGCGGATGAAGGCAATACGATTGAAATTTCGGAAGACTATACCTCCGTTGCGGGACAGCGCTCCGATGTGGAGACGACGGTTGACTTAAGCGATGTTCTCGCCGATGTGACAGATCTGAAAGTATCCTCCAGTTCGTCTGCATCCGTTACCGTTCACGTAACGGTTATGCCGAATGAGAGCAGGGAATTTGAACTTGATGTCGATCAGATCGAGACGAGCAATCTTCAGTCCACTTATACCGTTCTGTATGATCAGACACAGCTTGCAATCCGCATTAAAGCATCGGACAAAAATCTGGCCAAATTAGATACTTCCCAGATCAACGCATCCATAGATCTGAATGGAATGGGTGTCGGGGATTACGAGGTACCGGTAAAAATCACACTGCCGGATGGCTATGAGCTCGTAGACAGTGTCAAAACAACGATTCATATCAAAGAAAAAGCAGTAGCAAATAAAACGACAGGAACAAATTAGGAGGGAAACCAATGGTAAGCGGAAAAGTGACCGTGAAAAATCCAACCGGCCTTCATCTTCGCCCGGCCGGAACCCTGTGCAAACAGGCAATGCAGTTTAAATCATCTATTACATTCCACTACGGAGATGGAAATACAGCAAATGCAAAGAGCGTCTTAAGCGTCCTTGGCGCATGCGTCAAATGCGGAGACGAAATTGAGCTGTTCTGCGAGGGAGAGGACGAGGAGGAAGCTCTGCAGTTCCTTGTCAATTCCATCCGGACGGGACTTGGGGAAGAACTGTAAGGAGAAAGATATTGAAAACAGAGAAAACGGACTGCGCACTTGACAGCAGTCCGTTTTTTGACTATATTATAAACGATATCCGGCTGGAAAATACCGGAAAATAAGAAAATGAAAGAGGTCGTTATGAGAAAAGAATATGATGACGAGGATGAAATCCCGGAAAGACGCCATTCCTCCGGAAAGAAAAAATTCGGCTGGGTCAATGTACTCACCATTCTTCTCGTAGTTGTGCTGGTTGTGCTCGTTGGCGTATACGCCGTGATCAATCATTATTACAGCAAGAGTAATTATGTGAGTGATGATAAAGTTACCATCAATAAATCCCCTGAGGTAGAAGCGGAAAGTATCGGACTGACCGACGAGGAGACAGATGCACTGCAGTCGGAGATTATCGATGAAACGCAGGATATTGAGCTTCCAAACAACAGTGCGGTTTACAACATTCTTCTGATCGGTGTTGACCGGCGTGACAAATCCTGGTATGGAAATTCCGATTCCATGATTTTAATGTCCATCAACAAAGATACCAAACAGATTCACATGACATCGTTTATGCGTGACCTTTATGCAAACATTCCGGATGTCGGTGTAAAAAAACTGAATGCAGCCTGTGCATACGGCGGCGGTCCTCTGGTTGTCCGTACGATTGAGGATAATTACAAACTGCCGATTGATAACTACGCAAGCGTTGATTTTGATTCCATGATTGATATTATCGACGCCATCGGAGGAATTGAACTTTCCCCGAGTGATGACGAGGTTCGGGTAGCAAACAACTATGTGAACGAAATGTGTGGTCTCCGCAATGTGGATGCATCGGCACATCAGTACACAGCAGGCGGCGAGCAGCATGTAGATGGCTATCAGGCGGTTGCCTATGCAAGGATCCGATATGTTGGAAATTCAGATTACCAGAGAACAGAGCGTCAGAGAGAAGTCTTAAGCAAGATGATGCAGAAGATGAAATCATCCAGCGTGACCGAACTGAGTGCACTGGCCGATACGATTCTTCCAAGTGTCACCCACAACATTGACCAGTCTACCTTGATGACACTAATCGGTGAGCTGCCGACGATTCTGTCTTACGATATTGTACAGAGCCGTGTGCCGTACGATGATCTGTATTCCGGCAAGGGCGAGATGCTGGTTCCGGATTTTTCCGCAACGATTGCAAGACTTCAGACAGAAATCTATGGATCTACAACGGTGAATGAATAAGACAAAGACCTTCCTTTAGGACGCGCAGTCAAAAAGGAGGGTCTTTTTTCTCCCTGAAAGAACAGCAGCCTTTGAAGCTGACCGAAAAAACAGAAAAAAGCATAAGAAATTTGTAAGGTATTTTACTGGCAGTAAACTTGAAATACCTGGAAAAATGTAGTAATCTATAAAGTGTATAAGAGCAAACAATGGGAGGATGAATAAGCATGAAAAGAAAGTTTCTGGCAGCGGCCGTGCTTGGCGTGATGGTAAGCGTTACACCAGCAGGTGCGTATGCAGCTTCTACAGAAACAAGTTCATTACCAGTTAACTCGGAAAGCGATGCGGCAGTGCAGAGTGAGGAGAAAGAGGTCACAACGACTCCTGCTGCAACACCGGAAGCAACACCGGAAGCAACACCTGGTGTGACACCAGATGCCTCACCGGCTCCGGACGAGAACCCATCCGAGACACCGGCCACTACACCGGATCCGAGTGAGACGCCGGGTACAAACCCATCTGAGACACCAGCTCCTGCAGAAAGCACTCTGAAAGAGGGTTGGAACAGTGTTGAAAAGGACGGAAAGAAACTGTTTCAGTATGGAGTCCTTGATGAGAATAACAAGGTAACTGCTGCCACTGGAGTGTTGGAAATCGATGGCATTAGTTATGCATTTGATGAAAATGGCTACATGCTGACAGGTGAAGTTGACCTGACAGATGAAGATGGCAAAACCGGAACCTACTATTTTGAGGAAGAAGGGGAAGATCCTGCAAAAGATGAACTTGGTTCTCTGCAGAAGGGTATCTGTGAAGGAAAGGTATTTGCACCGGATCTGAGAAAAAATGAACTTGTTACCATCGAATTTGAGGATGGCAGCATTGATGATTACTACGCAGATGAAGACGGCTATGCCATCTGGAGCACAACACAGAAAGTAGGCAACGTAACATATCTGTTCGGCAATGACGGCACCCGCGTAAAAGAGGCAGGTTTCCAGACTGTTGTCGATGAAAAAGGGGTAACACATACCTACTATCTGAATGCAGACAGCACCGTATCTCTTGGAAACCACACCGTATATCAGCAGGAAGACCGTACCGTAAGCTGGCTGACAGTAGGTTCTACCTGGTATCTGGTAGATGCAGAAACTGGAGAACTCCTTTCCGGCTGGCAAAAGGTAGATACAGCAACCTACTATATGAAACCAGGTTCCTTTGATGCGAACGGAGACATGAAAGACGGAAGCTTCGAGATGGAGACCGGCAATCAGAAAAATAAATCCGGCTGGGCTGAAATTGATGGAAAATGGTACAGCTTCCGAAGCTGGGGCGGCGTACGAACCGGCTGGTTCAATTACGATGGAAATAAATATTATCTCCACGAAGACGGCCATATGGAAGACAATGCACTGAATCTGAATGGAACCTTGTACTTCTTCCGAAGCTGGGGCGGCATGCGCGTTAATGATGTTGCTGAATATGAAGGCAATTATTACTATGTCGGAGCTGACGGAACCGTTTCGACCACAACTGGCTGGAAAAAAATTAAAACCGCAACTCAGACGATCTGGTACTGGACGACGGCAGACAGTGGAAAACTGCTGACAAACTCCTGGCTGGATTACAATGGAAACAGCTATTATCTGAAAGCCAATGGAAAAATGGCTTCCAATGAGTGGCTGGATAACACCTACTACTTCCGCAGCTGGGGTGCAGCTTACAAAAATGCATGGGCAAAAGTCAACAACGTATGGTATTACTTTGACGGAAACGGAAAGAAATACACCAGCGGCTGGCTGACTTACAAAGGAAATAAATATTACCTGAAATCTGACGGAACGATGTTGTCCAATGAATGGCTCGATGGAAAATACTACTTCAAGAGCTGGGGTGGTATGTACAAAAATGAGTGGGGAAAATCCGGAGATAACTGGTACTGGTTCAACGCAGACGGAACCAAACGGACGCAGAAAGGCTGGCTCTTCTATGATAATAACTATTATTATCTGGATGAAAATGGCAGAATGCTGACCGGCTGGGTTTACCATGACGGTAACTATTATTACATGAAGAGCTGGGGCGGCATGGCACATGACGAGTGGATTCTTCATGATAAAAACTGGTACTACTTCAAGAGCTGGGGCGGCATGTATCATGATCAGTGGCTGACACTGAACGGTTCTCAGTATTATTTCCGAAGCTGGGGCGGAAGATATCAGAGCTGCACCGCTACGATCAATGGAAAACAGTACAAATTCGATGCTTCCGGACGAAGAATCACGGAAGGATGGGAGTACATCGGAAAATACCGCCGTTACCGCAAAGCAGACGGTTCTCTGATGGAGGACGTGACAAGCATTTTCAATCCGTCTTCCAAGTATATCACAGTAGACAGAACCCGCGGACGTGTAACCATTTACGGCTACAACAGTGCAACCGGTGCTTACGATACTCCAATCAAATCCATGATCTGCTCCGTAGGAAATCCGATCAGTTACACAGCAGCAGGAACCTATAAAATCGGCTGGCAGTTGAAAAAGAAGCAGATGACAGGTGAAGATTATGTGTGCTGGGCACCATATGTATCACAGATTTATGACGCTGTTTACTTCCATGGCGTAGCAAGCAGCACAGAAGATCTGAATAACATTTCAGCAGTGGACTTCAATTCCCTTGGATCACCGATGTCCCACGGCTGTGTCAGACTGGCTGCAATTGATGCGAAATGGATCTATTATAATGTCAGCAGCGGAACAACCGTCCGCATTGGCGACAATCTGGATTATCCGCTGACAAACCCGACCCGTTATACATGGACTGGCGGTGCTTTTGGAAGCGATCCGACTTACAGCTAAAACAGGAATACCTGCATGAGAAAATCCATCGGGGCAGCAGTGCCGCCGATGGATTTTCTTTTACAAAGACATCGGATATTTTACGGGAAAGGAAGACAGACACGATGGAATTACAGGAAAAGAAAAAAGCATTGCTTGCCAGAATTGATGAGATCACGAAACAGGATCTCTGCCTTGCGTTCTCCGGCGGCGTGGACAGCAGTCTGCTGCTGAAGCTGGTCATGGACGCATCAGCAAAACACGGCACAAAAGTTTACGCAGTAACGTTTCAGACACGGCTGCATCCGCCTTGTGATCTGGAGACAGCGACAAGAGTAGCAAAAGAAGTCGGTGCCGTTCATGAAGTCCTTTATGTTGATGAACTGGAGCAGGAGGCAATCCGCTGCAATCCGGAAAACCGCTGCTATCTCTGCAAGCATCATCTGTTTGGAAAACTTCTGGAATTTGCCCATGCGCACGGCGTGAATCAGGTGCTTGACGGAACGAATGAGGACGATCTGCACGTGTACCGTCCAGGGCTGAAAGCACTGAAAGAGTACGGCGTGATCAGTCCACTTGCAGCCTGTCATGTGACAAAAGCGGAGGTAAAGGAGCTTGCGGCAGAATACGGCGTCTCCGTTGCACACCGTCCGTCCACCCCGTGCATGGCAACACGCCTCCCGTATGGAGCAGAAATCAATTATGATCTGCTGGACCGCATTGCAGAGGGCGAAGCATGGCTGCATACAATGTTTGGAGCAGAAGAAAATCTCCGCCTGCGTGTCCATGGCGATATCGTCCGTCTGGAAATCGCGCCGGAGCGGATGGGTGAGGTGCTGGAAAAACGGGAGGAGATCACAGAATACTTGAAAAATCTCGGCTTTTCCTACCTTACGCTGGATCTGGAAGGATTCCGGTCCGGCAGCATGGATCAGAAAATAAAGCAGAAAGAGGAAACAAAATGAAAGCAATTTTAAGCGCAGACCGTAAATGGGGACTTGGATATCAGGGAAGACTTCTTGTGAGCATTCCGTCTGACTTACGGTATTTTCGTGAGACTACGATGGGACACGTTGTAGTAATGGGAAGAAAAACGCTGGCTACCCTCCCGGCAGGCCAGCCGTTAAAAGGCAGAACGAATATTATTTTAAGCAGTGATCCGGAATGGACTGTCCGCGGCGCAACCGTTGTCCACAGTATCAAAGAGCTGATGGAAGTGTTAAAGCCGTACGAGGACGACGATATTTATGTTGCGGGCGGCGGAGAAATTTACCGCCAGCTTCTCCCATACTGTGATACGGCATACGTCACACGAATTGACATGACGTATCAGGCGGATACCTTCTTTGAGGATCTTGACGAATCACCGGATTGGGAGATGGTAGAAGAGGGCGATGAGCAGACCTGCTTTGATATTGAATTTTATTTCACGGAATACCGAAGAAAGAATGAAAAGGCAGAACGCCCGAGATAAGGGTAAGACAGGACGTAAAAAACGGAGAAACCACAGAAAAAGCGGCTTCTCCGTTTTTTTCATATAGGATACAAAAAGTATCAGTGCTGTCCGCCTGCAGAAAGCTCCAGCATTTTTTTCTTAATATCATTTTCGAGCTGTACCAGCTCAACTTCAGCGGCGGCACGTTTCTGGCGGCCGTCCTCCTGAATCTTCATCACTTCATCGAGGGTAGAGATCAGGCTCTGGTTCGTCTGTTTTAAGGTTTCCATATCGACGATACCGCGCTCAGATTCTTTTGCAGTCTCGATCGTTGCCATCTTCAGATTCTCCGCATTCTTTTTCAGAAGCTCATTTGTCATATCCGAAACCTGGCGCTGTGCTTTGGCAGCCTCAGTCGAGTGATGAACGCCGAGTGCAATGATCATCTGGTTTTTCCAGAGCGGAATGGTGTTGACGAGTGTGGATTGGATCTTTTCGGCCATTACAGAATCGCTGTTCTGAATCATGCGGATCTGCGGCGCTGTCTGGATCGAAACCATACGGGTCAGTTCCAGATCATACAGTTTCTTCTCAAATCGGTTGCAGAGATCTTCGAGATCCTTGGCAGCCTGTGCATCTTCGGCCTTTCCGGTCATCTGCGCTTTATTCTGCAGATCACGGAGTTCTGTGGAACGTACCAGCTCCAGCTTTTTCTTTCCTGCGAGAATGTACATGGTCAGCTCTTTAAAATAATTCAGGTTCTGTGCATACATCTGATCCAGAATGGCAATGTCTTTCAGAAGCTGCCGCTGGTGGCCGTCGAGCACGTCACAGATTTTATTGACATTCACCTCTGCCTTGTCATACCTCGCTTTCATTGCATTGATTTTGTTCGTGCTTTTCTTAAAGAAAGAGAATGGTCCCTTTTCTTCTTCTGCGTCAAACGTTTTCAGCTCTGTCACAACAGAGGTGAGCAGATCGCCGACTTCCCCGAGATCTTTGCTTCTGACGTTCTCCAGCGTTTTCTCGGAAAAGTCTGCCATTTTCTTCTGTGCACCGGCACCGTACTGCAGAATGCCGTTTGTATTGGCAAGATCAATCTGGGAAACAAAGGCATCCACCATGGCTTTCTGTTCGTCGGACAGAACAGAATCATCCATGACCTCTTTATTTTCTTCCGGCTGCTGTACCGGAAGTTCCGGTTCCGGCTCTGGAGCACCGAAACTTAAGCTTGGAATTTCAGTGGTGTCCTTTACAAAATCATTCATGTTTTCTATTCTCCTTTTCTTCGGTACGGAACGTAACCGGTGATTTGATTTCAATTGTATAGCTTTGAATAGTTACATGTGAAGCGGCTCAATATCCTGCTTTGACGGACCTGCCTGATTTGTCAGTCCCTCCTGCGCCAGCATCGTCTGTAGAACAGAGATATCAGAAGAAATATCCCATGCCGTTGTCTGGAACAGATCATCAAGCAGTTTTTCAAATGCGGCATTGATGGTATCCAGTGTATCCTCGATTTCCTTCTTGGTTCGGAGGATATTGTCGCTTTGAATCGGTTCGTTCTCAAAGGAACGGTAAGCGTCGAGCAGCTTCCAGGTTGTCGGCATATAGTAATCCATAAATTTCCGCAGGGCGGCGGCTTCCTTCGGGCGCTTTTTTGCCTCCTCGAGAATCCGGGTAACAACCGTTTCGAGGCGGCTCAGCTTGGCTGTGATGACTTCACCCGGCAGATCCAGGTTGCACTGATGGATCTTCTGAATATAAGATTCACATTCTTCCAGCATCTGCTGGTATTCCGGCGTTACACCGGAGGCTTCCAGCTGTTCACGTGCTTTCTGTTCAGCAATCTGCTGTTCCTTCTGGCTGGCGAGCATTGCGCGGTACTGGTCGTAGCAGTCATTTGTCACCATCAGACAGGTACCATTCTCGTCGAGGTGGCCCTGGCGCAGCATGGATTTATCAATCATGGTCGTAATATCGGTCAGAAGCTCGCCTTTCTCACAGTGCATACTGTCGCAGAGTTCTTTCGTGGAAATATATTCCTTTGTGCCGATCAGCGTACAGATCTGGCGGAAATGGCGGACCAGACGCCGGTTTTTGCTTCCCTTTTTCAGAAGAATGCCGCCGCCGATGGTAAATGCGGCAAAAATAAGAGAAGGAATCAGCGCGCTGCCGTCCGGACCTGCAAATAAGGAATACAGACTAAGCGCTGTGCAGCAGCCGAACAGTCCGGTGACACCCCAGCCGGCGGCCGTCTGAAATCCGCCGACAAGTGCAAGATCGGTGGATGGCATAAAGCGCTCGCGCAGTACACGGCGTTCTTGTATGCGGCTGTTCCATTCCGTATTCTGGGGGGTCTGCCAGGTATGGGAAGGTTTGGGAACCGGGTTCGCGCTCTTAACCGGCATCGTGCCTCCCGGCCCGTAGGAATAGTGATGCGGTCCGGTCTGCTGCGCTGTATTATTAGGGGAAGAATACTGGCTGCTGTAGGAAGTATCTGCGGAATAGCCGCGGGACGGCTCCTGTGTGCCATTTGCACGGAATGGTCCCTTCCGGTTTGGGTAGACAAACTGGTTGATGGTGTCTGAAATCTTCCGGTTTAATTCCTGAAAATCCTGAGAATTTACAGCGTTGTCCACAAGCTTTCCAATACTGTCGCCGACATCCTTTAAATCATCTTCAAAACTCATGTCAGTTCCTTTCTAATGAGGTACTTTTTCTGTGTACCGTCTTCCATTTATTATACAATGCGATTGGAAATCTTACAAGCATACAGTGCTTAATTTTCTATGAAGCTGGAGATGACGGGAATGGTTACAGTTCACAGGAAATGATTTTATTTTTGGATGAGTTGAAAGAAAGCAGTAACTATTATATACTAAAGAATATCGAATGTCAGAAAAAATCAAATCAGAATAAAGGGGCCGCAATACCAAATGAATAAAAACGAAATTATCCAGATACAGGGAATGGAATATAAAGAAATGACAAAACAGCTTTTGAACGAATGTGCCTTAGCTACGCTCATTCCTTCGAAGGTCAGTCTCATCGGTATTAAGCCAAATCTGGTAGCGCCTGTCCCGGCGGAGTTTGGAGGGACGACACATCCGGAGGTGGTTGCGGGGATCATCGAATATCTTCAGGAAAACGGATTTGCTAATCTTCAAATCATGGAAGGTTCCTGGGTCGGGGATAAGACAGAGGAATCGTTTGAGGTCTGTGGATACCGTATGCTTTCAGAACAGTACGGTGTTCCACTTATCGATGCGCAGAAGGAAAAAAGCATGCCGGTGCAGTGTGGTGATATGGAACTTCAGATTTGCGAATGTGCGAAAAAGGTGGATTTTATGATCAATGTCCCAGTCATGAAAGGCCATTGCCAGACTAAAATTACCTGCGCACTGAAAAACATGAAAGGTCTCTTGCCGAATAAAGAAAAACGTCATTTTCATGCCATGGGACTTCATCGGCCAATTGCGCATCTGGGGCTGGGGATTCATCAGGATTTTATTTTGGTGGATAATATCTGCGGAGATCTCGACTTTGAGGATGGCGGTAATCCGTTTATCATGAATCGCCTTTTCGCTGGGTTAGATCCGGTGTTGATCGATGCATATGTCTGCGCGGAACTGCATTATAAGCCAGAAGATGTCCCGTATGTCAAAATGGCAGAAGAGTTGGGCGTGGGCAGCGCTGATCTCACACGGCTTTCAATCCGCCAAATTGGCGAAATTGGTGAAAAAAGAGTGATTCCGGAAAAACGGAAGATCGTGGAACTGCAGGATGCCGTAGAGGAAGTTGAGTCCTGCAGTGCCTGCTACGGCTATCTGATCCCGGCGCTTGAACGGCTGAAGGAGGAAGGACTGCTGCAGGAACTCCACGAAAAAATCTGCATCGGGCAGGGATACCGGGGAAAGAGCGGGGCGCTTGGTGTGGGAAGCTGTACTTCCGGGTTCGCATGCAATCTGAAAGGCTGTCCGCCAACGGATGAGCAGATGTATGAATTTTTGAAGCAGTACATTGCAACTAGACGAAAAACAGAAGCAGAAAAATAGCAACAGAGGAGAGAGCGAATGAAAAAAGCAGTCAAAGCCATTTTAAATGTATTGTCCTACGGCGGAATTGAAGTAGAATCCGCCCGTCGGCTTGCCGATATCAAGAAGCTGGATCCGATCCGTATTTTTCTGCGAAAATTGGATATGGAAATATATAATGGGGACTACAAGGTTCCGATTCGGCTGTTCTTCCCGGATGAAAAAATGGAGGAGCATGGTGCAAAAGAAGCGATTCTGTTCTTCCATGGCGGCGGCTGGACAACCGAGAGTGTGGAGACATACGACCGTGTCTGCGCACGCATGGCGCAGTCAACGGGGCAGATTGTTGTATCGGTAGAATACCGTCTTGCACCGGAGCATCGTTTCCCGACAGGCTTAGAAGACTGCTACGCCGCCGCCCAGGCAATGCTGCGCGGGGAGATTCTGCCGGAGGTAACGCCGGAAAATGTCACGATCATGGGCGACAGCGCAGGAGGAAATCTTGCGGCTGCGGTCTGCCTGATGGCGAGGGACAAAAAAGAACTGCTGCCGGGGAAACAGATTTTGATTTATCCGGCGGTGAATTCCTGTTACACAGAGAAATCACCGTACAAATCCGTGAAAACCAATGGAACCGGATACCTTCTGACCAGTGTCAAAATGGAAGATTATGTAATTCTGTATCAGCGGACCGAAGAAGACCGCAAAAATCCGTACTTTGCACCGGTACTGGCAGAAAATCTGCAGGGACTGCCGGACACGCTGGTACTGACGGCGCAGTACGATCCGCTGCGTGATGAGGGCGAGGATTATGCGAAAAAGCTGAAAAGGGCTGGCAATCTGGTTGAACATCATCGGATCAAGGGCGCATTGCACGGCTATTTTGCGCTTGGCATTGAGCACCTATATGTGCAGGAAAGTTTTCAGTATATGAATGCATTTTTAAAGAAAGAAAAACAGCAGAAAAATGCAGACGAAGAACTGGAAAACATCTCAAAGATGAAGAAACAATTGACACCCGGGAAGGCGTAAGGAGGCATAGAAAATGAAGAAAGAACATTCTTCGCGCTGGAGAAAGCTGGACAACGCGGCACAGGCATTTCCGGCGGCCACCGGAAAAAAGGATACGAGAGTCTTCCGGTTTTACTGCCAACTGAAAGAGGACATCCAGGCGGATCTGCTGCAGAAAGCACTGGAGCAGACAATGGAGCATTACCCGGTGTTTTCCATGGTACTGCGGAAAGGTCTTTTCTGGTTTTATCTGGAGAAGCGCGATCTGCCAGCAAAAGTAGAAGAGGAAAAGCGTCCGCCATGCAGTAAGATTTACGTACCCGACCACAAAACGCTTCTTTTCCAGGTTTCTTACTATAAAACCCGAATCAATTTCGAAGTATTCCATGCTCTGACAGACGGCACCGGCGCGATGCTGTTTCTGAAAGAACTGGTGAGCAATTATCTGATCTTGTGTCATCCCGGGGAAATCTTTTCAAAGGTCAGCGAAGACATGCTGACAGAGACAGATTTCGAGGAGGACAGCTTTTCCCAGTATTACACCGGAAAGAAAAGTGAAAAAGAAAAAAGCCGCCCGGCATACCAGATCAAAGGCGAGTATCTGGAGCAGGAGGAGATGGAAATCACTGAGATTCTGCTTTCTGCGGAAGCAGTTCATAAGTGCGCAAAAGCACATGGTGTGTCGGTAACGGCGTACCTTGCGGCGGCGCTGGTATATGCGGTATATGAAGAAATCCCGAAAAGCAGGCTGAAAAAGCCGGTTTCTCTGATGGTTCCAGCCAACTTGCGTAACTTTTTCCCATCTGCATCGATGACGAATTTCTGGAGCTGGATCGAGATTGCCTGTGATCTTGGGCCGGAGGCATCGTTTGAGGATGTCCTGCAGATCACGGGAGCCGCGATGCAGAAAGAGGCGCTGAAGCAGGAGATTTCTACACGTATGAATGATCTGGTGCGGATCGAGCGGAATCCGGTGCTGCGCGCCGTGCCGCTGGAAATCAAAAATCTGGCGCTGATGGCGGGCACGACGCTCGGCGGACGAAGCATTACGACTGTCTATTCCAATATCGGCCGGATTCAGATGCCGCCGGAGTATGAAACATACATTGAACGGTTCGGATTTTTCACCAGTACCGACAAAGTACAGATGTGTTCCTGCTCCTACGGTGACAGCATGGTGCTTGGAATCACATCTAAAATCGCCGATTCCAATATTGAACGGAACCTGATGCATCTGCTGCAGAAAGAGGGCATTGTCTGTGAACAGGAGGAAAATGATTTTCCGGGACAGAAAGAACAGCCGCACGGGACGGCCAAACTGGGATTGAAAATTTTTTCTTTCACCTGCATCGCAGCTGTCGTACTCTGCTGGATGATGAATTTCCTTGCAACGCCGCAGATGTGGTGGGCAGGTTATGCGACAGCGGGTGTGTTCTGCGCCTGGCTTCTGATCCGGGTGGGATATCAGAAACGGAAAAATCCACTCAAAAACAGTATGTGGCAATTGATCTTTATTATGATCGGTGCGGTTCTATGGGATTATGCGACGGGCTGGATCGGCTGGTCTGTCGATTTTGCAATTCCGCTCGCCGTTCTTCTGAATGGCGCGACGATGCAGATTCTGGCAAGAGCGTACAAAATGGAGGTCAGTGAGTACCTCTTTTATCTGATGCAGTCCGGAGCAGCAGGAATCGTTCCGGCGATCCTGTGGCTGACGGGAACCGTCCGCATCACCTGGCCGTCCGTGATCTGCGTGGGCATCAGTGTTCTGTACCTGATCGGGCTGTTTTTCTTCCGCGGAAAAGATTTTATGCGGGAAATGCAGAAAAAATTCCGGGTATGAAGGGCAAAGGTGATAGAAAAAATAAGAAGAGCAGGTAAGAAAAGTGGATGTTGGTCCCTTTTCTTACCTGCTCTTTTGAAACTTGTGTGTGTCTGCGGCGGAAAAGCCTGGAGAGAAATCTACTGCGCCTTCTCCTCACAGCCACAGGAATCCCACGACGGCATTTCATCCCCATTTTTAATCGCATCGCGAACCGCGCTGTAATACCGCACTTTCTGCTGAATATGCTCCAGATCGGATTCCATGCGCTCGATTTTTTCGCGTGTATTCTGCTCATGTTCCTTGAGAATGGCAACCATCTGGTCAATATTTCCCGGGATATCGTTCTCAAGCCGGAAAAACTCCTGAATCCCCGCAATCGGAAGGCCGGTGCGTTTGAAGCAGAGAATTGCGGTCATGCAGTTAATGTGCTGCTGGGTGTAAATTCGTTTCTTACTTTCGGTATGAATGACATCCGTCAAAAGTCCGATCTCCTCATAATAACGAAGCGTAGAGGCCGGAAGTCCAAAACGCTCGGACATTTCACGAATGGTATAGGTCTGCTGGTCCATGAAAAAACCTCCTTGAACGATAGAGTTTGAATAGTAGAATAACTTCTTAAAGTATACTTTAAGAAAGTGAAATTGTAAAGAGAGAATCTTCGTTACGCTTCACTTGGCAGTGCAGTACTTGCTGTTTTTCTGCGTAGGAAAAGAATATTTATCAGAAAGCGAGAAGAAAAAGTACATTGCTTATTTGCATCAGAATGGAATATAATAGAAAGCAGAAAAAACGTGAAAAATGTGAGGAATCATCATGAAACAGGAAATTATAGCAGAGCTGTCCCGGATCACCGAGGAGGAGCAGGCGATTCTGGACGGAAAGACAGAAGTAGAAAAAGAGCGGTATTCGAGCGGGCAGAAGTTTGTGATGGATGCGGGAAAGCTGCTGGAGCGGGGAAAACTGATTGACATCCGGCCACATACGCGGTTTATCCGTTTCCCTGCACACAGTCACAATTATGTCGAGATAATTTACATGTGTCAGGGAAGCACTGTTCATACGATCAATGGTGACCGGATCGAGTTAAAAACGGGAGAGCTGCTGATTCTGAATCAGAGCGCAGTACAGGAAATTGAACCGGCGAGACATGACGATATCGCGGTCAACTTTTTGATTCTGCCGGAATTTTTCGACCAGACGCTGCAGATGATTGGGACGGAAGAGAATCAGCTGAAGGATTTTATTGTCGGTTGTCTGAAAAGTGGGGAGGCACCGCTTTGCTATCTGCATTACAAAATCGCGGATGTTCTTCCGGTGCAGAATCTGATTGAAAACCTTGTCTGGACATTATTGCATCATCAGAGCAATAAGCGAAGCATCAATCAGATTACGATGGGGCTTTTATTTTTGCAGCTTATGAACTATACCGACCGTGTACAGGTGGGGGAGCAGTATTTTGAGCAGGAGATGCTGCTTGGTGTATACCGCTACATAGAGGAGCATTACCGCGAAGGGAGCCTTTTGGAGCTTTCGGAAGAACTTCACTACGATTTTTATACCTTAAGCCGTATGATCCGCCGCCTGACCGGAAAGAATTATACCGAGCTTGTACAGAACAAGCGCCTGATCCAGGCTGCCTATCTGTTGGAGACAACGAGACTTTCCGTGGCGGACATCAGTGAGCGGGTCGGGTATGAGAATATGAGTTATTTTCATCGGATTTTCAAAGAGCGGTATGGGATGTCACCGAAGAAGTATCGAGTGGAGAAAACGCATCCGATGGCGTAAGACCGCATACATGGGTGACCGGCAGGGAAAAGAGAATGGTTTTTGCTTTTGTGGTCATGCCGGCCTGTTCCATAATGGTCTGCATGATCTGTTTCTTCTTTGCGGTCTCTGTGACGATAAAGATCATTTCTTTTTCAGCAGCGAGTGTAACACCAAAGAATTTTCCCATACCCTCCATACCAGTGCCTTTTGCATGGATTACTGTGCCACCGCCAGCGCCAGCGCTGCGTGCTGCCTGCATGACAGGCTCGGTATATCCCTGGTTTGTGACGGCTACAATCATTTCATATTCTGTATTTTGCAAGATGGTTTCCTCCTTATTCGGTTCAACGTTCAGTTTCTGGGAGAGATAGGTAAACAGTCCACGACTGCCGATACTGCTTAAGGGGATGAGAAATGCGATTCCCGTTCCGGGAATGTCAACATGAAGCTGTTTCCACAAACCATGCTGGATTTCCAGCCACTGTTCCAGTGAGATGAGGGAAAAGAGGATCGCTTTCTCATGGCTTTCCAACCCAAAATAGTCCAGCATGTCATCCCTGACGGTACCACGTCCCAGAGTGACAAACTGAATGTCAATCTGGTGTTCAAGATAAAAATTCAGATATTTTTCGCCCAGTCTGCGGTCTGCCACAGTGAGCATAAGATAAAATGGATGCATCCGAGGGTCCTCCTTTTTGCTCTGTATTTACAGTTCCATAATTTCAAAATCATGCTGAATATCCCAGGTGGTAAGGGATGGTTCCTGCTTCGTGGTGTGCCGTGTACCGAACCGGTAAACCACACCGAGAACCTGAATTGTGATCAACGGTGTCATGGCAACCATAGCGACAATGCCAAATGCGTCAGAGACGATGCTTCCGCCGGCAGCACTGCACGCACCGATGGCAAAGGGAAGAAGAAACGTTGTGGTCATCGGGCCGGATGCAACACCGCCGGAGTCAAAAGCAATCGCAGTAAAAATTTTCGGCACAAGGAAAGAAAGACCCAGTGCCAGTCCGTAGCCCGGGATCAGGAACCAGAGGATCGAAAATCCGGCCAGAACGCGGATCATGGAAAGACCGACAGAGACGGCGACACCGATGGAGAGACTGTAGCGCATGGCAGAAGCGGGGATCGAGCCGGATGTGATCTCCTCGACCTGTTGTGTCAGAACGTGAACAGCAGGCTCGGCCATAACGATAAAGTAGCCGATGAGTGTGCCGACGGGAACGATGAGCCATTTACAGGAAAGTGACATCAAAAGCTCGCCAAGAAGGATACCGGCCGGCATAAAGCCGACATTTACACCTGTCAGGAAAAGAACAAGACCGACATACGTGTAAACCAGACCAATGATAATGCGCACCAGTGTTTTTTGATCAAGTTTTAAGACAGCAATCTGAAAGACAGCAAAAAATGCGATGATAGGGAGCAGTGCAATCGCAATTTCTTTCATATAGGAAGGAAACTCACGATAAAACATCTGCCAGAGTGCGATAGAATCCGCCGGTTCCGCAACAGAGGGCATGAGATAGGTTCCTTCCGGGGAAAAGATCAGTGCCAGAAGAAGAACCGAGAGCACAGGGCCGATGGAGCAGAGAGCGACAAGTCCGAAACTGTCATCGGCAGCATGTTTATCGCTTCGAATTGCAGCAATGCCGACACCGAGGGACATGATAAAGGGAACTGTCATGGGACCCGTTGTGACACCGCCCGCATCAAATGCAACGGCCAGAAAGTTGTCGGGGACAAAGAAGGCGAGAAGAAATACGATCAGGTAAAAGAAAATTAAAAGCCGGGAAAGTGAGATACCAATCAGCATGCGAAGTAATGCGACGACCAGAAAAAGACCGACGCCGCAGGCAATCACCAGAATCAGCACAGAGTTTGGAACCGAAGGAACCTGTTCGGCCAGCACCTGCAGATCCGGTTCTGAGATAGTAATGATGAATCCAAGAAAGAAAGACAGGGGCAGAACAATCTGTAGTTTCCGGGAACGCGTCATGGCAGTTCCCACGCGTTCGCCGATGGTCGTCATGGACAGATCCGCTCCGAGGGTAAAAAACATCATGCCAAGAATCAAAAGAACAGATCCGATCAGAAATGATGTCAGAACACCGGACGGAAGAGGGGCAAGCGTGAAGCCAAGAAGCAAAACAATAACGATAATCGGCAGAACTGCTTTCAGGGCTTCCATCAGTTTTTCCTGTAGATTTGTTCGGTGAAATTTAAGCAACAGGCAGACCTCCTTTTAAGTTGGTTATGATTCCATGATACCATAGAGGAGGTCATTTGCGCTACGTGTCAGATTATAAAATTTTTGTAACCATTCAGAGCCATGCGAAATTGAGATACAGAACATACAAAAACGGATCGAGATGTTCGATCCGTTTTTGTATGCAAATCATATCAATCGCTTACTGTTCGTTTTCTTCTTTGGGGAGCCGCACAATCCGTACTTTGTCGACTCTGCGGTCTGCCATTTTCAATACAGTTACATCAAGCCCGTCTGAGACAAAATGATCGCCCTCTTTCGGTACACGTTCAAGAATTCCCATAATCCAGCCACTGACAGTGAATACATCAAATTCCTTGTCAATATCGAGTTCTTCATACACCTTGTCGATGCTCGCAGTTCCTGTCACAAGGTATTCGGTGTCGGAAACCTTTTGGATTTCCTGTACAACCGCATCATGCTCATCCCAGATTTCGCCGACGAGCTCTTCGAGGATATCTTCCATGGTGATGATACCGTCTGTGCCGCCGAATTCATCGATGATAATGGCAATATGCGATTTCTTCGCCTGCATTTTTTTCAGCAGCGGGCCGACCTTCGTATTCTCGGTTACAAAGAGCGCCGGGCGGATGATGCTGCTTAGCGGTTTGTTGGTGTGGTAAATGTGGTTGTGGAAATCCTTCTGATACACAATTCCCACAATGTGGTCGATATCATCATCATACACCGGCAGCCGGGAAAATCCGGTGTCGGAGAAAGTCTTAGCAATCTCGGATTTCGTCGCATCGAGCGGAATGCCGATGACGTTGACACGCGGAGTAAAAATCTCTGCGGCCTCCATCTCCATGAAGCCGATTGCATTCTGAATCAGATCGCCTTCCTGGTCGTCGATGTCGCCCTCCTGGGTCGCCTCCTCGACGATGGTCATCAGCTCCTCGTCGGTGATGCCGTGGGTTTCCGAGGATTTGAAAATGCAGGAGAGAAGCTTCTTCCATTGAGAAAAGAGGAATGTCACCGGTGTCAGGAGCAGCATCAGAATATGAAGAAACGGCGCTGAAAATTTCGCGAACACTTCCGGGGATTCTTTTGCAATACTTTTCGGGGAAATTTCGCCGAAGATCAGGACCACGATAGTGGTTACGATCGTGGAAACCGTCGCACCGGAGTCGCCGCCGAGAAGCTTGATAAAAAGCACCGTGGCAAGGGAGCTGAGTCCGATGTTGACGATGTTGTTGCCGACGAGAATCGTGGAGAGCAGCTTGTCAAAGTTCTCCAGCAACTTTAACACCAGTTCCGCCCGCTTGTCGCCTTTTTCTGCCATATTTTTCATGCGGATGCGGTTCAGCGAGGTGAAAGAAGTCTCCGTCGCCGAAAAGTAGGCTGAGAGCGTGACGCAGATAAGAATGATGATGAGTGACACAATGTCGCTGTTCATTTGTTTTTCCTTTCTTAGAAAACCGGGACACGATGCAAAAATGTACAAAAAGACATAACCTATCTTGAATCTGGCGGAATCAAAGATAGATTATGTCTCCGTTTATCAAATCATGAAAATAAAGCATCGTCGAGGCATACTGCCTGAGTCGTCCATGTTTCTGTAATCCTTTCGTTGATCAGTAATCCCTTTTATTGTACGGTATGTGGGAATAATTGTCAATAAGGCATGCGAAAATCACAGGAAATATGAAACAGCATTGTTGTAGCTGATATTTTCCACCATCTCTTTCAGAAACTCCAGGTTCGCCGGGTACTCCCCGTTTTCCACCCAGTTTCCAGCCATGCTTGCAAGCATCGGGGCAAAGGCGAAATCGTTCATGCGAAAATCCTGCTGGCTGTGGAACTTCAGATTGCGGATGTGGGCGAAGTGGATGCGTCCTTTTAAGGAACGGATCATATCCGGCGGATCTGCTATAAGGTAACGGTATCAAATTTTGAGCACATTGCAAAAGTTGCGGCGGTTGGCCGGGAAAAAGCAAAATCAGCCTACAGGTGTGATAAGTAATATCTTTCTGGTATGACTAACCAATAGGAAAAACCTATAAGTGATTCATCAAAATAACAATTACCAAAAGGCGTTTTAGGGGTTGCGCATAGAAAAAATATGCATTATAATATGCCATGTAATCGAGAAACACATAAAACATATCGACTTAGTAGGAAAGGAGAACAGCAAATGAAAAAAACAGACAACAGACGAATGCAGGAGAACAGAATGATGGAGATGTGTTGTTGCTGTTGCTGCAGCTCCAATCAGAAGAAAGAAAAATAAGAAACATTCGCAGGCAGAAAAAGCATAGCAAAAATTGCATGTGCGGGCAGGCCGGAACGAATGCCTGCTGTTTTTTTAACCTTTTTTAAAAGAAATGCGAATGAACAACATAAGAATAGATAATAAACAGACATAGAAAAACGGAGGAAAAAACATGAGCGGATGCGGATGCAGCTTCACCCCAGTTGAAAATAAAGAAACCGAAGAAATCAAATACACCGATGCACTGGCAGAACAGTTTGCAGCAGAAGTCGGAGTAGACCCAAGACCAAATGAAACCCTTGTAGAGATCGATGAGCGCGGCGCTTTCATCCGTCAGCCAAATGCATTTATCCAGCCATTCGGCGATAAAGAAGGCGACCTGAAAGCAGAAGCAAACCGCTTCGGGATCTACTGGGCAACCGGATGCAACTGGTCCAACCGTCCGATCATCGTGCGGGAGCTTTTAGGACTGCAGGATGTGATCTCGGAGACGAGAGTTTCCCCATCCGGCGAGACAAACCGTTACGGACATGCATTCGGACAGTATCCGGATTTCAAGGATCCGGCGACAGGCGCTTACTTCTTAAGTGAGTTCTATAAAAGAGCAAACCTGGACTTCAAAGGAAGAGCAACGACACCGACCCTGGTGGATGTCAAAGAGAAAAAGGCTGTGAACAACGATTATCACCGCCTGACGAACTACCTCGAAGTGCAGTTCCGTCCATTCCAGCCAAAAGATGCGCCGGACCTGTACCCGAAAAAATTCCGGAAAGAGATCGATGAGTTTAACGACTGGCTCTTCCCGCATGTCAACAACGGCCATTACCGCATGGCATTCTGCCAGTCACCGGAAGCATACGATGAGGCATACGAAGATTTCTATGAATCCCTCGATAAGCTGGACAAACGGCTGGAGACGAACCGTTTCCTGTTCGGCGACTACATCACCGACAGCGATGTCCGCGCTTACGTCACTCTGATCCGTTGGGATGTCAGCTACTTCCACAATGTAGGACCGGTGAAGAAACCGATTCGTGATTACAAAAATATCTGGGGCTACTTAAAAGAGCTGTATGCGATCCCGGCCTTCCGTCACGGAAGCGATCAGCAGGTGCTGGCACTTTCGAGACCTGGAAAGAAATTAGGCGAGGTTCTCTTCCGCGGATACAACGAACGAATCCTTGCAAAAGTAGATTTCGAGAAGCTGATGGCAGATGATGGATCGAGAAGAACACTCAGCAAAACACCGGACGAAGTATTCCTTCGCCATCCGGAGGGAGAGACCTACGAGGATTACGCAGGAGAAATCTCAAAAACGATCTGGAACAGTCCGAAATGGGAAGACAGAAACCCGAAGAACGGTGTACTTTCCGTGGATGCATCGATTAATCCGCTGAAAGGACTTTTATAAGAAAATAAAACAGAAGAATCCGGGGCGCCTTGGTGGAACACTCTCAGGCAGCCGGGGCGCGGCCGGAACTGAAAAAAACGAGGAAATGAGGAGGATTTTATTATGAAAAAGACAAAGAAATTCTGGGCAGTACTGGCAGCGGCGGGCCTTTTGGCAGCAAGCTTTGCAGGATGCGGAAGCAATGCATCAGCAAGTGCAGGAAGCAGCAGCGGTTCCGCAGCATCATCTTCCGCAGACTCCGGTGAGAAAAAAGTGATCAAAGCTGTAACAAGCGGCACACTGGCACCGTACTTTTACGTAAATGATGACAACGAGCTGACCGGTGTCGATATCGATATCGTAAAAGAAGTGTTCAACCGCCTTCCGCAGTATGAACTGAAAATTGAGCAGGCAGATGCACTGCAGGGTGTGCTGAGCGGTCAGTACGACATCGCAGTCAACAACTATGGATATACCGATGAGAGAGCAGAATCCTACTACTTCTCTTTACCATATAAAACCAGCTTCAACGAATACATTCAGAGAACCGGCGATGAGCCGCTGACTTCTCTTACCGATCTGGCAGACCGCGGATACAAAATTGAGCTGAGTGCAGGAAGCCTTACCGCAAATGCACTGGAAAAATGGAATGCAGACAACCCGGATCACCAGATCAATATCGTATATTCCAATGCAAACTTCCAGGTCCGCTACCAGCACATCGTAGATGGAACCGCTGATGTGGCAATCGACGACGGACCGATCATCGACAACCTGCTTCCGCAGTTCGGACTGGAAGGTCAGCTGGAAGCAAACGAGATCGACGAGGAGACCGAAGATTTCCTGTTCCCGCAGAACAATACTTATTTCCTGTTTGGAAAGAACGAAGAGGGCGCAGCACTCCGCGAGGATGTTGACAAAGCCTTAAAAGAGATGAAAGAGGACGGAACCCTTTCCAAGATCACAACCGAGTACCTCGGCGTGGACACCAGCCCGGACGAGAAATACTTTGATGAGACACCAAACTAGTACATCGTTTTCGAAATAAAAACAGAAGAGATTACAAAACAGACGGGAAGCGGATCGAGAACATCCGTTTCCCGATTCTAAAAGGAGCGAAAAACATGGCAGAAATTTACCGGGTAGAAAAGGGAAGCGAAGAGTGGAAATACAAAGCATACGATTACGTCAGAACCGATGCTTTCTGTTTCGGACAGAACATTCCGATTGAACTGGAATTCGGACAGGACGAGAGCAAAGATGATCTGCAGGCGATTCTGCTGACAGAAGATCACAAGCCGGTAGCCGGCTGCCGCATCGCATTGCCGGCAGAGAAGACAGGAAAAATCGAGCGTGTCTGTGTTGTCAGAGAAAAACAGAAAAGCGGATACGGCCGCGTGCTGATCGAAGCCGCTGAGAAATGGCTGAAAGAATATGGTGTCGATCACATCGTCATCACGAGCCAGGACCGCGCCGCAGGCTTTTATGAGAAATTAGGCTACAAACTGAATCCGGACGTCGACCTGTCGGTATACGACCACCATGCACCGAAGAAAGACGAAGAGCCGAAAAAGCCGAAGAAAAATCTTGGCTTTACCTGTGTACTGGTAGAAAAATACGTGTAAGAGAGGAAAAAAATCATGGGAAAATTATTTGACGTTTCACTGGTATTTTCATCCATACCAGAATTGCTGACAAAGCTGCCGATCACGCTGGAACTGGCCGTGGTTTCTATGATGATCGGACTGGGACTGGGACTTGTGATGGCGATCATCAAAATGAAAAAAATCAGAGTGCTGACGCAGATTACGAATCTTCTGATTTCACTGCTCCGCGGCACGCCGGTCATCGTACAGCTGTACGTTGCGTTCTTTGGTATTCCCATGATGTTCAAGGCAATCAACCAGCAGTTCGGAACGAATCTGGCGGTTGCCAATATTTCCGGTTTTGTCTATGCAATGATCGCTCTGGGACTGAATCAGTCGGGCTTTATGGCTGAGATTATCCGTTCAGCCCTGCAGTCCGTTGACCCGGGCCAGATCGAAGCAGCGCATGCGCTCGGCATGACATATCCGCAGACACTGCGCCGCATCATTCTGCCGGAGGCCTTTGAGGTTGCACTTCCGACCCTTGGAAACTCTTTTATCAGTATCATCAAAGGAACGTCTCTTGCCTTTACCTGCGCTGTTGTCGAGATTACCGCACAGGGCCAGATTATTGGAGGAAGAACGTATCGCTACTTTGAAGTTTACGTTTCACTGGCCATCATTTACTGGCTGGTAACGCTGGTGATCGAGCAGATCATCCGCGTAATTGAAAATAAAATCCGGATTCCGGACCAGGTAGAGCTGGCGTCCGCAAACGGGGAGGGTAAGAAAAATGATAAAAATTGATCATTTATCCAAAAAATATAACGACAACGTGGTGCTCGACGACATCAGCCTCGAGATCAAACAGGGCGATGTTGTGGGAATCATCGGTCCTTCCGGAACCGGAAAATCAACGCTTCTGCGCTGCGTTAACCGCCTTGAGACACCGGAGAAGGGAACGGTGACGATCGGGGACAAGGTGATCGACCTTTCCGAGCGGAAACCGAAAGAGCTTCTGTATTTGAGACAGAACACAGGAATGGTGTTCCAGCGGTTCAATCTGTTTGAGAAGAAAACCGCACTGGAAAATGTGATGGAAGGCCTGATTGTTGTCAAGAAGATGAAAAAAGACGAGGCCAGAGCCATTGCATTAGAAGAACTGAAACTGGTCGGCATGGAGAAATGGGCAAACCACTATCCGAAACATATGTCCGGCGGACAGCAGCAGAGGGTGGCGCTCGCAAGAGCCCTTGCCATGAAACCGCAGATTCTGCTGCTCGACGAGCCGACTTCAGCCCTTGACCCGGAGCTGGTTGGAGAGGTTCTGGATGTTATTAAAAAAGTTGCGGCACAGGGATATACAATGCTTCTGGTTTCCCATGAGATGAACTTTATCCGCCATGTGTCGAACCGTGTGATCTTCCTTGATAAAGGACACGTAGTAGAAGACGGAACTCCGAAGGAAGTCTTCGAGCATCCGCAGAATCAGAGAACGAGAGAGTTCTTCAGCAAGATGCATATTATGGCGCAGCCTGAGTATGTTATTTAAATTGAGCAGTGCCGGAATGCAGTGAAGCAGGAAATTTTGTGCTCGCACGAAATTTTCTGTTTTATTCTCTTTTGATAGGGCGAAAGCCCGCAGCCCAGGGAAGCGAAGCTTTTCTGGGCCGCACTGCGGACGCAGCCAAAGAAAGAAGGTAGTTGGATATGATAGATGAAAAAAGAATCGGGGAGTTTTTTGCAGAGCTGGTGTCGATTGATTCGCCGTCTCTGCAGGAGCGCGAGATGGCAGACACTCTGAAAGTAAAATTCGCCGAAATCGGAGTGAATTTTACAGAAGATCATACACAGGAGCAGATCGGTTCGAATGCGGGCAATCTGTTTGCACGCATCCCGGGCAGTATTGACGGTGTGCCGGTTCTCTTTGCCGCCCACATGGACACGGTGGAGCCCGCAAAAGGGAAAAAGGCTGTTTTCCACGATGACGGAACCGTAACGAGCGACGGCACAACTGTTCTCGGCGCCGATGATCTGGCCGGTGTGACCGCGATCTATGAGGCCGTGCGCCACATCACTGAGGCAGGAGCGCCGCACCGCCCGATCGAAATCCTGATTTCAACTGGTGAGGAGCTGTACTGCAAAGGTGCGAATGCCTTCGATTACAGCCAGGTGCAGGCAAAAGAAGCGTACGTTCTGGACCTGAGCGGGGCAATCGGCGCGGCAGCCTATGCAGCTCCGACCCTTGTATCTTTTAAAGCAGAAATCCAGGGAAAAGCCGCCCATGCAGGTTTTCACCCGGAGGACGGCATCAACAGCATCCAGGCGGCTGCACGTGCAGTCGCACAGCTTCCGCAGGGCCACGTGGCAGAGAGCACCACAGCCAACATCGGAAAAATCGGCGGCGGTTCCGGCACCAATATCGTTTCGGAGAGCTGCGTGATTGAAGGCGAAATCCGAAGTCTGAACCACGAGACGGCGATGGAGCTTCTGGAAACGTATCACAGAACCTTCCAGCAGGAGGCAGAGAAGATTGGTGCGAAGCTGGTCTGGGAAGAAAAGCTGAATATCCATGCCTATGAGACACCGCTCACCAGCGCCGCCGCAAAACATTACGAGAGCGCCGTTGCAGAAGAAGGCCTGACCGCTGCATTCGAAAAAACTTTCGGCGGCAGCGACAACAACGTCTTTGCACAGCACGGCATCGAAGGGCTTGTCATCGCAACCTCGATGAATCAGGTACACAGCTGCGCCGAGTACACAAAAATCCCGGAGATAGCCCAGGTGGCGCGGATTGTGGCCAATCTTGCCGCACCGCAGGAAGCCTGAACAGATCCCGGATGAAAAAACAGAATACGTAAAAAATCCCCAAAGCCCGCCGGCAGATGTGAAAACAAAAACCGGCGGACTTTTCCTGTTTCCGGCACGGCTTGCCACGCAGAGAAAAATAGTCTATAATAGGGAAAAGCTTCCGGTACATGCCGGAATTTAACACCAGTAGACAAGAAGTCCCCCGCTTCTAAAGCGGTGGGATGAATTGTTAAAAGAAACATAACGGCAGTGGCGGGCGGAGAAAAATCGGGATCCTCCACTGACATGAGGCAAGTCACAGTCGAACTATTTTCGACATGTCAGACTCCGTGAAAATACCGACTGTGAGTTGAAACAAGAATAAAAGAGGAAAAACAATGATACGTACACCAATTCAGAAACTGGAATTTCCAAACGACAGAAACGTCCGACTGTACTGCAAGAGAGAGGATCTTCTCCCATTTTCCCTGGGCGGAAACAAAGTGCGGATTGGACGCGCCTTTTTCCGTGACATGCAGGAGAAAAACAAAGACTGCATGATCATTTACGGAAACAGCAGATCCAACCTCTGCCGTGTGCTGGCGAACCTGTGCTGTGCGGAAAAGATTCCATGCTATATGATCTGTTCTTCCGAAGAAAACGAAGAACACCCGATCGAAACCAACAACAGCCGTCTGATGAAATGGCTCGGAGCCGAAGTCATTCCGTGCAGAAAAACAGAGATTGCACAGACCGTCGAGCAGACGATGAACCGTTTGTCAGAAGAGGGATATCACCCATATTATATTTTCGGCGATAAATTCGGAACGGGCAATGAAGGCACACCGGTACAGGCTTACGTGGACGGCTACCGCGAGATTCTTGCGTGGGAGAAAGAACAGAACATTTCTTTTTCTCATATCTTTGCGGCATCCGGAACCGGCTCGACCCAGTGCGGCCTGGTAAGCGGAAAACTGCTCGAGCAGGGAACGGAGCAGATCATCGGTCTTTCGATTTCATCCCGCGAGTACGACCGCGCCATCCGCATCATGAAGAGCGGCATTTCCGATTATTTTGCGAAGAATCATCTCATGCTGCCGGAAGGATGGGAGAGTGAACTTCATCTGGAAATGGGATACCGCCAGGGCGGATACGGCCAGTACGATGAGCGGATTTTACAGGTGATCCGGGAAGAGTTCTGCCGGAACGGCCTTCCGCTGGATCCGACGTACACCGGAAAGGCATTCTGGGGAATGAAGCAGTACATAGAAGAACATCAGTTACAGGACTGCGATGTGCTTTTTATCCATACCGGAGGCACGCCGCTGTTCTATGACTGCATTCTGAACGATACCGATGGAGGGAAAAAATGAAACTGATTTCAATAGTCATCCCATGCTACAATTCCGAGGCAACGATCCGGAAAGTTGTAGAGATGGTGATGGAAGAATTCAAGAAAATGGACGGATATGACTGCGAATTTGTCCTGGTGAACGACGGTTCCCCGAAAGACAATACGTATGGGGAGATCAAGAAGCTTGGCGAGCAGTACCAGAATGTCAAAGGCATCAACCTGCTGCGCAATTTTGGCCAGCACAATGCGCTGATGGCGGCACTCCACTACACCGAAGGAGACTTTATTCTCGGCATGGACGATGACATGCAGACACATCCGTCCCAGATCAGCAAACTGATCCACAAGATGGAAGAAGGATACGATCTGGTTTACGGCTGCTATCCGAAACGGAAAAATTCGTTCCTGAAAAATGTCACCAGCAAACTGAACGAAGTTTCCTCCCGGATTCTTCTCGGACGGCCAAAAGACATCGTTTCCAGCAATTTCTGGATGATTACCCGCCAGATCAAGGACGAGGTGGTAAAATACGACAGCTTCAATCCCTATATTGACGGCATTTTCTACCGCACGACACACAAAATCGGAAATGTAAAGGTGGAGCATTTCAAACGTGCAGTGGGAACTTCCAACTATACGTTAAAGAAACTGATCAAATTGTGGCTTGCCTACTGGAACTATTCTGTAATTCCGCTTCGCATATCGTCCGTTCTCGGCGGAATTTCCGCAGCCGGCGGTTTTCTGGCAGCCATCATGATTGCCATCCGAAAGCTCATCGATCCGACAGTGATGGTTGGCTGGTCTTCGACGATCTGCGCCATCGTTGTCTTTTCCGGATTGATTCTGATGGTGCTCGGCATCATCGGAGAATACCTCGGAAAGATGATTCTGATTCTGAACCGCACGCCGCAGTATATTGTGCGGGAAACCATTAACGTATCTGATGAGGAAGAAAAAAAGTGAAAAAAATCATGATTTTAGGCGCCGGTATTTACCAGGTGCCGCTGATCCGGACTGCACGCAGAATGGGTCTTTACACGATCGTAGTGAGTATTCCCGGCGATTATCCGGGGTTTGCACTTGCAGATAAAATTTATGAACTGAATACGCGGGATAAAGAAGCGATTCTTGCGGCGGCGGAAAAAGAACAGATCGACGGAATCTGTACATCGGGAACCGATGTGGCCGTCAGCACAATCGGCTATGTCTGTGAAAAGATGCATCTGTCCGGCATTCCGTATGAGGCGGCGGAAATTCTGACCGATAAGGCAAAGATGAAAGACGCATTCCGGCAGGGCGGCGTTTCCGCGGCAGACGGGATGCGGGTAAGAAGCGCAGAGGAGGCACAAAAAGCCGCAGAACAGCTTGGATACCCGGTTGTCGTAAAACGGGTGGACAGTTCAGGAAGCCGCGGAATTACCGTGGTGGAGCATTCCGGACAGATCGAAGAAGCGTATGAAAATGCGAGAAACGGTTCGGCAAGAGATTATGTGCTGGTTGAAAATTTCCTCCGCGGAATGGAGATCGGCGCGGATGGATTTGTGCAGAACCACAAATTAGTCTTTCTGGCACCGCACACGAAATTTGTATACCGCGGCGCACACACGACCGTTCCGGTCGGCCACGCATTTCCGTATGGATGCAGCGGGGCACTGCGGGAAGAAATTGCCCGCCAGATGCAGATGGCTGTCACCGCGTCCGGTGCCGATCAGTGCTCCGTCAATGCGGATGTCTTTGTGGACGGCGAAAAGGTCTGGATCATTGAGATGGGCGGAAGAACCGGAGCAACCTGCATTCCGGAGCTGATTTCAACGTATTACGGATTTGATTTTTATGAGCAGATGATCAAAAGCGCCCTCGGGGAAGAAACAGACTTTCAGCAGACGGAAAGCTGTCCGTGCATGGCAAAGCTGCTGCTGAGCCCGGTAAGCGGAACCATCACACAAATTGACCGGGATCAGATCGAACGTCTGCGTCAGGAAGGGCTGGAGCTTGTCCTGGATTATCCGGAGGGGCATGAAGTTTCTGCCATGGCAGATGGAACTGACCGGATCGGCCATGTGATTGTAAAGACGGACCGGGAAGCGGAACTGGATGAGCAGATGAAGCGGGTGTACCGCTGTATCTGGATTGATGGAAAAAATCTGGAGACAATCTGGGAAGAGAAAACAGCAAAATAAAAAACCCGGAATCTTTTCAAAACCTCAGAAGAGGAGCGAAAGGATTCCGGGTTTTGCGTTGCCAGGCATATCAATATCCGGTGGATCAATTTTGATTACACTGTTTTTACAGGCTTCATCATCATCCGATAGTAGACTGGAATCAGCAGTGCAACCGCACCGAACCAGGCAAGCGGGCTTGCGATGCAGACGGCAGTGTAGCCTAAGAAGCGTGACAGCCAGACGGTAGCAGCAAGACGCATCACAAGCTCGATCATGCATGCGGCAAACGGTGCGCGTCCGTTCTGCATACTCTGAATCGAGGTGCGGTAGACGGCGAGAAGGCCGAGCAGGAAGTAGAACGGCGCTTCGATCGTCAGGAATGCATCGGAGTAATGGTAAATTTCTGTGGTCGGATTCGAAAGAAACAGTTCGACGATCGGATGGCGCAGCAGAAGAATACCGATGCACATCAGAATGTTGAACGCTTCGGTCTGGATCAGCGAAGCGCGTACGCCGAGGCGGATACGGTCCTTCTTACCGGCACCGAAGTTCTGTGCAACGTAGTTGGAGATCGCCGTCATCATGGCATTATTCACAAGGACGGAGAGCTGGTCGGCTTTGGAAGCTGCCGTGTAGCCGGCAACCGCAGCCGTTCCAAGAGAGTTGACAACAGCCTGCATCGCGAGCTGGCCGATACACATGACGGACATCTGAAAGCCCATCGGAAAGCCGGTTTTCAGGTGAAGAACAGCAGCTCCTTTCAGGTCGTGGAAATCCTCACGGCGCAGGTGCAGAATCGGGAAATTTCGAAGTCCGACAACCGTGCTGAAAACGGCGGAGAGGAACTGCGAGAGAATCGTCGCCCAGGCAGCGCCCGCAACGCCCATGTGCATCGGAACGATGAACACGATGTCGAGGATGATGTTGAGCACCGACGAGAACACCAGAAAATACAGCGGTGTTTTGCTGTCGCCGAGTGCGCGGAGCATATTGGAAATCATGTTGTAGAACACGGTAGCGCCGGTGCCGAGCAGAACGACGAACATATAGGCATTCGCTTCCTCTGCGATGTCATCCGGAATCTGCATCCAGACGAGAATCTGGCGGGAGAGCAGACAACAGACGAGCGTCAGCACAACGGTGAACGCGATACTCAGCAGCGTGGAAACTGCGATGCTTTTGCGCATGCCCTGTTCATCCTTCGCGCCGCACCGCTGGCCCAGGCAGATGCCAAAACCGCCGGTGAAGCCGTTGATGAAACAGAACACAAAGTAAATGATAATGCTGGTGGAGCCGACCGCGGCGAGCGATTCAGCACCGAGCGTCTTTCCGACGATCACGGAATCTGCCAGCGTATAGAAGAGCTGGAACAGATTGCCGAGGATCACCGGAATGGAAAATTTTAACAGCGACCAGAACGGACTTCCGGTCGTCAGGTCCATTTCTCTGGAACGAGAGCGAGACATAATATCCTCCTTCTTGCATCCGGCGGGATGCACGATTATAATATAATACAGAAATTGAGATAAGGGGGAGAATTGCAGATGGCAAAGAGAAAGATTCTGGTGGACGATACCAGGCGCGAACTGGAAGAGCACGGAACAGAAACCTTTCCGCTGACGGTCAACCACGACGATCTGTGGATGTTCGAGGGAAAAACTGTGCCGATCCACTGGCATCAGGAAATCGAGATCAGCCTTCCTCGTGAGGGAAAGGCAGTCTATCAGATTTACCAGAACAGCTATGAAATTTCACCGGGAGACGGGCTGCTTGTGAACCGCAATGTGCCGCACAGCTGCCATTCGCCGAACAACGAAAGGGCAAAGTACACAACGATCCTCGTGCGCCCCGATTTTCTGTACGGCGATTTCGGAAGCGATGTCGAGCGCAACTGTTTCCGGCCGTTTCTGCAGAATTCCGCGGGTCCCTGCCTGTGCATTCCGGGGACGGAAGCGTGGGGGAAAGAGGTGCTGGAAAAGCTGGAGAAGGTCGATACGCTGTTCTACGAAAAGCCGTACTGCTATGAGCTGAAAATCAAGGGCCTTCTGTGTGAAGCCTTCTTCCTGATTCTGGTACATCAGCAGAAATACCAGACGCCGTTTGTCCCGGCCAATCAGGTGGAGCTTGCGCGGCTTGCACAGATGCTGGACTATATCCATACACATTCAGAATCCGTGATTTCGCTCGAAAAGCTTGGTGAGCAGGTGCATCTGTCCCGCGAGGTCTGCTGCCGTCTCTTCCGGAAAATGACAGGAAAGACGGTGACGCAGTATCTCGAGGAATACCGTGCGTCCAAAAGCCTGCCGCTCGTCGAAAGCGGCCAGTACTCCATGACACAGATCGCAGATCTGGTGGGTTTCAGCAACGCCAGCCGTTTTGCCGCCGCCTTCCGGCGCCAGTTCGGCTGTAATCCCGGAGAATACAATTCTCGAAAGCGGCAGGAGGGGAGATAGTATTTCTTTTGGATAGCATTTCTTTTCCTGCCGTCTGCTCTATTATAAAAAGACAGAGCGGAAAATGCGATTCTGTGATTGCTCTTGTTGATACAGATATTGACAAAAAAGCCGCTTTCTTCTCCGCAGCGCCTGCTGTGCGCATGCCGGAAAGAAAGCGGCTTTTTGCCACGAAAAATATGTTACATCTGTTTGATTGCCTGCAGCATTTCAAGATCCGAAGCAGTCACCTTGATATTGGAAACCATCGTTCGCCCGTCCGGCTTTTTCACCGTGACTTCGAGAATCGTTCCTTCTTCGATCTGGGAGGATGCGAGATCGCCCATGAATTTTACGAACTTCGGGTGGTTTTGGGCGAAACGGTCTCTCAGATTTTTTAATTCCATTAACTTCATTGGGTTAAATGCCATTCTTTTTTCTGTCCTTTCTATTCGAAACTTCTTTCGAAACATGAAAGTATTGTAACATGGAAAAGAAAAAATGCAAGCGGATAAAAAGAGAAAAGACAGAGATACTGGGAATATAGAAAAGATTCTCAATTAGAATGGGAGAAAAACGAATGAAAGCAAAGAAGTATCTGCTGTTTTTTCTTTTGGGCTACTGCATTTATCTTGCCATCGAAGTCACCTACCGCGGTTACAGCTTCCGCCTGATGGGCATTGCCGGAGGACTGTCCCTTGCAGGAATCGGAATGCTGGAAGACGCCGGGCTGCGCCGCTTTCCGCTGGCGTTTCAGATGATGGTATCCGCCGTCCTGATTACGGCCATCGAACTGTATTCGGGAATGTTTTCCCTGCGGGTGCTGCATTACCGTATGTGGGACTACAGTGCGCTGCCGTTTTCCTTCTGCGATGGGCTGATCTGCCCGTGGTTTTTCGGGATCTGGTATCTGCTCTCGGCAGTGGGAATTTTTCTCACGGATTATGTGAGCTATTATATTTTCCACGAGGGGACGCACCCGATGTATCGAAAGAAGAAAAAGGGTTGTGCCGAGGGTGAGTTCGTTATAAAATAAGAAAAAACAACCCAGGCAGGAGGTCCTCATGGAAAACGAAAAAAATTATCTGGAATATCTCGCAGAATTGTATCCGACCATCGAAAAAGCAGCGACCGAAATCATCAATCTGCAGTCCGTTATCAACCTTCCCAAAGGCACGGAGCATTTCCTTTCGGATATTCATGGCGAATACGAAGCCTTTTCTCATGTACTCCGCAACGGTTCCGGTGCCGTGCGAAAGAAGATTGACGATGTTTTCGGCCACACGCTCGGCATCTCGGAAAAACGCGCGCTTGCGACCCTCATCTATTACCCGAGAGAGCGCCTGGAGATGGAGAAAAAACAGCAGGAGGATATCGATGACTGGTACAAGGTCATGCTGTACCGCCTGATCGACGTCTGCAAAATCGTTTCTTCCAAATACACCCGTGCCAAAGTGCGGAAAGCCCTGCCGGCGGATTATGGCTATATCATCGAGGAGCTGATCACCGAAAAGCCGGAGGTGCTCGACAAAGAAGCATACTACGAGGCGATCATTCAGACTATCCTCGAAATCGGAAGCGCCGAGAACTTCATCATTGCCGTGGCAGAGCTGATCCAGCGTCTCGTTGTCGATCATCTCCACATCATCGGCGATATCTTTGACCGCGGTCCGGAGCCGTATAAAATCATGGACTGCCTGATGAATTACCATTCCCTCGATATCCAGTGGGGCAACCACGATGTGCTCTGGATGGGCGCAGCGACCGGCCAGCCGGCGTGCGTGGCCAGCACGATCCGCATCTGCCTCCACTACGGCAATCTCGATGTGCTGGAGGACGGCTACGGCATCAATATGCTTCCGCTTGCCACCTTTGCTCTCGAGACGTACGGCGATGATCCGTGCGAATGCTTTGCCGCAAAAGGCGGCGAGGACAGCGGAAATTCCCAGCAGATGCTGGAGCGCCGCATGCACAAGGCCATCACCGTAATGCAGTTAAAGCTCGAGAACCGTCTGATCCGTGAAAACCCGGAATACGGCATGGAAAACCGCCGTCTGCTGGAACAGATCGATTACCAGAACGGAACGGTGACGATTGGGGAGAAAACGTATGCCCTGCGTGACACGAGTTTTCCGACCATCGACCCGGCGCATCCGGACGAGCTGACAGAAAAAGAGGCAGAAGTGCTTGATAAGCTGATCTTCGCCTTCCGCAACAGCGAAAAACTGCAGGCGCACGTCGATTTCCTGCTCAAAAAAGGAAGCCTCTACCGCGTCTACAATGGAAATCTGCTGTATCACGGCTGTATGCCGATGAATGAGGACGGCACCTTAAAAGAGGTACAGGTCGACGGAAAGAAATACAAGGGAAAAGCACTGTACGATATCCTCGAGCACAACGTGCGCCGCGCATTTGTAAGCCGTGATCCAAAAAAACGGGAGCAGGGCCGCAATACGCTGTGGTATCTGTGGACCGCGCCGAATTCCCCTCTGTACGGCCGCGACAAGATGACAACATTTGAGCGGTATTTCCTCGCAGAAAAAGAGACCTGGACCGAGGTGAAAAACGCGTATTACCGCCTGATCGAGAAAGAAGAGACGGCGGACCGGATCTTACAGGAGTTCGGGCTTGCCGGTGAAAATGTACATATTATCAACGGCCACGTCCCGGTACACCAGAGTGCCGGTGAGAGCCCGGTCAAATGCGGCGGCAAGGTGCTGATCATCGACGGCGGCTTCTGCAGAGCATATCACAAAGAGACCGGCATCGCGGGCTACACGCTGATCTACAACTCGTACGGCCTCAGCCTCACCGCGCACGAGCCGTTTGAATCGACGGAAAAAGCAATCCAGGAGGAGAAGGATATTGTATCCCGCCAGGTGGCGGTGCGGTACAACATGAAGCGCCAGTTAGTCGGCGATACGGATCAGGGACGGCAGATCCGGCAGCGCATCCGTGAATTAAAGGAACTGATCGAGGCGTACCGCACGGCTCAGTTAAAAGAGCTTCTTTAAATCAAGGGTTTTCAACTGCGCCGGAAAATGGTATAATCAAAACAGTGTGCGCAGATGGAAACACTGTGCACTGGAACAGATGGAAAGAAGGAAGAAACATATGAGGGCATGGATTGCCAGGATGACAGAAGATAACATAGATCAGAGCGCGATCGAAAAAGCAGGAGAGATTCTGAAAAACGGCGGTCTGGCGGCATTCCCGACCGAGACCGTATATGGTCTTGGCGGAAATGCGCTGGATGCCAAAGCTTCCGAGAAAATTTATGCGGCAAAGGGCCGTCCGTCGGACAACCCGCTGATCGTCCACATCGGAAGAATGGAGGACCTCGAAACCGTAGCGGCAAACGTGCCGGAGAGTGCACGCAGACTGGCAGCCGCATGCTGGCCGGGACCGCTGACGATGATTTTTGAGAAAACGGATGCCGTTCCGCTCGAGACGACGGGAGGCCTTACTTCCGTTGCAGTTCGTTACCCGAGCAACAAAGTGGCAAACGCGCTGATCTTAGCCGGAGGCGGCTTCATCGCAGCGCCGAGCGCCAATACATCAGGCCGGCCGAGCCCGACGAAAGCCGAGCATGTGATTGAGGACCTCGGGGACAAAATTGACTGTATCATCGACGGAGGAGACGCCGAGATCGGCCTCGAATCCACCATCGTCGATTTTACAGAGGAGATTCCGACGATTCTCCGCCCGGGCTATTACAACAAAGAGATGCTGGAAAAAGTGCTTGGAACCGTGCGTGTCGATCCGGGAATCCTTGCGGAGGACAGCCATGTGCGTCCGAAGGCACCGGGCATGCGCTACAAACATTATGCGCCGAAGGCAGACCTTACGATTATCCAGGGCGAGATGGAACGGGTGATTCCGGAAATCAACCGCCTTGCCGCGGAACAGGAAAAGGCAGGAAAGAAAGTGGGCGTAATCTGCACCGATGAGACACGGGAGCAGTACACCACAGGAGATATCAAGAGCATCGGGCTGCGCGCAGAAGATGAGACGATCGCGCATCACCTGTTTGCGATTCTGCGCGACTTCGATGAGGACGGCGTGGAAGTGATTTATTCCGAGGCTTTCGACACCCCGCGTATGGGGCAGGCGATCATGAACCGCCTGTTAAAAGCCGCAGGCCACAAAGTAGCAGAGGTATAACAGTGAAACATTACAGCAGGATTTTATTTGTGGACGCGGACGATACCGCGCGCGCACCGATGGCGAAGGCGATTCTGCAGAGCAAAGAGCTTCCGTGGCCGATGGAAATCGGTTCCCGCGGGCTTGTCGTTCTGTTTCCGCAGCCGGTCAACCAGAAGGTGGAGGCAGTGCTTGCGCGCAACGGGCTTTCGGCCAAAGACCACACCACCACACCGCTTACCGCGGAGGACATCAACGACGACACGCTGCTTCTTGTGATGGAGGACAGTCAGAGGGAAAAGATCCGTGAGGACTTCCCGGATGCGCCCCATCTGCAGACGATCGCCGGATTTCTGCGGCTGGCAGGAGACATCCCCGCCCTTTACGGGGAACCGCTTACCGAATACGGAAAATGTTATGAAGCGCTGGAATTCCTGATTGAAGGTGTTCTTGCGCGGCTGAAAGAGGAGGAAGAACAATGATAGCTTTAGGATGCGACCACGGCGGATATGAGCTGATGCAGGAGGTAAAAGCATATCTGGACAAACAGGGACTGGAATATCAGGACTTCGGATGCTACAGCAACGAGGCAGTTGATTATCCGGTTTATGCCAGAAAAGTAGGCCATGCGATTCAGAACGGAACGTGTGATAAGGGAATCCTGATCTGCGGAACCGGAATCGGCATTTCTATCACGGCAAACAAAATGGAAGGAATCCGTGCAGCACTCTGCACCGACTGCTTCTGCGCAGAGGCAACCCGCCTGCACAACGATGCCAACGTACTGGCGATGGGAGGACGCGTTGTAGGCCCTGGCCTTGCAATCAAAATCGTAGAAACCTTCCTGAACACTCCATTTTCCGGAGAAGAGCGTCACGAACGCCGGATTCACTTGATTGAGCATGAAGGCGAAAATGAATAAATTTTAAACAAAACAAAGGAGAAGGAAAATGGCAAGAACAGTCATCATGGATCACCCGCTGATCCAGCACAAAATCGGTATTATCAGAAAGAAAGACACAAGCTCCAAGGAGTTCCGGGAGATGATCAGCGAGATTGCAATGCTGATGTGCTACGAGGCAACCAGAGAGCTGCCGCTCGCAGACGTTGAAATTGAAACCCCGATCTGCAAAACAACCGTAAAAGAGCTCGAAGGAAAGAAAATGGCAGTTGTGCCGATCCTCCGTGCCGGTCTTGGTATGGTAGAAGGTATGCTGGCTATGATTCCGGCAGCAAAAATCGGACACATCGGTCTGTACCGTGATCCGGAAACCCTGGCACCGGTTGAGTATTACTGCAAACTTCCGTCAGACATCGCAAGCCGTGAAGTATTTGTAACCGACCCGATGCTGGCAACCGGCGGTTCTGCAACAGCAGCCATCACCATGCTGAAAGAAAAAGGCGCAAAGAAGATCCACTTCATGTGCATCATCGCATCTCCGGAAGGAATCGAGAAAATGCATGAGGTTCACCCGGATGTCGATGTTTTCGTCGGAGCACTGGATGACCATCTGAACGAGCACGGCTACATTGTACCAGGCCTCGGCGATGCCGGAGACCGTATCTTCGGTACGAAATAAGAGCGGACGCAAAGTACATTAAGAAAACACAGGGGAAATGGGTATGAGCGATAAACGAGAGGATTATATTTCCTGGGATGAATATTTCATGGCAGTTGCCCAGCTTGCCGGTATGCGCTCGAAGGATCCGCACACCCAGGTGGGAGCCTGCATTGTGAGCGAGGACAACAAGATTCTGTCCATGGGATACAACGGTTTCCCGAAAGGCTGCTCGGACGACGAGTTCCCGTGGGGAAAGACAAGTGAAAATCCGCTGGAAAACAAGTATCTTTACACAACGCACAGTGAACTGAACGCCATCCTGAATTACCGCGGCGGAAGCCTCGAGGGAGCCAAGCTGTATGTGACATTGTTCCCATGCAACGAGTGCTGCAAGGCGATTATCCAGGCGGGAATCAAAACGGTGATCTACGACTGCGACAAGTACGCGGACACCCCGTCCGTGATCGCATCGAAACGGATGATGAAGGCGTCCGGAGTCATTTTTCAGAAATACCACCGCACAGGGCGGGAAATTACCATGTCCCTGTAGCAGAAAAGATAATAGAAGGAGCGCGCCTGAACGAACAGAAAGTTCAGACGCGCTTCGTCTGTATACACGAAAAGACAAGAAACGGGAGGGCACCATGGAGAGCAATTTCGAATGGATTACGGCAAACGGGGATATCGGCATCCGCTTTTTCCACAGCATCGACGACGGCGGCTACAGCAACCCGCCGCACTGGCACAACGATCTGGAGATCATTTATCTTCTGGAAGGCCGTCTGAAAGTGCGTTTCGGTGACGGCGGCGAGCGGCAGATCGGGGCAGATGAACTTCTCGTCATCAACTCCGGCACGATCCACGCCGTGACAGCCTATCCGAATCAGGCCATCGTCCTGCAGGTTCCGTACGAGATGCTGCTGCAGTACATGGAGCATTACGATCAGCTTTACTTTGTTGTGGATGAAAGACCGGCCAGTGAGGCGGAAAAACAAAAGCTCGCAGAATTCAAAGCAGTTCTCCGGGAGATGGACGAGGTGTACGGTGCACAGAAAGAAGGGTATCAGTTAAAATTCGACAGCCTTCTTCTTGAAGCGCTGTACCGCTTACAGGTGGACTATGCGGTGCGGATCGGAAAAGAACACATTCCGCAGAATCAGAAGGCTGTACAGCAGATCCGCGAGGTTATGCGGTATATTGAGGAGCATTACGCCGAAAAGCTGACGGTGGCGCAGGTCGCGGAGCACTTTGGTTATACGCCGAATTATCTGTCGAAGCTTCTGAAACGGTACCTCGGTCTGACGGTCTACCAGTATCTGTATGAAATCCGGCTCGACCGGATCTGCCGCGACCTGCAGCATCCCGAGGCGCGGATCATGGAACTTCTGCCGAAACACGGCTGCGAAAACTACAAGTCGGTGTCGCGTCTGTTTAAGGAGCGGTACGGCTGCGGCATGAAGGAAATGCAGAAGCGGTATGAAAAGGAAAAAGGAGACCGCCCGATGGGTCAGTGGGTAAGAATCAGAAAAGCGGAAATGCCCTAATTTTCTGCCGAAAAAGGCACTAAACAAGAAGAAGAGAGCATGGTATAGTGGAAGCATGAAACAGCGGATTTTCAGTAAATGCCGCAAAACATGTGAAAAATGGAGTATGGAAAATGAAAGCAAAACAGATTACAACGTACCATGTAAAAGGGGAAGCAAAAACCTGGGAAAAAGCGCTGGCACCGGAAGACGAGTCCAAGAGCGTAAAAATGATTGAGTCGAATGTCATCAACCTGTATCCGGACTTTGAGTTCCAGACCATCGAGGGCTTCGGCGGCGCCATGACCGAGAGCAGCGCATACCTGCTGTCCCGTATGGATGAGGAAACACAGAATCAGGCCCTGCAGGATATTTTCGGACCGGACGGCCTTCATGCAAGATTTGTCCGCGTGCCGATCGACAGCTGTGACTATTCCCTTGAGGAGTATCAGGCAGTCGCAGACCCGATCGCAGACCCGGATCTGGCAACCTTCTCGATCGACCGCGACCGCAAATATGTCCTTCCGATGCTGAAAAAAGCCATCGAAATCTCCGCAGAGCCGATCAGTGTTCTGATGAGCCCGTGGTCTCCGCCGTATCAGTGGAAAACTGCGCCGAAGATCGCAAAGAATGATGCTGCTGTTTACGGTGCAATGGGAATGCCGGTTCCGGAAGAGATTCCGCAGAGAAACCACGGCGGCAGCCTGAAACCGGAGTATTACGGAAGCTGGGCAAAATACGTCGTAAAATATCTGCAGGCATACCTCAATGAGGGAATCCCGGTGACGATGCTGAGCCTGCAGAATGAGACCGTAGCGGCTACCACCTGGGACAGCTGCGTATGGACACCGGAAGAGTCCAAAACCTACCTGAAAGATTATTTGTATCCGGAGATGAAAAAAGCAGGCCTGACGGACAAGATCGGCATCTTCATCTGGGATCACAACAAAGAGCGTATGATCGAGCACGTTCTGACTGTTCTGGACGAGGAGACCATGGACATGGTAGCCGGTATCGCATTCCACTGGTATTCCGGCGACCACTTCGAGGCTGTTGAGCTGATGAAACAGAAATACCCGGATAAAACCTTCATGCTTTCCGAGTGCTGTGCCCTTCACATGCCGGGCAGAATCGGTTTTGGCGACGGCGGTTTCGGACCGGTGAACTTCCAGACACCAGAGTACGTCGATTACCTTGACGCCGCAGATTATGCACACGATATGATCGGAAACCTGAACGCCGGCATGAACCGCTGGATCGACTGGAACTTCCTCGTAGACAAAGACGGCGGCCCGCGCCACGTACCGATGGGATTCACCTCAGGTCTGATTGTAGATGATGATTTCCATTACCGCAAACCGATCATGTACCACTACATCGGCCACATTTCCAAATATATTGCTCCGGGTGCAAAACGCATCGGCTGGAGCAAATACGGAGCAAACCTGGATGTAACGGCCGCAGTCAATCCGGACGGAAGCTACGTTGTGATTCTGCTGAACCGCACAAAAGAGGATTCTGGCTGCTTCCTGCGTGTCAACGGACATATCATGCGTGTCGATCTTCCGGCAGAGACACTCAGCACGGTTGTAATCGAGAAATAAAAAGCAAAAATAAGAAAATGCCTTCTGTGCAGAATGAAAACAGTCTGCACAGAAGGCATTTTTGTAAGATACGATTTATTTTTGAACGGAATCGGAAGAATCTGAGTTTTTCTCTTCGGTCGAAGGCTTTGCCGGTGTATACGGCGCATCAACCGGAGGCTCTTCCGTGGCCAGCTTTGTCAGCGCTTTGCGCAGCCGGTAGCCCGGGAAGTGGAAGACTTCGGCCTCGTCGATCTTCTTTTTCTGATATGGGATCGCCTGTCTCGTTTCCGGATCAATGTGGTCCATGTGGAAGTAAAACGCATCGTCATCCGGCAGATGATGTTTTTCCAGACGACGGTTGGCGAAGTTGCGGCAGACCGTGCAGATAATGGCACAGACCGGAACGGCGATGATCATGCCAAAGACACCCCAGAAGCCGCCGCCGATCAGAATCGAGATGATGATCAGGAAGCTGGACACGCCGGTCGTCTCGCCGAGGATTTTCGGTCCTAAGAAGTTTCCGTCAAACTGCTGCAGGAGAACGACGAAAATCAGGAAATACAGCGCCTGCAGAGGGTTGATCAGAAGGATCAGCAAGAGACACGGAACGGCGCCGAGGACCGGGCCGAAAAACGGAATGATATTCGTCACACCGATGATTACGCTGACCAGCAGTGCGTACGGGGTGCCGATCAGGCTCGTCACAAGATAGCAGATGGCACCGATGATGATCGAATCGATGACTTTTCCAACGAGGAATCCGCTGAATTCCTGGTTCACATACTGGCAGTCGCGGATCACGGCATTTCCGTGCTCCAGACCGAGCAGCGCGTAGACTGCTTTTTTCAGCTTGGCAATGTAGCTTTCCTTGTTGTACAGCATGTAGATCGCAACGATCGCGCCAAGCAGAATGTTTTTGAAGAACGTAACCATGTTGACGAGCTGTCCGGAGAGGTTCAGAAGGAACGTACGGAGCATCGGCATCAGGTCATTGGTCAGCCAGTTGGAAAGCTTTGCGGAGAACGTGGAGATGTACTGGTCTGCCGTCTGCTGCATCTCCGGGTAATTCGCCAGCACTTTTGTGGCAAAATCCTGAATGTTGTTTGCGTAGTTGGAGAAGTTGGAGACGATGTTTGTGATACTTGAGAACAGCTCCGGGATCAGGGTCGCAATGAGTCCGTACAGCGCGAAAAGCATGGCGACGTACGTCAGAAGAATCAAAAGCGCCCGCACAAGCTTTTTGCAGCGTACCGACTGTGTTTTTCCGTGCCGGGCAAAGAGTCTGGCGATGATCCGCTGTTCTATGAAGTTAATGATCGGGCTGATCACATAGGCGAGAATCAGGGCTGCAATCAGGGGGGAGAGAATGTCGAGGACATTGTGAAAGGCGGTCCGCACAGAAGTCTGGTGGAAGAGCAGGTAGTAAAAAATCATGGACGCTGCAAGTACCAGAAAGGCAGTAACGCCGGCCCGGACATATTTTCGGTAACGATCCAGTTTCATAAAAATGTAAATCCCCTTTCGAATTTTATTAACCTCTATTATACACATGCAATCCCCAAAATACAACCGCAACCACACTTGCGGGAAAAAAAGGAAACTGCTATACTGGAAAAGCAGATTTAGAAAAAGGAGATAACAAATTTGAAGATAAAAATGCCGCCAAGCGTAAATATGGTAATCGATTCCCTGCATGCGAAAGGCTTCGAGGCGTATGCGGTCGGAGGCTGTGTGCGCGATACGATTCTTGCGCGGGAGCCGGACGACTGGGATATTACAACCTCTGCTTCCCCACAGCAGGTAAAAGAAATTTTTGACCGCACCGTGGATACGGGACTGGAGCACGGAACGGTAACAGTTCTGGCCGGAAGCGGCGCGCACGAGGTCACGACGTACCGCATCGACGGAGAGTATGAGGACGGCCGCCATCCGAAAGAAGTGGTCTTTACCTCCAGCCTCGCCGAGGATCTGCGCCGCCGTGATTTTACGATCAATGCGATGGCATACAACAACGAAGAGGGGCTTGTCGATCTGTTCGATGGAATCAGGGATTTACAGCGCAAAGTCATCCGCTGTGTCGGAAATCCGACCGAGCGGTTCAGTGAGGATGCACTGCGGATCCTGCGTGCCCTCCGCTTTTCCGCACAGCTCGGCTTCAAACTCGATCCGGCAACACTGGATGCCATCATAGCACTCGCGCCGACGCTTGAAAAAATCAGCGCCGAGCGGATCCGTGTGGAACTGAATAAACTGCTGATCTCGAAGCGGCCGGAGTATATGGAGGCCGTCTATGAGGCGGGTATTACAAAGATTGTGCTGCCGGAGTTTGATGAACTGATGAAAACGCCGCAGAACAATCCGCACCACTGCTATAATGTCGGTGAGCACACGATTGCCGCTCTGCAGCACGTTCCGGCAGATCCGATTCTGCGCTGGACGATGCTGCTCCACGACATTGCAAAACCGGTGTGCCGTACAACGGATGAGGCCGGCATCGATCATTTTAAAGGCCACGCACCGGCGGGGGAGAAAATGGCGAAAGCGATTCTGCGCCGTCTGAAATTCGACAACGAAACCATCCGCCAGGTCGCAGCATTGATCCGCTGGCATGACTGCCGCATGGCTCCGGAGAAACCGGTGATCCGCCGTATTCTGAACAAACTCGGCCCGGAGCTGTTCGAAAAACTGATGATTGTGCAGGAAGCCGATACGATGGCCAAAAGCCTGTACCAGCGGGAGGAAACCCTGGAACGGATCGGGAAGGTAAGGGAGTGCGTCAGAGAAATTCTCGACGACGGCGACTGCTTTACGTTGAAAACGCTGGCCGTTTCCGGCAAAGATCTGATGGAACTCGGTGTCCCGAAAGGCCCGAAAATCGGCGAATGCCTGAACGCGGCGCTGGAAGAAGTGATGAAAGATCCGGTGAAGAATACAAAAGAATACCTGACAGAGTACGTAAAAACACTGCTGTAAAGCCAAAACGGCAAACAAGAGAGCCGGGGACAGAACAATCCGTCCCCGGCTCTCTTTTGTTTTTTTGCTGGTTTTATGCGTTCAGATCACGCAGCAGATCCGCATACCAGCAGAACACATGGGCAATGCGGTACAGTTCGCTCTCCTTGGAGACGGTGCGCCACAGCTCTTTATAGCTGTGCAGCCACCGTTCGAGATTTCCGGCGAGTGCAAAACAGTCTTCTTTCTCCGGCAGAGTGCCCTCGGAAAGAAGGGAAGCGCGCAGGAACGGCAGCAGGCGGTTCAGCACTTTCAGGCCGTCTGCGGCGAGCAGGTACGCATAGATCATCGGACGGTTCTCCGGGCGGACGGTGCCGGCTTTCTCGTACAGAACAGCGCAGAGTGCGTCGATCGAAGCGTTGGAAGCATCCGCATCGCCTTCTGCGCAGGAGCGGAGCAGTTCGGCAGCCTCTTCTTTGTCCTGATGCAGTTCGAGTGCTTCCTGTACCATAACGGCGGTGCGCCACGGATACGCATCCTGATGGCAGAGAAGATCGAGCACGGAAACGAGTTTTCCGGAAGCATCACCAAATTCCAGAACAGAGATCTGGCGGTTGATTTCCTCCTCCGGCAGAATGTCTGCATTCCAGGAGAACGCCGCGCCGTAGATCATGCCGATGCGGGAGAAGTCCGGGTGATTGATGTGGCCGTAATCGCCCCAGTCAGTGTTCAGAAGTCCCATCGCATGGCATTCATGGCCATAGCGCGCCATTCTGGAAATGTTTTCATACGCCTCATGATACTTGTTGATGAGCTGGTTCCATCCCTGTACGCCCGGGCAGACATACAGATGTTCGGCACCGGAATTGGCAAGGCGGGTCAGGCGCTCCGACGAAACATTTGCCGCATAATCCCAGTGGAGGCAGATCAGGTTCTTCGGCAGGAGATGATACACCTCCGGCTCCTGGCTGATGACATCACTCCAGAACATCGGCGTGCGGCCGGATTCAGTGATATAGTTGGCAAGCTCTGTCACAAACTCGGTGTAGATGACGGTGGTTCCCTTTTCCTCGGCGAGTGCGCGGGAAGCCCCTTTTCCAAGGTCAAACGTTTCATCGGCACAGAGATTGAAATACTTCGAGGAGAAGAGCTGCATATATTCGGAAAGAATGTGTTTGGCAAGGGAGAGGCTCTCCGGGTTTGTGATATCGAGAGTATGGTGCGCCTGGCGGTCATAGAAGGAGAACGGAGCCGAAGCAGAGCCTTCCAGTTCGCACAGATGTGCATACGATTTCGTGCAGAGCAGCTTGTACAGATGGCCGAAGCTTGCAAGCGACGGAACGAGATCAATGCCAAGTCCTTTGCAGTAGCGGTCCAGCTCGAGGATGTCCTCTGCAGTGAGCGGCGTATCGTCGCGCCACATCTCGGTCAGATCGTCGAAGAGATAGCTGTGCTCGATGTAGAGCTGAAGCTGATTGATTTTATAGAAGCTCAAGGTGTCGGCAAGCTGTTTCAGATAGGAAAGCGTCGGAACGCGTCCGCGGGTCACATCGTGGTAGAAGCCGCGGTTTTCCATGGCCGGTTTGTCGGAGATCAGGACGGTTGGAAGAACAGCACCTGCCTGGCGGATCATCTGACGGAGCGTCTGCACGCCGTAGAGAACGCCGCTTTCCAGAGATCCGCAGATGGTGATGTTTTCCGGTGTGACAGCGAGGGTATAAGCCTCACGGGATAATTCCGGAGAAGCAGTCAGATAGATCAGGTGTGATCCAACCGGCTGATGACGGCGGCAGATGGCAGGACGGAATCCTGTCTGTGTCTCAATCTCCTGCTGCAGAAGCTGTGCTGCAGAAAAAAGCTCAGCCGGGCTCTCGGAATCGAGAAAAATGCGGCTGTCATAGTGAATCGTAAAAGTGCCCTCTCCGTAGGAAAGAGAAGATGGCTGTGGTAAGAAAATCATAAAAACCCTCCTTAAAATAAAGTGATTTTAGAGAACCCCATAACAGGTGTGTTTCAGCCTGTCAAGTTTGGAATATTTTACCATGTGGTGAAATTAAAAACAATGAAATAAGAGAAAAAGAAAATACTTTCAATATTGGCTTCTGGATGAAAGAAAAAACAGAAACCCGTATGCATGGCAAAGGGCGGATACGCATACATTGAATCGTGACCCCAAAAACGATCACAACAGGGAAAGGAGTCAGGCTCTTGTATGATTATGGATTGAGTGTGCTGTCCCATTACGGCCTTACGGCTTCCGGCACAATGCGGGTGCGGGGCGCTTTATTGTGCCACACCGAACAGGGGGATAAGCTGATCAGCGAGTTCGGGACGGCGGCGGAAAAACTGGAGCAGCGGTATCTTCTGCAGTGCCGCATCACGGAGTCGGGGCTCCTGCGGTGCGATCAGATTCTGCGGAATGAAGAGGGAGCGCTTGCAACGCGCGGGGACGACGGAGGAACGTACATTGTGCGGAACTGGTACCCGGGCCGGGAATGTGAGACGGGAAACAGTGAGGATCTCATCCGCGCCTCGGACGCGCTGGCGCGGCTACATACGGCAGCTCATCTGCCGGTGAAAACGGAATACCGGAGGGAATCCCTCGTAGAGGAGTGCATCCGCCATAACGTGGAAATCCGTAAAATCCGAAAGTATTTGCAGACGAAAAAGAAGAAAAATGAGTTTGAAAAACTGCTGCTTGCAAGCGTTGGTCCGTATCTGGAACAGGGAGAGCGGGCGGCCGCGGAAATGAAAGCTTCTTCCTATGAAAAACTGCGGCAGCGGGCGGACGAAGAAGGCGCCGTCTGCCACGGGGAATTCAGCCAGCACAATATTCTGCTGGAAAACGGCAGAGGCGAAACGGCGGTCAATTTCGACAAGTGGAACTTCGATCTCCAGGTGGCAGATCTTGGCCATTTTATGCGGAAAATTCTGGAAAAACACGGCTGGAGCGAGCGCGCGGCAGAACGGATCTTAAACGCCTACAGCGCCAGACGGCCGCTCGATGAGGGCGAAATCGAGACACTCCGTCTCTATCTTTCCTATCCGTGGAAATACTGGAAACTGGCAAACCGCTACTACGGAAGCAGAAAATCGTGGATATCCGGGCGGAATACGGAGAAACTAAAAACACTCAATGCGCAGCAGGCAGACTGGCTGCGGTTTGTTAAGGGATCCTTCTTTTAAACGTGCGGCGGAAAAGAGCCTGTTTTTGGCAGAAATCGGCATAAAACCGCTGGTATGGGGGACTTTTTTCTTGACAAGAGAGACGCATTAGTATATAAATATATACAGCTACGCGAAAAAGCCGGTCAACGTAACAGACTGATCATCCGGAAGAAAAACAGCCGGCAGGGCAGGTCGTGTGTATCAGCAGGCCCGCGTACCATGTAAAAAACAAATGTAAGACACAGGAGGAGTAAAACGCATGAACAAAACAGAATTAGTTGCAGCTATGGCTGAGCAGACAAATTTATCCAAAAAAGATGCAGAGGCTGCTTTAAAAGCATTTATCGATGTAGTATCTGAAGAATTAAAGAAAGGTGAGAAAGTTCAGCTGGTAGGCTTTGGTACCTTTGAAGTATCCGAGAGAGCAGCAAGAGAAGGAAGAAATCCGCAGACTGGCGAGACCATGGAAATCAAAGCTTCCAGAACTCCGAAATTCAAAGCAGGAAAAGCTTTAAAGGACATGATGAACTAAGTAAAAATCTATGCGCTTAGATAAATTTTTAAAAGTATCAAGACTGATCAAACGGCGTACCGTAGCCAATGAAGCCTGTGATGCAGGCCGTGTCCTCGTCAACGACAGACCGGCAAAAGCATCCGCACAGGTCAAGGCAGGAGATGTACTGGAAATTCAGTTCGGAAGTAAATCCGTCAGGGTAGAAGTGCTGAATGTGCAGGAGACCGTGAAAAAAGAAGAGGCACAGGAGCTTTACCGCTACTTATAAGAAGAGCGGCAGGATTCATGTGCAGCGAATAAAAAGAGAAAACCTTCATATAATGGGTGTATAGACCATTGTATGGAGGTTTTTTGCATGGGGGAAATGAACGAACAGGCGCACCGCCTTTTGCTGGAACAGCGGAAAACACTTTCTCTTGGCGGCGTGCAGGATGTGAAAAGCTTTGATGAGAACGAAGTTCTGCTCGTGACCGTCTGCGGTGTTCTTACCATCCGCGGAAAAGAGCTGCATGTGGGCCGCCTGGAGCTGGAAAAGGGAGAGGCGGATATCGAAGGCAGCATCGACAGCCTGGTCTATACGGAACATGGGCCGCTGCAGAAGAAGGGTTCTGCGCTTGCGCGGCTGTTCCGGTAAAAATGAGTGCGTATGTCACCCGGGAGCTGATTCTGCTCGCCTGTTCCATCTGGCAGGGGGCAGTCCTGGGGTTCTGGTACGATCTGATCAAGACAGCGCGGAAACTGATCCGCCACAGCCATGCGGCGGTATCAGCAGAGGACCTCTGCTACTGGATTGCGGCAGCGCTGTATCTGTTTGTACGGATTTACGGAGAGAACAGCGGCATTCTCCGCGGGTATCTGTTTGGCGGCATCCTTGGGGGCGCGGCATTGTACCACGCATCGTTTGGACGCTTTCTTCCGGAACTTCTGGCAAAGGGAATCAAAAAAGCAGGGCGAATCCTCGCTTTTCCAGGAAAATGGCTGGTAAAAAGTATGAAAAAACGGAGAAAAAGGTTGAAATTTCATGGGAAGAACGGTAAGATGTAACTACACATGTAAGAACAAAAGAAACAAGTCTGCGGACGAAAAACAACAGATTGTTTGGCTGCAGACGGTTGGAAAATAGAAAGCAAGGGTAAAGAAAAGAATGAAAGAAAGGGAAGAAAAGAATTCTGGCCGAAAGAAAAAAGTCAGAAAGAAGAGCCGTACAACAGAGCTCTCAATTACCGTAGTCCTGTGCTGCCTGGTTGCAGTCCTTACCGTAAAGGGAATCAGCCTTCAGCAGAAGGTCAATGCAAATGCATCCCGTCTTTCCAGTCTGGACAGCCAGATTGAAGAGGAGAAGCAGCGCACCGATGATATTACCGCCTTGAAAGAATACATGCAGACCGATGAGTACATAGAAAAAACGGCAAGAGAAAAACTTGGCATGGTAAAGGATAATGAGATTTTATTTAAAGAATCCCAGTCGAAATAAACAAAACAGATAAAGAAAGGGCATGATTTCGCAGTCCCCTTTGAAGTCCAGAACAAAGAGAGGAGGAGCGGAACATGCCGGAGTGGATCATTGCCATGTTCCTGATCGGCGCATTGCTGTCAGCAGGGGACATGGCTAAAATTTTTTTGGAAGCCAGAAGAAGCCGCCGGGAAGCGGCCGTCTATGACAATCATCCGCAGAAACTGCAGATGGAGCACTACGCCGATTCGTTCCGTGTTCTGGCAGAGAGCTTTTACCAGATGCCGTCAAAAAGTGTGATGCCGGAGACGGGCCGGGTGGACAAGATTCTGGAAAAAGAACAGCAGGAAGTCTGCAGCCGCTGTGCGAAGGCGTCGTGGTGCTGGGAGCAGTACGGAAACCTGACGCGCGAGCGGTGCCAGGAGCTTCTTCAGACAATCGCCGACGGGGATGAGGACGAGATCAGCCGTGCAAAAGGCGAATGGAACGCCTCCTGCCTGAACGGCTCCCGCTTTCTGGAACTGTTCTGGAACCGCTACCAGCAGGAACGCCAGACGGCGCTCTGGTCGGGGCGTGTGGCGGAGAGCCGCCGCGTGGTGGCAGAACAGTTAAGTGAAGTCGCCGGGATTATGGACCGCGCCGCGAGTGATCTGTACAGCCTCAACAGTCTGCCGGACGAGCTCTCGGAAAAAATCTGCCGCCAGATGAAGAAAAACGGGGCTTCCGTCCAGAAAATCTGGCTCCAGGAACGGCCGAAAGAGCATTTACAGATCTATATGACGGTCAAAGCGGGCCGTCACTGCCGGATCACGCTTCGCCAGACGGCGGAACTGATCGGTTCCCTGTGCGGAATCCCGATGGTTGCGGTACGCGACGGGGCACAGGTCTTAAGCGGAGAATACCAGACGGTGCTGTTTCAGGAGGATGTGAAATTCCAGGTTCTCTACGGTGTGGGACGCATCACCAAGGAGCAGGAGAGTATCTCCGGGGACAATTACAGTGTGCTCTGCGAAAACGGCCAGTTTGTCCTCTGCCTGTCGGACGGCATGGGTTCCGGGATCGAGGCAAACAGGGAGAGCGAGACGGTGGTGGAGCTGTTTGAACAGTTCCTGCGCGCCGGATTCCCGCGGATCATGGCGGCGCGGATGATCAACTCGATGCTCCTGCTGCAGCCAAAGGAAGGGATGTTTTCCACGTTTGATGTTGCATCGGTCAATCTCTACACAGGCGTCTGCAGCTTTTTGAAAGGCGGTGCATCACCGACGTTCCTTCGGCGGGATACGTGGGTGGAGGTTGTGGAGTCGACCAGCCTTGCCGCCGGCCTCGTTTCCCGGACGGATTTTGATACCACAGCGAAAAAGCTGTACGACGGTGATTACCTTGTGATGATGACGGACGGAGTGCTGGACGCGCTGCCCGGGGACAAGACGGAGCAGATGAAGCAGCTTCTTCTCGAAGTGAAAAACAGCGAGCCGCGGGAATTTGTCCGGGAGCTTTTGGAACGCGTGCTGCGCCTCGGCGGCTGCCGCGCACGGGATGATATGACGGTTCTGGTCGCCAGAATCTGGAAAAAATAGGAGTAAAAACGAAGGATGCGAGAGAAAGTAAGAACCTTTATGGAACAGTATCATATGGTAACGGCAGGCGAACGCGTGCTGCTCGGCCTCTCCGGCGGCGCGGATTCCGTCTGCCTGTTTCATCTGCTGCGGGAACTGCAGGAGCCGCTTGGCTTTTTGCTGCTGGCCGTCCACGTCAACCATAACCTGCGCGGCGCGGAAGCCGGGCGGGATGCGGCATTTGCAGAAAATCTGTGCCGGGAATATGATGTTCCGTTCTATCTCTATTCCTGTCCCGTGGAGAAGATCGCAAAAGAAAAGCATCTCTCGACGGAGGAGGCGGGACGCGCGGCGCGGCAGGAAGTTTTTGCAGCGTGCGCAAAAGAGCAGGGGGCAGTGAAAATTGCGCTCGCCCATCACCAGGATGACGTTGCGGAGACGATGCTGCATCACCTGGCACGGGGAACGTCGCTGGCTGGCCTTGCCTCCTTACGCCCCGTGCGGGGGAATGTGATCCGTCCGCTTCTCTGCGTCGGGCGAAAAGAGATCAGGCAGGAGCTGGAAAAATGGCAGTGTACCTGGTGTGAGGACAGCACGAATGCGGAGGATGCTTACACAAGAAACGGAATCCGCCACCATGTGCTGCCGTATCTGACGGAGGAGGTCAATCCACGTGCCGCCGCGCATATGGCACAGGCGTCGCTGGATCTGCTGGAAACGGAGGAGTATCTGGAACAGCAGACGGATCAGCTGATGGAGCGGTTTGCATCCGAAGAGAAAAATGCGGTTGTGCTGCGCGATGCGGTGCGCGGCGAAGCACCTCTTCTGCAGCGCTACGTGATCCGGCGCGCGCTGGAGCAGCTGGCGGGAAAACGAAAAGATCTTACCCGGGAGCATCTGGAATCCGTGCGGGAGCTTCTTTCAAAACAGGTCGGGAAACGCATCTGCCTGCCGTATGGAATCACTGCCGTGCGCGGATACGAGACGCTCCGCCTGGAAAAGCAGGGAGTGCATTTAAAAGAAGAACGGAAAACAAAAAACGGCGAAGAAGCTCCAATTCCGGTTCCGGCAGGGTGGGAAGAAGAAAAAAGTCTCGTATTTGCGGGAAATCCGGTCACGATTGTGAAAAAAACACCTGTTTTTCCCGAAAGAATTGAAGAAAAAAAGTATACGAAATGCTTTGACTGTGATAAAATAAAAGACGGTCTTGTCCTCCGCACGAGAAGAAGCGGAGATTATCTGAGAGTAACCGCCAAAGGCGGGAAAAAGAAACTAAAAGATTACATGATTGACGCCAAGATACCGAAAGAGGAGCGGGATTCCGTTCTGCTGCTCGCCGACGGACCGGAGATCTGGTGGGTCGTGGGGTATCGCAGAGGAGAGAGCGGCCGTGTCGGGGAAGATGCGAAAGCAGTTCTGCAGATACAGATTGGCGTTGGTAAGGAGGAAAACAGATGAAAGAGACAATCAGAGTATTATTAAGCGAAGAAGAAGTAGACAGACGAATTAAAGAAGTAGCAGACCAGATCAACCGCGATTACGCAGGAAAAGAAGTCCACCTGATCTGTGTTTTAAAAGGCGGCGTATTCTTTATGTGCGAGCTGGCAAAACGCATCACCGTGCCGGTAAGCCTTGACTTTATGTCCGTATCAAGTTACGGCGATGACACCAAGTCCAGCGGAGTTGTCCGTATTGTAAAAGACCTGGATCAGCCGCTGGAAGGAAAAGACGTTCTGATCGTGGAGGATATCATCGATTCCGGAAGAACGCTTTACTATCTGATCGACATCCTGAAAAAGAGAAATCCGAAATCCGTACACCTGTGTACTCTGCTCGACAAGCCGGAGCGCAGAGTGTGCGATGTCAAAGTAGATTATACCTGCTTTGATATCCCGGACGAGTTCGTCGTAGGCTACGGTCTGGATTACGCACAGAAATATCGGAATCTTCCATACATCGGAGTAGTGGAGTTTCACGAAGATGAGGAGTAAAAAGAAAATATGAACAGACAGCGCAGTGGATTTGGACTCTACGCGGCGTTTATGGTGATTATCGTGCTTGCCATGTTCTACATCACCGGAAAAATCAGCGCAGGCAGCAGCCCAAGTCAGCAGAAATTTGAAACCGCCGTAAAAGACGGCAAAGTGACATCCGCGCAGATTGTCCAGAACAAAGAAGTGCCGACCGGCTCCGTCGTGGTACAGGAGCAGGGCGGTGACAGTTATACGGTCAATGTGACCGACGTAAACGCAGCTATCAGCCTTCTGGAGGATGCTGATGTAACGTACACCGTACAGAATGTCCAGAGAGACAGCATTTTCATGACGTCCGTCCTGCCGGCCCTGCTGCTCGGTATGATCCTTCTTTTCGGCATGTCGATGATGAACCGCTCCATGGGCGGCGGTGGAGGCGGCGGAAACAAAATGATGAATTTTGGAAAAAGCAACGCCCATATGTCCACCGACAAAGACAAAAAAGTCCTGTTCTGCGATGTTGCGGGCTTAAAAGAGGAAAAAGAAGACCTCGTTGAGGTGGTCGATTTCCTGAAAGCACCGGAGAAATATACACAGGTCGGCGCGAGAATCCCGAAAGGAGTTCTTCTTGTGGGCCCTCCTGGAACCGGTAAAACCCTTCTGGCGAAAGCTGTTGCAGGAGAGGCAGGCGTGCCGTTCTTCAGCATTTCCGGATCGGATTTCGTGGAAATGTTCGTCGGCGTCGGCGCTTCCCGTGTCCGCGACCTGTTTGAGGAAGGAAAAAAACATGCGCCGTGCATCATCTTCATCGATGAGATCGACGCCGTGGCAAGACGAAGAGGCACCGGCATGGGCGGCGGCCACGATGAGAGAGAGCAGACCTTAAACCAGCTTCTCGTTGAGATGGATGGTTTCGGCGTCAATGAGGGCATCATCGTGATGGCAGCGACGAACCGTGTCGATATCCTGGATCCGGCGATTCTCCGTCCGGGCCGTTTTGACCGCCGCGTGGTTGTAGGACCGCCGGATGTCATGGGCCGTGAGGAAATTCTGAAAGTCCATGCAAAGAACAAACCGCTGGCCGAGGATGTGGATCTGAAACAGATCGCGCAGACGACCGCAGGCTTCACCGGCGCAGAGCTGGAGAACCTGCTGAACGAGGCAGCGATTATGGCGGCAAAGGACCGCAGAAGATTTGTGCGCCAGTCCGATATCAAGTCTGCTTTCATCAAAGTGGGCATCGGTGCGGAGAAGCGCAGTAAAGTCATTTCGGATAAAGAAAAACGGATCACCGCATACCATGAGACAGGCCATGCGATCCTGTTCCATATGCTGCCGGATATGGAGGCGGTCTATACGATCTCCATTATCCCGACAGGTCCTGGCGCAGCGGGCTACACGATGCCGCAGCCGGAGAACGATGATATGTTCCAGACGAGAGGCAAAATGATGCAGTACATCACCGTATGCCTCGGCGGCCGTGTGGCAGAGGAGCTGATCTTCGACGATATCACAACGGGCGCATCCCAGGATATTAAACAGGCGACGGCTACCGCGCGTTCCATGATTACGAAGTACGGTATGTCTGAGAACCTTGGTCTTGTCGCTTACGATTCCGACTCGGATGAGGTATTCATCGGCCGCGACTGGGGCCATACGAAGAGCTACAGCGAGAATGTAGCCGCAGTCATCGATGAGGAAGTCCGCCAGATGATCGAGAAATGCCACGATCAGGCGAAACAGATTATTCTGGAGCATTCCTATGTGCTGCATGAGTGTGCAAAGCAGCTGATGGAAAAAGAGAAGCTGAGCCGTGCTGAATTCGAAGCCATTTTTGAGCAGGAAGCACAGATGGCAGGAACAGCACCGGAAGTTTCTGGAGAAATCTGATATCTTTTTATTTGCAATAGAAAACCTGCAGAGAACAAAAAAGTTTTTTGCAGGTTTTTTTCTGCGATTTTACGGGCGTTTGTGCAAATTAAAACAGAAAATCCGAAACGCCGGAAAAATTCATCGTTATTTTGAATAAGAATCAAATGAAAAAAAATCGCGATTTGTGCAGACTTTTCGAGGGACGTATGGTACTATAATAACTGTAAAAACCCCCCAATACATTATATAGTTTTTGCTACACCCCATAAGAGAAATACCTTCTCCAAAAGAGCCAGCGTACCCCGCTGGCTCTTTTACTATATAAAAATCCAATAAACACAATCGTTACATGTGTTCAGAAAAAGGTTGTATTACATGGCGGTGTGGGGTAAAATATAAGGAATGAATGATTGAGAAAGACAGAGGCGTTAGTTCATGGATAAAACAAGAATGCAGCAGTATATGTCACAGATGCGGGCGATGTTCAACAAGCATGCGCTCTACAGCGATGAATCCCCGCAGTATCAGATTCCGTTTGAGCCGAACCCGGGCGACACGGTGAAGATCCGGTTCCGTACCCTGAAAAATAATGTAGATGCGGTTTATTTCATCAGCGGTTCCACCCGTGCACAGATGCAGGTCGGTCTGGTCCGGAACGGTTTTGATTATTACGAGATCGAGATTCCGGTCGGAAATGAGCCGATCCGCTATTTTTTTGAGATTCAGGCAGGCCGCGTGGTCTGTTATTACAACAAGCTCGGTGTCACAAGAGAGCTGCAGGAGATGTACTCTTTCGGCATTATCCCGGGCTTCCATACGCCGGACTGGGCGAAGGGCGCTGTCATGTATCAGATTTTTGTGGACCGCTTCTGCAACGGAGATCCGTCCAACGATGTGCTGACGGGAGAGTACAGCTACATCGGTGAACAGGTCAACAAGGTGGATGACTGGAACCGCTTCCCGGAGCAGATGGATGTCCGCAATTTCTACGGCGGCGATCTGCAGGGCGTCATTGACAAGATGGATTATCTGCAGGATCTCGGTGTGCAGGTCATTTATCTGAATCCGGTGTTTGTTTCGCCGTCGAACCATAAGTATGATATTCAGGATTATGACTATATTGATCCGCATTTCGGAAAGATTGTCTCCGACGAAGGCGATCTGCTCTGGCCGGGCGACAAGGACAATACGCGGGCAACGCGGTATATTGACCGTGTGACGAACAAGGCGAACCTGGAGGCGAGCAATGAACTGTTTATCCACCTGGTGGAGGAGGCGCATAAGCGCGGCATGAAGGTGATTCTGGACGGCGTTTTCAACCACTGTGGTTCGTTTAACAAGTGGCTGGACCGCGAGCGGATTTACGAGGCCGGAAAGGGCTATGAGCCGGGCGCGTATGTGGCGCAGGACAGTCCGTATCACACGTTTTTTAAGTTTTATAATGAGCATAACTGGCCGTACAATGAGTTTTATGACGGCTGGTGGGGCCATGATACGCTGCCGAAGCTGAACTACGAGGGTTCGGAGAAGCTGATGGAGGATATTATGCGCATCGGCGCGAAGTGGGTTTCTCCGCCGTTTAATGCGGACGGCTGGCGGCTGGATGTGGCCGCTGACTTAGGACACAGCCCGGAGTTTAACCACAAGTTCTGGAAGGAGTTCCGGCGCGTTGTGAAGGAGGCGAATCCGGAGGCGATTATTCTGGCGGAGCACTACGGCGATGCGATGAGCTGGCTGCAGGGCGACGAGTGGGATACGGTGATGAACTATGATGCGTTTATGGAGCCGGTTTCCTGGTTCCTCACGGGTATGGAGAAGCACAGTGATGAGTTTAACCAGGGGCTTCTCGGAAACAGTGAGAGTTTTATCGGGGCAATGAAGTATCATATGCCGGCGTTTTATGCGTCTTCGCTGTATACGGCGATGAATGAGCTGGATAATCATGATCATTCGCGGTTTCTCACGAGAACGAATCATCGTGTGGGACGTGTGGCGAATGTTGGGCCGTATGCGGCTGCGGAGAATACGAATAAGGCGGTGCTGCGCGAGGCGGTTGTGATTCAGATGACGTGGCCGGGGGCGCCGACGCTGTATTATGGGGATGAGGCCGGCCAGGTTGGGTTTACGGATCCGGATAACCGGAGGACGTATCCCTGGGGACAGGAGGATCAGGAGCTGATCCGATTCTATAAAGAAATAATTGCGGTGCATCGGAGATTTCCGGTGCTGGCGATGGGATCGCTGAAGTTTTTGTATCATGATTACAATGTGCTTTCTTATGGACGGTTTAATCAGGAGGAGCAGGTGATTGTGGTGATTAATAACCGGAATGAGAGGGTGCATGTGGAGATTCCGGTGTGGCTTACCGGGATTAACCGGAGTTCGGTGGCGAAGCTGACGCAGGTGTTTGCGACGGATGCGGTGGGATTTTCTTCGGAGGAGAAAGAAATCGAGGCACCGGCGGGCATACTGGAGATGGATTTGCTGCCGTTATCGGGAGTGGTACTGCATAGATGTGAGGAGTGATGGACGCTTCACCGCCGCCCGCCCAGTCTTGCGTGCTGCCCTGCGCATCACGCAAGACCGAACGGGCGGCGGCGAGGCTGGTAGTGGGGACGGGAGGTTGAAAAATAGAAATGGAAAAAGAGCTCCGATTCGTATGAATCAGAGCTCTTAATCGTGCCGCAGACCGGGATCGAACCGGTACGGGTATCACTACCCACGGGATTTTAAGTCCCGGGCGTCTGCCAGTTCCGCCACTGCGGCATATGGACGGAGATGGATTCGAACCATCGAAGCAATTTGCAGCAGATTTACAGTCTGTCCCCTTTGGCCACTCGGGAATCCGTCCATGTATTTTGTTTTGTGTCAGAATGACTTCCGACATTGAATGATTATACTGGATGTGGAGGGAAAATGCAAGGGTTTTTTTGAAAAAAATAGAAAAAAGTTGAAAGGAGGGAGCAGGTCGGGTATAATATCAAATATATGGGCTTCTATATTGCGTAAAAATAACCTGAAAAATGGAGGATATAGGGTAAGTATGATTAAGATTAAGGATTATGTCCGGGTGGGGTCGCTGGAGGAGGCGTATGAGCTGAATCAGAAGAGAAGCGCCTGTATCCTGGGCGGGATGCTCTGGACGAAGATGGGGCAGAGGCAGGTGCAGACGGCGATTGATTTGTCCGGGCTGGGACTGGATCAGATTGAAGAGTCCGAGGAGGAGTTTTCGATTGGATGTATGGTGACGCTGCGGCAGATGGAGGAGCATGAGGGGCTGAATGCTTATACCGACGGTGCGGCACGGGAGAGTGTGCGGAGTATTGTCGGGGTGCAGTTCCGGAATCTGGCTACGGTGGGAGGCAGTATTTTCGGCAGATTTGGATTTTCGGATGTGCTGACGCTGTTTCTGGCGCTGGATACGGAGGTGGAGCTGGTTCATGCGGGACGGATGCCGCTGGCGGAGTTTGCCTGTTCAAAGAGAGACAGGGATGTGCTGGTAAGGCTGATTGTGAAGAAGCAGGAAGGTGTTACGGTTTACCAGAGCCACAGAAATTCGAGAACCGATTTTCCGGTGCTGACGTGTGCGGTGCGGGTGGAAGACGGAAAAGGATGTGCGGTGCTTGGGGCAAGACCGGCGAAGGCGGCACGTGTAGAGCTTCCGGCGGAGCTGGCGGAAAAGCTGGCGGCTGGAAAGGCATCTGCGGAGGAGCTGAAGGCGGCGGCTTCGGAGATTTCTGATCAGTTTACGTATGGCAGTAATATGCGCGGAAGTGCAGAGTATCGTCATCATCTGGGACGGGTGCTGCTGCGCAGATGTATGGAAGAAATTCAGAAGAAGGAGGAGCAGTGATGAAGATTTCGATGATCTTAAATGGAAAGAAGACGGAAGCGGAAATTGATGCAGACATGCTCCTGATCGATTTTGTGAGAAGCCAGGGATGCTACAGTGTGAAGCGCGGCTGTGAGACGTCGAACTGCGGGCTGTGTACGGTTTTTCTGGAGGGAAAACCGGTGCTGTCGTGTTCGGTGCTTGCGGCGCGGGCGAATGGATGTAAGGTGGATACGCTGGAAGGCCTGCAGGAGGAAGCAGAAGAATTTGGTTCCTTTATTGCCGGACAGGGCGCCGAGCAGTGCGGGTTCTGCAATCCGGGGATGATTATGAATGCGATTGCGCTGTTCCGGGAAAATCCGGATCCGAGTGAGGAAGAAATTAAAGAATATCTGGCGGGAAATCTCTGCCGCTGTTCCGGATATGAAGGACAGCTTCGGGGAATTTTGAATTTCCTTGCCTGGAAAAAGCAGCAGGGAGGTGCGTCATGAGCAGAGAAAATCATATCTATGAACCGGACTGGTCGGGAAGAACCGATCAGCTCTGCAGTGTGAATAAGCCGGTGATCAAAAAGGATGCCCTCGCGCTGGTAACCGGAAAGCCGGTTTATGTAGATGATCTGGCGCCGAAGGATTGTCTGATTGTCAAGGTACTGCGGAGTCCGCATGCCAATGCAATCGTAAAATCCGTGAAAAAGACGGCAGCAGAGCGCGTTCCGGGCATTGAGGCGATTTATACCTGGGAGGATGTGCCGAAACAGCGTTTTACAATGGCAGGACAGACCTACCCGGAACCAAGCCCGTATGACCGTCTGATCCTCGATCAGCATGTGCGCTACGTGGGAGATCCGGTGGCGATTATTGCCGGAAAAGATGAAAAATGCGTGGACCGTGCGCGGAAGCTCCTGAAAGTAGAGTATGAAGTGCTTCCGGCCATTCTGGATTTTCATCAGTCCAAGGATAATGAACTGCTGGTGCATCCGGAGGAAAGCTGGAAATCGCTCTGTCCGGTCGGTGCGGACAATCAGAGAAATCTCTGTGCAAGTGCGGAAGATCACAACGGAGATGTGGAAGCCGTGCTCGCAGAGTGCGATGAGGTCGTAGAGCATACGTATCATGTGCGCGCAGCCCAGCAGGCGATGATGGAGACGTTCCGGACATACTGCTTTATGGATACCTACGGACGGCTGAATGTGCTGAGCTCGACCCAGATCGTTTACCATGCGCGCCGCATTCTGTCCAATGCACTCGGCATTCCAAAATCGAAGATCCGTGTTTCCAAGCCGAGAATCGGCGGCGGATTCGGAGCGAAGCAGACGGTGGTTGCCGAAATTTTCCCGGCGTTTGTAACCTGGAAAACCGGAAAACCGTCGAAAATGATCTTTACGAGAGAAGAGTCCCAGACAGCATCCACACCGCGCCATGAGATGGAAGTAACGATCCGCCTCGGTGCGATGAAGGACGGAAGAATCCGTGCGATCGATCTGTATACACTTTCCAACACGGGTGCATACGGCGAGCATGGACCGACAACGGTCGGCCTTTCCGGCCACAAATCGATTCCGATGTATGGATCACTCGAGGCTTACCGGTTTGCGTATGATGTTGTGTATTCCAACGTAATGTCAGCCGGTGCTTACCGCGGATACGGTGCGACGCAGGGTATCTTTGCCGTAGAATCTGCTGTCAGTGAGATGGCAGCGCGTCTTGGCATCGATCCGATCCGGATCCGGGAGCAGAACATGGTCCGTGAGGGACAGTTCATGCCGGCTTACTATGGCGAAACGGCAAACAGCTGTGCGCTTGACCAGTGCGTGGAGCGTGCGAAAGAGATGATCGGCTGGGATGAGAAATATCCGTGCTGCAATATGGGAAATGGAAAGGTGCGCAGCGTCGGCATCGCGATGGCGATGCAGGGCTCCTGTATTTCCAATCTCGATGTCGGATCGGCGACGATCAAAGTCAACGACGACGGCGGCTACACGATGCTGATTGCAGCGGCCGATATGGGAACCGGCTGCGATACGATTCTGTCCCAGATGGCGGCAGAGTGCCTGGAGTGTGATGTGGATGATATTACCGTTGTCGGCGCAGATACCGATACGTCCCCGTATGACTCCGGTTCCTATGCATCGAGTACGACGTACATTACCGGAAAAGCGGTGGAAAAAGCCTGCATGACGCTTCGGAAACGGATCTGTGCCCTGGCGGCAGAGCGGATGAATGTGCCGGAAGATGAAGTGGAATTTACCGGTACCGGTGTCGTGCATGAAAAGAGCGGAAGCAGCATGACGATGGAAGAAATCGCAACAGCGGCCATGTGCAATAACGGCATCGCGCTGGAAGCGACGGAAAGCAACTGCTCTCCGGTATCGCCGCCGCCTTATATGGCTGGTGCGGTCGAGATCGAGCTGGATAAAGAGACCGGCGAGGTTAAGATTCTCGATTATGCCGCCGTTGTCGACTGCGGAACCGTCATCAACCCGAACCTTGCGCGCGTGCAAGTCGAGGGCGGTCTGGTGCAGGGCATCGGCATGACGCTGTTTGAAAATATCCAGTACACGGACAAGGGACAGATGATCAACAATTCGTTTATGCAGTATAAAGTGCCGACACGTCTCGATATGGGCAAACTTCGCGTGGAATTCCGGAGCAGCTACGAGCCGACCGGTCCGTTCGGTGCAAAATCGATCGGTGAGATTGTCATCAACACACCGGCCCCGGCGCTGGCACATGCGATCTACAATGCGACGGGCCTGTGGTTCCGCGAACTGCCGATCACGAGTGAGCAGATTGCAATGGGAATTGCGGAAAAAGAATGCGAGTAACGATACTTTATCTGGCAGCCGGGAACAGCAGACGGTTCGGGGAAAATAAGCTGCTCTATCCGCTGGATGGAAAGGCGGTGTACCGCCATCTGCTGGACCGGCTGGCCAAAATTGCCGGAAGGCATGAGAACTGGGAACTGCTGGTTGTGACGCAGTATGAAAGGATTCTGGAGGAGCTTGCGCCGCTGGTAAAAGCCGGGTGTCTGCAGACGGTGTTTTCGCCGGACAGCGAAAAAGGAATTTCCTATACGATCCGCGCGGGAATCGAGGCGGCGGAGAAGCAAAATGCCGATGCCTGCGCGTGCTTTGTGGCGGATCAGCCGTACCTGAAGGAAGAGACGGCGGAGCGCTTTCTGGAATCCATGGAGACGCAGAAGGCTCCACTTGGCTGTGTTTTCTGCGGCGGCAAGAGCGGCAATCCGGCGTGGTTTTCAAAACCGTATTTTTCAGAATTAAAAGAACTTTCCGGTGACCGCGGCGGGAAAAAGGTGCTGAAACAACACTGGGAATTGGTGATTCCGTTTCGGGTCGAAGCCGCGTGGGAATTAAAGGATCTGGACCGGAAAGAGGATCTCTGATGCAGAGACACCGGCGGCTGCCATGAATAAAATTTGAGACAGTGCGAAATTTGATGGATTTGGACTTGCATTTCCAGTGAGAAGTAAGTACAATGGGTATAATAAAAATTCGGGAGGCTTCAAAAAAATGCAGTTATTGGAAGATAGAATCCGCAAAGACGGAAAAGTACGCGAGGGAAATGTCCTGAAGGTGGACAGCTTTTTAAATCATCAGATGGACGTCAATCTGTTCCGGGAAATCGGAAAAGAGTTTCAGCGTCGTTTTGCGGGAGAAGAGATCACGAAAATCCTGACCATCGAGGCATCTGGAATCGGAATTGCCTGTGTTGTGGCTGAAATTTTTAATGTTCCGGTTGTGTTTGCAAAGAAAACACAGACCAAAAATATCGCCGGCGATGTTTATACCACAAAAGTAGAATCTTTCACCCATGGAAGAGTTTATGATATCATTGTTTCCAAAGAATTTCTGGGAAAAGGAGACAAAGTTCTCCTGATCGATGATTTCCTGGCAAACGGAAAAGCGCTGGAAGGACTGGCAACCCTGGTACAGGATTCCGGTGCAGAGCTCGTAGGAGCAGGCGTTGTCATCGAAAAAGGTTTCCAGATCGGCGGACAGCTGCTGCGTGACCGCGGCATTCACCTGGAGTCTCTTGCCATTGTTGACGCGATGGACGATAAAACCGGAGAAATCACTTTTCGGAAACAGTAAGGAGGAGCCATCATGGCAAATCTGATTGTAAGAATTGCAGTCCTTCTTGTTCTGGCCGCGGCGGGCATGCTGCTGGCAGACCGGAAAGAGAAAATTGATCTCAGCGTGTCCCTGCTGCTGTTTCTCGCAGCAGTCAATGTCACATCGTTTTTCAGCCTGAAGGACAACCGGGTTGTCGTTCTGATGATCCTGACCATCTATTTTCTGCTGTATGTGGGCGCGAAAGAGCTGCTGAGGAGAAGATCAGAGAAGAAAAAGTAAATAGAAATATGATGCAAACCGAACATCCGGCTGTGAGCACAGAAGCAAAAAGTGCCGGCCGGATGTTTTCGTTTTATACGCAGGAAACAAAATTTTGAAACGAGGAGGAGGGTATGAGACTGTTACTGGCAGACAAAGCAGAAAACCGATGTCCTGCTGAAGATGCTGCTCGACAACGACGGCACATTTCCGGAGAATAACCCCGACAACCAGGGAAAACAGGGCCAGCCGCCGGAAAACGGAGCGCCAGGCAGCGGCCAGATGCAGTCCCCGGGAAACGGACAATCCATCTGGAACAGCTTTCAGTTTTCAGCGGAAACCCCATTTGAGACACGTTACTTCTCGGCATCCACAACCGACGGCGGTGAAACGTGGACAACCGACGTCTCTCACATCGCCTCGGCCACAGAGAGCGAGGCAGAAGAGTACGCCGCAAAAGCGGCAGAGAAAGGAAAAACAGAAGGAAAAACCGGCACATTCCGGTATCGGATGACGGAGACGGACGAAAAACTGCTGATCGTCTTCGTCGACTGCTCCCGCGACACCCAGAATGTCGAGAGCGTCGCCGCCATTTCCTGTCTTGTTGCCGTCGGCTGCTATCTGTTGGTCCTGATCCTCGTGATCCTCTGCTCCCGCAAAGCCATCCGTCCGGCCATCGAGAGCATGGAAAAACAGAAACAGTTCATCACCGACGCCGGCCATGAGCTGAAAACACCAATCGCAATCATCTCCGCCAACACCGAGGTCATCGAAATGTGCAGCGGAGAGAGCGAATGGACCGAAAGCATCCATCACCAGATCGAACGCCTCACAAGCCTCGTAACACAGCTTCTAACCCTCGCAAAAATGGACGAGGGCGGCGGCCAGTTAGAACAGAAGGAATGGAACGCATCCGAAACCATCATCGATGCCGTCCAGTCCTTCGAAGCCCCGGCCGTCACAAAACAGATCACCCTGCAGACAGACATTGCCAAGGAACTTCGCATGGAAGGCGACGCCGCAAGAATCCACCAGCTCGTCTTCCTTCTTGTGGATAACGCCGTCAAATACACACCGGAAGGTGGAACCATCCGCGTCCGGTGGTGGAAAAACGGCAAAAAAGCAGAACTTGCAGTGGAGAATACCTGCGATAATCTGCCGGAAGGCGATCTCAACCGCCTGTTCGAACGCTTCTACCGCGGCGACGCCTCCCGTGCCAGAGAGAGCGGCGGCTACGGCATCGGCCTTTCCGTGGCGGCAGCCATCGTCCAGGCACATAAGGGAAAAATTACCGCAGAGCGGACAAAAGACGGCATCTGCTTCCGGGCAGTTTTTCCGGCAAAATAAGAAGATCTGCGGATGCAGAAAAATACAGTATCACGCAGCACCAAAAAAGAACAAAAGGACTAATTGTTAAGTAACCAAAAACATAGAAATATGTTTATAAATATAGATAAAAGTGGACATACGAAATCTCTTATCTATAGCTTAACAATAGGTCTCAAGCCTAAGTGACTGCTACTGTCGAAAGACATGTTGCAGA
>NZ_JBNMHD010000004.1:0-117260 GCF_050872605.1 Fusicatenibacter sp.
AGCATCATGAAAAACCATGGTGATGAAATTAAATCTGAAGTTCTGGCAGAAGAAATCGTGACTGGAGAGACAAAGGGCTATGAGAAGGAGTGGAATATCAACTCCGAAAAGGTTACCATGGCAGTAGAGCGTATCTAAGAATACTTCTGGATGCGTTTCCACGACGATCGTTAATATAAAAATCAGCCTGCGAGCGGGGATGCAGACAAGCTCTCCGCTCGCAGACTGCTATTGAGGAGGACGCAGATGTTAAACGCCGAGTTCAACAAAGAAACTTTTAAGAACAGTGTCAAAGAAAACGTAAAAATGCTGTACAGAAAAAATCTGGAAGAGGCTTCCCAGCAGGAAATTTACCAGGCAGTCTGCTACGCAGTAAAAGACGTTATTATTGACAACTGGCTGAAAACCCAGAAAGCAATGGATGAGCAGGATCCGAAGATTCTGTACTATATGTCCATGGAGTTCCTGATGGGACGTGCGCTGGGAAATAACCTGATTAACCTGACTGCATACAAACAGGTACAGGAAGCTCTTGATGAGATGGGACTGAACCTGAACCTTCTGGAGGACCAGGAGAGAGATCCTGCGCTTGGAAACGGCGGTCTTGGCCGTCTGGCAGCATGCTTCCTGGATTCCCTGGCTACACTGGGATATCCGGCATACGGCTGCGGTATCCGTTATAAATACGGTATGTTCAAACAGCAGATCCGCGACGGTTATCAGGTAGAAGTACCGGACAACTGGCTGAAACACGGCTATCCATTCGAGCTGAAACGCCCGGAATACGCAAAAGAAGTAAAATTTGGCGGATACGTAGCACAGGAGTATGATGAGGCTACCGGACGCGTAAACTTCGTACAGAAAGATTACCAGTCTGTAAACGCAATTCCTTACGATATGCCAATCGTAGGATACGACAACGATGTTGTAAACACGCTGACCATCTGGGATGCAGAGGCTATTCAGGACTTCTCATTGGATTCCTTCGACAAAGGTGATTACCACAAAGCGGTTGAGCAGGAAAACCTTGCAAAAACCATCGTAGAGGTTCTGTATCCGAACGACAACCATTACGAAGGAAAAGAGCTGCGTCTGAAACAGCAGTATTTCTTTATTTCTGCAAGCGTACAGAGAGCAGTTGCAAAATATAAAAAACATCACGATGATATCACAAAGCTGTATGAGAAGGTTACCTTCCAGCTGAACGATACTCACCCGACCGTAGCCGTTCCGGAGCTGATGCGAATCCTCATGGACGTGGAAGGCCTTGGCTGGGATGAGGCATGGGAGATCACCACAAAGACCTGCGCATACACCAACCACACCATCATGGCAGAGGCACTCGAGAAATGGCCGGTTGACCTGTTCTCCAGACTTCTTCCGCGTATCTATCAGATCGTAGAGGAGATCAACCGCCGCTTCCTGATCCAGGTAAGAGAGCAGTACCCGGGTGATGAAGAGAAAGTCCGCCAGATGGCAGTGATCTACGACGGACAGGTTCATATGGCCCGTCTGGCTATTGTAGGCGGCTATTCTGTCAACGGTGTTGCACAGCTTCATACCGAGATTCTGAAAAAACAGACCTTAAAAGACTTCTACGAGATGACTCCGGAGAAGTTCAACAATAAGACGAATGGTATCACACAGCGTCGTTTCCTGCTTCACGGAAACCCGCTCCTGGCTGACTGGGTAACCGAGTACGCCGGAGACGGCTGGATCACCGATCTGCCGAAGATCGAAAAGATCGCTAAGCTGGCAGATGACACCCAGGCACAGAAGGAATTTATGGAAATCAAATATAAAAATAAAGTTCGCCTGGCAAAATACATCAAAGAGCATAACGGCATTGATGTAGATCCGAACTCTATTTTTGACGTTCAGGTAAAGCGTCTGCATGAGTACAAACGCCAGTTTATGAACATTCTTCATATTATGTACCTGTATGACCGTCTGAAAAAGAACCCGGATATGCCGTTCTACCCAAGAACCTTCATCTTTGGAGCGAAAGCTTCCGCAGGCTATGAGCGTGCAAAAGCAATCATCAAACTGATCAATTCCGTTGGGGATGTCGTAAATAACGATCCGACCATCAAAGGAAAGATCAAAGTTGTATTTATCGAGGATTATCGTGTCAGCAACGCAGAGCTGATCTTTGCCGCTGCCGATGTTTCCGAGCAGATTTCCACCGCAAGTAAAGAGGCTTCCGGTACCGGTAACATGAAGTTCATGCTGAACGGTGCCCTGACTCTTGGAACCATGGACGGTGCAAACGTAGAGATCGTTGAGGAAGTTGGAAAAGAGAACGCCTTCATCTTCGGACTTTCCGCAGATCAGGTTATCGAATATGAGAACAACTACACCTACGATCCGATGAGCTACTTCATCCACGATCAGGACATCCACAACGTAGTGATGGATCTGATCAGCGGAAGATACTCAAACGGCGACACCATGATGTTCCGTGATCTGTATGACTCCCTGCTCACACCGAAGAATGCTCCGCGCCCGGATATGTATTTTACCTTGGCAGACTTCAAGTCCTATGCGGCAGCACAGGAGCGTGTTGAGGATAAATACAGAAATACTTCTGCATGGGCAAGAAGCGCGATCCTGAATACCGCACACAGCGGCAAATTCACATCCGACCGTACCATCCAGCAGTATGTAGATGATATCTGGCATCTGGACAAGATTACTGTCAGAAAGTAATCGGAATCAAATATAAGTAGTTAGGGGACACCTGCTTTTCCGGGAAAAACCGGAGGGGCGGGTGTTCTTTTTTTGATGACCGCTGGAAGGATTTGCATCCCGAAAAATGCCTGCAAAACAGGCATTCTTTTGACATTCTACGGGGAGTGTGGTACACTGTTCGTGTCTATGAACTAAAACAATCTGAAATGTATTGAGGTGAAAAGATTGGATAAAGCTGAATATCAAAGCCGGCTGGAAGAGCTGAACAGTCTGGTAAAAAAAGAGGACTATGAGGGGGCACTTGCAGTTGTAGAAGCCGTTGACTGGCGGCGTGTCAAGAGTCTGCGCACGCTCGGCATGGTAGCGGATGTCTATGAGGCGAACAAACGATATCCGGAGGCGAAGAAGATTCTGCTGATGGCGTATGACCATTCCTCCATCGGAAAGGGCATTCTGTACCGCCTGGTAGAGGTCTCCGTAAAAATGAAAGACTTTGATGAGGCGATTGACTTTTACAACGAGTTTGAAGCAGTCGCACGTCACGATAATTCCCGGTATCTGCTGAAATACAAGATTTTAAGAGGACAGAAAGCGCCGCTTGAGGAGCAGGTTTCCCTTCTGGAGGAATACAAAGAGCGGGAATTTACCGAGAGATGGGCATATGAACTGGCAAAGCTTTACAGCAAAGCCGGAGAGACGCAGAAATGCATCGATGCCTGTGATGAGCTGATCCTGTGGTTCAGCGAGGGCAAATATGTGACAAAGGCAATGGATCTGAAAATGAAGTACGAGCCGCTGTCACCGTCCCAGCAGATCAAATACGAGCATCGTTTTGACTACAAAAAGAATGAAGAGCCGTCCGAGGATCCGGAAGCACTTGAAGTGCGGTTAGCCGGAGAGAGCGGAGCCGGTGAAATGGCTGCGACGAAAGAGCCGGCAGAGGCGCCGGAAGTAAAACCGGTAAACGGCGGTGTGATGAGCCAGTATGTGGCCGGTGAAGAAGAAAAAGAAGCCGGTTCGCCGTACGAAGCATATGAGAAAACACAGCAGGCCGAGGCAGATGCAGAGCAGGTGCAGGAGTACGAAGCACTGCAGCAGACAGAGGAGCCGATCGAGGAGATTCCGGAAGAGCAGGCGTATGCAGACAGCACGCCGACGTACCTTGGAAATACGATCGATCTTCACACAGAGCTTGCAAAGAGCATCCGCGATGTCTTCTCCTTCCGCGGAAAGAAACAGGAAGAGACGGCAGTCGAGGAAGAGACAAGCGAAGAGCCGGTACAGTACGAAGTAAAAGATCTGGAGCCGGAGCAGCTTGATGTAAACGTAGAGGTATCCCCGGATGCCAACACGACGATCAAGACAAGACCGCAGCCAAAACCGAAGGAAAAAGCCGAGCCGGTAATGCCGAAAGCACCGAAGCCGGAGAAGAAATACGAAGAGCCGGACCTCGAAGCACTGTTCCAGGAGACCGCAGCAAACCTGTCGGAGGAAGTTGCGGAGGAAGAAGCAGAAGAGCCGGCTGAGCAGGCAGCAGAAGCCGAAACCGCAGAGCAGCCGATGGATCCGGAGTCCGAGGCAGAGGCACGGGAAGCGGCTGAGGAGCCGCAGGCGGAAGCTGAGCCGGAAGAAGATGCAGAACCGGCAGATGAAGCGGAAACCGAAGAGATCACAGAACCGGCGGATGAGGCTGAAACCGAAGAAGCTGCAGAGCCGATGGATGAAGCTGAGATCGAAGAGATTATAGAACCGGCAGCCGAGGCTGAAATCGAAGAAGCAGAAGTTACAGAACCAGCAGTGGAAGCTGAAACAGAAGCAGCCGAGAAGGCTCAGGCGGAAGCCGAAATTGAGGAAACCGTAGAACCGGCGGAGACGCCGTCCATGGATGCAACGGTTGTCATCCCGGATCTGAAACCGGCAGAGGAGACACGGCTGACCATCGATTTTAGTGAGCTTCAGGCAGCGCTGAACGCAGAAGTGCAGGAAGCTGAAAAAGCATCGGAAATCGAACTGCCGGACGAGCCGGAAACTGCGGAAGCAGAACCTGCTGACGAGCCGGAAAGCGAAACAGAGCCGGAAACCCCGGCCGAGACTGAGCCAGCCGATCCGTTTGAGCCGGCAGGAACCCAGCCGATCGAGATTACCCCGGAGGAAATCGAAATCGAAGTTCCGACCGAGCCAAAGCGTGAGCGCGTATCCGATGCGACGATCAACATGAGCATCGAAAAAACAACGGATGCCACCGTTCAGCTGATCCGCGACAACATTCCGGAAGGAACTGTTGCGAAATCGATTGAAGAGGTGCTCCGCGAGGAGACGCCGGAGGAGGCAAGACTCCGCATCCTGAACGACACCCAGCCGGATAAGCTGAGTGATGAGCAGAAAGCGCTGTTTACTTACTTTGCGAAAGTTCCAGGCATGGATATCCAGATTCTGGATGCAATGCATGGTGTTTATCATTACGCAGGCGACCGTACTTCCCGTCATGGAAACATTGCCATTATGGGCGGATACGGTACTGGAAAAACGAAGCTGTCGGAGGATCTCGTCCGTGCAATCTGTGCTGACTTAAAACTTCCGGCAACGAAGATGGCCCGTCTGGATGCATCTGTTCTGAACAAAAAGGACTGTGCGCAGATTGTTTCAAAGCTGGCGGGAGGTTTCCTCCTGATCGAGCGTGCCGGTCTGATGTACCCGGAGACGATCGAGAAGCTGTCGCAGGCAATGGATTTCCGTACCGACAGTCTGGTTCTGATCATCGAGGATGAGAAGGTCAGCATGAGAGGTCTTCTGCGGAATAACCCTGATTTTGCGAAGAAGTTTGAGACGGTCATTTCGATTCCTGTTTTCACAAACGACGAGCTGGTTACGTTTGCCCGCACGTATGCGCGTGAGAATGGATACAAGATGGACGAGATGGGTGTGCTTGCTCTGTATACACAGATTGGCAACAATCAGAAGGAGGGCGAGCCGATGACGATTTCACAGGTCAAAGATATGGTGGATCGTGCCATCGCCCATGCAGAAAAGGGAACCCGTAAATTCGGAAGACGCATGTCCAGAAAGCATACCGATGCGGACGACCGCGTGATTCTTTACGAGAAAGACTTTGAGTTCTAAATACATGGAGAATTTATGGAGAAAGTAAAACCGTGGCTCGGGGAGCCGCAGAATACAATAGCCGTACTGCAGAAGTACGGCTTTGTATTTCAGAAAAAGTATGGTCAGAATTTTCTGATCGATCCACATGTGCTGGATAAGATTGTAGCCGCTGCAGGTATCGGACCGGACGATTTTGTTGTGGAAATCGGACCTGGTATCGGTACGCTGACGCAGTATCTTGCGTATGCTGCGCGGAGTGTGTGTGCGGTGGAAATTGACAAGAATCTGATCCCGATTCTGGAGGATACGCTGTCGGATTATGATAATGTTGAGGTTATCAACAATGATGTTTTGAAGGTGGATCTGGCGGCGCTGGCGAAGGAGAAGAACAACGGACGGCCGATCAAGGTTGTGGCGAATCTTCCGTATTATATTACGACGCCGATTATTATGGGATTATTTGAGAATCATGTGCCGGTGGATTCGATTACGGTTATGGTTCAGAAGGAGGTTGCGGACCGGATGCAGACGGGGCCGGGATCGAAGGATTACGGGGCGCTGTCGCTGGCGGTGCAGTATTATGCGGAGCCGTATATTGTGGCGAATGTGCCGCCGAACTGTTTTATGCCGCGGCCGAAGGTTGGAAGTGCGGTGATCCGGCTGACGCGTCATGAGGTGATGCCGGTGGAGACGAAGGATGAGAAGTTGATGTTCTCCATTATTCGGGCGTCGTTTAATCAGAGACGGAAGACGCTGGCGAACGGACTGAAAAATTCGGAGCTGCTGCATTTTTCGAAAGAGGAGATTGAGGCTGCAATCACAGCCTGCGGCTGGCCGCTTACGATTCGTGGGGAGGCATTGAATTTACAGGAGTTTGCGCGGTTGACGGATGAATTGTGTAAATAGAGGGGACGCCTCGCCGCCGCCCGTCCGCCCTTGCGTGATGCGCATGGCAGCGGTGGAAAAGGGCATGAAAAAAAGCACCGTTGGCGAAACAGTGCTTTCTTTCATTTTTATTTTTAAAGGAAGGAGAGCCGATTTTCTAATCGGCAATATGAAAAAGAAAATTGTGTAAATAATGTTGGCATTCATTATTTATGCTTTTAGTATACGGGTAAATTATGTTGAAAGCGTGTTCATGTTGTAAAAAAATCATGAACAAATTGTGACTATTCAGAGCCATGCGAAATTTCAGAACAAATTGCGAATCATGTTTGCATGAATGAGCACTTTTTTCTGAAATTTCATATGGCGAGAAGCCACATCAAGATGCAGCGCAGCGGAATCGAGATGGGGCTCTGAACAGGGACTTATTTCTGAGTTACAGGTCCAGCAGCTTAAAGGTGGAAATTCCGAGGAAGTTCCGGGAGCAGAGGCTGATTCCGCCCATGAGGACGGAGACATCCTGCAGGTGAGCCGGGAGGACGTGGAGGTACCAGCGGAGGCGGTTCTGGATTCCGGAGGTGATTTCGTCGATCAGACCTGGGATGTAGTTGGTGAAGGAGCTGTTGATGACGATGACGTCCGGGTTGAAGGTGTGGAGAACCGTGTTCAGGCTGATTCCGATGTAGTGGGTGAAATCCTGCATTACTTTGCGGGCGTTGGGGCTGCCTTCCTGGTAATACTGGATGAAGCGTTCGACGGAGACGTTTTCTAAGCCTTCGGCGGCGGCAAAATCGTTCAGGACGGCGGCTTCGGAGATGTACTGTTCGAGGCAGCCGTGGTTGCCGCAGGGGCAGGGCCGGCCATCGGGGAAGAGGATGGTGTGGCCGAATTCGCCGGCGTAGCCGTTCTGGCCGGTATAGAGTTCGCCGTCAATGAGGATTCCCATGCCGACGCCTTCGTGGATGTTCAGGAAGATCATATTTTTAAAGTGCTCTGCGCAGGCGGCTTCGCCGATGACGGAGAGGTTGGCTTCGTTTTCTACGATGACAGGGACCTGAAATTCTTCTTCGAGGTAGTTTTTCAGGTTGGAGTGTTTCAGATCGTAGTAGGGTGTGAATAAAACGAGGTCGTCGCAGACGACGCCGTAGATTCCGATGGAGATTCCGACGAGGCCGCACGGGGTCTTGGGGAGGTCGGATTTGGTTGTGTGGAGGAGGGAAATCAGGTATTCCTCCAGGGAGAGGGATGGATCAATCGGGTATTCTTTTACAGTACATGATTTTCCCTTCAGATCTCCGGTGAGAATGGTGATCTTTTTTACGCCGAGATCGACGGCGATGATGGAACCGCAGCGATTATTAAAAGTAAGCAGAATCGGTTTTCGACCCATGGAAGTTTTTTCGGCGCTGCCGAGTTCTATGACGAGCTGGCGGTCGAGCAGTTCCTGGACGATGGTGGATACGGTTGCTTTTGTCAGATGCAGCATTTTCGCCAGATCTGCGCGGGAAAGCGGCGGATGGTTGGCGATTGCCTCGAGAACCAGGGCGCGGTTCATGTCTCGTATATATTCCTGATTTCCGGTACTCATAAAAAATCCTCCATTCTGCCGCATTGGCTGTACATCAATCTTAACATAAATGAGAGAGAAATGACAGGGAAAATCGGGGATGGGCAATACGAATAGAAAAATTAACGGAGAAAAACGATTTCTGGACAGAGTAGAGAATAAGGGACAGAATTAGAAATAAAATATGTGATAAATACACAAAGAAAGTATAAAATAATTCTAAAAAATATACAGATTCACAGAAGATTCACTGCATGTTCATAATCTGTTCATAATTAATTGGTATAGTTATCTCAGTTCCAAAGGAACAGCGTGTATGCAATCACTACACAATTAAGATTTTTTCATAATAATAGCCCAGGCGCCGAGAGGTTCCTGGGCACTCCTCGTTTTTGGGGAATTTTTGATCTTGGGACAGACGGAAATCTGTGTAGACAGGGTAGTGATCTTTTTCTTGACTTTTGCGAGAAGCAGCCTTATAGTATAAATATAATAACAATTACTGTTATCGAAAGACACGAAAGGAAAAGAACTATGTCAACACTCAAGTATAGCAGACAAAGAGAAAGCATCAAGGTCTGTCTTCAGGGACGAAAGGATCACCCGACCGCAGATATGCTCTATACCGATGTACGGAAAGAATTTCCCAATATCAGTCTTGGCACAGTATACCGGAACCTGTCTCTTCTTTCTGAATTAGGAGAGATCAAACGCCTTACAACCGGCGATGGCCCGGACCGGTTCGATGGAGATACTTCCACGCATCACCATTTCGTTTGCAGAAAATGCCACTGCGTGACAGACCTTACGATGCGTGACATCAGTGAAATCAAGAATGTGGCAGCGGAAAATTTCAGAGGTACGATCGAAGATTACTCTGTAAATTTTTACGGTATCTGCGAGAACTGCAAAAATCACCCGGGGAACGTATAGCATCCCCAGGAAGAAGGAAAAAATTAAAAATAGGCATTGACAAAAAGGGAAGCTTATGCTAAAGTAATATCAGTAACAGTTACTAATATTAAAAATAAAAAACTGTTATAAAACACAAAATTGGAAATGATAAAATTAAATACACAACAAAAAGAAAGGAAAGAAAGACTATGAAAAAATTTGTATGCAGCGTATGTGGATATGTTTATGAAGGAGCAGAAGCACCGGAAGTCTGTCCGATCTGTAAAGCACCGAAAGAGAAATTTATCGAGCAGGGCGAGGATCTGACCTGGGCAGCAGAGCATGTAGTTGGCGTAGCATCCGATGTTCCGGAAGATATCAAAAAAGACCTGAGAGCCAATTTCGAGGGTGAGTGCTCCGAGGTTGGTATGTACCTGGCAATGTCCAGAGTAGCATTCCGCGAGGGATACCCGGAAGTAGGCCTGTACTATGAAAAAGCAGCTTACGAAGAGGCAGAGCACGCAGCAAAATTCGCAGAGCTTCTCGGCGAAGTTGTAACCGACAGCACCAAGAAAAACCTGCAGATGCGTGTAGAAGCAGAGAACGGCGCAACCGCTGGTAAAACAGATCTTGCAAAACGTGCCAAAGCCCTGAATCTTGATGCAATCCATGACACCGTGCATGAGATGGCAAGAGACGAAGCAAGACACGGAAAAGCATTCGCTGGTCTGCTGGCTAGATATTTCGGTAAATAAAAAATTTTTAGTAGAGTAAATTTATTGAAGAGAGAATGGAGAAATCTGTTCTCTCTTTTTGTGCGTTTTTTCTGCAGTTCCTATGTCTTTTTCGTGTACAGCTGTTTTTTTGATAAATCCCAAGGAAGAAAATGTGCTTTTAATTTTAAATGGAGAGCAGTGTGAACAGGATATTTGCAACACAAAATGTCGGCAAATAATACCGATTTAATGCCGGAAATAATACAGTGCATGGGACATTAAGTAAAGAAAAGCTGATAAGCTGGGATTTTTATGATTTATTCACAGCTTATCAGCTAATACACATCAATTATTGAGACAGTTGTATATTGAACAATGTTGAAAAAACATAATAGAGTAATCTGATTTTATTCTTCTATTCGTTTTTTGTCATAGCAGATAAAGGTATAAGTTCCATTATCTGCGAGAGGATGTGTTTCACCAGAAAAAACAAAATTGCGATCCGTAACATTTCCAGAACGAATATCCTGACATACTTTGAGCACATCTTCTAAAGTGGTTGGCTTGGAATCTCCATTTCCATGTGAGATCAGGACTCGGTCATATTTTCCGGCAATTTTTTTCTGTAGCGCTCGTAAATTTTTTTCATAGGAAGCAAGTCCCGTGGAAAATTTGTCAAACAGGAATAAAAATGGATTGCAGGCATCACCGAGAAGAATTGTCCGCTCTTCCGGAATCAGCATGACAACACTGCCCAGGGTATGACCGGGTAATTCATAAATAACAACATGAATTCCACCAAGCTCAAAAACATCACCTTCCTGCAGATTATGAAATTTTTCAAATGGAGCAGATGGTATCATATCTGTTTCTTTGATAAGCCCTTTTTCAGGACACAATCCTTTCGCGCCTTCCAGACGGAAGCCTTTTTCAGAATGAAGCTGATATACGGATTTATCCTTATGATTCAGATAAATTTCTTCAAATTCATTGGCACCCATGGCGTGATCTACATGACCGTGGGTTATCAGGACTTTTAATGGCTTGTTAGTCAGGTTATGGATACAGTTTTTTAAACTATAGAATCCGCATCCAGTGTCGATTAGGACAGCTGCTTTGCTACCTTCAATCAGATACATAAATTCTGTGCAGAATCCATGAATTCTTGTAATGTGTTCTGAAATTTTTTCAGTTTTAAATTGCATAGTAGAACCCCCATTCTTTTTGCTTTAAATCTAAGTATAGCATAGAAATTAGTTGAAAAGTTGTTGAAAAACAGCAAAAACATAGGAATAAATTTATAAAAACACAGTATAGAAAATGTGTATGTGTCAAAGAACACAAAAAAATATAAAAACAAGATCAAAAATATCATATAAAACAAAAAGCATATTTGATATACTGAGATTATTCAAAATCATATGAGTTTGTAGAAACTGAAATTTGCAAATTTAAAAGGGAGAATTCTTATTGTCTAATATCAGACAGGGTTTTAAAGGAGGTTTTTATGAAACGAAAAATAATATCAGTGATGCTAACGGGCACTATGATCGCAGGAATGCTTACAGGCTGCGGTTCAGACAGTAGCAGTAAAAGCAGTTCAAGTGTAATTTCCGGGTCGTCAGAAACTGAAACGGAGACTACAGAAGCAGACGAAAGTGATGATAAGACACCAGTCACATTTGAATATTTCAATGCAGACGGCAAAAATGGAAATTGGGATAATCCGGTAGCAAAAGCGATCACAGAGGCGACTGGTGTTACGTTGGATGTCAGCTATCCGGTTGCATCGCAAGGAGATGCAAAAGAGGATGTTGCGTTGATGATTGCAAATGATGAATATCCGGATCTGATTTATGCAAAATCAAATGCAACGGATCTGTATGCAGCCGGTGCCTTAATTGATATGACAGATCTGATTGAAAAATACGGACCTAATATAAAAAAAATGTACGGAGATGAGCTGGAAAAATTACAGTGGAGTAAAGATGATCCGGGAATTTATCAGCTTTCTTATGCGGGTGTAAATCAGAAAACACTGACAACAGGAGGAACCTGCCAGATCCAGTGGGCTGCACTGAAAGAGAATGATTACAAATATCCAAAAACAATAGATGAATATGAAAAAATGATCAAGAGCTATTTGGCAGCTCATCCAAAGACAGAAGATGGTTTGGATATGATTGGAATTACTATGAGTGCAGCAGACTGGCATTGGCTGATTACACTGAGTAACCCGGCAGGCTTTATCGCAGATGCAGCGCCGGATAATGGACAGTGGCTGATTGATGATGACTATACAGTACATTTAAAAACGGTTACGCCGGAAGAAAAAGAGTATTTTAGATGGTTATGCCGTATGTACAATGAAGGAATTCTGGATCCGAATTTTGCAACACAGACGGATGATGACTATATTGCAAAGGTTGCCAGCGGCCGTGTTGTTGCCTTGACAGATTCAGAATGGCACTATAGTCAGTGTGAAACAGCATTGATGGCTGATGGAAAAGTAGATCAGACATATGTTGGACTGCCGGTAACCTTAAGAGAGGATCAGGTCTGCAAAGCTCTTTTGTATCAGGGAACAACGGTCGGATATGGAATGGCAATTACAAAAAGCTGTGAGGACCCAGTTCGTGCAATCAAATTCATAGATTATCTGTGCTCGGATGAAGGACAGATTTTATATCATTGGGGAATTGAAGGAGAAAATTATTTCCTGGACGAAAATGGAAAGCCGTATCGTACCGATGAAGAAGTTGCCAAAGCACAGTCAGATCCAGACTATCATAAGAACACAGGTATTGATAACTATACTGGATTTCCAATCTATGGAGCAGGTTCTTACACTGAGGATGGATTCCCGTATACTCCAACGACGAAGGAATCTGTGATTGCAAATTATAACGAAGCGGAAAAAGCCGGATGCGAGGCAATGGGAATCGAAATGCTGACAGATATGTTTCCGCAGCCAGAAGAATTTGAGCTTCTTCCATATTCTGCACTCTGGGCATATCAGCAGCCACAGGAGCTGACCGAGCAGCAGAATACAATTTCAGATATTACTTGGCCAGGGCTGGTAAAATGTGTTTCGGGTACAGAAGAGGAATTTGACGCAAATTGGGACAACATGGTAAACGAACTGGAAGAAAATGGTCTGGCGGATACAGAGAAGGCTGTTACTGAATTCCTTGCTACGAAACTTGTGAATACTGATAAATGAAAAATCTAAATTTCCCGGCTATACTGGGAAGAATAGAGTAGTTGAAAACGTTGATGATTGCAATAAAAACGCCAAACTTCTATGCAGCAATGAAGTTGACACTGCAAGCTAAATTTACGTCTAGAACAGGTACGAATCTTACATACAAGTCGCTGTATACCAGTGAACTGTAATCAGCTTTAGTCCGCGATTATGATAGCCTGGTTGATTTTTTACTTGAATTGAGTATAATAAGTAAGAACAGAAATGTTCTCGATGTAAGAGCATCGTTAAAAGTTGGACTGCAGATGGAGCAGGATAAATTTCCATGCCGTTAAAGGCATCTTAACTGGATACCGGGGCTGACAACCAGCAGAAAATTCTTTACAAAAGATGTTCTTAGAGGAGTGTGGTTAAGTATCACACTCCTCGTTACATATGAGATATGGATAGTAAAAAAGAAAGGGATTCCAACATGGAAAAACAGACAGGCTGTGTCCACATCTACTGTGGGGATGGAAAAGGAAAGACGACTTGTGGTATGGGACTCTGCACGCGTGCGGCAGGGTATGGATACCGTGTTTTAATTTATCAGTTTATGAAAGATAACAGCACGAGCGAGAGAAAGGTGCTCTTGCTGTCGCCGAATGTGACGTTTGTGCCGGGGCAGGACAAGATAAAGTTTTCGTTTCTGATGACGCCGGAGGAGAAGGCAGAGCAGAAGCGGTATTATGAAGAGCAGTTTCAGAAAGTGACAGAAAAAGCGATTCAGGAAGAATACGATGTGCTGTTCCTGGATGAACTGGTCTATACGATCGGAAGCAAACTGTTTGATGAGCAGCTCCTTCTGGATTTTCTGGATCACAAGCCGGAGAAGCTGGAAGTGATTCTGACAGGGCAGGGACCATCGGAGGCGCTGATTGAGCGGGCGGACTATGTTTCGGAGCTGAAAAAAATCAAGCATCCGTTTGACAAGGGTCTTGCGGCAAGAGATGGAATCGAGCGGTAACGCTGAAAAAAACAAGAAAAAAGATACTGTTTTGCGGGGAAGATGATTCCATGCAGAACAGTATCTTTTTTCTTGTTTTTGCGGGCAATGAACCAAAATCCGTGATGGAACAAGTTTCTGGTGATTGCCGCGATAACTTGAGAAGTATCTGGAAGCCGCTGTAAGACAGAAAATAACGTTATTATTTCGCACCGCGATCCGCAATCATTTTCGTGGATTTCTTCACACAGTACAGACACGTCGGCCCAATATAGCAGCAGGCGGCGAGCCATGCAGCCTGATCCGCAAAGCAGATTGCGGTGAAGCCAAACGCACCGACAAATCCCAGGCAGACAATCGTCCGTGCCAGCATCTCCATTACGCCGGAGAAAACGGCTCTTCCCGAGTAGCCAAGTCCCTGCGTTACCATACGGCAGACATTCAAAATACCAAGCATCCAGTAGAAAAATCCGAGGCAGCGCAGATATTTTGCCGAAGCGTTGATTGCCTCGAAAGCAGAGCTGACAATAAAGAGCTTTGTCAGCGGCCGTCCGAACAGAATCATGATGACACCTGCAAACGCACCATAGCCGACACCGACAAGCACACCCTGGCGGAGTCCCTGACGGATTCGTTTTGCCTGGCCTGCTCCGAGATTCTGACTGCAGAAAACGGAAGCCGCGGTACTGATCGCATCAAACGGGCACATCATAAACTGTTTGATTTTCATAGCAGCTGTGAACGCCGAAACATAAACACTGCCAAGTCCATTATTCGCTGACTGCATTACCATACTGCCGATCGCCGTGATCGAAAACTGCAGTCCCGTCGGAATGCCCATTGCGAGGAGTTCCTGCGCGGCATCCTTTCGCAGAGTGCGGTTTTCCTTTGTCGGAAGCAGGAGCTTTACCTTACGGGAAATAAAAAACAGACATAAGAGTCCGCTGATCGCCTGGGCGGAAATCGTCGCAATCGCCGCGCCTGCGCATCCCAGATGCAGAATGATAATACAGAACAGGTCGAGGAAAATATTCAGGATTGCCGAAAATGCCAGAAACAGAAACGGTGTGCGGCTGTCCCCGACGGCACGCAGGATGCTGGAAAGATAATTGTACAGAATCGAAAACGGGATCCCGAGGAAAATCACAAGCTGATATGCGTAGGCATCCGCAAAGATATCGGACGGAACCGACAGCAGGTGCAGAATCGGTGCACAGAGTAAACTGCAGAGTGTGGTCAGAATGGCCGCAATCAGGACAGCAAGTGCAGCACCATTAAAAATATAATCGCGCATTTTATCAAGCTTTCCGGCGCCGAAATACTTTGCAACCGGAACACTGAATCCCGTGCAGCTTCCCATACAGAAGCCGAGCACCAGAAACTGTACACTGCTGCTTGCACCGACGCTGGCGAGCGCCTCCGGGCCAAGCGTCTGGCCGACGATCGCCGCATCAATGATGTTATACGTCTGCTGCAGCAGATTTCCGATGAGAAGCGGAAAGGCAAACGAGAGCATCAGCTTTACCGGATTTCCCTTTACCATAGATGTTGCCATAAAAAACGCCTCCCCTGCTTAATATGCACGTGAATTATAAACGAGTGCCGTCTTATTCAGGTTCTGGATCATGAAATAGTCGGCAACGAGCTGGCCGATTCCGCCGGTCAGGTAGCCAAGCAGCGTCCACAGAAGAATGGCGGAACCGTTTTCCTCAATCATCACACCGTAGCGGTCGTAGGATTCGCGGTACATGCGGTTCGCCTGTTTGTAACGCCAGTAAACACCGTAAATTCCACAGGTAACCCAGGACAGAAGCAGTACGATAATGTAGTTCGGGCTGTCTTCCCCATCGCCGTAAAAGACTGTGTTCAGATCTTCTACATAGACATACCAGAAGTAAATCGAGTAGAGTCCGCATGTCAGAAATGTGAGCAGAAGATAGACCCAGAAACTGCGGTTGTCTTTTACATTCATTTGTAAATACCCCCTTTAATTAAGATAGAACCATTGTAGCACGCGCCAGAGCGAGGGGTCAATAGAAAGGAGCGGGTCGTGGTGATAAATGCGCCAGGCATAAACGGCGAGAAACAGCACGACAAGCACCGTAATGATCCCCTTTTTAAAACGCCGAAGTCCCGCCGTCTGTTCCGGCCCGAAGAAGAGCCAGACGCCTGCGGGCAGCACGGCATAGACAAGCGGATGCATCCGAAACGCCGCCTGAAAATGACCCGAGAGCAGAAGCAGTACCGCACGGCTCATCCCGCAGCCCGGGCAGGAAATGCCGGTGGAAAACCGGATCGGACAGCCGATGCCTGTGAGGGTGATGAAGGCGACGTAAACGCCGAGGAGCAGGCAGAAGAAAAAGAAATCGCGGCAGCGTTTCTTCAGAAAAGGAAGATACGCGCTGCCGCGGCCGGGATCACGTTTCATGGAGTTTGGTGACGGCGTATTCATACAAAGCCTCCTTGCGTTCACTGTCGGTCGTGAGAAAATGCGAGTAGAGAACGTCGATCATCACGAGGATCGGGAACTGCGGAGAGATCGCGCCGCCGTTCTTCAGATGCTCCTTGACTGCCAGCAGCAGCACCTCATCGCAGAAGGTATCGTAATCGCTCGAACTGCGGGAGGTAAAGAGAATCGTCGAGGCCCCCTTTTCCTTTGCAGCGCCGAGTGCCCGCAGCACCTCCGGCGTCCGTCCGCTGACGGTGATGCCGATCGCCGCACAGCTCTCATCAAGCAGAACTGCGTTCATTTTCATGATGTGAATATCAGTAATTGCTTCAATATCCACGCCCGCAAGCATAAACCGCAGCTTCATCTCCTGCGCAGAAAGTCCTGAGCTTCCCAGACCGTAAACATACACCCGACGCTTCGAAGCGAGAATATGGCAGATGCGGTCAATCTGCGCGCGGTCGGCGAGCGAGTAGCTTTTATTCAGCAGCTCCTGATACGTATTCAGCACCTGTTTGATGTGATCGTCCGTGCCAGGCAGTGCGGCGTTCAGACCTTCCTGGTAACGGTAGACAAATTCGCGGTAGCCCGTGTAGCCGCATTTTTTCGCAAAGCGGGAGAGCGAAGCCTCCGAAACATAGAGCAGTTCCGAAACGTGGCGCGCGGACAGATCCGATTCGTCGGTATTATGAATAAAAAAATCTGCTACCGTCCGTTCCAGGGGAGTGAACGAGGGATAGACAGATTCAATAACAGGAATAATCGATTTTTCAAAGTGTTCCATGGAACGTAAGTCCTCCTGGTATCTGTAGGTAACTGAAAAAATTTCAGCCCATTTCTTACTGTATTGTATCACAGGCGGGGTGGTGAATCAACTTTCAATTGTGTGTGAATTGTACGTAAAAGCAGGCGGAAAAACGGAAAGAACTTTAATGATGTGAAAGTAATTTCTAAAATATAAAAATAGTTGAAAATAAAATCAACATAAATTATAATCAGAACAGATCAAAGAAAGAAGGCAAGACAATGATTATCAAAAACGGACGTGTATTTCAGGAAGACGGAACGTTTGCGGAAAAAGATCTTTATATAGAAGGAAAACGTTTCGTTTCCACAAAAGAAGAAGTGACCGATCAGGAAGTGATCGATGCGAAAGGCATGATGGTTCTGCCGGGACTGGTTGACGTACACAGCCACGGCGCTGCCGGACATGATTTTTCAGACGGAGACGTGGAAGGTTTAAAAGAGATCCTGCGCTACGAGAAAGCGCATGGCATCACCTCTTACTGCCCGACATCCATGACACTGCCAAAAGACGATCTGCTGAAAATCTTCGGAACCATCGAAGCAATCAAAGATGAGCCGGAAGCAGAAGTGATCGCCGGCGTCAACATGGAAGGACCGTTTATTGACCCGGTCAAAAAAGGCGCACAGGCAGAGGAGAACATCGTGGCTCCGAACGCTGAGTTCTTCCGCGCATGCAATGCGGTGAGCGGCGGAAAGATCCGTCTCGTAACCCTGGCCCCGAATATGCCTGGCTCACTGGAATTTATCAAAGAGGTTTCCGATGAAGTCATGGTTTCCATCGGCCATACGACAGCAGACTATGACACCGCGCTGGCTGCCATGAAAGCAGGAGCACACCATGTCACCCATCTGTACAACGCCATGCCGCCGTTCGCACACCGCAATCCTGGTGTCATCGGCGCCGCATTCGACGATCCCGAGTGCCGCATGGAGCTGATCTGTGACGGCTATCACATTCACGGTGCGGTTGTCCGCGCGACCTTCTCCATGATGGGAAGTGAGCGCATGGTTCTCATCAGCGATTCCATGATGGCAACGGGAATGCCGAACGGAACGTATTCTCTCGGGGGACAGGCTGTCTGGATGAAAGACGGAAAAGCAACCCTGACTGACGGCGAGACGATCGCGGGTTCCGCTACGAACCTGTACGACTGCATGAGAAAAGCAGTTTCGTTTGATATTCCGCTGGCAGATGCCATTTTTGCGGCAACAAGAAATCCGGCACAGAGCATCGGTATCTACGATGAAGTAGGATCCATTGCACCGGGCAAAAAAGCGCATGTACTTCTGGTGGACGACGAACTGAACCTGAAACAGGTTATTATGTAATTTATTATATAGAAGAAATTTGGAGGAAAAACAAATGTTATTAATTGAAGCAAAAGATTATAATGATATGAGCAGAAAAGCAGCAAACATCATCTCCGCGCAGGTGATCATGAAACCGCACGCAGTGCTCGGCCTTGCAACCGGATCTACCCCGGTCGGCGCTTACAAACAGCTGGTTGAGTGGTACAACAAAGGCGACCTCGATTTCGCAAACGTCACCAGCGTAAACCTGGACGAGTACAAAGGACTCTCCCCGGAGAATGATCAGAGCTATCGTTACTTCATGAACACCAACCTGTTCAATCATGTCAACATCAACAAAGAGCGCACCTTCGTTCCGAACGGACTGGAGCCGGACAGCGAAAAAGCATGTGCAGCATACAACGAAATCATCCGCAGCGTCGGCGGCATTGATCTGCAGCTGCTCGGACTTGGAAACAACGGCCACATCGGATTCAACGAGCCGGGCGCAGCTTTCGAGAAAGAGACACACTGCGTGGATCTGACCGAGAGCACCATTCAGGCAAATAAACGTTTCTTCGAAAAAGTAGAAGATGTTCCGACCCAGGCATACACCATGGGAATCAAGAACATCATGCAGGCAAGAAAAGTTCTGCTGATCGTCAGCGGCGAAGGAAAAGCAGAGATCCTCGACAAAGTTCTGTACGGACCGGTTACTCCGCAGGTTCCGGCTTCCATCCTGCAGCTTCACAACGATCTGACGGTTGTTGCAGATGAGGCAGCAATGTCTGTGATCAAAGCAAACCACAGATAATTTTTGCGATGAATAGAATGTCCGCCGAATGGGAAAAATATGAAAAATCCCCATTCGGCGGGCTTTTTTGCGGTTTACAAATCCATGTAAATGTGTTAGCATAAAACTAGCGCACAAAAGCAGTGCATAAAAACAAAACACAGTGACGAAGAGAGTACATCTGCTTCCGCGAATTTACAGAAAACACCCCCGAAAACCATTCCGGTTTTGCAGGCTGAGAGGGGAGGAGGAGCGGCAGATCGAACATGGCTTCCGAGAGGCGCACCGAACCGTGAGAACAACAATCCGAAACGGTAAGGCTGCGACAGGTTCCGCCTGTTACAGCGGAGAGGTATAGCACATGTACCTGCAGAGGTTTCTGCTGTGAGGCAGGGACGAAAAGAAGTGGTATCACGGGTAAACAAACCTGTCTTCTTCCGACGGCAAGAGAGCGGAATAAGGCAGTTTTTTTAGTTTGCGCACATACTGCGAACTGGAAAGGAGAAACAAATAAAATGGAAAAAATCAGACCGAAATATTATATCACCACGGCGATTGCCTACACATCCGGCAAGCCGCACATTGGAAACACCTACGAGATCGTACTCGCAGACAGCATCGCCCGCTTCAAACGTCAGCAGGGCTATGACGTATTCTTCCAGACCGGAACCGATGAGCACGGCCAGAAGATCGAGCTGAAAGCAGAAGAGGCAGGTATCACACCAAAAGAATTCGTAGACAACGTATCCACCGAGATCAAGAGAATCTGGGATCTGATGAATACTTCCTATGACAAATTCATCCGTACCACCGATGCGGATCATGAGGCGCAGGTACAGAAAATCTTCAAAAAACTGTACGATCAGGGAGATATCTACAAAGGATATTATGAAGGACTTTACTGTACACCGTGTGAATCCTTCTTCACCGAGTCCCAGCTCGTAGACGGAAAATGCCCGGACTGCGGACGCCCGGTTACACCGGCAAAAGAAGAGGCATATTTCTTCAAAATGAGCAAATATGCACCGAGACTGATCGATTATATCAACACCCATCCGGAGTTCATCCAGCCAGTTTCCAGAAAGAACGAGATGATGAACAACTTCCTTCTTCCGGGACTGCAGGATCTCTGTGTATCCAGAACCTCCTTCACCTGGGGAATCCCGGTATCCTTCGATCCGAAGCACGTTACCTACGTATGGCTGGACGCACTGACCAACTACATCACCGGAATCGGTTATGACTGTGACGGAAACAGCTCCGAGCAGTTCAACAAGCTGTGGCCGGCAGACCTGCATCTGATCGGAAAAGACATCATCCGTTTCCATACCATTTACTGGCCGATCTTCCTGATGGCACTTGATCTGCCGCTGCCGAAACAGGTATTTGGCCATCCGTGGCTGCTGCAGGGCGACGGCAAGATGAGTAAATCCAAAGGAAACGTGATCTACGCAGACGATCTGGTAGACCTGTTCGGCGTAGACGCTGTCCGCTACTTCGTTCTGCACGAGATGCCGTTCGAGAACGACGGTGTCATCACCTGGGAGCTGCTGGTTGAGCGTATGAATTCCGACCTTGCCAATACTCTTGGAAACCTGGTAAACCGTACCATCTCCATGAGCAACAAATACTTCGGCGGCGTTGTGACAAAGACAGGCGCAGCAGAAGAAGTGGATGATGATCTGAAAGCAGTCGTTACCGCAACAAAAGCAAAAGTTGCTGCCAAGATGGAAGAGCTGCGTGTGGCAGATGCAATGACCGAGATCTTTGGTCTGTTCAAACGCTGCAACAAATACATCGACGAGACGATGCCGTGGGCGCTGGCAAAGGACGAGGCAAAGAAAGACCGTCTGGAAGAGGTTCTGTACAACCTGGTAGAGAGCATCACCATCGGTGCATGTCTGCTGGAGTCCTTCATGCCGGAGACCACCGAGAAGATCCTTGCTCAGTTAAATGCAGAAAAACGCAGCTACGAAGAGCTCGATCAGTTCGGACTGTATGTATCGGGCAATAAAGTAACCGATCAGCCGCAGATCCTGTTCCAGAGACTCGATGTCAAAGAGGTTATGGAAAAAGTAGAAGTGATCCAGGCAAAACAGAAAGCTGCCATGGCTGCCGCATCCGGAGAAGAAGAAAAAGAAGAGGAGGCAGTGATCGACCTTGAGCCGAAGGAGGAAATTACCTTCGAAGATTTCGGAAAAATGCAGTTCCAGGTAGGTGAAATCATCTCCTGCGAGCCAGTGAAGAAATCGAAAAAACTTCTCTGCTTCCAGGTCAAAGTCGGAAGCCAGACAAGACAGATCGTCTCCGGAATCAAAGCATATTACAAACCGGAAGACACCATCGGAATGAAGGTTATGGTCCTCACCAACCTCAAACCAGCCAAACTGGCAGGCATGATGTCTGAAGGAATGCTCCTCTGCGCCGAAGACGCCGAAGGCAACGTATGCCTCATGACCCCGGAAAAAGCAATGCCGGCGGGTGCGGAGATCTGCTGATGGATTAAAAGAAAAATAGAGTAAATAGAGAAATCCCTTTCCATGCGTGATGTGTGGGGAGGGATTTTTTGCATGTGAAAAAGTTAAGGAAAACGTCATATAAAGATTCTGAATCTTATGATAATATAATAATAAAGAGAGAATATTTGAACGGGTTTATCGAATATGACAACAGAAAGGAGGAGTGTTGAATGAGAAAAATGCGGACGTTATTTCTGGTTTTACTTTGCTGCGGACTGTCATTGTATGCGGGGGTATCTTATGTAAAGGCAGAGGAAAAGGTTTCTTCTGATTACGATGCTTATTTGCAGGAAACAGGGATGCCGGAGAATGAGATACAAAAGCTGGATGAGCATGTGAAGCAGTTTATTGTCGATGATTTAAAAAGCGGAGATGGAAAATTTGAGTATATGAAAATCGATGTAGGAAAACAGGCGATGAATGGAAGAGAGGAAGATTTCGAAGGGATTGAGTTCTATGCATCAGCCTTCAAAAATGGTTCGACGATTTATATTTATCCGACCTATGAATTTACAGAGAACAAAAAACTCTGTGGAAACGACAGCTTTTCGTTTTTGTTGGGAGAGGCGATAAGACCGTATGAATTTGGCGGAACCTTATGGTACAAAAACAGCAAAATGAACGACTGGGAAGTCAGTGGAAATCTTGTCGCAAATAATCAACAGCTAAACGGCGCCGGCTATTCCGGAAGCCAGTTGGGAACATCAAATTCTGCAATGAAATTTATGGGAACCACATATTGCCATGCTACAGTGGGGACGGGGGATGATAACAGAATTTTGATGGGGTATTCGTATCAGCCGAAGAAAGTAAGGGTTGAGTTATTTGGATGGGAGCTTTCAGGAAGGCAGATGATTTTTGTGCTGGCGGGAGGAATTGTTGTGGGGATCGTATGGTGGTGGAAAGAGAAAGTTTTGAAATAAGTGTCGAACGTAAAATACAACCAAAAAGAAACACTATAATATAACCGAAAAGAGTAAATTTGTTGTTGAAAGCTGATTGTGAAGAGGATATAATAAAAATATGGGTGCTATCAAAACGGTAGGCGGTTAGTCCTTCGACAGAGGGTTGCTGAGTGCCGGTGGCACTCGTTTAGCAACGACCGAAACGAAGTGTAGACCTGTGACCCTCTGATTACATAGAAACTCGAAAGAGAATCTTTTGAAAGGAGGGCTAAGCCAATGAGTATTATGGACTTTCTTGCAGTAATGAGCTTCGGCTTAACCTGCTTTAGTATCGGATATACGCTTGGCAAGGATAACAATAAGACACAAAAATAACCGCCATACAGTCTGACAAACGTTGCGGTTATTTTTGCAAACTATATCGGACTAACCGTCTATCGGTAGCACTCTTTTCCAATATCATAGTATCACGCTTTTGTGGAAATGTCAAAAGTTCTTTTTGCTTTGTTTTGAAAAAAGTTTGGATGAGGAGATGAAACCAGATGATCTATGCTTACGATAAATTATGCCGGGATCAATAAAAATACGAAGCAGCCGAAAAAGGCAGTTTCTTTTCTGCAGCTGCTGTACAGCGAAGAAGTTTTATCCGGAGAGGGAATCCCGATCGATGGGCGGATGGAAGGCAGCGGGGTGAAGTTTCCACAGGGTGTTTCGGTTTATAAAAAAGATCTGGAGAAACGGATACGGAATCTTTCAAAAGAGGATCAGGAGCAGATGCGGGATATACAGGGGAAGATCACAGCCGTTCGGTTTTACAGTGAGCTGGATGGAAAGCTGAATGCTTTGCTGATGAAATATGGCGCGCAGTCGGATGAGGGAGAGAAACGTGCGCTTGCTGAGAATGCAATACGGGAGTGGAAGAAATTATTAAAATAAAAGAATCGCTGCATCACCGGAAAGAGTTCTGATACGTTCTCTTCGGGATGCAACGATTTTTGCTTAATGCGTACAATTCTTCTCATACAAAAACGCCAGCCCCTTCAGCAGCAGATCCGGGTCGTAGATGTGGGGGTGCTGGACGAGCGGTTCGATGAAGCGGGCGGCGCCGCCGGTGAGGATGAGGGTGGCGGGGGAGCCGAGTTCGGCTTCGATGCGCTGCACCATGCCGTCGAGCATCGCGGCCATGCCGGCAATTGTGCCGGAGAGGATGCATTCTTCGGTGTTTTGCCCGATGATACGCACCGGAGTCTGGAGGTCGAGCCGTGGGAGCTGGGCGGTCCGCTCGGAGAGGGCGTTAAGTCCCATGTCGAGTCCCGGTGCGATAGCTCCGCCGCAGAAGACGCTGTTTTCGCGGATGACATTGAACGTCGTTGCGGTTCCGAGATCCACGGTGATGACCGGCAGTGGATAATGTGCGGCAGCCCAGGCTGCATCGACGAGGCGGTCGCGGCCTACTCTTTCCGGTTCCGGGATGGAAAACGTCATGCCGAGATCACTTTCGGATGTGACGAGCAGCGGTTCTGTGCCGAACAGATAGCGGACACATTCCTGCAGAAGCGTCAGGACCGGCGGAACGACGCTGGAAATGATGACTCCGCGAAAGTCGGACGGGGAAAGATTTTCGTCTTCAAAAAGCTGCTCGATCGCAGTCTCATACTGGCTGGCAGACCAGGTGTGGTTGATGTCAATCCGGGCTGTAAATTCGAGGGAATACGCCTGCTGCGGTGCGGTCCGGACGCCGCCGAGCGTGACGGTTGTATTCCCGATATCGATGGCTAAAATCATAAAAATACCTCGCGCTTATTTTAAAAGTAGAGCTCTTTTGTCCTTTTATTATAAAGCCTTTTTGCATCAATGGCAAACAGGATTGGTTGTAATCTGTTTTTTTGTCTGCTATACTAAAACTATCTTAGGAAAAAGCTGCTTCGAGGCAGCAGAACGGAGTTACAATGGAAAATCTTCACGGAAAATGTGTTGTACTTGGTGTGACAGGCGGAATTGCCGCCTATAAAATGGCAAACGTGGCAAGCGGCCTTCGGAAAGCCGGAGCGGATGTGCATGTCATCATGACCGAAAATGCGACGCAGTTCATCACCCCGCTGACGTTTGAGACGCTGACCAACAACCGCTGCGTGGTCGATACGTTTGCGCGTGATTTTAAATATGAGGTGACGCATATTTCGCTGGCAAAAGCGGCGGATCTGATCATGATTGCCCCGGCTACCGCCAATGTGATTGCAAAAATGGCACACGGCATTGCAGATGATATGCTGACGACGGTGGTGCTCGCAGCGCAGTGCAAAAAGCTGGTCGCTCCGGCGATGAATACGGCGATGCTGGAAAATCCGATTACGCAGGATAATCTGGCGACGCTGAAAAAATACGGCTTCAGCATCATCGAGCCGAGCGTGGGAATGCTGGCGTGCAAGGATGTCGGAAAAGGAAAACTGCCGGACCCGGAGGTGCTGCTTGATTACATTGCGATGGAACTGGCGCACGAAAAAACGCTTGCCGGTGTGCGCGTTACCGTGACCGCAGGCCCGACGCAGGAATCCCTCGATCCGGTGCGGTATCTGACGAACCACAGCAGCGGCCGCATGGGATACGCGATTGCGCGGGAGGCGATGCTCCGCGGCGCGCAGGTAACGCTGATTTCCGGCCCGGTTTCATTAGCCCCGGTTCCGGGCGTTGCGATGCGACCGGTGACGACGGCGAAGGATATGCTGGAGGCGGTGCAGGAGACATTGCCGGAGACAGACATTCTGATCAAGGCGGCCGCAGTTGCCGATTACCGGCCTGCGACAGTGGCGGATCAGAAGATCAAAAAGAAAGACGGCGACATGAGTATTCCGCTGGAGCGCACCGATGATATTCTGGGATGGGTGGAAAAGAACCGTCATCCGGGTCTGTTTGTGTGCGGATTTTCGATGGAAACGGAGAATATGGTGGAAAACTCGCGCGCGAAGCTGGAGAAGAAGCATCTCGACATGATCGCGGCGAACAATCTGAAGACGGAGGGCGCCGGCTTCGGTGTGGCGACGAATGTGGTGACGCTGATCACGAAGGACGGCATCAAGGAGCTTCCGCTCATGGGAAAAGACGAAGTGGCTGGCTGCCTGCTGGACGAGATCGCGGCGCGGCGGTGATCGTGTTAATCTGTGATATATTTTTTCGTTTCCTGGTTGACGCGGGAAAAATGAATGCGTTATAATAAGCACAGGCGCAGCGGCGCACTTTACTTTTACGAAAAACAACGAACGATAGGATAGATAAACGTGGAAACGGAAACAGGGGAAGGCTATGCAGAGCTTTCTTCCGTTTCTGTTTCGTTTTTTTAAGGAGAAATTCGGATATGATATTTGAAACACATGCACATTATGACGATGAGAAATTTGATGAAGACCGCGCAGAGCTGCTTTCTTCGATGCAGGAAAACGGGATCGGGCGCATCATCAATGTCTCGGCAAATCTGGAATCACTGGAAAATACAAGAAAACTGATGGAAGCGTATCCGTTCATCTACGGCGCGTTCGGCTTTCACCCGGATGAGGTGGGTGATCTGAACGAGGACGTGATGGCGCGGATGCGGGAACTCTGCCGCATGGAAAAGGCGGTCGCGGTCGGTGAGATCGGCCTTGACTATTACTGGGACAAGGAGAATCACGAGAAGCAGGAATACTGGTTCCGCCGTCAGATTGCGCTTGCCCGGGAAGAAAAACTTCCGATGATTATTCACAGCAGGGAGGCGGCGGCCGATACGCTCCGCGTCATGAAAGAGGAAAAATCGGAGGAGATCGGCGGCGTCATTCATTGTTTTTCCTACTCCGTGGAGATGGCGGAGGAATACCTGAAAATGGGATTTTATCTTGGCATTGGCGGCGTGGTGACGTTCAAAAATGCGAAGAAGATCAAAGAAGTGGTTCAGATGGCTCCGATGGAGCGTATTCTGCTGGAAACAGACAGTCCGTATCTGGCACCGGTTCCGTACCGGGGAAAACGAAATTCTTCTCTGTATCTGCCGTACGTGGTGCGGGAGATCGCAGAACTCAAGGGAATTTCGGAAGAAGAAGTCATTGAGACGACAGAAAAAAATGCGGTCAGACTGTTTCGGGCAGAGAAATAGGAAGCGATACAAGAGGTGTTTCTTCTGTTTTATTTGTTCGGATCAATTTCGTCTGGCCGGACAAATTGAATAGGAGAAAGCGAAAATGGTTGATAAAACAATGATGGGCGACAAATGCGCCGAGCTGGTGCGCGCCGCGATGATCGGCGCGCTCGCAGTGACACTGGGAAACCCGACAGCCGTTTATGCAGCAGAAGAGGAAACGGCCGATCCGGGACAGATTGGAATTGAGATTGCAGGGGAAGCAGCCGTTGGGGCTGCTTCTTTTTGCGTGGAAGAAGATGCGGCGGAGGCGCAGGCGGCCGAGGTTTCGGTGGAACAGAATGCGGAAGAAAATGGTGATGCGTCCGGGACGGAAGAGGCTGGAAATGACAGTGCGGCAGAACCGGAAAGTCCGCAGGATGATGGAACAGAAGAAACGGATTCGGAGAAGCCGCAGGGACCGGATTTGGGAGAGAGTGCGGACGTGGAGAAGCCGGGGGCGGATGCAGATGAAGTGCAGAAACCTGAGAGCGGAGAAGATACGGGGGTGACGAAACCGGGAGAGCCGGATTCGGGAAATCATGGCGAAATATCGGAAATGCCAGATTCGGGAGATCATACAGATATGCCGGAGACACCGGGTTCAGAAGGCGACACAGATACTTCGGAAAAGCCGGGAAACAGCGAAACGGATGATCCGTGGCCGGGAGAAGGGGAAGATGTTTCCAACGATCCCTGGCCGGGGCAGGAAGAAACAGAAGGCAGGAAAGAGGAAAACGGCGATGGAGATGGAACTCAGTTAGAGCCGCCGGAGGAAGAAAACGGCTCGGAAGGAAGTGTTGATGAAAGCACAGGAGGCAGTGCCAGTGCGAATCGTGAGGATAAGACAGCGGAAGCCTCTTCGAATTCTGCTTCATCACCATCAGTCGAACCGCCAGCCGCCGGGGCAGAACCTGTCTTTTCTGCCGAGCAGGAAGCCGCGCGCATGCGGGAAAGCTACAGCGCATGGCAAATGGCAGAAGCCGAAAAAGTCACGATTTCCCGTATGCCATGGCTGTTTCATACGGTAGAAAAAACATATGCCATCGCCGATGTCAATTCCTGGCTTCACGTCCGCGAAGGAAAAGGCACAGACCAGAAAATCGTCGGAATCCTGCCGAAGGGAAGCCTCTGCTATATCCTGGCGGATGAAGATTCCGACTGGGTTTATGTGGAATCGGGAGACGTCCGCGGATTTGTCTGCGCGCGGTATCTTCTGCGCGGAGAAGCGGCGGAAAAAGAGGTAAACCGTTGTCAAGAGGAAAGCTTTTCCCTGGCGGAAATGTGGGTAAAACCATGGAATAACAAGGCATATACCTATACGTATGCGACGACAAAAACACTCCTTTCCTCCGGCGAAGCACGTGGTGAGCTTCTGCAGTATGCGAAAAATTTTCTGGGAAATCCGTATGTCTGGGGTGGAACGAGTCTCATAAACGGCTGTGACTGTTCCGGATTTATCCAGCAGATTTTTTCCAATTTCGGCTACGCCCTTCCGCGCACCTCACGCCAGCAGGCAAAGGCTGGAACACGCATTCCCATACAGGAGGCAAAGCCTGGCGATCTGCTGTTTTACCAGCGGGAGAGCGGGTTTATTTATCATGTCATGATTTACCTCGGCGATGGAAAAGTGATTCACGCTGGAAGTGAGGCGACGGGAATTCTGATTTCGGATTTTAACTATGAAAAATCAACGGAATTTGCCGTGCGGGTGATTCCGGAAGAAGTGCGTGACAGCAAAACAGAAACGAAAGATGTGGATAATGGGAGAAAAGAAAAAAATTCTGTGGAAAACCAGGCCGTAGAAAACGGGAATGGTGGAAAAGAAAAGGCGGGAGCAGAAAATGTGCAGAAGACAAGTGCAGAAAATGCAGAAAACAGTACCGCAGGTGAACAGTTGGAAACCGCTTCGGGAAAATATCTCGGCAATTTCAAACTGACCGCCTACTGCAACTGCGCCGTCTGCTGCGGCCGCTGGGCGGGCGGCCCGACCGCGTCCGGAAAAATGCCGGAGCAGGGCCGCACCATTGCAACCGGTGTTCTGCCGTTCGGCACAAAACTGAACATCGGCGGCAAAATTTACACGGTCGAGGACCGCGGCACGCCGTACGGCCACATTGATATCTACATGGAAAATCACGCAGATGCGCAGGAGTTCGGCGTGCGCTACGCGGATGTGTATCAGTCAGAAGAAATCTGATAGAATCTGCCGATCACAGCAGCGTGCGCGTCCGTGCCGTGGCCGATGTATGGAGTTTGCGCAATTGGAAGATCCGACCCGGCGAATTGACGGACAAGGTGCGGCATATCCGGTGTCAGCTGGTCGCACTCCATTTTGGAAAATGTTCCGAGGAGAATTCCATTGATCTGCTCAAATGCATGCATCATTTTCAACTGGGACAGAAATGTAACCATCTGCGGAACACCGCCGCCCATGGCTTCGAGAAGCAGGATTTTTCCGCGGAAGTCCGGCTGAAAATCTGTTCCGGCGAGCTTCAGAAAACAGCGGATATTTCCGCCGATCAGCACGCCTTCCATGTGATCGCCCTGCAGAAATGTGCACGGGAAGTCAAAGAGACTGGGAGACTGCCCGGAAAAAGCGTTTTGGAACAGAGTAATCTGCTCGGCGCTGTGGTCGTACAGCAGATTCCGAACCTGATACAGCATCGACTCATTTCCGGTCGCAGCCGTGATGGCATTGACAATCGTAGTGAGATCACTGTATCCCCAGAAACGCTTGCCGGAAGCCGCGATGACGGAAAAATCCAGATACGGCAGAACTTCATTCGCCATATCGCCGCCGGAAATATCAAAAATATCCGTAATTTCCGGGTCACGGTAAAGGTTCATCAACGCGGCTGCCCGCTCCGCGCCGGTACCGGAAAAGCCGGAACCATTGTCGTAGAGGCAGGGGCTTAAAACAGGCTCGAAGCCCAGCTCCTGCAGAATCTGACAGAGGCGCGCCAGATCGGCGGAAAAGGAAGGACGCATGGGGTTGGAGCAGGCGGTAATGCCAATTTTACGAGACATAAAGAAATCCTTTCTTAGAGTAAAACAAGGCAAAATCTGTATTTTCGTGGCACGCCGGACAGCTTTTTCTTTAACTTTGCAAAGTAGATTTAGAGATCGCCGGTGTTTGCAGAATGCCGGTTTTGTCAAAAATTATAAGGCTTTGAGGTCATCAATCAGTGCCTGCACTTCCGCCTCCGTCGTTGCCCAGCTGGTGCAGAACCGCGCAATATTTCCGCCGTCTGCGGATTTTCCCATCGGCTCGAAAATATAGCGTTTTTCCAGAGTTTCCTTCTGTGCATCGGTGAGAATCACAAACTGCTGATTCGTAAAACTCTCCACCCAGAACGGAATTCCCTGCGCCGCAAATGCTTCGCGGAGTTTCATCGCAAGCTCGTCTGCACGGCGTGTCGCAGTGAAATAGAGATCATGCTCCAGCAGACAGTGGAACTGCAGTCCGAGCAGCCAGCCTTTTGCCAGAACAGCACCGTTCTGCTTCATATAGGCTTTAAAGCGTTTTTTCAGCGCATCCGCTGTAATCACAACTGCTTCACCAAACAGTGCACCGCATTTCGTTCCGCCGAAATAGAAAACATCCGTGAGCGCAGCAAGATCTGTGAGTGCAACATCATTCTTTTCCGAACCAAGCCCGTATCCAAGCCGTGCCCCGTCTAAAAACAGATACATACCATACTTGCGGCAGACATCATGAATATTCTTCAGCTCCTGCAGCGAATACAGCGTTCCCTGCTCCGTCGGAAATGAAAGATACACCATCTTCGGCTCCGTCAGATATTCCGGCTCGCCGCCTTCATAATAAGCCGCCGCACACGCAGCAATCTGTTCCGCCGAAATTTTGCCATCTGTATTCGGCAGCTCCAGAATCTTATGTCCGGTGTTCTCAATCGAAGCCGCCTCATGGCAGTTAATATGCCCGGTATCCGCCGCAATCACACTCTGCACCGGCGAAAGCGCCGCCGCCGTCACAATAAAATTCGCCTGCGTCGCCCCCGGAAAAAAGTGAACCGCCGCATCCGCACAATGAATCTTCTTCCGAATCAGCTCCGCAGCCTTCTCACACCATTCATCCTCACCATATCCACCATAACTGTTCTCGTTAATTGCCCCCAGCGCCTCCAGAATCTCAGAATGTGCGCCATGATTGTAGTCATTATTAAATCGTATCATCAGTTTACGTTCTCCTTAAAATAAATTTGAAAAAATGCTGTTTCCATTATACGGCATCCGAAGGAAAACAGCAATTGGAGAACAAAAAGAGAAAATGCCAAAAACGCAGAAGGAGGACTATTGAATCAGGAAATTAAAAATACCATAGAAACCACAACAGACATGGGTGCGCAGTACGACGCCTGTGCCAAAAGAATATTAGGCCAGAAAATCATCCTGGCACATATCCTGGTAAAAACCGTGGACGAATTTTACGGAATGAACCCAAAAGTCGCCGCACTTTTAATTGAAGGCCAGCCCTATATCAGTAAAGTACCGATTGACCCTGGCCTGACCAATCATACATATGAAAAAAACGGAGAGCGTATCGTCGGTCTGAATACAGAAAATCAGGAACTGAATGAGGGCTTGATTCGCTTTGACATCATCTTTTACGTGCGAATGCGCGACGGCCTGTCCCAGATCATCATCAATATCGAAGCCCAGCGCGGCGACCCAAACGAATACGACATCCTGAACAGAGCCACATTCTACGCCAGTCGCATGATCTCGTCACAGAAAGAACGAGATTTCAAAAATTCAAATTATGATGATATTAAGCGTATATATTCCATTTGGATCTGTATGGACTGGAAAGAAAACTGTATGAATTACTTCCATTTCACAGACGAGCCTGTCCTTGGATCGTATTATTGGAAAGGAAAAAGAGATCTGATCAATATTGTAATGATCGGTCTGGGAAAAACATTGCCGGAGCAGAGCGAAGAATATGAACTGCATCGTCTGCTTGGGGCTTTGTTGTCAAAAAAGCTTTCCGTAGAGAGAAAAAGTGATATACTAGAAGAAGAGTATGACATACCAATGGAGCAGGAGTTAGGAAAGGAAGTGAAAGCTATGGGCAGTTTGAGTGAAGGGATTAAAAGAGAAGCATTTGCAGAAGGAGAGAGTGAGATTATCCGCAAACTTTATCAAAAAGGTTTTCCTGTTGAACAGATTGCATCGATTACGGATAAGTCAGAAGACGAAGTGCGTGCAATGATAGAAAGAAAAGAACTTGAACTCGTGTAAACAACAGTCCTGAAAATAAAAAAAGAACCGACAGGGAAATCCTAAACCAAAACCAAGATTTCCCCGTTGGTTCTTTTTCTTTTGTACCTATTTTCGCCCATTATATATTTTGCATTGACTTTTTATATACCGATTGGTATAATGATAACAGAAACACACATAAGAAGCCTGCAAAATCCAACAAAATTCGTCAAAATTGCCAATCATTCACGCAATCCGACCATCACACACAAATACAGACTTCTTACAACAATAACCAACAAAAGCATTTCATAACAAAACAAATGCAAACTCACACGTAACCAATCAACCCAACAACCACACCGCGGCCAGGCTCAGCTCTCTGGAGTTCGCCATCCGCATCCACAAGAGGAATCAAAATGGACAATCGTCAGCTAATCATGAACTCAGCTCTGACCCTCTTCTACGAAAGCGGGTACGACGCCGTCGGTGTTCAGCAGATCGTAGACTCCGTCGGAGTCTCCAAACCGACCTTATACTATTACTTCGGCAGCAAACAGGGTCTCCTCGAAGCTCTGTTAAACGAACACTTTCAGCCTATGGAACAAAAACTCACCGAAGCCTCCGAGATCGGGAAAAACATCCCCGAAAAACTGTACCGCATCGCGCGTGCCTTCTTCAACGGAGCCTCGGAAGATCCGAAGTTCTATATGCTGATGATGTCACTGTTCTATTCCGGAAGAAAAAGCGAAGGCTTCCGCACCGTATACCCCATGATCGACCGTTTCTACCGCCTGTGCGTCGATGTCTTCGACAACGCCAGCGCAGAACTCGGCAACATGAACGGCCGCCAGGAACAATTCGCCGTAGGCTTTTCCGGAACTCTGATGCATTACCTGATGATGACAGCAGGAAATCACTCCGATCTTTCCGGGCTTGTCATCCGGGACGAAGAAGTCTACCGGCTGGTACACCAATTTATGTATGGAATTTATTCATAACGCAAAAACAAGGAGGACAATTATAATGGCACCATGGTATGAAGAGGCAGAATTTTATCACATCTATCCGATCGGACTGACCGGTGCGCCGAGGAAAAATGAATTGGAAGAAACGGCACACCGTTTTTCCACACTGGAACAGTGGCTTTCACATATCGCTGATCTTGGCTGCACTGCAATCTACATTGGACCCTTGTTTGAATCAACCACACATGGATACGATACAAAAGACTACAAACAGGTAGACCGTCGTTTAGGCGACAATGCGGATTTTACCGCTTACGTGAAAAAAGCGCACAAACTCGGTATCAAAGTGGTCGTAGACGGTGTCTTCAACCACACCGGCCGTGAATTTTTTGCGTTCCGCGACATTCAGGAAAAAAGAGAACAGTCTCCGTACTGCAGCTGGTATAAAGGAATCTGGTTTGGAGGGAACACCTGCTATAACGACGGATTTTCCTACGAAGCATGGAGAAACTGCTTTGAGCTTGTCAATCTGAATCTCCAGAACCAGCAGGTTCGTGACTATCTGCTGGACGTCATCGATTTCTGGATCGACGAATTCGACATTGACGGTATCCGTCTCGACTGCGCAGACTGCCTGGATTTTGGGTTTATGGAACAGATGCGTGCACGCACATCCGCAAAAAAACAGGATTTCTGGCTGATGGGTGAAGTCATCCACGGCGACTATGCACGTTATATCGGAGATGGACAGCATCTGCTGCACAGCGTCACAAACTACGAGCTTCACAAAGGACTTTATTCGGGACATAACGATCATAATTACTTTGAAATTGCACATACGATCCGCCGCGAATTTGATGAAAACGGCGGTATTTACAAAGGAAAGAAACTGTACAGCTTTGTTGACAACCACGATGTAGACCGTCTGGCCAGCAAGCTGAACGTAAAAGAAAACATGATTCCAATTTATGCGCTGCTGTACTTCCTGCCGGGCATCCCGTCCATCTATTACGGATCGGAATTCGGCATCGAGGGAAGAAAAGAAGGCGGAAACGATGATCCGCTGCGCCCGGCGCTGAATCTGGAAGAACTGGAAAAAAATCCGCCGGCAGAAAAACTTCCGGCTTGGATCAAAACATTATCAGACGTCAGAAAAAAACATCCTGCAGCACGAACGGGAAGATACCGCGAACTCATGCTGACCAACCGCCAGTATGCTTTTGCGCGCCTGGATGAAACAGACGCTCTGATCACGGCAGTAAATAATGATGAAAACCAGAGTGCGGGAGTTTCGATTCCGGCACCTTGCGACGGAACATGGAAAAACGCGGTAACCGGCGAAGCCATTTCTCCGGAAAATGGAAGACTTTTCGTTGAGATACCTCCGTGTGGCTGTGTTCTGATTGAAAAAGAAGCATAAAGGGGATTTTTTCTATGAAGGAAACTGCGAAAACAACGGCAAGAACAACAGCGAAAAAAGGAAAAGCGCCGAAAAAACCGGTGGGCTATCAGCCAAGATTTTCTGAACTGGATCAGTACTTATTCGGCCAGGCAACCCATTACGATATTTTCCGTAAAATGGGTGCGCACCTGGACAAAAAAGACGGCAAAGTAGGAGCCTGGTTCACCGTATGGGCTCCGCATGCGGCGGAAGTATCTGTCATCGGCGAATTCAACGGCTGGGATGCCCATGCCAATGTGATGCGGAAAGTCGGCGAGGACGGCGTTTATGAAGTGTTCGTTCCAGGCGTGACAGAAGGAATGATGTATAAATATTACATCCGCACACCGGACGGAAGAGAACTGTACAAAGCAGATCCATACGCATTTGCATCCGAAAAACGGCCGGGTACCGCTTCCAAAGTAGCCGAAATCGAGGGCTACCGCTGGGGTGACAGCGAATGGCTGACGAACCGCAAAAAATTTGACGTTCAGAAATCCGCGCTCTCCATCTACGAAGTGCATCCGGGTTCCTGGATGAAACATCCGTGGTCCGAATCCAACCCGGATGGATTCTACAATTACGTGCAGCTCGCACATTCGCTTGCCGATTACGTCAAAAAAATGGGCTATACCCACGTAGAACTGATGGGAATCGCCGAGCATCCGTTTGATGGTTCCTGGGGCTATCAGGTAACGGGCTATTACGCACCGACCTCCCGCTACGGAACACCGAAAGAGTTCAAATATCTTGTTGATTATCTGCATAAAAATAAAATCGGTGTTATTCTGGACTGGGTACCGGCGCATTTCCCGAAGGATGCGCACGGACTGGCCGACTTCGATGGACAGCCGCTGTACGAGTACGCCGACCCGAGAAAGGGCGAGCACCCGGAGTGGGGAACCAAGATCTTTGACTATGGCAAAAATGAAGTCAAGAACTTCATGCTGGCGAATGCGCTCTACTGGGTTGAAGAGTACCATGTAGACGGTCTTCGTGTAGATGCGGTTGCTTCCATGCTGTATCTCGATTACGGAAAAGAGCCAGGTCAGTGGGTGCCGAACAGGAACGGTGGAAATGAAAATCTGGAAGCCGTTGAGTTTTTCAAACATCTGAATACACTGGTGCGCGGACGAAACAAGGGTGTGATCATGATCGCCGAGGAGTCCACAACATGGCCGAAGGTAACCGGAAGCGTGGAGGAAGGCGGCCTGCACTTCTCCTACAAATGGAACATGGGATGGATGCATGACTTCCTTGATTATATGAAGCTCGATCCGTATTTCCGCAAATACAACCATAACAAGATGACGTTCGGTATGACGTATGCGTTTTCCGAAAATTACATTCTTGTGTTGTCGCATGACGAGGTGGTTCACCTGAAATGCTCTATGATCAACAAAATGCCGGGCAATCTGGATGAAAAATTCCAAAACCTGATGGTGGGCTATGCCTTCATGTTTGGCCATCCCGGTAAAAAGCTGCTGTTCATGGGACAGGATTTCGGACAGCTCCGCGAGTGGAGCGAGGAACGGGAGATTGACTGGTTCCTGCTGGCAGAAGAGGGACATCAGCATTTGCAGGCCTTCTTTAGTGACCTGCTGAAAATGTACAGAAAGTATCCGGCACTTTATGCGAATGATTGCGGCTACGAAGGCTTCCAGTGGATCAACGCCGACGACGGCGACAGGAGCATCTACAGCTTTGTCCGCTGGTCACCGACAGGAAAAAACAACCTGTTGTTTGTTTGCAATTTCACACCGGTCGAGCGTCCGGACTATATGTGTGGTGTACCGCGCAAAAAACAGTACCGCCTGGTACTCGACAGCTCCGATATGAAATACGGCGGTCCGACCGAAAAACGCCAGGTAGTCTACCGCGCCAAAACGGGAGAATGCGATGGCCAGCCATATCGGATTGCCTATTCACTTCCGGCGTATGGTGTGGCGGTGTTCAGCTTCTAAATAAGATAATTTTTGTAACGATTCAGAACCATGCGAAATGGAAGAAAAATCGTGAATCATGTTTACATGAATGAGCTGTTTTTCTGGAATTTCATATGGCGAGAAGCAACATCGAGATGCAGCGTAAGCGGAATCGAGATGGGGCTCTGAATAGCTGCTAATTTTCATTAATATCATGACCGGCAGAGAACGAAAGAGATTTCATAAATCTGTCGGTCATTGTGTTTTGTGTTCGAAGGAAAAGAGGTGTTGATTTGATGAAAGAAGAAAGAAAAGAGCCGATACAGATTCCGCACATCCAGACAATCAACAATCACATTTCCTATCTTACACCGACAGAACATCCACTTTCGGCAAATGTTGTGATCATCGAGGGTGATGCATTTTTCTGGATATATGACGTGGGAAATCATCCTGCGGTTTCAGAAATTCTGCAGAAAAAGTCAGAACAGACCGGAAAAGAAATTCGGGTGATTTTATCCCATTTTCATCCCGACCATATCGGGAATCTGTCGGAGATTTCGTGCGAAGCGGTTTACCAGGGGAAAAATACGTTTCGTTATACAAAAACAGGAACTGTGATAGAAGAAGATACGTGGTTTCAGGACGGTGACGTGCGGTTACATTTATTTCCGATTCCATCGAGTCATGCCAAAGGATCGCTTGCATTGGAAGTGAATGAAACGTGGTGTTTCCTCGGAGATGCCGCATATGCGACGCAGAAAAACGGACAGACCGTTTATAATGCCGAGCGCCTGCTGGCAGAAATCCGAGTTCTAAAAAACGTGCGTGCGCCGCATTTTTTTCTGAGCCACAGCGAACCGTTTCAGCAGAACAAAGAGGATGTGCTGGAATGGATGGAAGCGATTTATGAGAAACGGAAACGAGATGAATCATATATAAAAACACCCCAGCGCGTATGACAGGGAGTCCTTCGAGGCTGAATCAGTTATGCCACTTCGGCAATTCAGAGCTTGCATTAGCTTTTTGAGCCTGGTACCATTGTGCGAAGCAATAAGCAGGGGGTTGGGACTTACTTGATTCGGTTAAAAAAACAAGGGAGATGAAAAAATGAATGAAATTATAGCTTTACAGAAATATGAAAACGAAGCACAACTTGCAAAAGATCTGATTCGAGGCTTTTGGCTGGCTCATGGTGATTATGTCATAACCGACGAAGAGGCTGCGGAGAATCTTGCTGCCTGGACAGACAAAGGGCATGTGTTTTATATTATCTTAAAAGAAGAGATCCCCATTGGATTTGTGCATCTCGGAAGCCGCGGGGCGGAAGTTGACTGGATCGAAGATCTTTTCGTACTTCCGGAATACCAGGGAAACGGATACGGAAGTCATGCGATTGCGCTGGTCGAAGCCGAGATAAAAAAGTATTCTGAATCTGTCTATCTTGAGGTAGCTGCGCGAAATTTTGAAGCGATGAAACTCTATCATAGATTGGGATATCATTGCCTGAACACCGTGACGTTACGCAAAGATTTTCAACCGGAGAATTTTGAAGTGATTCGCAGCGAAGAGCTTTTGGGGTATCCGCTGGAAGTTAAGAAGTATATTAAGTAGAATCTCACGCCGATTTGCGCAGCAAATCCAGACCTTCTCGACCTCCCGTCCTCAACTATCAGCCCGGAAGTGCGTCTGTGTCGCCTGGGACTGTGCCCTGGGGCGGTGGCGTTGAGAAATGTGTTAGTAGTTCTTAGAAAAAGAGCGGGGCGAATGACAGACTGCCTGATGGTGTTCCACACCAGCAGGCAAGGCATACTAAGCCGGGAAATCATCAGGATTTCCTGGCGCATTATGCCGGTGTCTGTTATTCGCCCCGCTCTTTTTCTATTAGAACTACTTCACATTTCTCACAGCCATCGCCCCAGGGCACAGTCCCAGGCGGCGCAGGCGCACTTCCGGGCGTCCGTCAAATCACCGCAACCCCCGCCATCCCCAGTACCGCCGCAATCGCAAACAGCACCAGCAGATGCACCGGATAAAACGCATAAAACGGATACTTCAGATTCAATCCCCGTTTTCCGTTATAAAAATGCACCGGAATCATAGCCAGAAAACAGGTGATTTCATTCAGACTCAACAGCGTAAGCACCGCACACCCGATTCCGATACAGTACATTTTATTCTTTCTCATATTATACATCAGCACAATCGTCAGAATTCCCATTGCACTGTAATCTGTCTTCAACAGCGTGGCCACTGCACAGGCTGCCACAATCACCAGCAGCTTGCCAACCGAAACCTTCCAGTTCGCCCTCTGCCATGCACCGGCATCTTTTTGCGCTTTTGAATCGATTTTCTGCAGAAAAATCATCATCACAAGGCCGATAAATAAAGTGAAAAAGACATTCTGATAATCCAGATAAAACGGTTTTCCCGCAAATGCCAGATCGAACGGAATCTCCGAAACCAGTGCAAAAATCCCAAGATTCAGCGCATACTTTTTCACATCATGCGTATGCATGAACCCTTCAATCAACAGAAAACAGAAAATCGGAAAACTGATCCTTCCGATTGCGCGCATAATCATATCCGCATAATAAATCACAGCTGTGTTTCCGGTAGAGAGAAATGATGCGCCTCCGTCCGAAGCGTTCACCGCATTCAGAAGACCGCGGGAAATCAGGATTCGGTCGAAAAGTACAGCTGCAGTGTGGTCGATCAGCATACAGACCATCGCAATGATTTTCAAGGTACTGCCGGGAATTTTACCGGCGCTTTTTACGGGTTTCGCAGTAGTAGCTGCCATATAAAACATCCTTTCTGGAACGCAAACGAAAGGCAGACTGTGCAAGCCGTCTGCGGATCAGGTTCCTGTAACGACAAACAGCAGAAAATCCTGCTGTTTTGCCAGAGTTGTAATACTATGATTATACGTTCTGAGGAGGTTAATGTCAAAGAAATAAATGGTTTTCATCACTGGCTGTTTTTGCGTATTTTCTTCTGCGTCCTGTGGTAAATCACAGGCAGAGACAGAAAAAACAGTTCTGAAATAACGCAGAGTATGGTAGAATCTGCCAGTCGGGTAAATGAAAATAGAAAGCGTCTCCGGGCTCATCCCAAAACGAACGGGGCAGCGTACCAATTCGTAAACCAGAATTGGTACGCTGCCCCGTATTTTAAAATACATCCAGGTCTTTTCCGTTCACGACATATCCGTCATACCCTGCATCCCGGATTTCATCCAGTATCGCAGTATCGCGCCATGCCATCTCGGCGGCAAGGTTTTTGTGGTTATCCTGTACATTCATATGGTAAATCCGGTGATACGTAACGAGCAGTTTCGGATTTGCCTTTTTTGCAACACCGGCAAGATCCGTGCTTAACGTATGCACTTCCCGGTGGTATTTCTGCCATTTTAGTTCGCGGCAGGAGATTCCGGCGGCGTATTCCACTTCGTGCAGCAGGATATCACAGCCTTTCGATTTTTCTGCCACGAGATCCAGCGGAGCAGTATCGCCGGTGATGACGATTGTGCGGTCCGGTGTGGTGAATTTATAGCCGTAGCATTCCAGTGTTCCGTGGCTGACCGGAAAAGCCTCCACCGTAACCAGGTCATCCCGGTAGACAATGCCGGATTCAATTTCTGTTACCTCAACGCGGTAGCCGGATTCGTTTGCTTTTTCGAAACCGTGAATTCGGAAATCAATGTCGGTTTCATAGGCCTGTAAGATATGATCGGTCATGTGCTGTAAGCCCTTTGGCCCGAAAACTTTCAATGGAACCGGGCGCTCCAGCACCCACGGAGTAAAAATCAGATCCGGGTATCCTGCGGTATGGTCTGTGTGAAGGTGCGTACAGAAGGCAACGGTCAGAAGATCCGGCCGCAGGGCATCCACGCCGTTAAAATAGGCGGCTGAGGCCTGGCGGACAACGCCAGGGCCAAAATCTACCAGATAAGCACGGTCACCGACCACGACAGCGGAGGAAGGTCCGTTGGCATTCGGACACGCATTTGGTGTGCCGGTTCCGAGAAGAACAAGTTTTGTCTGCATTCTTTCTCTTTTCCTTTTCATTTTTTGTTTCTGTTTCTGTTTATGATTTCCTGTTACGATTTCTGCTTTTGCCTTATTTCTCTTCTTTTGATTCATTGTTTTTGGTTTCCGGAAGATGCTTAATGGAAATTCCGGTAAATCCATAGAAAATACTGAAAACCGGGGTCAGGTAAAGCAGGAATAAGTACGGGAAAAATGCCGACCATGCAACACCAAGTGTGCCGGCCATGTATACGCCGTAGCCATGCCATGGAATCATAGGACCAGCCATAGTTCCGGAGTCTTCGAGGCAGCGGGAAAGAATTTCCGGTGCAACCTTGCGCTCTTGAAAGACAGGTGCCATCAGACGGCCGGTCAGAACGTGTGCCATCGGCTGGGAGCAGCTGATGAGGCTGGTCACGTAACCGACAATCATCGTTGCCAGGATCATACTTCCATCGCTGTTGATTCTCTTTACAATTGCCTGAAGAATGTGATCCAGTACACCAAGTTTTTCCAGCATGCCGCCCATGCCGACAGCAAAGCAGATAATGGCTACGTACTGGAGCATGCTTCCCATGCCGCCGCGGTTTAAGATGGATTGTAATACCGGTTCTTCGATTGCGGTTGTGTAACCGTTGTAAGCTGTGCGGATGATGCCCTGCAGAGTATCGTGTTGCACAAAATAGGAAACAAATCCGGCAGCGAAGCTGGAAAGACCAAGTGCAGAGATCGCATTTACTTTGCAGAGGAGCAATACAATAATCAGGATGGCAGGGATCATGGTAATCCATCCAAGCTGGAATTCACCGTTTAAAGCATCGATGTAAACGGTAATGCTTCCCTCGGTATAGCTTCCGCTGGTCTGCTGGAAACCGAGAATAGTAAAAAGAATTAAGGTTATCACATATGTTGGAAGGGTGGTCCAGAGCATCGAGCGGATATGATCGCCAAGTTTGGCATCTGCAACGGCCGGAGCAAGGTTTGTGGTATCGGAAAGAGGACTTAATTTGTCACCGAACATGGCACCGCAGATAACAGCACCGGCTACCATGCCAGGATGGATACCCATGGCGTTTCCGATCGCCATCATGGCAACACCTGCGCTTCCGGCGGAACCATAGGAAGTACCGGTTACAATACTCAAAATGGAGCAGAACAGCAGCGTCAGAGGCAGCAGCCAGGACGGGTTAATCATTTTTAAGCCCCAGGAAATGATGGTGGCAATGGTGCCACTCTGCAGCCAGGTGCCGATCATGACACCGATGGCCATCAGAAGGCAGAGCGTCGGGACGACCATACGGATGGCATCGTATGCGCCGGCAACAATGTTGGCGTAAGAAATACCGAAAATCTTACAAAACAGATAGATAAAAATCCAGCTTGCAAACAGGCCGATCATAGGACCGCCGGTTTTCAGGCGGATACAGACTGCGACGGATACGATGATCAGCAGCAGCAAAAGCAGTGACTGTGGCAGATTGAGTTTTTTTTCTTTCGTTCCACTCATAAAAAAATCCCCCATTCATAGGTAAAATGATTTGTCCATTCAACGCGTTAAAGTAGAAAAGACATGTAATATATTATAATGGTGAAATGCAGAAAAAGCAAGGGAAATTCTCTTGATTTTTTGTTCTATGGTTGCTATAATAAGCGTGAGTGTGGGGCGGAGGATAAACTTCGGCCCTTTTGTAGCTAACTATAAACGGAATCAACAAGATAAAGAGGTTAAATCAATGACAAGAATAGACATTATTTCAGGTTTCCTGGGCGCAGGAAAAACAACCCTGATCAAAAAACTCCTCGGAGACGCACTGAAAGGCCAGCAGGTTGTTCTGATCGAGAACGAATTCGGTGAAATCGGAATCGACGGAGGCTTCTTAAAAGATGCCGGTATCGAAATCCGTGAAATGAACTCCGGCTGCATCTGCTGCTCTCTTGTGGGAGACTTCGGCGCAGCATTAAAAGACGTTATCACCAAATATCACCCGGACCGCATCATCATCGAGCCGTCCGGCGTAGGTAAACTCTCCGACGTCATTAAAGCTGTAGACGGTGTAGAAAAAGAAGCAGGCGTAGCCCTGAATTCCGCAACAACCGTAGTCGACGTTATGAAATGCAAAATGTATCTCAGAAACTTCGGCGAATTTTTCGAGAACCAGGTTAAGAGCGCAGGAACCATCATCCTGAGCCGTACCGATAAGGCTGACACTGCAAAAGTAGAGGCAGCAGTAAAGATGCTCCGCGAGCTGAATCCGGAAGCACACATCATCACCACACCGGTTGAAGTTCTGGGCGGCAAGAAAGTACTCGATACGATGGAAGGTGCGATCATCAACCTTGAGCAGGTAGAAGAGGAAGAGCATCATCACCATCATCATGACCACGACGAGTGCTGCTGCGGCCATGACCACGATGAGGAGCATGAGCACCATCATCACGATCATGATGAGGATGAACATGAACATCATCACCACGACCATGACGGCGAGTGCTGCTGCGGCCACGATCACGACGAGGAGCATGAGCATCATCACCACGACCATGATGACGAGTGCTGCTGCGGCCATGATCACGACCATGAGCATCATCATCACCACGATGACGAGTGCGGCTGTGGTCATGAGCATCATCACCATCATCACGCAGACGAAGTTTTCACAAGCTGGGGTCAGGAGACTGTGAAGACCTTCACCAAAGAGCAGATCGAAGGCATCTTAAAGAAACTTTCCGAGGATACCGCTTATGGTATGGTTCTTCGGGCCAAAGGTATGGTAGCAGGCGCCGATGGACAGTGGATCTATTTCGATATGGTTCCGGAAGAGTACGAAGTACGTGACGGAGCACCGGAATTCACCGGAAGAATCTGTGTCATCGGTTCCAAATTAGCAGAAGATAAGCTGGCAGAGCTGTTCGGACTGTAAAAATACAAAGTAGCTGCGAAAATTACGGTTCGCGGCTACCTGTGAATTGTAACGAAGCTGCCGCATCAGAAACAAAATCCGATGTGGCAGCTTTTTCCTTGATTTAGAGACAAAGCAAAAGGTACGCCCGGAATCTCAGCCGCAAAAGCAAGTGCAGAAAGATTCCGGGAGTACGTCAAAGACAACGGAGGTACAAAATGTACGAAGAAGACGAAGTAGAAATTCCGATTTATCTCATAACAGGATTTCTGGAGAGTGGAAAAACCTCTTTTATCAATTTCACCGTAGCACAGGACTATTTCCAGATTGACGGGCCGACCCTTCTGATCACAACCGAAGAGGGTGAGGTAGAGTATGACGAAAAAGAACTGCTCAAACACAATACAGTACTGGAAATCGTAGAAGGACCGGAGCAGTTTACTTTAGATTACCTGAAAAAACTGAACCGTAAATATCGCCCGGAGCGTATTATTCTGGAATACAATCCGCTTTGGAGCGTAAAAAAACTCGAAGAAATGGAGCTGCCGCGCGGCTGGGGCATTGTACAGGAGATTGTAACCGTCGATGCAAGCTGCTTCCAGATTTATATGCAGAATATGAAATCTGTTTTCATGGAGATGGCAAAAAATGCGGATATGGTTATGTTCAACCGCTGTCGTCCGGAAGATCCACTTCCGGCATTCCGCCGCAGCATCAAAGTAGTCAATCAGGCATGCGACGTTCTGTTTGAGAATGAAGAAGGCGAAATTGACAACATTTTTGAGGATCAGATGCCGTTCGATACCGATGCCGATGTGATCGAAATCGACGATGCCGATTACGGAATCTGGTATGTCGACATGGGCGACAACCCGGAGCGCTACGAGGGCAAAACCGTTCATTTCCGAGGCATGGTATTAAAGAGCAAAGACGTCGGAGCTGATTTCTTTGTCCCGGGCCGTATGGCAATGACCTGCTGTGCAGACGATACTTCCTTTATCGGTTACGTCTGCAAATGCGCAAGCGCCAAATCTCTCGTAATGGGTTCCTGGGTTGACGTGACTGCAACGGTAAAATGGGGCTATATGAAGGTTTACGACGGCGAAGGCCCGGTTCTGTATGCAAAAGAAATCAAACCGGCCAAGAAACCGGAGAGCGAACTGGTATATTTTAACTAAAGAAAAAGAACAATCATACATCAGACAACAGAGGGCAGAGAAAGTTTTTTCTGCTCTCTGTTGTCTGCATTGCAGGAGGAAGTATGTTTATTATAGTAGGTTTGGGAAATCCGACGCGCCAGTATGAGGGCACGAAGCACAACGTCGGATTCGACACCATCGATTACCTGATCGACGAATATCAGATCCCGTCTTCCGGTGCAGGCCACAAGGCACTGTTCGGAAAGGGCATGATCGCAGGCCAGAAAGTCATTGTCGCAAAGCCGATGACATATATGAACCTGAGCGGCGAGTCCGTTCGGGAGCTGGTGAACTATTACAAAGTGGATCCGGAGAGCGAGCTGATCGTGGTTTACGATGATATCAGCCTGGCGCCGGGACAGATCCGTATCCGCAAAAAAGGAAGCGCGGGCGGCCACAATGGCATCAAAAACATCATTGCCAATCTTGGCACCGACCGATTTATGCGTGTGAAGGTCGGCGTCGGTGAGAAACCGAAAAACTGGGATCTGGCGGACTACGTGTTAAGTCCGTTTACGAAAGACGAACGTCCCCTTGTAAATCTGGCGATCGAGCATGCGGCAAAAGCAATCGAGCAGATGCTGAACGGGGATGTGGACGCAGCTATGAATGAGTATAACCGCAAATCTGCAAACCCGGCAGAGTAAGGAAAATGAAAGCGTTATTAGAACCGATCAAAGAAATTGCCCGTTTTGACGAGCTGTTCCGTGATCTGAAAAAAGGAACCGCAGGTGTGACGGTGATCTCGGGCTGTTTGGAAAGCCAGAAAGCCCACATGATCGCAGGTCTCTCCGAGGATGCCCCGGTGCGGCTTCTGATCGCGGAAAATGAATTAAAAGCAAAAGAATTATATGAGGATTACCAGCTGTACGATGCGGAGACGCTGTATTATCCGGCGAAGGACCTGATTTTCTATCAGGCGGACATTCACGGAAATCTGCTGATCCGGCAGCGGCTTCAGGTCATCCAGGCACTTCTTGAGCGGAAGGAAGTTACCATCATCACCAGTGTGGGGGGATGTATGGACTTTCTTCTGCCTCTTGACGTGTTTGAAAAGCACTGTATCCATCTGCGCAATGACAGCGAACTCGATCTGGATAAAATAAGAAAAGAGCTGGTGCGGCTCGGCTATGAGAGTACCTTTCAGGTGGAGTCGACCGGCCAGTTTTCCGTCCGCGGCGGCATTCTCGATATTTATCCGCTGACGGAACAGAACCCGATCCGGATTGAACTCTGGGGCGATGAGATTGATTCCATCCGAAGCTTCGATGCGGAGAGCCAGCGGTCGATTGAAAACCTCGAGGAAATCACAATCTATCCGGCATCGGAGCTGATCTTAACTGAGGACACGATTGCGCGCGGTGTGAAAGCGATTAAAAAAGAGGCAAAAGCGCAGAGCACAAAGTTCCGCGACAAGATGATGACGGAGGAAGCGGCGCGTATCCGCCATGCGGCAGAGGAAATCTGCGATCAGATCGGCGAGGGCGAAATTCTGCAGGGAGCGGAGCAGTATCTTCATTATTTTTATCCGGAGACCGTTTCGTTTCTTGAGTATCTGCCGGAGAACAGCCGCATTTTCCTCGATGAGCCGAACCGCATCATCGAGTGTGCCGATGCGTTGGAAGCAGAGTTTCAGGAGAGCGTGAGCCACCGTCTCGAAAAGGGATACCTCCTGCCGGGACAGGCGAAGCTGATGTGCAGTACGGCGGAGCTTGTGGCAAAACTGAACCGTCGCGGCTGTGTTGCCGTATCGCTGATGGAGCCGCAGAAGGGCGAGTGGAACATCCGCGATGAGTTCGGTGTGACGGTGAAATCGGTCAATTCGTATAACAATCAGTTCCCGCTTCTGGTAAAAGATCTGAAATCCTGGAAAAAAGCGGGTTACCGTATTGTACTGGCGAGTCCGTCGCGGACGAGAGCGCAGCATCTGGCGGAGGACCTGCAGAATGAGGAAATTCCGGCCTTCTACAGCGAGAATGAGGAGCGTGTTCTGAAACCGGGCGAGGTCATGCTGATCCACGGCGCGGCCCGCAGAGGCTTTGAATATCCGATGCAGAAATTTGTGCTGATCACAGAGACGGATATTTTTGGAAAAGAGAAGAAGAAAAACCGGAAGAAATCGGAGTATTCCGGTCAGAAAATCCAGAATTTTGCGGATCTATCGATCGGTGACTATGTCGTGCACGAGAGCCACGGTCTTGGTATTTACCGCGGTATCGAGAAAATTGAGATGGACCGCGTAACGCGTGATTACATGAAAATCGAGTATGCGGGCGGATCGAACCTCTATGTGCTGGCCACCCAGCTCGATACGCTGCAGAAGTATGCGTCCGGCGAAGCTGCAAAGGTGCCGAAGCTGAATAAAATCGGCGGTCAGGAATGGAATAAGACGAAAACACGGGTTCGCCATGCGGTAAAAAATATCGCACAGGATCTCGTGAAGCTGTATGCCGAGCGGCAGGCGTCATCCGGCTATCAGTTCGGAAAGGATACGATCTGGCAGAAGGAATTTGAGGAACTGTTTCCGTTTGAGGAGACGGACGATCAGCTTGCGGCGATTGAGGCGACAAAGGCGGACATGGAGAGCAAAAAGATTATGGACCGCCTGATCTGCGGCGATGTCGGATACGGCAAAACCGAGGTTGCAATCCGTGCAGCGTTCAAGGCAGTACAGGAGAGCAAACAGGTCGTCTACCTCGTTCCGACCACCATTCTGGCACAGCAGCATTACAATACGTTCGTTGAGCGCATGAAGGACTTTCCGGTGCGCGTTGATCTTCTGTGCCGGTTCCGCACGCCGGCAGAGCAGAAAAAAACGCTGGAGGATCTGAAAAAAGGACTCGTGGATATTGTCATTGGAACACACCGCGTTCTTTCAAAGGATGTGAAGTTCAAAGATCTTGGCCTTCTGATTGTCGATGAGGAGCAGCGGTTCGGCGTGACGCATAAAGAAAAAATCAAACAGCTGCAAAAAAATGTGGATGTTCTGACACTGACGGCGACACCGATTCCGCGTACCATGCATATGAGCCTGATTGGAATCCGGGATATGAGTGTGCTCGAGGAAGCACCGCAGGATCGCCAGCCCATCCAGACCTTTGTCTGTGAATACAATGAAGAAATGGTTCGCGAGGCGATTAACCGTGAACTGGCGCGGGGCGGGCAGGTTTACTATGTCTATAACCGTGTCCAGTCGATTGCGGATATGGCAAACACGATCCAGAAGCTCGTGCCGGATGCAAATGTAGGCTTTGCGCACGGGCAGATGAAGGAGCGCGAGCTCGAGAAGATCATGTACGGATTTATCAACGGAGAGATCGATGTGCTGGTGTCAACAACGATCATTGAGACAGGACTCGATATTTCGAATGTCAACACGATGATTATCCATGATTCCGACCAGATGGGACTGTCACAGCTCTATCAGCTCCGCGGCCGCGTTGGACGGTCGAACCGGACTTCCTACGCATTTCTGATGTACCGCAGAAACAAGATGTTGAAGGAAGTGGCGGAGAAGCGTCTCCATGCGATTCGTGAATTTACGGAGATGGGAAGTGGCTTTAAAATTGCAATGCGTGATCTTGAGATCCGTGGCGCCGGAAATCTGCTGGGCGCAGAGCAGTCGGGCCATATGGAATCGGTTGGATACGATCTCTATTGTAAAATGCTCGCAGAGGCTGTCCAGGAAGCGAAGGGCATCGCACCGGCAGAGGCGTTCGAGACAACGATCGATCTGAATGTCAGTGCCTATATTCCGGACGGCTACATCAGCAACGAGGCTCTGAAGCTTGACACCTATAAGCGAATTGCGGCGATTGAAAATAAGGAAGAGTATGAGGACATGACGGAGGAGCTGACCGACCGCTTCGGGGAACCGCCGAAAAATGTACAGAATCTTCTGGCTGTCGCAGAACTGAAAGCGCTGGCGCACTGTGCGTATGTGACGGAGCTGAAACAGATGGGCGATTCGGTACGAGTCACCTTACAGCAGCATGCCAAAATCGATGTGGCGCGGATTCCGGAGCTGCTGCAGAAATACCGCGACGAACTGAAATTCCAGATGGAGTCGCTGGCGTTTGTCTACACGCCGCGGCGGAGAAATTCAAAGGAAAAGATTGATCTGCTGGAGAAGAGCCATGCACTGGTGGAAGATCTGCTGCAGATCACGCAGGAGTGAAACACTCGCATACCCCCAAAATCGTGTGAAAAAGGCGTGAACAGGGAAGAAAAAAGTTGCCCTGTATCAGCAAAAAGGGTATAATAGAAAAAGCGTTTATAAAAATCGATGCAGGACCGGAAATTCGAATGTGTAAAAAAGTCGGGCATTTGAAAGGCCCGGACAGTTTTGAAAAGGTAAATTCTTTTTGAGCATACATTTCGCCCTGCATGAGGAGGAAGTAATGAAAAATTTAAAAGCAAAAGCAGTCTGCGTTATGCTGAGTGCTTCGATGGCAGCGATGGGACTGACCGGCTGCGGTTCCGACAATGTGGACGGAACAAAAACGGCAATTACTGTAAATGACGAGTCGATTACACTCGGACAGGCAAATTTCATGCTGAGATATCAGCAGGCAACCATGTACAATTATTATTCCAAGATGTACTCGATGTACGGAATGCAGATGCCGTCTGAGATGTACGACAAGGAAGGCGATGATGGAAAGACTACCGGGGAAACGTTCAAGGAGCAGTCTCTTGATACGATCGAAAAAGAGCTTCTGATGCGGCAGCACGCTGAGGAATACGGAATTTCCCTGACAGATGAGGAAAAACAGCAGGCGAAAGAGGCCGCACAGGCATTCGCAGTTAAGAACGGTGACGATGTGATGAAAAAGCTGCACGCAACCGTTGAGGACATCCAGGATGCACTGGAGCTGTATGTTATTCAGACCAAAATTTATGATCCGATCATCGCAGATGTAGATACCGAGGTATCCGATGAAGAGGCAAAGCAGACCTCCATCAGCTACATCACGGTATCCACAGCAGGAACCGAGAAGGATGACGATGGAAAAACGATTGATTTGACGGACGAGGAAAAAGCGGCAAAGAAAGAAATCGCACAGAGATTCCTGGATCTCTTAAAAGAGTCTGAGGATCCGGCAACCGCATCGTTTACTGATCTGCGCAAGGAGCTGAACGATCAGTTAAATGCGGAGAATACCGCAGATTCCACCGATTCTGCAGATGGCTCCGATGAGAGCAGTTCTTCTTCCGATGCTTCCGACACAAGCGCATCCGACGCTTCAAGCGCGAGCACATCGAGCAGTTCCGACAGCGATTCCTCCTCTGAAGTTTCATATCTGACCTCTTCCGAGACATCCTTTGGAACCGGATCAGAGAAAGACGATGACGATACCTGTTCTCTTGGAGATAAGGTAGCGGAAGAAGCAGCAAAGCTGAAGGATGGCGAGTATTATGATGGTGTCATCGAAGGCGATGATGCATATTATGTGATCCGTGTAGATAAAGCATTCGACGAGGATAAAACCGAGTCCAGAAGACAGACTATCATTTCCAACCGCAAATCGGATAAGTACAACGATACACTGGATGGATGGGTAAAGGAGAGCGATATCAAGGTCGCATCCAACTGGAAAAAACTTGAAGTAACGGACGCAGATCTGTATACGATGACAGTTGACAGCGCTTCTACAGATTCCACAGATGGAACCACAACCGACAGCACAACAACGGACAGTACAGCAACGGACAGTACAGCAACGGACAGTACAACGTCTGACAGCACGACATCAGGCAGTACCGAAACGACATCGACAAGCAGCACAGGCACTGCTTCGACGTCTTCAAGCACTGCAGAATAAAAGCATACGATACAGGACAAACGGCAGCCGGATCCGGGAGAGGGGTCCGGCTGCTGTTTGTGTCTGAAAATATTTTGGAACAAAAAAGGTAACGATTCAGAGCCCCATCTCGATTCCGCTTACGCTGCATCTCGATGTTGCTTCTCGCCATATGAAATTCCAGAAAAATAGCTCATTCATGTAAACATGATTCGCGATTTTTCTTCCATTTCGCATGGCTCTGAATCGTTACAAAAAAAGAAAATAATAGGGAATTTGTAGAGTAGATTGACAATAGTAAGAAGTTTATTTAAAATGAAATTACAACCAGAGTGTGTCTCACAGATTGCGGAAATAATTTTTCAGACACGCTCTAATGTTCAGACGAAAACGATGTACCAGGAAAGAAGGTGGAGAAATGAAGAAGGCAGTAATTTCCGTACTTGTCGGTACAGCAGTACTGGCTTTCGTTGCGTGTGGAAAAAATGCTGCAACGGAAAACAGTTCCGATTCGGGTGTTTCAACGGTATCGGCATCCTCGCAGGTGGAAAATGGACAGAAAGCAACCCGTGTGAACCAGGGAACAAATTTGTCTCCGGGGTCACCGAAGAATATCCCGTCCGGTGGGGGGAACAGCTCGGGCAGGACACATCATTCGGAGACGCATCATTCGGAGACACATCATTCAGACGCGCATCATGATTAAGGATGTCAGGGTTTGCTGAACATCCGTGAACAGAAACAGACGAAGGGGTATCCAAAACGGATACCTCTTTTCTACTTGTCGGGAAAACAATACAATGCTATACTGAACATGAATTTGACGCGAAAAGTGCGGCAGGTTCAGAAAAAACAGCCGGGATTTGTCAGTATACGCGGACATGTGCTGCAGGTAACTCGGGCAGAATGGAGAAAAGAAAATGACAAGAGAAGAATTTGAACAGCTTGCCGGAGCAGGTGTCATTTTATTGGATGGCGCAACCGGATCAAATCTGACAAAAGCGGGAATGCCAAAAGGAGTCAGTACAGAGCTTTGGGTTCTGGAGCACCCTGATATTCTGGCAAATTTACAGAAGGCTTACGTGGAGGCGGGAAGCCAGATTGTCTATGCGCCGACCTTTGGTGCAAACAGATTGAAATTAGCGGATTATGGAAGAGAAAACGAGGTGGAGGAGCTGAATGCACGCCTGGTGGACATCTCGAAAAAAGCGCTTGCCGGAACAGGTGCGCTGATCGCGGGAGATTTTTCCACACCGGGAAGAATGCTGCAGCCAAAAGGCGATCTCTCTTATGAAGAGCTGCTGGAATCCTACACAGAGCAGGTAACAGCGGTAGCAAATGCAGGCGTTGATCTTCTGGTAGCGGAGACGATGCTGAGCGTAGACGAAACGTGTGTCTTTATGGATGCTGCACTTTCTGTCTGCGATCTGCCGATTATGTGTTCTCTGACGCTGGAAGCAGACGGTTCTGCCCTGTTCGGCGGAAACGCTGTGGAAGCAGTTGAGACACTGCAGGAAATGGGAGCATCCGCCGTAGGACTGAACTGCTCGGTCGGACCGGATCAGCTTGAGGCAGTCGTAAATTCCATGAAAAAAGTGGCAAGAGTACCGGTTATCGTAAAACCGAATGCCGGCCTGCCGAAAATCACGCCGACCGGTGAGGCAATCTACAGCATGGATGCGCCGACGTTTGCAAGATATATGAACATTCTGGTAGACGCGGGTGCAGGCATTGTCGGCGGCTGCTGCGGAACAACACCGGAGTATATTCGTCTGGTGAAAGAAATGCTGGATGCGAGAAAGTAAATCAAAGATTACAATTCGCAGGAAACTGTGAGATGTAATGAATTCCCCTGTTGCGGACAAAATCTGTACGGGGGAATTTTTTTGCAAAACAGAGTTCAACGATCTGGTCTGATGGAAAGCCCGGGTGGAGAAAAAAGATAGGAAGTCTGGAAAAAAGACATGGAATTGTGGAGAAAAGTCTGGTAGAATACGTGTCGTGTGGAAAACTTTCCGTAAGAAAGGATGATGAAGGATGTATCAGAATTATATTTTTGATTTATATGGAACTCTGGTAGATATACATACGAATGAAAAGAAAGCGTATCTCTGGAAAAAAATGAGCCTGTTCTTCGGCATGAAAGGGGCCGCCTATGAGCCGAAAGAACTCCGGATGGCGTATGAGACAAAAATCAAAGAGCAGGAAGCTGCGCTTAAAATGGAATGCCGCGGCAGCCATGTACCGGAAATCGACATTGCGGATGTGTTCCGGCAGCTGTTTGAGGATCAAGCTGTTTCGGTAACGGAAAAAGAAATTGCAGATCTGGCGAAAATGTTCCGTGCGATTTCGATAGAAGAACTGAAACTGTTCCCCGGCGTGCCGGAAATGCTGCAGCGTTTAAAAGACGCAGGAAAGAAGGTTTTTCTGCTGTCCAACGCACAGGCGCTTTTCACCGCGCCGGAAATTTCCCTGCTCGGCCTTACGAAATACTTTGACGGAATCCTGCTCTCATCGGATGCCGGTGTGAAAAAGCCGGATCCGGCGTTTTATGAGATGCTGCTGAAGCAGTATCACCTCGATCCGGCAGAATGCCTGATGACAGGAAATGACGACATCGCTGACTGCCACGGTGCAGCCTCTGCCGGAATCGCAAGCTGTTACGTGGTAACGCGCCAGTCACCGAAAATCAATGGTCCGCTGCCGGAAAACTGTGAGAAGATCGCGGCGATTGCAGAGTTGTTCTGATTAAAGAGCATTCAGCAGCACTCCTGAAAAAATAATGCGAAAAAAGGGGCTGTCGCACTACGTTCATTTTCTTAGTGCAACAGCCCCTTTTGCTTATGTCCGGAAAGGAATCCTTCAGTTTTTCCGCATTCCTTTATCCCATCGGAATTTCCGATAGCAGGCATAAATCAGAACACTGCATACCAGCCATCCCGCCGGATAACCAAGTGCAATCGGAATGATGGAATCAAATATATGAGACATCACAAACAGGTAAATCTGGCGGAACACGACGAAGCTTCCGAGCATTACGATCATTGGTGTTCTGGTGTCTCCTGCGCCACGCAGGACGTTGGAATAAACCTGGTTGACGCAGCAGAGAATGTAGAACGGGGAGAGCAGATACAGGAACAGGGTTCCGTAACGAATCACAGCTGTCTCCTGGTTAAACAGATAGACCATTTGCGGGGCGAAAATCAGCAGAGGAATCATCATCACAATGGTTACAAGCTCAGCAAGCAGGAATGCGGTTGTAGCACCCTTCTTTGCACGGTCAATGTAGCTGGCACCGACGTTCTGTCCGGTGAAGGTGGTCGAAGCAAGACCAACACTCATCATCGGCAGCATCATAAACTGGTCGATTTTCATGCAGGCACTCCAGCCTGCCATAACATCCGAGCCGAATACATTGATATAGGACTGCACGAAAACGTTGGAAACGGAAGTCACCATCTGCTGGATCGCTGCCGGCAGTCCGACGCAGACGATGCGGTACAGCAAAGACCAGTCCATGCAGAGCTTTTTCCAACAGATGCGGTATGGGCCGTCTGTTGTGGTCAGCACATACAGCGTCAGAACCGCCGAAAGGCACTGTGCAATAACGGTTGCAAGCGCCACACCCTCGATTCCCATGCCGAAGGAAACGACAAACAAAAGATCGAGCACGGTATTGATAACAGCGGAAAAAATCAGGAAATACAGCGGATGGCGGGAATCGCCGACAGCGCGGAGAACGCCGGAGCCCATGTTGTAGAACATCAGACCGGCAACACCGCCAAAGTAAATTTTAAGATACGTTGCTGACTCGCGGATGACGTCGTTCGGCGTACTCATCATGCGGAGCATGTACGGTGTAATGAAGATGCCGAGAATAGTAAAGACAATAGAGAGAAAAAATGTCATCACCAGTGTCGTGCTGACGGTGCGGCTGACCTTTTCATCCGCCTTTGCGCCATAATACTGAGAGATAATGACACCGGCACCGGTGGAAAGTCCCATGAAAAAGCCGATCAGAGAATTGATGATCGGACCGACGGAGCCGACGGCGGCGAGTGCTTCCTTGCCGACAAAGTTGCCGACAACGATGCTGTCAACGGTGTTGTAAAGCTGCTGGAAGAGATTTCCGGCCATCAGCGGAAGCGAGAAGAGAAGAAGCTGTTTCCAGATAGAGCCCTGGGTCATATCGCGGGCTTTGCTCTTTTGTACTGTTTTCGTCATAGTAGTCCCCTTTTTTACGTTGATTTTACCTTCTTTTTTATTGTAGCACTTTGAAGTTGTGATGGAAATATCAGTTTTTGACGCGATTTTCGGACTTTATTGATATAAACAGCCGAAAATAAAAGTGAAAAGAATTGTTTCTGAAAAAATTGTCTGGTATAATAAGGAGCAGATGCGTAAATGCAAAAACAACAGATGCTTCAAAGACCGGTGCAAAAACGGAAAGATCAGGGGGATTTTGCGGTGGTTTTTTGGAAACTGCGCGTCACAGAACAGGATAGAAAGAAGGTAACTGAAATATGGGAGATTATTTTGTATGCAGTAAAACAGATCCGGTAGTAGAGACAAAAGCAGGAAAGGTACGCGGTTTCCGACTGAACACGACGTATGCCTTTCATGGAATCCATTACGCCGAGGCGGATCGTTTCCAGATGCCACAGCCGGTGAAACCATGGAAAGGAATCAAAAATGCGCTGGCGTACGGCTATGTATGTCCGCTTTTAAAGCAGGATGAGCCGAACATGGAGGTGCTGGTACCGCATCGTTACTGGCCGCAGGACGAGCATTGCCAGAACCTGAATGTCTGGACACAGAGTCTTGATCCGGGTGCGAAAAAGCCGGTCATGGTATGGCTCCACGGCGGCGGCTTCAGCGCCGGTTCTGCGATTGAGCATGTGGCATATGAGGGGGATCACTTAAGCGAGTTCGGTGATGTCGTTGTTGTTTCCGTGAACCATCGGCTGAATATCCTCGGTTATCTCGATCTTTCGCCGTTTGGCGAAAAATACAAAAATTCTGCGAATGCAGGAAACGCAGATATGGTAGCTGCATTGCAGTGGGTACATGACAATATCGCGGCATTCGGCGGAGACCCGGAGAATGTTACGATTTTCGGTCAGTCCGGCGGCGGTATGAAGGTGGCAACGCTGATGAATACGCCGGCAGCAGACGGCCTGTTCCAGAAGGGTATCATCGAGAGCGGTGTTTATGAGGCAAAGGTTTATCAGAAAGAGGACGGAGACGGCACCGCGATTGTGAAGGCTCTGTTAAAAGAACTGAATCTGGACGAATCCGAGGTGGAGAAGCTTGAGACGATCCCGTATTATGAGCTGTCAAATGCGTACAATAAAGTTGAGGCAGAGGTTGCTGCGAAAGGCTGCTATATCGGACAGGGACCGATGGAGAACGGCTGGTTCCGCGGAAATCCGATCAAATGCGGATTTACGGATCACGCCAAAACGATTCCGGTGCTGGCAGGAACCAACATCGGTGAGTTTGATTTTGGACCGGTTGTGCCGGGAAAACATGAGATGAACCGTGAGGAACAGATTGCGTTTCTGACAAGAAAATATGGTGATGCAACGCCGGAGCTGATTTCTCTTTTTGAAAAAGCATACCCGGACAAAACAATTGCCGACCTGTGGTCTGTGGATACGTTCTTCCGTCCGGCAACGATCGAATTCATTCGTCAGAAATCGGAGTTTACAGAAGCGCCGACTTATTCCTATCAGTTTACCTATGAATTCCCGATCGATGGCGGAAAAGCCGCATGGCATTGTGCCGAGATTCCGTTCGTATTCCATAACATCGACCGCATTGCCGTATGCAATGTCCCGGGCGAAACAGACCGTCTGCAGGAGCGTATGGCCACCGCCTGGATCAACTTTGCCCGCTACGGAAGCCCGGAAACCCCATCCCTCCCGAACTGGCCGGCATGCACCCCAGGGGATGAAGCAACCATGATTTTCGACAGAACCTGTGAAATTCGCCGCAACTTCGATCACGAGCTGGTGAAAAAATTGGTGGAAACCGAGTATAACCCGATGATGCCAGTTGTGGAAGATGAGGAAGAGGACGCGTTCTTTATTCATTGAGGAAAAGCAGGAATTCAGAACAGAAAGCAGAAATAAAAAGTAAAAACAGAAGTGAAAAACAAAATCCGGAACGGATCGAAAAATCGGAGACCGTTCCGGATTTCATTTTTTTGAAATGGTTACGGCTCCGGCGTTTCCGGGAACGGTTTTGAGCGGCAAAAGCTATACAGTTTTAAACGAAAAATGGTATAATAGAAACAATATGTAATGCTGCTTAGAAAGAGGAATAACTACATGTACACATATCTGATTGTAGATGACGAAATGATAGAACGAAAGGGCATTCGGATGCTGCTTGCGCGGATGAATATCCGGGAAAATATTCTGGAGGCCTCCAATGGGGAGGAAGCACTGGAGGTGTTTGAAAAAGAGAAGATAGACGTACTGCTGACCGACATCAATATGCCGTTCATGGATGGAATTGAGCTTCTTTCCCGGATTCATGAGGAGTATCCGGGGACGGAAACGGTGATTTTCAGTGGGTATGATGAGTTTTCCTACGCAAAAAAGGCGATTTCCTACGGTGTTTTCGCCTATATTTTAAAACCGGTCAACCCGGAAGAATTTGAAAAGGTGGTTGGTGAAATCAACGAAAAGCTTGCAAAGAGTGAGCGTGAGGAAAAACGGAAGGACGAAAGTATGGAGTTTCTGCGGGAACATTTGCTGTATCTGATGGTCAATGGGCAGAGCCGCAGCGCAATGCAGGAGAAAACACAGACGCTTCTCGATATGAGCTTTGTCCGGGATTTTTGCCGTATGGTACTGCTGGAGTGTGCCAACAACTATTTTGAACAGGTAAACAGCGAACAGATTGAAAAGATGCAGAGCGATTTGCAGATGCCCTTTCACTATCTGAACCTGAACCCACAGCAGTCCATCCTGTTTTTTAGCGAGGAGCCGGATGGCGGCTGGGAAGCGTTCGGACGGAAGCTGTACCATTATATTCGTGAAATGTGGGACCAGGAATGCTTTCTGGCCGTGTCGGGTGAGATCACGCCGGACGTTGAGCTTTACGATGCATTTGCACAGACGGAGCAGCTCATGGAGCGTCGCTTTTATCACACGGGAAACCATGTTTTTCTTCCCTTTCAGGAGGAGCAGTCCGAGGTGCTGGTGCAGATTGATGCTGAAATCCTGATCCGCCAGATCCAGCAGGACATTCGCATGAAGGATCTGGAGAGCCTGCGTGAACACTTTGACCAGTTCTGCGAGAAGTATGAGCATCAGACGATTTTTTCTCAGATTTATATCAAATTTATGTTTTCCAACTTATTGAAAGAGATTTACGACAATCTCGAGAGAAAAGATGAGCGGGAGCTGGACCGTGAGATTGACGCCCTGTATCACAGCAGCAACATGGTCGGTGTGATTCAGGCAGTCCGTATGGGTATTGAACGGCTTGAAACGGTCTTCCGCGCAGACGGTGGTGTTGCGAAACGCAGAGAAGTCGAGCAGATCAAACAGTATATCCGTGAGAACTATTCTGACAGCGGCATGGGCGTCGACCAGCTTGCGCGCGAGGTCGGCATGACACCGAATTACCTGAGCAGCATTTTCAAGAAAAATACAGGAGAAAACCTGAGCCGCTACTTAAAAGGTTTCCGCATGGAGCGTGCGCGGGAGATGCTTGAAAATACGAATGAGAAAATCGGTATAATCTGCGAAAAATGCGGTTTTGTGAATGTGTCCTATTTCTGTCAGAGCTTCCGCGAATATTTTGGAATCAGCCCGCAGAAATACCGGGATCAGGGGGAGTAAGATGACATCATTTGCCGGCAGAATAAAAAAAGCATTTTCAGATATGAAGGTACACCGGAAGCTTATCGTGGCTTATGTTCTCACAGGCCTTTTCCCAATGTGCCTGATGTTCACACTGTTTTACACCCAGATGCGCCGTGTACTTGTCGAGCGCGAGATCAAAAATCTGCAGACCACCTTTGATCAGGCAGTGGACGATGTGAATACGGAGCTTGCGCTGCACCAGAGTATGTCGGACTATCTGGCATTCGACCAGACGATTGTTCAGATTGTAAAGGCAGAAGACAAAAACAGCTTCGAAGCATACGAGCGCATGGTGAAAGAGTTTGATCCGATGATGGATTCCTTAAGTTATTTTTACCCGGAAATCCGACAGTCTACAGTCTATGTGCGTGATTCCGTTATTCCGCACGGCACGTATCTGCGCCCGGCGCAGGAGATTGAAAATGATGAATGGACAGCGCCGGCGGACAATGATGTTCACTGGTATGCCGATATGGGTCAGGGAACGGTGACGCTGGTGCGCTCGATGCCGCTGATTGATGACGGAAAAGGCGGTTTTTTATACATTTCCATGGACTACAGTAAGATTTTTGGCTCCATGGAGCTCGCGGTCAATGAGGATTACGGTGTTTTCGTCTACAACGAGGACAAAGAGGTGCTGTATGAAAATCAGAAGATGACCAGAAATGCAAAATACCAGATGAAATTTTCCGATCTTCAGAAGATACAAAAAAAAGAGAAGCAGAATACAGCGAACTACATTCTTCTGGAAAAGGAGATTGAGCAAAATGGATGGCATGCTGCGTGCTATCTGCCGAAAAAAGGCATCATCAGCCCGATGCAGCCGATTCTTCTGATGGTTCTTCTGATGTGGGCGGGCTGCGTCCTTTTCTCTGCGGTCGTAATTATGAAATTTTCCGGAAATATGGCACACCGCCTTGAAAGGCTGAAAATGACAATGGCTGAGGTAGACGAAGGAAATCTGGAAGTAGAGCTGGTTTCTACGGAAAGAGATGAGATCGGTGATCTGACGCGCGGCTTTAATCAGATGCTGTCGCGTATCCGTCAGCTGATTCAGGAAGTCTATGAGAGCCGCATCCGCCAGAAGCAGTATGAAATGACGGCGCTCCGTGCGCAGATTAACCCGCATTTTCTGTATAATTCGCTGTCGCTGATCAACTGGAAAGCATTGGAAATCGGTTCGGATGATATCAGCAAGGCTACGCTGGCGCTTTCGCGGTACTACCGGACTTCTCTGAACAAAGGCAAAAATACGATGTCCATCCGCGAGGAGATTGATAATGTGCGTTCGTATCTGCAGATTCAGGAAATGTTTCACGACTACAGCTTTACGGTCAAAATGGATGTGGCGGAGGATATTCTGGATTACCGTACACTGAACCTGATTCTGCAGCCGCTTGCCGAAAATGCGATTGCGCATGGAATTGACCGGCGGCGCGGCAGTGAGCCAGGCGTGATCACAATCAGCGGACGGCGCGACGGAGACTGTGTGGTGCTTTCCGTGGCGGATAATGGCGTTGGCATGGAACAGGAAAAAGCACAGACCATTCTGACGGAGAAGAGCAGCGGCTACGGTGTGCGGAATGTCAATTCCAGGATTCAGCTCGAATACGGAGAAGCGTATGGTCTTTCGATTGAGAGTGAGCCGGGAAAGGGAACGAAAGTGACGGTACGGATTCCGGGTGTGGAAAGGGAGGTACAGGCATGATGCAAAAAAAAATTGCGGCAGGCCTCGCTGTATTGCTGGCAGCGGGAACGATTCTGGGTGGCTGCGGAGAAAGTGGCGCAGCAGGGAATGATTCTGTTTCCGATTCTGCCGGGAACGAGGCTGCGGCTGTTATGGAAGCGAAAACAACGCCGTACGGACGTTACCCGGAAACCATCACGTACACGCTGGCAAAAATGACGGGCGTGAATAATTCCAATCTCCCGGAGGGAGAAACCTATGAGGACAATGCCTATACACGCCTGATCCGCGAGATCATTAATGTACAGAACGAGGATGTCTATGAAAACTACGGTGATACCTATAACGTTGGCATTTCCACCATGATCGCAACAGGAAACATTGCCGATATCATGGTTGTAGACCAGAAAACGATGAATTCTATGCAGAAAAATGATCAGCTTGCCGATCTCACAGAGGTTTATGCAAACTGTGCCAGTGACCGTATCAAGGATATTTATGCAAGCTACGGTGAGGAAATCCTGCAGAGCTGTACCTTTGACGGAAAGCTGATGGCATTCCCGGAAACCAACATTTCAGACGGTCCGAATCTTCTCTGGGTGCGGAAGGACTGGATGGAAAAACTGGGACTTTCCGCACCGGAAACGATCGATGATGTGAAACATATTGCGTTGACGTTTGCAGAGGAGAATCCGGCAAACCAGGAGATGGGCAACATCGGCCTTGCAGTCAGCACAACTCTGTACGGCGGCACGGGCATTTCTTCGGAATACGGCATGAATCTTATTTTTGCCTCATTTGGTGCATATCCGGGAAGATGGCTGACGGATGCGAAAGGAATGCCGGTTTATGGTTCCGTTCAGCCCAATGTAAAAGACGCACTTGGCATGCTGGCCGACTGGTACCGGGAGGGTGTCCTTGACCGGGACTTTTTGATCCGCACACAGGATGACATTGCCGATCTCATTGCCAAGGGACGCTGCGGCATTTTCTTCGCACCGTGGTGGGCACCGAACAACCCGCTCTGGCGCTGTCATGAGACGGATCCGGAGGCCGACTGGCAGCCGTTTCTGATTCGGACCGGGAAGGATGGAAGTGTGCGATACTGCAACGAAAAGCTGACCGGAAATTATGTGGTAGTGCGAAAAGGGTATGAATATCCGGAGATTGTGCCGAAGATTCTGTCGGTGATGTTTGATTATATGCGCTATTCCTACGATGATCCAAGGGGAGAATTTCAGCAATATTATACGGGAAATATCGATCCGACGGCACGCCCCTTAGCAATCAATCTCGACTATAATCAGGCACTGACGATCTGTTACGAAAATCTGCAGGCGGCACTGAACGGGGAAAAATCGGAGGATGAGCTGGAGATTCTGGAAAGATCGTTCGAAAAGGTATGCCGCGCCTATCTGGAGAACCCGAAAACAGCGAGTGCGGAGGAGTGGAGCGCGTATTTATCCCGTATCAAAGCCTGCTCGCTTTTGAGCGACGAAAAGATTCAAAGAGTGAATACGATTTATCCGACCCGGACGAAGACCACAGAAGCATATCGTTACACCTTAAAAGAACTGGAGTCGGAGACCTTTTTAAAAATTATCCGGGGTGAGTCTGAGCTTTCTGCTTTTAACGAATTTGTAAAAGAGTGGCAGGAGGAAGGCGGAAATGAGATCATTCAGGAGATGATTCAGGAAAGGAAAAGCCTGAATTCACAGGAAGAACAGAAGACAGAAAAAAAAGCAGAATAAAAAACAGAAGAAGAGGCAGGACGCACCGGGAAAACGGTGCGCTGTCTCTTTTTGGGTTGCGGAAAAGAATCCTGCGGCTTGCGAAAATGAGTTTTCGGATATGCACTGGTGTAGAAATGTAACGTAGAAATCCAACATAGATCATAGATTCTTGATATTTCAGGAAAATCCGCCGACTGCTATAATAAAATCAACAAGAACGAGAGATACCAAGCAGCAAATGCGATATGACAGCAGACGTTCCAGAAAGAAAAATCATACAAGGAGGATTTTCAATATGAAAAAGAAAGTAGTATCTATTATGATGACCGCAGCACTTGCAGCCGGCATGCTGGCAGGATGCGGAAACAGCGACAGCGGTTCTTCGAATGCCGCTTCCGGAAACGATTCCAAGAGCACATCTGAGGCAGGAAGCACAAGCACATCTGCTTCCGGCGCAGCAGAGGAAGAGGAAATTACCACAACTCTTACCGTATGGTCTCCGTCAGAGGATCAGGCAAGCGACAGCGGTGAGTGGCTGCAGACCATGTGCAATCAGTTTGCAGAGGAGCATCCATCCTGGCACATCACCTTCGATTATGGCGTATGCGCAGAGAGCGATGCAAAAGATACCGTAACACAGGACGTGGAAGGTGCAGCAGATGTTTACATGTTTGCAAACGACAACCTGACATCCCTGATCGCTGCAAACGGAATTTCCAAACTCGGCGGACAGACAGCAGAGGATGTAAAAAAGAACAACTCTCAGGCAATCGTGGATTCTGTATCCGTTGACGGCGACATCTACGGCGTACCATTCACCACAAATACTTGGTTTATGTACTACGATAAATCTGCATTCACCGAGGATGAAGTGAAAAACCTGGATACCATGATCGCAAAAGACAAGATTTCCTTCCCGATTACAAACTCCTGGTACATTGCTTCCTTCTACGTAGCAAACGGCTGTACGCTGTTCGGTGAGGACGGAACAGACGAGGCAGCAGGCGTTGACTTCGAAGGCGATAAAGCAAAAGCAGTAACCGATTACCTGGTTGACCTGGTAAACAATCCGAACTTCGTATCCGATGCAGACGGATCCGGTCTTTCCGGTCTGCGTGACGGTTCCGTAAAAGCAATGTTCTCCGGTTCCTGGGATGCATCCGCAGTTAAAGAGGCACTCGGTGATAATTACGGTGTTGTACAGCTTCCGACCATCACCATCAACGGCGAGGAGAAACAGATGAAATCCTTCTCCGGCTCTAAAGCAATCGGTGTGAATCCGAACTGTGAATATCCGCAGGTTGCGGTTGCTCTTGCAAGATATCTCGGAAGCGCAGATGCTCAGAAAGCACACTATGAAATGAGAAACGTAGTTCCGTGTAACGAAGAGCTGCTTTCCCAGATCACAGACGATGCACTGGTAACTGCTCAGAACGATACCTTCAACAATACTTCTATCATCCAGCCGTTCGTTAAGAATATGAGCAACTACTGGACTCCGGCAGAGAATTTTGGTAAATCTCTGGTCAACGGTGAAGTTACCCATGATAACGCTGCAGAAATGACAGAGAAACTGAACACAAGCATGAATACTTCTGCAGTCGAGTAAGTAAAACCGGCTCTGAAGCGTTCGAAAATCAACAGGATTGAAACCGCAGGCATTGTCAGACATCATCATTGACAATGCCTGTCTTTCGGAAAGGATAGATTATGGCATCATTGAAAAAACGCGCCAAAGAGTTTGAGACTCCCTATCCGGTGACAAAAGCCATCACAAAGGGCGATGCGGTCACGAAGCTTTCCATGCTTGTCATGGGACTGGGAAATCTGGCTCATAAACAGATTGTAAAGGGTATTTTGTTTCTGGCAGTAGAAATTGCGTATATCCTGTTTATGATCGAGGGCGGTATCAACAATCTCTATCATCTCATCACCCTGGGCGGCCGTGCGCAGGAAGAGGTGTGGAACGAGGCCAAGGGTATTTATGAATATACCGGCGGCGATATGACAATTCTGTTCCTGCTCTACGGAGTGGCAACGATTTTTATTACGGTTCTCTTCTTTATGATCTGGCGTGTCAATATGAAGAGCGCTTACGAGGTAGAGTGCCGTGCAAAGGAAGGGAAACATATTAATACCATCAAAGAGGATCTGGAAGCACTCGTTGACAAGAGACTGCACTGGACTCTGCTGACACTTCCGATTCTTGGTATTGTGATTTTCACAATCCTTCCACTGGTCTTTATGATCTGTATGGCTTTCACCAGCTACAGTAAAGTCGGCGATCATCTGACGATTTTCCACTGGGTTGGACTGAAGAATTTCAGTACGGTTCTTGGCATGGGCAACTCGATCGGCAAGACATTCTGGTCTGTTCTTGGATGGACACTGATCTGGGCTGTACTCGCTACCTTCCTGAACTATATTTTTGGTATGATTCTTGCGATTGTCATCAACCGCAAAACGACCCGCATCAAGGGATTCTGGAGATTCTGCTTTATGCTCTCCGCTGCAATTCCGCAGTTCGTTTCTCTTCTTCTGATGCGTACGATGTTAAAGGACAACGGTCTGATCAACAATCTTCTGGTTCAGGCCGGTCTGATCAGCAGTCCGCTTCCGTTCCTGACCAATGCGACCTGGGCGAGAGCGACGGTTGTTATCATCAACCTCTGGGTTGGTATTCCGTTTACTATGATGCAGGTTACCGGTATCTTACAGAATATTCCGGGAGAGCTTTACGAGGCAGCCCGTGTGGACGGCGCAGGCCCTGTGACGATTTTCTTTAAAATTACGCTGCCGTACATGCTGTTTGTCACGACTCCGTATCTGATTACGACGTTTACGGGTAATATCAACAACTTCAACGTTATTTACCTGCTGACTGCAGGTGCACCGGTTCCGGTCGGAGCAACCGCCGGAAAGACGGACCTTCTGGTTACCTGGCTGTACAAGCTGACGGTTGATTTACAGTACTTTAACGTTGGTGCGGTTGTCGGTATTCTTACCTTTGTCATTCTGGCTGTGGTATCACTGATCACGTACCGGAATACTGGTTCTTACAAGAACGAGGAGGGATTCCAATAATGAATAACAAAGAGAAAAAAACACATTCCATGAAAGCGCGCGGAATGATTTCCGATGTGATTGTACATGTAGTTCTGGCATTGCTTGCGATTGTGTGGGTGATTCCGGTTCTGTGGATTGCACTCTTAAGCTTCAGCACCCAGAAGGGATCTTATGTTACCAGCTTTTTCCCAAAGGGATATACGCTTCATAACTATGTGCGTCTGTTTACAGATACGCAGGTGTTAGACTTTCCGCAGATGTTTAAGAACACGTTTATCATTGCGGTGTTCAGCTGTCTGATTTCTACGATATTCGTGCTTTCGGTTTCTTACTGTATGTCGAGAATGCGTTTTAAAATCCGTAAGACTTACATGAATATCGCGATGATCTTAGGTCTGTTCCCGGCATTTATGTCGATGGTTGCTGTCTACTATATCTTAAAGGCAGTTGGCCTTTCGGAGGGATCGATGATCCGTGTGGCATTGATTCTGGTGTACTCGGGCGGTTCCGGAGCGGGATTCCTGCTTGCAAAGGGATTTTTTGATACGGTTCCGAAGGCACTGGATGAGGCGGCTTATCTGGATGGAGCAACGAGATTCCAGGTATTTACGAAGGTGACAATTCCGCTGAGTAAGCCGATTATTGTGTACACGACGTTGAGCGCATTTCTGGGACCGTGGCTGGACTTTATTTTCGCAAAGGTTATCTGCAGAGCGAATGCGAAGTATTATACGGTTGCGCTGGGTCTGTGGAAGATGCTGGAGAAGGAGTATATCGACAGCTGGTATACTTGCTTTGCGGCGGGAGCGGTTTGCATTTCGGTGCCGATTGCGATTTTGTTTGTTGTAATGCAGAGATATTATACAGATGGGCTTTCAGGAGCCGTCAAAGGATGATTTGTGGAGCAGCCGATGAGGGTCGGCTGCTCTATTTGTATGTGGGGGGACGGATCTGGAGGCTGGATTCGCCCGGAGGGCGAATCGGCGTGAGGTTGTTGTGGGAAAGATGGGAGTTTTAAATTTTAAATAGGGATGGTAAGAGGTTGGAGGTTTTTTTGTATGGACAGGATTAGATTGAATGCTTCGGAATGGATGGATTTTCGGAGTGGAGAAAAGAAGTGTTTTTTGCTGACGAATGGACTGGGAGGTTATTGTTCGCTGACGGTGATGGGGAATGCGGCGAGGAATGATCAGGCGCTGTTGATGGGGGCGCTGAAGGCGCCCACGGTGCGGGAGCATCTGATTTCGAATGTCTGGGAGACGTTGGAGGTGGATGGAGAGGCGACGGATCTGTTTTCACAGGAATTTGTGAACCGGACGCAGAATGTGGAGGGGTTTCGGTTTCTGGAAGGGTTTGAGATGGGGAGTCTGCCGGTATGGTTTTACCGGGTGAAGGGGGTTGAGATTGAGAAGACGATTGGGATGGTTCAGGGGGAGAATACGGTTCTTGTTCGGTATCGGGTGAGAAGTGGGAAGAAGGGGAGTTTTTCGGTTCGGCCGGTGCTGCGGTTTGCTGCGAAGGGGGAGCAGCTGCAGGAGGGGCAGGATTTTGCGGTGGATCGGAAGTGTATTGCGAGCAATGGTGTGATTCTTTCTTATGGGACAAATGGGGAGCTTCAGATGGAGAAGGAGAGGATCTGGAGGGATTTGTTTTTTGAGCAGGATGCGCGGGATGGAAGAGATGGCATCGGAAGTGCTGTTGTGAATCATCGGATTCGGTTTGAGATGACGGGAGACGGCAGGGAGCAGGTCTTTTTTGTTGTGTATAGTCTCGCGGATGATGTGGATAAGTGGGATGAGGAAAGGATTGCGCTGTGGATAGAAGAGGAAGAGAAGCGGCAGGAGGCGATTGCGGAAAAGTCCGGGATTTCTGATCCGGTGGGAAAGCGGCTGGCGGTGAGTGCGAGTCAGTATATTACGGAACGGGCATCGACAGGCGGAAAGAGTATTATGGCTGGCTTTCCCTATTTTGCGGACTGGGGGCGGGATACGATGATTTCGCTGCCGGGGTGCACGCTGGCAATTGGGGAGTATGAGGAGTGCAAGAGCATTCTTCGGACTTTTATGGCGTATACAAAAGAAGGACTGATGCCGAACCTGTTTCCGGAGGGGGATGCGCTTCCGATGTATAATACGGTGGATGCGGCACTTTTGTTTCTGGATGTGGTGTATGAGTATTACCTTGAGACAGGAGATCTGGAGTTTGTGCGCGAGGCGTTTCCGGTGATGGAGGATATTGTGTTCTGGTATCAGAAGGGAACGGATTTCCACATTAAAATGGACAGTGACGGGCTGATTATGGCCGGGGGCGGTCTGGAGCAGGTGACGTGGATGGATGTGCGGATTGACAAGGAGCTGCCGACACCGCGTCACGGGAAGCCGGTGGAGATTAATGCATACTGGTATAATGGTCTGAGAATTCTGGAAGAACTGGCGCCGTTTGTCGGAAAGGACGGATCGGCATATGGGAAGCTTGCGGAGCAGGTGAAAAAGAGTTTCCTCGAAAAGTTCTGGATGGAAAAGGAAGGCTACCTGAAGGATGTGCTGAACGGCACGTATGAAGAGATGCAGTTCCGATGCAATCAGGTGTTTGTGCTGGCACTTCCGTTTCAGATGGTGAGTCAGAAGCAGGGACAGCGGATTTTACAGGCGGTCAAGGAAAAGCTGTACACGACAGCAGGACTGCGGTCGTTGGAAATGGAGGATCCGGCGTTTCATCCATGGATCGGCGGAAGCCAGCCGGAGCGTGACAGGGCATATCATCAGGGGACTGTCTGGGGATTTCCGCTGGGAGCGTATTTCCGTGCGGTGCTGAACTATTTCCCGAAAGAGGGAAAACAGGAGGTGCGCCGCGGGCTGGACCGTCTTGCAAGCTGGATGCAGGAGGGATGTCTGTTCCATCTTGCGGAGATTTATGATGGTGCGGCGCCGGTGATGTCGAAGGGCTGCTATGCGCAGGCGTGGAGTGTCGGAGAGATTCTGCGAGTTTACAAAGAGATGGAGGGAAAGAAGATGAATGCAGTGGTGAAAAGAACGCCGGCGGAGTGGAAAAGCTTTTTTGAATCGGAAGAATTTGTGGAAAATTTTACGTACGAAGGGGATGACCTCGGTGTTTCGGTGAAAAAGGATGAACAGCTTGTGACAGAATGGAAGCTTTGGGCGCCGACGGCGATGGAGGTTTCGCTGGAGCTGTTTTCCCGCGGCAGCAGCCGGGAGAACGGAGACCGAAAAATAGCTTCGCTTGCAATGACACGCGGCGAAAAGGGTGTCTGGAGCTGTGCAGCGCAGGGGGCCTGGTATGGAACGTATTATACGTATCATATCCTGCACTCGGATGGCGTTTTTGATACGACAGATCCGTATGGCGTGGCTTCCGGTATTGATTCGGAGCGGAGTATGGTAGTAAATTTTGCAGAGACGGACCCGGTGGGCTGGGAGCAGGATAAAAGGCCGGAAATCCGGCCGGAGGACCGTTGCGTGTATGAGCTTCATGTGAAGGATTTTTCGAGTGATCCGCATTCCGGTGTTTCGGATAAGCACCGTGGAAAGTTTCTGGCCTTTACGGAAGAAGGCACAACGCTGAACGGCGACGGGATTCATGCGACGGGGGTCGATTACCTGAAATCGCTTGGCATTTCTCATGTGCATCTGCTTCCTGTTTTTGATTTCGGCAGTGTGCCGGAAGACGATGCGGAAGCGTTCAACTGGGGCTATGACCCGGTACAGTACAATGTGCCGGAGGGCTCTTATGCAACCGATCCGTTCCACGGCGAGGTACGTATCCGCGAGATGAAGGAGATGGTGCAGGCACTCCATAAAGCGGGAATCGGCGTGATTATGGATGTGGTCTACAATCACACGTACAATCTCGAATCGCCGCTGCAGAAAACGGTTCCTTACTATTATTACCGCGAGTGGGCGGACGGCAGCATTTCGAATGGTTCCGACTGCGGAAATGAGACAGCGAGTGAGCGCGAGATGTTCCGCCGTTTTATGGTGCGCTCGGTCTGCTACTGGGCGAAGGAATATCATATTGACGGATTCCGTTTTGATCTGATGGCGCTGCACGATACGGAAACCATGAATGCGATCCGCACAGCGCTGAACCGGATGCCGCGCGGCGAGGAGATTCTTGTCTACGGTGAACCATGGAAAGCAGCGGCAAGCGCGATGCAGGAGGGATATTTCCCATCGGATAAACAGAATATCGGAAAGCTGATGGACGGCATTTCCATGTTCTGTGACGATACGAGAGATTCTATTAAGGGAAGTGTTTTCATTGCCGCAGAGGGAGGCTATGTCAATGGAAAAGAGCGTCTTTCCGCAGGAATACTTTCCGCAACAGATGGCTGGATGGACGGAAAAGGAGCCTATGAGCCGCGCAATGCGAGCCAGCTTATTCCGTACGTGTCGGCACATGATAATTATACGCTGTGGGATAAATTAAAACTGTCCGACCCGAAACGGAAGGAGAATGTGGAGCCGGATTTTGACAAGATGGATGAGCGGACGCTTTCGATGAACCGTCTGGCAGCGGGCATTGTGATGACTTGTAAGGGAATGCCGTTTTTCCAGGCAGGTGAGGAATTTGCGCGCACGAAGCATGGTGAGGGAAACAGCTTCAAATCGCCGTGGCAGCTCAACAAAATTGACTGGACACGCGCCTTGGAGCAGGAAGAGCTGGTGGACTATTACCGCGGTCTTCTCGCTCTGCGCCGAAAATTTCAGGCATACGGAACGTGCGAGCCGGACTGTAAAAAGACATTTTTCCGTGAGAACCAGATCGCAGGTTACGAACTGGAATACCCGGATGGCCGCGCAGTCTGCGTCTTCTACAATCCATGGGAAAAAGAAGCTTTGCAGAAACTCCCGGAAGGAAACTGGAAACTGCTCTGCGACGGAAAACGCTGCGCAGAGGACGGAGCAGAGATGAAAGAAAGCATGATGCTTCCGGCAAAATCAATGGTTCTGCTGGCGCGGGCGTAAAATTGTAAATTTTGTTCCTGTCTGTTGGAATGCCGTCTTCGGAAACGGGTGTCCATCATCGTGCGGACAGTGAATGGGAATAAATTGTTTTTCGTTTAACATAAAAATGCACTGTGGAATTGTCAGACGACGTTCCACAGTGCATTTTTATGTTTATGTGAGCAATGAGTCAGGATCTGTGCTTACACGAGATCCTGGCGATATCTAAGAATTCGGATGATTATTCATCCACAACTTCCAGTACATCCATCGGACAGGCTTTCGCGCAGATACCGCAGGCGATACATTTGGAAGCCGGATTTCCCTCGGTCTTTACGATCAGGCCAAATGGGCAGGCCTTTGCACAGGCTCCGCATCCCGTACATTTTTTCTTGTTGATCATGTAAACGCCCTTCGGATTCTGGGTGATGGCGCCTTCCGGACAGGCCTCTGCACATTTTCCGCACTGCGGACAGGCGATCGGGCGGACTGCCTTTTTCTCTACGATCTGCAGACATGCCTTGTCCGGATCGAATACCTTATAAAATGCCTCAGAACATGCTCCCACACAGGCAAGACATGCCATACAGGTACTGCCTTTTTTTACTTTCAGTTTTTTCATTTGTTTTATCCTCCGCTTAAAGTTTGTGTTTTCCTTATTCTACCATTTTTGATATGTTTTCTCAACGATATTTACCGGATTTTCCGATTTTCATTATGATCTGTTACCGTTCATAGGTAGTCGAATTCCTTTTGCACGGTCAAAATGCAGGATTAAAAGAATCTTAAGAAAGCAGACAGAGAAAATGCCGCATTTCTTCGGAAAATCTGCAAAAAGAAAAATTTAAAATCTGATATGATAGCATATGGGCAGATTTATAGCAATCCCCGAAAATAATGAAAAGAGCAGGAGGGGGTTTTTTATGAGGAACGAAAACAATACACTGGAATGGAGACAGGCGGCAGAATGGAAAAGTACGGTGCGCAGGAGAGAAAAAGCGCGAAGGCGGAGACGAAAAGTCCGGCGGATGCGGGCGGTGCTCCTGCTCGGCTGCATTCTGATTTTTGCCGGTGTGCTGAGGGCCGGCCAGAACCCGATCAAGCGATATGCCAAAGCAAACGGAATCTCCATGGACGAGTACCCGGAGGATCTGCTGAAACTTTATGAAAGAAACAAAGAGACGGAGACATTTGTCGAAGAATATCCGTTGAAAAAAGACGTGGAACCGGAGATTGATTTAAGTGACCTGACAGACATATCAGAAATCCCGCTTCTTTTACAGTGGGATCAGAGATGGGGTTATCACCAGTATGCCGGTGAAGTGATGGGTTTAAGCGGCTGCGGGCCGACAGCGCTTTCCATGGTTGCCATTTTCATGACCGGCGATATCACAAAAAATCCGCGCTGGGTCGCCGACTTTGCCTCACAGAACGGCTACGCCGTAGACGGCAGCGGAACCGCCTGGTCTCTGATGCTGGAAGGAGCCCGGCAGATCGGCCTTTCCAGCAAAGAAATCCCTGTGGAACGGGAACGGGTGGAAAACAACCTGCAGGCCGGTAACCCCATCATTGCCCTGATGGGACCCGGGGAGTTTACCAGCAACGGCCATTTCATCGTTCTTACCGGATTGCAGAACGGCAGACTGAAAATCAATGACCCAAACAGCAGAAAAAATTCCGAAAAAACCTGGGATATCGATCAGGTGCTGGAACAGACAAAAGCGGTATGGGTATATTACAAATAATAAATATAGAAGACATACCCATCATAGCCTCCGAATACACTGTAAAAACAGCGTCTTCGGAGGCTTTTTGTGAGGGACTATATCGAGGAGCGTGCTGTAGAAACAGCGATTTACATGATCGAGACGAAAGCGACAGTAAGGCAGACGGCGAAAAAATTCGGGGTGAGCAAGAGCACTGTGCACAAGGATCTGACCTCGCGGCTGGTGCTGGTGAATCCGCAGCTGGCGGCGGAGGCGCGGAAGATTCTTGATGTAAACAAGTCCGAGCGCCACATCCGCGGCGGGATGGCGACGAGGGAGAAGTATCTGCATCAAAAGCAGAAGTGAACGAAAGTGAACCAAAGAAGCTCTTTCCTAATCGCCCCAAATAGGGTATGATAGAGAAAGAAAACTTACGAAAACAGAGGGAATTTTATGAACGATTATATCCTGGAAGTCTGCGTGGACTCGGCGGAGTCGGCGCTTGCGGCGGCAAAAGGCGGAGCGGGCCGGCTGGAGCTGTGTCAGAATCTGGTGATCGGCGGAACAACGCCGAGTCCGAAGCTGTTTGAGGTGATCCGCAGACAGACAACCATTCCGATCCATGCACTGATCCGTCCGCGGTTCGGAGATTTTTGCTATACCCCATATGAATTAGAAGAAATCCGTGAGGAAGTCGCGATGTACCGCGAACTCGGTGCAGAGGGCGTTGTCATCGGTGTGCTGAAAGAAGACGGAACGATGAATATGGCGGCAATGGAACAGCTGATGGAGGCAGCCGACGGCATGTCCGTGACGCTGCACCGCGCGTTCGATGTCTGCCGCGATCCGAAAGAAGCGCTTGAGCAGGCGGTATCGCTTGGTATGAACACCATTCTCACCTCCGGTCAGCAGAACAGTGCGGTAAAAGGAGCAGAGCTTCTCGCCGAACTGCAGCGCCAGGCGGCGGGACGCATCCGTATTCAGGCGGGCGGCGGTATCTGCGCGGATGCGATCCGCAAGCTGTATCCGAAAACCGGAGTGACCGCCTATCACATGTCCGGAAAAATCGAGCTGGCGAGCCCGATGCAGTACCGGAAAGAAAATGTGAACATGGGACTTCCATCCTTAAGCGAATACACCATCTACCGCACGGACGTCAAAGCCGTACGCAGCGCGAAAGCGGTACTGGAAGAACTTTAAGAAAAGGACATAACATTATTATGAAAGCAAATACCATCAGCGGCCAGCGGCAGTACGAGTTCGTCGGCCAGTTTAACTACATCCGCGAAGCCGGAACGGAAGGCGAAGAAAAAGCAGCCTGCCGGATCGAAAAAGAACTTTCTGAAATCGCAGAAAAATGGGGGCAGGGCGAATTACAGATCCGCCGCGAACCGTTTGAGATTGAGACATGGCAGGTTGACGAGGCTGTCTTTACGGTCACAGAGCCATATGAGAAAACATACACCGTCCGCGGCTGCTTCGCGGCAGCCAATACCGCGCCGGAAGGCATCGAGGCTCCGTTCCTCTACGTCGAAAACGGCGACCCGGTCAGCCTTTCCCATGCAGAAGGGAAAATCGTCCTGATCAACGGCGGTGCCAATGCAGAAAACTATGAAAAACTGGAAAAAGCAGGAGCCGTCGGATTTCTGATCCTGACCGGAACGCCGCTGGACAAAGACGAGGACCGTCTGCCGGACTACCGCACCCTGCGCGGCGTAAAAAATCCGAAACTGCCGTGCGCCGTCATTCATTATCTTGATGCGATGGAACTGGTAGAACGGGGAGCGAGCCGTGCACGCCTCGTTTTACAGCAGAAAAAAATCAGGAGAACGTCGAAAAATATCATCCTGCGCATCCCGGGAACCGGGCAGCCAGAGGAAATCCTGACGCTGACGGCTCATTACGATTCCGTTCCGCAGGGACCTGGTGCATACGACAACATGGCGGGCGCAGCGATCATCATGGAGCTGGCACACTACTTCGCCGAAAACCGCCCGAAACGGACACTGGAATGCATCTGGTTCGGCGCGGAGGAGCCGGGTCTCTGCGGAAGCCGGGCGTATGTGAAAGCGCATGAAGCCGAGCTGGCGCAGCACCGCTTCAACATGAACGTCGACCTCGCCGGACAGGCCATCGGCGGAACCGTGCTTGGCGTGGCAGCAACGAAAGAGGCATGCGACGCGATCATGGAGCACTTAAAACAGGCGGACAAAGGCGTATCGCTCATCAACAACATCTGGAGCAGCGATTCCAACACCTTCGCATGGAAGGGCATCCCGGCGATGACGCTGAACCGCGATGGTTTCGGCATGCACACCTGCCACGATACGATCGACTGGATCTCCGCCTGGTCACTGAACCGGAGCGCCGGTGTCCTGGGCGAAATCGCCGAGTATCTGGCGGATGCAGAACCATTTCCATTTGAAAGAGAAATCCCGGCAGACTTTGCGGAGAGATTAAAAGCTTATTTTGGAGAATAAAAAGGAGAGAACATCATGAGCAAAAAACCAGTATTAGTCATCATGGCAGCAGGAATGGGAAGCCGTTACGGCGGATTAAAACAGATTGATCCGGTTGACCCGTACGGAAATATGATTATCGACTTTTCCATTTATGATGCAAAACAGGCAGGATTTGAGAAAGTCATCTTTATCATCAAAAAAGTCATCGACGAGGCATTCCGCGAGGGCATCGGCAGGCGAATTGAGAAATACATGGATGTAGAGTATGTTTACCAGGAACTCGACGTTCTCCCGAAAGGCTACGAAGTGCCGGAAGGCCGCGTCAAACCGTGGGGAACCGGTCATGCGATTCTCTGTGCGGCAGAAGCCATCGACGGCGCACCGTTCGCGGTCATCAATTCCGATGATTATTATGGAAGAACGGCATTCGAGGAGATCTACCGCCAGCTGACAACCGAACAGGACGGCGCGGCCTATCAGTACGCGATGGTTGCCTACGACCTGTACAAAACCCTGACCGACAATGGCCACGTAGCCCGCGGCATCTGCACCGCAGACGACCAGAACCACCTTGTCGGCATTCATGAGCGCACAAGAATCGAAAACCACGGCGGACAGGCCGAATACACCGAGGATGACGGCGCAACCTGGACCGGACTGCCGCAGGGAACCATCGTTTCCATGAACCTCTGGGGCTTCACACCGAGTATCCTGATTGAGCTGAAACGCCGCTTCCTGCCGTTCCTCGAGGATGTATACAAAACTAACCCGTTAAAAGGCGAATACTTCCTGCCGTTCGTTGTCGATGAACTGCTGCAGGAGAAAAAAGCGGAAGTCACCGTACTCCGTTCCTATGATAACTGGTACGGCGTAACGTACAAAGAAGACAAAGAAAATGTCATGGCAGCACTGCAGAAATTAAAAGACGAGGGCCGTTATCCGCAGAAACTGTGGGAAGAATAACAAACGAACGGTACTGGGAAATTTTCTCCATGAGCGCATCTTTCGCAATGAAAAGAAATCCTGTATAATGGATGGAAGGAAATGCAAGGAGAATACCAATGGATACTTTATATATTGTAATACCAGCCTATAATGAGTCGGAAAATATCAAAAGAACGATCGAGGAATGGTATCCCGTCGTGGAGAAGCATAACGGCGGCGGTGCGTCCCGTCTTGTAATCATCAACGACGGAAGCCGCGACGATACGTATGAAATTGCTTCAGCAGAGTGCGAAACCCGCCCGTTGCTCACCGTGCTGACGAAGCCAAACGGCGGCCACGGTTCCACCGTTCTGTACGGCTACCGCTATGCACTTGAAAACGGTGTGGACTATATCTTCCAGACCGATTCCGACGGTCAGACCGATCCGGCGGAGTTCGAAAAGTTCTGGCAGATCCGCGAGGGCTACGACGCCATTTTCGGAAACCGCACAAGCCGCGGCGACGGCTTTTCCCGCGCTGTCGTGGAAAAAGTGCTGTGCGCGGTGCTCTGGACCTATTTCCACGTATCCGTGCCGGATGCAAATGCCCCGTTCCGTCTGATGAAAGCAGACTACGTGGCCGAGTATCTGCCGCTGATGCCGGAAAACTACAATCTGCCGAACGCACTGCTGACTGCCTTTGGAGCGTATTTTCACCGGAAAATCCGTTTCATCCCGATCAGCTTCAAGCCGCGTCAGGGCGGAACAAATTCCATCAACATCCGTAAAATCGTAAAAATCGGCCGTCAGGCGCTGCACGATTTCTGTGAGATTCAGAAAGCGGCTGCGAAAAAAAGAGGATAAAAAATAATATAAGAGAAGGAACGTATCCCATGTTTCGTGAGATACGTTCCTTCTCTTTGTATGCTTATTTTTTATTATGGACCTTATTTTTAATAGAAGCGATGCGATCTTTTCTGATTCATGGAATCCTTCAGTGCCAGAAGTGATTCGATCAGGATCAGAAGCAGGATCACGGCGATCATGACTGCGAGGATCTGATTTGTCCGCTGATGGAACCAGGAGCCGATTCCTGTGTGTGCAGTCTGTGTATTCTCGGCCTGTGCGGCATTTTCAAGAGCTGCAGTTTCCGAAGTAAGAATCTGTGCATCCGGGTCTGTTGTTCTGACAGATGGTACAATCTGTGTTGCGGCTGGAAGCTGGCTGGAAGAAGTAACAGCGGATGCGGTAACTTCCGGGTGAATGGTGGAAAGATCAACTTCTTCGTCTTCTGTAACAACTGCGCTGGCAATCGGTTCTGCTGCGATCGGTTCGGATGCAGGAACCTGTTCCGGTGCGGTTTTGGATGCAGGAGCTGCGGTTTCTGGAAGAATATTTTCCTGTGCCGGCTGTTCCGAAGCAGATGGCTGTACCACGGTCGGGGTTTCTGACGGTGCGGATGGCTGTTCCGGAACCGATGGTTCTGGAGCGGCCGGTTCTTCCGGAACTTCCGGTGCAGATGGCTCTTCCGGAAGAGATGGCTCCGGGTCAGCTGCCGGTGTTTCCGGGATTGCGGTACAGTAAACAAGAGAAGTCATCGCCGCCGAAGAATCCGTAATCACAACGGAACCGCCATTGGAAACGGCCTGTCCATTAACATAGAAGGAAATCTGATCCATATCCAGTGTGTAGCCAGGTTCCGTAACCATCGATACGGAGAACGTTCCGTTTACTTCCTCGACCGGTTCGCTGTTCTGATACAGGACATAGGAACCATCATCGGAAAGATATGACATGGTGACCGGCGCATCCATTGTGGAATCCTGAAATGTCAGGGCAGCATCGGTAAAAGCAAGAGCCGCCTGATCGGTGTTCAGATAGAATTCCAGGTCCTGTGCATCGTAATGGGTGAAGTGAATGGTAATTTCACCGGCGTCTGTATTTTCTGCACTTGGAACTGTCTCGGCTGCTGCCGAATACGGGGCGGAAAAAAATAATCCGGCCGCCAGGAGGCCTGCCATTCCGAATCTCAGAATCAAATTTCCTGTGTGTTTTTTCGTTGTCTGTGTGCTGTGTAACATATGACATCCTCCTTTCACCTGATCGTTTTCTGATGTCGGTCTGTTTTATTTTCCTGCGGTAAGTTTCACGTATAAATTGAAAGAAAAATAATTGGTAAAATATAAGTTTTCTTTCTTTTTAAAGATTATACCACATATAGAAAGAAATATCATGTAAAAATAAAAAGTTAAAAGAAAATTTGAAAATGCGTCAAAAGTGGAAAAGGTTTGTAATGCATGTCGAAAAATAGAAAAAGAACTGTCACAATTTCTTAAAAAATATTTGCGGGAAAAGACGAAAAAAGGGACAAAATGTGAAACGACAACAAAATAAAAAGAAGGAAACAAGACACGGAAAAGCATTCCGGGCAGGTCTTCTGCAAAAGAAAAAGTGGGAATAAAAACCGATCCAATTCGTCAAAAAAGCGGAAAAGTGGTGAAAAATTGTGGGTTCTATGAAAAAAACGATGGAAAAAGACAGGAATGTTGTCGAAATGTTCCAGTTGACAAAAAGATGTAACACTGGTAGAATCGGTTTGTAACAAGATGTAACAAAAACGTAATAATTATTCAGGAGGTAAGTATGACATTCAAAAAAAGTTATGTGCCGGGCATCCTGGGGAGCGTGCTCACACTGACTGTCATCATGGCTGCACCCGTAAAAGCAGAGACAAAGGAAGAAACCATTTTAAATAAAACAGACTGGAGCACAATGGCTGCAGCAAACGTAGAAGGATATGCCAACATCCGCAGCGAGGCAAACGCAGATTCCGAGATCGTCGGAGTTCTGATGCCGGGCTATGCGGTTACTGTAACAGAAAAAGGAGACGAGTGGAGCAAGATCTCTTCCAATGGTGTAGAAGGCTACATAAAGAATGAATATCTGGTATTTGGGGAAGAGGCAAAAGCACATTACCGCAATATGTGCGGTATCACCGGAGTTGTTCAGGCGGACAGCCTTCGTGTCCGTGAGGCAGCATCCACAGATTCCGCGCAGATTGGAACACTGACACAGAATGGTGAGGTCAGCGTATTCGGCGAAGAGGCAGACTGGTATCAGATCCAGTACAGCGGAAGCAGCGCATACGTTCATGCTGATTATGTGACGCTTTCCGAAGAGCTGAAAGGCGCCGTTTCGATGGAAGAGTATCAGGCATCACAGACAGTATCAGCAGGCAGTTCCTCTGTCATTTCCGCAGACAGCAATGATGTGGCCATGCTTGCGTCACTGATCGAATGCGAGGCAGGCGGCGAGAGTTATACCGGAATGGTGGCCGTTGGAGCAGTTGTGGTAAACCGTGTCAACAGCGGTTCTTTCCCGAACAGCATTTCCGGCGTTATTTATCAGAGCGGACAGTTCACACCGGTTGCGACCGGAACATTCCAGAGCGTGCTGGCGCGCGGAGCAAGAAGTGACTGTTACGCAGCTGCACAGGCGGCACTTGCAGGAGAGAGTCCGGTTGGCGGATGCCTGTATTTCAACAGCGGCTACGGCAGCGGAATCCAGATTGGATATCAGCACTTTTATTAAAAAATAAGCATGGAACCTTCGCAAGGGGATAGGCGGAGGGGAAATGCATTCCTATAGATAGATGGATCCAATAGAAAAAGAGTAAGCGAACAAGGGGAGACGTTCGTTTACTCTTTTTCTGTTTTGCTTTGGAAGATGTTCAGGAAACATCGTTATTATCAAAAATTTTCAGAAGCTTGGTTTTCTGATTATCCGCCCGGAAGTCTGCCAGTGTCTGCAGCAGCGTGGTGTGGCGGACACGGTATGTGTTGGAAAGAAAACAGAAAAACGTGATGCCCCACAGCACCGGCCAGAGGAGGACGCATTTGTAAAGCTTTGGAAACCGCAGCTTCATCTGAATATGGCCTTCGTGGAACCATGCACGGACACCGGTGTGCTGGTAGGAGCCGTTGCTGACGATTTTTCGTTCTGTGTCACTGCCGAAATCACCGTCCGCGAGGATTTTCTCCAGAAAGACAGCGCAGTCGGCGGCGGAGCAGTGTACCTTCGGGTCAACAGAGGATGGCAGACCGAAATAAATGCGGCAGGATTCCAGAATCAGCTCGTAAAGATGAAAAATTTTTGATTCTCTGCACCAGAAGTGAATTTTTTCAAAATCAACTTCCGGTGCATATTTTTTTAGATACAACGTAAAGTCACAGAGCAGACGGCTGCCGAAGCCGCTGTAGAGGTAGTGCTTCAGCATATGATGCAGCATGTAAAAAACATTTTCCGTCGGCGGCAGCACCGGATAGGACTGACCGTAGAGCGTAAGGGAAGATGCTTTCAGATGATCCGCGGAGAAAATCTCGTCCACCAGCTCATTCGCACGGGCAAACTGATAGACACCGACGATGCGGTAGTGCAGCTCCAGCGTGAAGGAACGGTGCGTGTCCGGGATGAAAATATGCTCCCGGCTGTTTCTTCATATTTTCCCGTTTATCGAAATATTTGGCGAGAACCTTCCACTCAATCGGGTGGGAACTGAATGTCGGACGAAATTCCTGCGGGATGAAATCTTCATGTTTTACGATATGGAGTTTAGAATGTTTTTCATTCAGCCAGTCTGGTACATGGCCATATGTCACAAAATGAATTTGATTGACCCATGGGGCAAACTTTTCAACACCACGGAACCAGTATTTTAAAATATCCCAGTCACGGTATCTGGAGGTGCTGTTATCAATCATTTCTTCTGCGGTTTTTCCCTGTTTCTTTAAGGTTTCCAGTTTCTCTTTATACCAGATTGGATCGGCTCCATCTACCCATGTAATTACAAAATCAATTTTGGCGGTCTCCATCTGTCATGATCCTTTCGTATTCTGAATGAGAGCGACAATTACAAACAGCATCGTTTCTATAACTTTATCACAACTTGTACTGCCATGCAATGAAGTATGTGAAAGACAGTTGACGTTCTGTATATTATTGGCTATATTTTCTATTATAAAGTAGAAAAAGAGGGGATCAGATACGATGAATTATCCACTTGTGAGTGTGATTATTCCAGTTTATCAGGCGGAAAAATTTTTGAGGGAATGTCTGGAAAGTGTCGGGATGCAGGATTACCCCGAACTGGAAATTATTTTGGTGAATGATGGGTCGACGGACCACTCGCCTGAAATATGCGCGGAAAGTGCGCGGGCAGATAAAAGGATTCGTATCCTGAATCAGAAGAATGCAGGCTGTGCAGCGTCCCGGAATGCAGGGATTGCTGCGGCGGAGGGAAAGTATCTTCTTTTTCTGGATGCAGACGATAAACTGGATGAGAAAAATGCGATACGTTCTATGGTGATACAGGCCGAGGAGAAGAAAGCGGATATTGTAATCGGAAAGTATCACAGATGGAAGGAAAATGGCGAAAGCGTTGAATGCAGAAGTTCATTAGAAGACGAAGATCCAGACAGCATCGCTTTTCGGTTTAAGGGGTTCTTCCAATCAGGAAGTTTATCGTACAACTGGGGAAAACTTTATCGAAGAGCGTTTTTAACAGAACATGAACTGTGGGTGCCGCAATATACTTACGCAGAGGATAAAGCACACAATTTCCGCTGCTGCGCATGTGATCCGAAATATGCTTTTGTGCCGCAGAGTATTGTACTCTACCGGGAAAATCTGCAGTCTCTGACGTTTCGGCCGAAAAAACGATTGATGAAAAACTGGATTCAGATAGCAGCGGATTTTGAAACGTTTTTAAAAGAACACAGGATTGCAGAAGACTATGGGGATATTATGCTGTTCCATCTTGTCATCGGAGCAATGTATCTGGCAAAAGAGGAGATGACGTATCGCGGAAAAAAGATTCGGATTGTGAGAAGCTTTCTGAAGCGGTATGGAGAAGATCCGTTTGTCCGGAAAACGCTGACTTTTGGAAACTGTCTGCGCTATGCGACAAAAATTAAATCCGTATTCTGGAAACTCCTCACCTTCATCCTCGTATTATTTTTCCGCCTCCACGCATACTATTTTCTGTCAGCCATCCTCGTTCTGATGTCCCGCCTCGGAATTGACAGTCTGTAGGCGATTCCTGACAAATCTTTCTTTTTTCTGAATGTTTTTAACTTTGCTTGTTATTTTTATGTCATTATAGTATGATGATCTCAACAGCTAATTTTTCAGAAAGGGGGAGAAAATGCATGGAATTTGCAGTTTACTGGCTGATTGCGCTGATTGTATTCCTGGTGATTGAGGCGGCGACGCTTGGGCTTGCGACGATCTGGTTTGCGGGCGGGGCGCTGGTTGCTCTGATCGCTGCCATGTGCGGGGCCGGGCTGGGGATTCAGGTTGCCAGCTTTCTTGTCGTATCGCTGGTGCTTCTGATTTTTACACGTCCTTTCGCCGTTCGCTTTCTGAGTAAGGATACGCTGAAGACGAACGTAGACCGTGTGATCGGTATGGAAGGAGTCGTGACGGAGGAGATTTCCAATCTGGCGGGGACCGGAAAGGTTTCACTTGGCGGAAATATCTGGACCGCGCGGACAGAAAACGAAGGAGGCACGATTCCCGTGGATGCTGTTGTTGCAGTGCTCCGTGTGGAAGGTGTCAAGCTGATTGTAAAGGTTAAAGAAAAAGAAGGAGGAAATGAAACATGAGTGGTGGAGGAATTGCAGGAATTTTATTGATTGTGCTTCTTGTGATTGTACTGTTTATTGCAGCATCGTGTGTGAAGATCGTGCCGCAGGCCAGTGCTTACGTTGTTGAGAGCCTTGGAAAATACAAAGGCACCTGGGCAACCGGTCTTCATTTTAAAGTTCCGTTTATCGAGCGTGTGGCCATCCGCGTGAATTTAAAAGAGCAGGTGGTGGATTTCCCGCCGCAGCCGGTTATTACAAAAGATAACGTTACGATGCAGATTGATACCGTTGTATTCTTCCAGATTACCGATCCGAAGCTGTTTGCATACGGTGTTGTCAATCCGCTGATGGCGATTGAAAACCTGACGGCAACAACGCTTCGAAACATCATCGGAGATCTGGAACTCGATGAGACGCTGACTTCCCGTGAAATCATCAACACGAAGATGCAGGCAGCGCTCGATATCGCGACAGACCCGTGGGGTATCAAAGTAAACCGTGTCGAGCTGAAAAATATCATGCCTCCGGCAGCTATCCAGGAAGCCATGGAGAAACAGATGAAGGCAGAGCGTGAGCGCCGTGAAGCGATCCTGATCGCAGAAGGAGAGAAAAAATCGACGATCCTTGTTGCTGAAGGTAAAAAACAGTCAGCCATCCTCGATGCAGAGGCAGAAAAACAGGCGGCTATTCTTCGTGCAGAGGCAGAAAAAGAGAAACGGATCCGTGAGGCAGAAGGCCAGGCAGAGGCAATCCTCAAAGTACAGCAGGCAAATGCCGATGGTATCCGCGCGATCAAAGAAGCAGGTGCGGACGATGCCGTCCTTACCTTAAAGAGCCTTGAGGCACTCGGCGTTCTGGCAAACGGAAAGGCAACAAAGATTGTTGTTCCGTCCGATCTGCAGGGACTGGCAAGTCTGGCTACCACATTCAAAGGTATTGTGGAGGAACAGAAAGTGCCGGCAGGAAAAGAAGTGCAGAAGTAATCAGAAATAAAACCGAGATAAAGCAATAAGTAAAACAGGATTCTCCCGTGAAAAGTATCAAGCCGGACACGGGAGAATTTTCTGTATGAAAGTACAATGATATGCATAAAAATACATATATTATGCATATTGCGAAGAAAATACGTAAAAATATACATCTTCCTCTTGACAGATGAACAGGTCTGTTTCATAATAGAGACTATTCAAGGCAACCAAAGGGTCAAAAAACCTTTTGACCCAACATCATAGGATAGGAAATAATAAAATACACCATATGCAGAGATATAAGGAGGAACAAACCATGGATTTAAAAGGACGCGATTTTCTGACATTGAAAGATTTTACACCGGAAGAGATTGCCTATCTGCTGGATCTGTCTGCAGAGCTGAAGGAGAAGAAAAAGAAAGGCATTCCGGTAGATACCCTGCGCGGTAAAAACGTTGCACTGATTTTCGAGAAAACCAGCACCAGAACCCGCTGTTCCTTCGAGGTAGCTGCACATGATCTCGGTATGGGAACAACGTATCTGGATCCGACCGGTTCCCAGATCGGCAAAAAAGAGAGCATTAAAGATACAGCCCGCGTTCTTGCCGGTATGTATGAGGGAATTGAGTACCGTGGATTCGGCCAGGAGATTGTAGAAGAGCTGGCAAAATATTCGAAAGTTCCGGTATGGAACGGACTGACGAACGAGTACCATCCGACACAGATGCTCGCCGACATGCTGACGATCCAGGAAGAATTCGGCCATTTAAAAGGCATCAAATTCGTTTACATGGGCGATGCCCGTTACAATATGGGAAATTCCCTGATGATTGCATCTGCCAAGATGGGAATGGATTTTGTGGCCTGTGCACCGAAGAAATACTTCCCGAACGCAGAGCTTGTGGCTCAGTGTGAAGAGTATGCAAAAGAAAGCGGTGCAACGATCACACTGACCGAGGATGTGAAAGAGGGAACAAAAGATGCCGATGTTATCTATACCGATGTATGGGTATCTATGGGCGAGCCGGACAGCGTATGGGAGGAGAGAATCCACGATCTGACTCCGTACCGTGTCACAAAAGAAGCAATGGCAAATGCAAAAGATACCGCCGTATTCCTGCACTGTCTGCCGTCCTTCCACGATCTGAAAACAAAAATCGGAAAAGAGATCCACGACCGCTACGGTCTGAACGAGATGGAAGTAACCGATGAGGTGTTTGAATCTGCGCAGTCGAGAGTATTCGAGGAAGCAGAGAATCGTATGCATACGATCAAAGCAGTTATGGCAGCGACACTCGGAGCATAAAGTTTTGGGTGGAAAAACCGGAATAGACTGTGTATAATAGAATAACGAAGAAACACGCACAGCAGCGCTGCGGAAAACTCTTCCGCAGCGCTGCTGTTGATTTTACGAAATGCATCAAGCGTGCTTCTTATAGTATGAAAGCGACACGAGGAGTGTGAAAATACGATATGCTGGAAAATAAGAGAGCCGAGACGCTGCGTCTTCTGCGGGAATCCGGGAAAAATGTTTCCGGACAGGAGCTGTGTGAACACTTTGGGATTTCCCGCACCGCAGTATGGAAGATAATGAATCAGTTGAAAGAAGAAGGATACGAGATTGAAGCCGTTCAGAATAAGGGATATCGCCTGTTGAACGAGCCGGATCTCGTAACGAAGGATGAGCTGGAAAGCCGCACGCATACGAAATATGTCGGACAGACGGTTTATTACAGCCGCGAGGTGGATTCGACAAATACGTGGGCGAAGCGGTTGGCGGAAGAAGGTGCGCCGAACGGCACACTGACAACGGCTGAAACGCAGACTGCCGGAAAAGGCCGCCGTGGCAGAGTCTGGAAATCGCCGGAGGGAACCTCTGTTTCGATGTCGATACTGCTGTATCCGGATCTTGAGCCGGCCAAAGCACCGATGCTGACGATTGTAATGGGACTTGCCGTAGTGCAGGGTGTGCAAAGAGCGCTCGGTGTCGATACGAAAATCAAATGGCCGAACGATGCGGTGCTGAATGGAAAAAAGCTCTGTGGTATTCTGACAGAAATGAGTGCACAGATTGATTATATCAATTATGTTGTCATCGGAACCGGAATCAATGTCAATCAGATGGAATTCCCGGAAGAAATCGCGGAGATTGCGACCTCACTGGCGATAGAAACAGGTCATCCCGTCAACCGGGCGAAAGTGGTCGCAGCGGTGCTGGAGGCATTTGAGAAGGACTATGAAAAATTCCTGGAAGCAGGGGATCTCTTGGGGCTGAAGGAAGCGTATGAGGCTGTGCTTGCAAACAAGGACCAGCCGGTGCGTGTACTCGATCCGAAGGAGCCGTTCGAGGGCGTTGCGCTCGGCATCACGCCGACCGGTGAGCTGCGCGTGCAAAAAGAGGACGGAACGATCGTTGAGGTGCATTCCGGAGAGGTTTCGGTGCGAGGCTTATACAGCTACGTGTAGAGAGAACGGAAAAGGAAGAGAAAGGAAAAATTATGTATTCAGATAATGAAAAAGTAGTGCTCTGCGGAGCAAGTGCATACGAACAGAAATATTATTTTAACCAGGATTTTGCATCCCTGCCACAGTCTGTGCAGGATGAGCTTCATGTGATGTGTGTCATGTTCACGGTGGAAATCGGCGGTATTTTTACCATGTGGTTTGACAGCGACGGAAGTCTGCAGTTTGAGACAGAGGCCGTAGACGCAGATGCGATGTACGACGAGATCGGCGGCGCACTCCGGATCAAGCAGTATCAGGAAGAAAAAAAGGAGCTGCTGGAATCCCTGGAGCTGTATTACCGCGTCTTCTTCCTCGGTGAGGAAGTGCCGGAGGAGGCGCTGATGGAAGAGGACGGAGAGAAACCGAATGGAAAATAAGAAACGTACACTGCAGAAGATGCCGCCACTGAAAATCGGAAACGTGGAGATACCGAACCCGCTCGTGCTCGCGCCGATGGCGGGTGTGACGGATCTGCCGTTTCGTGTCCTGTGCAAGGAGCAGGGTGCGGGTCTGATCTGCATGGAAATGGTGAGCGCGAAGGCAATTTTATATAAGAATAAAAATACCGAGGATCTGATGACAATCGATCCGGGTGAGCATCCGGTGTCCCTGCAGCTTTTCGGCAGTGATCCGGAGATTTTGGGGCAGATTGCCGCGCAGATCGAGGAAAGGCCGTTTGATATTCTGGATTTTAACATGGGCTGTCCGGTGCCAAAGGTTGTCAATAACGGAGAAGGCTCTGCTCTTATGAAGGATCCGCATCTGGTGCGGGAAATCGTGACAAGCATGGTAAAGGCAGTGAAAAAGCCGGTAACCGTAAAGATCCGAAAGGGATTTAACGAAGAATCGGCGAATGCTGTGGAAATTGCAAAGATCCTCGAGGACTGCGGCGTGGCCGCAATTGCGGTGCATGGAAGAACGAGAGCGCAGTTTTATTCCGGAAAAGCAGACTGGGATATCATTCGCCGGGTAAAAGAGGCCGTTTCGATTCCGGTTATCGGAAACGGCGATGTGACAGATGCGGCGAGTGCCAAGGCACTGGTGGAACAGACCGGCTGTGACGGTATCATGATCGGACGCGGCGCGGAAGGAAATCCGTGGATTTTTAAACAGATTCTTCATTATATGGAAACCGGTGAGACACTTGCAAAGCCGACCCAGCATGAGGTAAAAGAAATGATGCTCCGTCATGCGCGGATGCAGGTGGAATACAAGGGCGGCGCGATCGGTATCCGTGAGATGCGCAAGCATGTTGCATGGTATACGGCGGGCTTTCCGCATTCGGCAAAGCTTCGCGCGGCGATCAATCAGGTGGAGAGCCTGCAGACGCTGGAACAGATGCTGAATGAGTGGGAACGAGGATAAAAACAAGTCAAAAAAGTACCTATGATATGCCAATATTGATATATCATGGGTATTTTTTTTGTGCTATACTGATAAACAGAGTTATTGGGACAAAAAACACAAAAGAGGGAGTGTAGTGTATGACTATGAAGGAACTTTTCGCACCGTCCGACATGACGGTGGGAAAGCCGTGGGAAAAGATTGTAGCTTTTACAATCCCTATGCTGATCGGCAACATTGCCCAGCAGCTCTACAACACGGTTGACAGTATTGTAATTGGAAAATATGTCGGGGACAATGCGCTTGCGGCAGTTGGAAGCGCCAGCCCGATTTTAAACCTGCTTCTGGTTCTGTTCGTCGGAATTTCCGTCGGCGCCGGCGTCATGGTGTCGCAGTATTTTGGAGCAAAACAAAGAAAAGAGCTTTCGATGACGATCGGAAACTGCGTCACGCTGACAGCGATTTCCTCCATCATTATTATGATTCTGGGAGCCGTCCTCTCAAGGCCGCTGCTGGAAATGCTGAAAACGCCGGATTCCATCATCGACTGGTGTACCTCGTATCTGGTGATTCTGATGGTGGGCTGTGCCGGAAGTGCGTACTATAACATTCTATGTGGTATCCTTCGCGGACTCGGCGATTCGATTTCGGCGCTGATTTATCTGCTGGTGGCAACGGTCATCAATATTGTATTGGATATTGTATTCGTTTCCCAGTTCCACATGGGCGTTGCCGGAGTTGCATACGCGACCGTGATTGCGCAGGCAATTTCTGCAGTACTCTGTATGTGGCGTCTGATGCGTATGACCGACATTTTTGATTTCAAACCCAAATATCTGAAAATGAAAAAGCAGTATTCGATGGAAATTATCCGCCTTGGTCTGCCGTCCGGTATTACCCAGGCGATCTTCTCCATGGCGATGGTTATCGTACAGTCGCTGACCAACAGCTTCGGTGAAATGGTTATCGCCGCGAATGTTATCATCATGCGTGTCGATGGCTTTGCAATGATGCCGAACTTTTCGTTTGGTACCGCGATGACAACGTATGCCGGTCAGAATGTCGGCGCACGCCGTATGGACCGCGTAGAGCAGGGTGCAAAACAGGGAACACTGATTGCAGTCGGAACCTCAACGGCCATTACCCTTTTAATTGTTATTTTCGGCCATCATCTGATGGGAATCTTTACGAATACCACAGAGCTCGTAACATTAAGTGCCAATATGATGAAGATCCTTGCAGTCGGCTACATTGCCATGGCAGTAACACAGTCGCTTTCCGGTGTCATGCGTGGAGCAGGCGATACGATGACCCCGATGTGGATTTCGATGGTTGTTACCGTTGTGATCCGTGTGCCGCTGGCATACGGTCTGGCTTTTCTGACCAGAACACCGGAGCTGCCAAACGGACGATATCAGGTTCTCTGGATTTCCATGCTGGTAAGCTGGTGCATGGGTGCGCTTCTGACGCTGATCTTCTATAAAAAAGGAAACTGGAAAAAGAAGGCACTGACAGGAAGCTCCTCCGAAAAATAAAGGAAAAATAAGAGAAAGATGCAGGAAGGATTTGTGAAAAAGAAAATCTTTCCTGCGTTTCTTTTTTTCTTGACATTCCGCGGGCAATCCTTTATACTACTTTAATTGTTAGGATAGGCGGAGTCTATCCTTATTTCAACCGGGAATACTGAAAATACAGCGCATTTCCGGAAAGTTTACAGAATAAAATCAGATATAACTGGATACAGAAACGATAGAAAGGGTGTATAAAATGGAACAGAAAAAAACAATTCTTACCTATGCCGGCCTGAAAAAACTGGAGGACGAGCTTCATGACCTCAAAGTAAACAAACGTAGAGAAATTGCCGGTAAAATCAAAGAAGCAAGAGAGCAGGGAGACCTTTCCGAGAACGCCGAGTACGATGCAGCAAAAGATGAGCAGCGTGATATCGAGGCAAGAATTGAAGAGATCGAAAAAATCCTGAAAAACGCAGAGGTTGTTGTTGAGGACGAAGTAGATTCTGATAAGATCAATATCGGATGTAAAGTAGACGTACTGGATCTGGAGTATGACGAGGAGATCGAGTTCCAGATCGTTGGTTCCACCGAGGCAAACAGCCTGGAAGGAAAAATTTCCAACGAATCTCCGGTAGGAAAAGCGCTGATCGGCGCACACAAGGATGACATTGTCGATGTAGAAACACCGGCCGGAATTATGCAGTACAAAGTACTTTCTATCCAGAGAAATATCTAAAAAATACAAAGAAAAGGGAGTGAAGAAATTGGCACAGCAGACACAGGAACAGGATATCAACCACTTACTGAAGGTTCGCCGTGAGAAGCTTGCAGAGCTGCAGCAGAACGGAAGAGACCCGTTCCAGATCACAAAGTTCGATCAGACACATCATTCGCTTGAGGTGAAAGGTCTTTACGAGGCACATGAGACTGAGCTGTTAAAAGACCGCCAGGAGCCGAACGTAGAGGGAATGGATGAGGAGCAGGCGAAAGAAGCTCTTAAGAAGGATTACGAAGAGAGAAGAAATATCATGGACGCAAGCCCGATCCATGTGGCAATTGCAGGACGTATGATGTTTAAGAGAGTCATGGGCAAGGCATCTTTCTGCAATATCCAGGACTTACAGGGAAGCATCCAGGTATACGTTGCAAGAGATGCGATCGGAACAGAGTCTTACGCTGATTTTAAAAAATCTGATATCGGTGATATCTTCGGAGTGGAAGGATTTGCTTTCAGAACAAGAACAGGTGAGATTTCTATCCATGCAGAGAAGGTGACACTCCTCTCCAAGAGCTTACAGATCCTCCCGGAGAAGTTCCACGGTCTGACAGATGTAGATACACGTTACCGTCAGAGATATGTAGACCTGATCATGAATACAGAGTCTAAAGATACCTTTATCAAGCGTTCCAAGATTCTCAGTGCGATCCGCAAGTACTTAAGCGGAGAAGGATTCATGGAAGTTGAGACACCAATGCTTGTACAGAACGCAGGTGGAGCAGCAGCAAGACCGTTCGAGACACATTTCAATGCCCTGAACGAAGATCTGAAGCTTCGTATTTCCCTGGAGCTGTATCTGAAGAGACTGATCGTCGGAGGACTCGAGAAGGTATATGAGATCGGACGTGTATTCCGTAATGAGGGTCTTGATACAAGACATAACCCGGAATTCACTCTGATGGAGCTTTACCAGGCATTTACAGATTACCACGGCATGATGGATCTGACAGAGAATCTGTATCGCTTTGTTGCACAGGAAGTGCTGGGAACAACACAGATCGTATACAAGGGAATCCCGATGGATCTCGGTAAGCCGTTCGAGCGTATCACGATGGTTGACGCAGTGAAGAAGTACGCAGGCGTTGACTGGAATGAAGTTAAGACTCTGGAGCAGGCAAGAGAACTTGCGAAAGAGCATAATATTGAGTTTGAGGAGAGACATAAAAAAGGTGATATCCTGAATCTCTTCTTTGAGGAGTTTGTAGAGGAGCATCTGCTTCAGCCGACATTCGTTATGGATCATCCGGTTGAGATCTCTCCGCTGACAAAGAAGAAACCGGAGAATCCGGAATATGTAGAGCGTTTCGAGTTCTTCATGAATGGATGGGAGATGGCAAATGCTTACTCCGAGCTGAATGACCCGATCGACCAGAGAGAACGTTTTAAAGCTCAGGAAGAACTGCTTGCACAGGGCGATGATGAGGCCAACACAACAGATGAAGACTTCATGAACGCACTGGAGATCGGTATGCCGCCTACAGGTGGTATCGGATTCGGTATCGACCGTATGTGTATGCTTCTGACAGGAGCTGAGGCAATCAGAGACGTGCTGCTCTTCCCGACGATGAAGTCTGTAAAAGAGTAAGATTCAGTATTATCAAGTATTGTCAGGTAATATTAACCCTTGAAAAAGGGGGGAAATCGTAGTTTGACCACAAATTGACTACAAAATCAGTGCCGATAGTAAGCCATAATAGGCGTAAATACTGTCGATAATCAATTTCATTAGAAAAATTACGTACTAGAGAGGTCACTTTCTAAGATTAAATTCTTAGAAGGTGGCCTTTTTTTGTTGATTTAGCCACTGTAATTCGTATTCCTCACAAATCTATACGAAAACGATCCCAATGTACTATGAATTTTTATACGAAGCAAAGGAGAATCGTCATGAACAACGAGATAAACCCACAATCCAAACTGGCCAGAGAATACCAGGAAACGAAGCAAGATAGTCAGGTTCGCTTCCTCAGATATCGGGAAGGTGCAGCTGTGTATGGTATGAGCCAAAGCTCTTTTGAGAAGTTGGCGAAGAAAGCCGGTGCGGTTTACAAGGTTGGAAAGATGGCGCTGGTAAGGGTTGATATTCTGGATGCTTATCTGGAGCAGTTCCATATTTAAATCTTACCTACAGCGAGAAAGGAGAAACACAGCGTTATTAGCAGAAGTTTAAGAAATACAAATCAGAGTAGAAAGAAATTTGTCCGTTATAAGGACGGAGCAGAAATTTACAGTATGTGTCAGAGCAAGTTTGAAAGAATGGCCAGAGAGGCAAAGGCAACTTATAAGTTGGACAAGCTTGTTCTTGTGAACACAGAGATTTTTGAGAAGTACCTGGAAACATTCCGGGTCGTGGAATAAGGAGGATTTCAAAAATGATGATCAGATTATTTGCATACTACAGCTATTTAATGAACCTGTTACAGAAGCGCATTGCTCGTTCATATTTCGAGTATTGGACTTCTTACGCAGGAGGAAAGGCGTAATGCTGAAAATCAGATTGCAGGGAACCATTGGAGATATCCAGTGGTTCCGGAGGATTCTGGATCAGACACCGGAGATTCAGATAACAGAGTTTTCAAGACCATATACGAATAAGGGTACAAATCGCTTTTACAGGGTTTATGTCGAAGCCATTAAGGCAAATAAAGCAGAGAAGGATGAAGAAAAATGGGAAAGATTATAGCAATTGCGAACCAAAAGGGAGGCTGTGCCAAAACCAACATGACGGTAAATCTTGGTATCGGATTAGCCAGAGAAGGATTTAGAGTTGCTGTCGTTGATAACGATGCACAGGGCTCTCTCACTGCCAGTTTAGGTTATGTGGAGCCGGATGATATTAATGTTACACTCGCAAACATCATGTTGAATGTCGTAAACGACGAAGAGAATGTTCCTGGCTATGGGATTCTCCATCACGAGGAAGGTGTGGATCTGATTCCGGCAAACATTGAGCTGTCAGGTCTTGAAGTAGCACTTACCAATGTTATGAGTAGAGAAACTATTATGAAAAGTTATCTGGATACCATCCGTAATCAGTATGATTTTATACTCGTGGATTGTATGCCTAGTCTGGGTATGATGACAATCAATGCTCTGGTAGCTGCAGATGCTGTCATGATTCCCTGCAGTGCCAGTTATCTTCCGGTGAAAGGACTTGTTCAGTTACTTCGAACAATTTCTATGGTGAAGCGCAGATTGAACAGATCTCTTGAGGTTGCCGGTATTGTGCTCACCATGGTGGATTTCAGGACCAATTATGCCAAGGACATTGCGGCACAGCTTCATGAAGCATATGGCTCGACTATTGGTGTATTTGATACTTATATTCCTCTCTCAGTTAAGGCTGCGGAATGTAGTGCGGAGGGTGTAAGTATTTTTAAGCATGAACCAAGAGGTAAGGTTGCTGATGCCTATCACAGACTGACATTGGAGGTGCTCTCACATGAAAACTAGAAGTGGTCAGAAAATAAAATTAACATCCGTTGAGGAGCTCCTTGGAGTTCCGAATGAAGAGGTGGCAACAGAAATTGATCTGGTGCAGATTAGAAGCTTTAAGAATCATCCGTTTAAAGTGATCGACGATGAAAAGATGCAGGACCTTATGGACAGCATTAAAGAAAATGGAATTCTTACACCAGTTCTTGTAAGACCGATTTCCAATAACCTGTATGAGATGATTTCCGGACATCGTCGAATGCATGCGGCAAGCATGTTGAAGATGGATGTGATTCCGGCAATTATCCGAGAAATGTCTGATGAGGAAGCCGTTTTAAAAATGGTGGATTCCAATATACAGCGTGAGGAGCTTTTACCAAGTGAGAAGGCATTTGCCTATAAGATGAAATTGGAAGCAATGAAGAAGCAAGGTTCCCGCAGTGATTTAACTTCCGACCAAAATGGTCGGAAGTTGGAATCGGCCTACGTGATATCAGAACAGGTGGGAGAAAGTAAAACACAGGTGAGAAGGTTTATTCGATTAACGGAACTTATTCCTGAACTACTCGACTTTGTAGATCGGAAGAAAATCAATTTTACGATTGCGGTAGATATCTCATATCTGGAGCAGGAAATTCAGAAATGGTTGTTCAATTATATCTGTGCTAACGGAGCAATCACACCTGCACAGATCAGAGCACTACGCAAACAGTGTGAAGCTGGTGCAATGACACAGAAAAAGATGGTTTCCATTTTAAATGACTGCATACGGCCAAAGACAGTTTCTAGGAAGGTTACATTATCCGAGAAAAAACTGAGCCAGTATTTTGATGAGCAATACACCACAGAAGAGATGGAACGTATTCTCTTTGAATTATTGGAACAGTGGAAGGAACGACGAAAGGAGTAGAATATGGCATTTGATTATTTCTATGGAATGCAGGCTGCACAATTCAGCTTTATTCGATTACCAAAGATATTGATGACCTGTGCGGATTATTCCGAGCTTTCAACAGAAGCAAAATTATTATATGGACTCCTCTTGGACAAGATGGGCGAGTCTGATTTGAATAAATGGTTTGATGATCAGGGGCGTGTGTATGTCATTTATCCGATTGTAGAGGCACAGAATTCCCTGGGGTTATCCAAAAAGAAGGCAATGGCAAGTATGGCGGATCTTGAAGATATGGGCTTGATTGAGAGAAGACATCGAGGTAAAGGTCTGCCGGATATGATCTATATCAAGAAATTAGCAGCATGAAAGATCCAAGAATAAAAGTGAGGTGTCGAAAATGGCACCTCTTACGGAAGATGAAATACAAAAATACTGCGGAAAGGAGGGTGCACAATGAGTCAACTTAGTTATTTCTATGGGAAGGAAGCGGACCAGTTTTCATTTTTTACAGTTCCTAAGATTTTATTCAAGGATCCGGAATACAAAGATATGCCGTGTGAAGCGAAGATGCTATACGGCATGATGTTGGACAGAATGTCTTTATCCATTGAGAATCAGTGGTTTGATGACCAGAAGCGCGCATTTATTAAGATATCCGAAGATTTTATTATGGAGAATCTTGGTTGTGGACGAAATAAGGCGCTTAATCTTATGAAAATACTGGAGCAGAGCGGTTTGATCGAGAGAAAAAAGATGGGCCAGGGAAAGAGTAGCATTATTTACGTGAAGCGCTTTATCCGTCAGGAGACTGTGCAGGAAGAAATTGTGCTGGATGAGTCCGCAAAAACGGACATATCAACTGCTAGTATTATAGATGAGGAAGAGAAGGGTATAGCATTTGCTCAGACGGTTGCTACGGGTCAGAAGTTTAAAAATCAAACTTCAGAGGATAATGCGGCCGTTTCAGAAGTTTACTTTTTAAACAACAAGACATTTAGAAATCAAACTTCTGGAAGTTTAGAAAGTAAACAACAAGACGTTTATTTTTCAAACCCTAATAATACTAAGATTAATAATACTGAGCTGAATAATACTGAATCTAATCATATCATATCTTCAGACAGTGCTAATCAAACAAGCGATGCGATGGGATGTGATACCGATCTTCGAGCAAAACTGCAGGGATATTCTGCCCTCATCAGAGAAAATATCGATATGTCAGGTCTGCTCATGGCCAATCCACATGATGGTGAGCTGATCGAGGGGATCTTTGACCTGATCCTTGAGACTGTGATGTGTGAGGGAGAGAAGATTCTGATTGCTAGCAATTGGTATCCTGTGGAACTGGTAAAGAGTAAATTCCTGAAGCTGAATTATTCGCACATAGATTATGCGCTGTATTGTCTAAAGGGCAACACTACCAAGGTGAAAAACATCAAGAAATATCTGTTGGCAGTGTTATTTAATGCACCGAGCACTATGGATGGATATTTCCAGGCGGAAGTACGACACGATATGCCACAGCTCGCTTACTAGAGCTGTATAACAAATTTGTGAATAAGCTATAATGTTTAGGTTGGACTGCCGGTAATGGTGGTCTGACCTGGATATATGGCAAGGAGAGGAGAAGAGTATGTTTATTTTGAAATTATTAGCAAAAATCGCATTATTACCTGTGGTTCTGTTACTGGGAATCGCACTGGGAATCGTAAAGATGATTACTATGATCTATGGATTATTTCATGGATTTGCAGTTTTCTTTCTGGGAATTCTTTGTATCGCTACGATTTTGGTTCACCATGATTTGCTACAGGCAGGTCTTGTGGCATTACTGGATGGAATTGGCTTTGTTATATTTGCTGCAGGAATCTTTTTGGATGCATTACTTCAGAGAGAGATTAGAAATATCTGCAGATTTATCGCAGGATAAAAGAATGTAATTGATAATCAAACTGTTGGGAGTTACAAAACGGTTTATATTGCAAATTCCGATAAAAAGGGGCGTTCATTCCGCACCAACGGTGCGCTCATTCCGTTTATAACGGTGCGGAGCACCGCCCCTTGGGACAATAGTGATTATCTTTCAGCTTCGCGCATACTGATTCCGTTCATCTCCAGTCGGTAACTGTGACGTTTATCGGTTATGCGTGCCAGGCAGGCATCCGCATAAGTGTGTTCCTTAAACAGGTCGAACCACGACTTGATGGGGAACTGTGAGATGATGATAGTTGACCTGCGTCCATCGCGCCCATCGATGACTTCAAACAGGTCGCGGCATTTATCCAGGTCGAGCTCCATAAGCCCGAAGTCATCAATGGCCAAAAGATCAAGACTGGCCATAGCAGTTACATAGTCCAGGTATGTGGCTTTCAGCCTGGCCTGTTCCAGTTCAAGCATCAGCGTATTGGCACGGATATAGCGTACTGTTTTCAGCTGGCGCAGTGCGGAAATACACAGGGCATTGCTCAGATAGGTCTTGCCGCTGCTTGTCATCCCAGTGATCAGGAGATTCTTTCCTTCATCTATCCAATGGCAGGTCGCCAGCCGCTCAATCGCTGTGGCATCCAGTTTTCGTGCAGGGTCATAGATGGTCTGATCCAGGTTGGCATCCGGATAGCGGAGATGGGCCCTCTTTAAAAAACGGTTGAATTTTTTGTCATACCGGTTCTGCCACTCCTGATTGACTATCTCTGTAAAACGTTCCATAAACGGCAGCAGGTCGGCGTTGGGATCCTGCATCTGCGTTGCAAAGGCATCCGCCATCCCGGACAACTTCATTGATCGGAGGCGTTCGCAAAGGAGGATTTCATCGTTATTCAGGGGAGAGGATGTTACCATGCTCATTGATAGCTGTCCCTCCCTCTGATGTTTTCATGTTCCGGGAGATGCCTGGAAGTGCCATCCTTGTCAGATTCGTGATTGACCAGTCGGCTGAGCGCTTTCTTGAAGTAAGAATACTTGCAGGCAGAGGCATCTACACAAGTCTGGGCTGCTTCCGCCACAACGTGGCGCGGAACATCGTTGCACATGTGCAGGATGCCTTTACAGCTGTTATAAGCCTGTTCCTCGTGCTTGACGCTCCGCAGAACCCGGTCGATGAGAATTACCATAGGCTCCCCATAGACAGAAGCCCACCGGCGGTAATACGCGCCATCATGCATGTTCAATTCCTTGTAATACCGGTGCTCCGGCGGCATATGGCTGTCGTCCGTGATGTAGCGCGGGAAGTCCTTATACGACCTCGCATGGGTACAGAGAAGGCGATTGTTCTCATCACAGATGCGGATCTCACTCATGGTAGCTTTCAGCATTGCAGGTTTTCCGTGATGCGTGTACAATACAGAGTAATAGTGGCCGTCATACTCAAGATGGTAATTATCCGGTACACGCAGGAAATACCTGTAATCGCAAGTCGTAAAGCTGCCAAACGGGAGAGGCTTCATCCGCGGCTTGTCATAGGTCTCGAATGCGTACGAACGCGTCTGGCGGATGTCGTTCTTATTCCGGAAGCCATCCTGGTTGATCGCCGCTATTATTTTCTGTGTTTTCCGGTTCAGCGCCTCAATGCTGGTATAAACACCGTCCTTCAGCCGCTCGATCAGATGGGTCTCCAGGAAACGGACGTGGTTTTCAACTGTGGATTTTCCGCGGGGCTTGCGCGGCGGCGGAGGCAACACGATTGTATCGTAAAAATCCTCCAGATCTGAAAATGCCGAGTTCAGAGTAAGCTCGTCTTTGGAGTGCTTGGAAATAGCGGTTCGCAGATTATCCGGTACGAGATATTTGGGGATAGCCCCGTAGTATTCCAGCGCATGTACGACGCCGCTGATGAAGTTTGGAAGCTTCTCGTCCGCAAATATTTCGGCGTAGACGCAACTGCTGAACCCAAGGGTAGTGGCGAACACGTGGACTTTCCGAATCTCGCCTGTGGCGGGGTCAGTTAAAAGCTCCGGCTGGTTTCCAACCCAGTCAATGTACATCTTTTCGCCGGGGATACGTTCCACTGGCATGGATACGGAGTCCTGGCCAAAATTTTCCTTGAGAAAGTCTCCGTACAGTTTGTAGAACTGTGACAACTGGTAGCCGTTCGGTTTTTCCTTTTTGTAGTACTCCATCCATACAAAAGAAAGATCCGGCGTGTCCATCGCAAGCATCTGCTGATGGATTTTAAAGAAATCCGGTGGTTCTTTGTCAGCGTGGCGCAGATTCTCCGGCGGGTAGAAAGATTCTTCCACTTTCTTCGGTGGCATTGCTTTCAGCTCATCGAGGGGAATCCCGAGTTCCTGAAAGCGGTTCATAATGAGGGTGATGGTACTGTTGCCTATGTTGTACCGTTTTTTGGTGGTTCGGTAGCCGACACCACTCTGGCGTAATTCTATTACGCCGATAATAGTTGAGTAACTTTGCATATGGCACTCCTTTCTCAACAGACGGTTAATAGTTACATCGTCTATTATAAAGAAAGGCGCACCGCTTGTATCGGAATAGCCGCACCGTTAGTCCGGAATGGCTGCACCGGTCAGATTGGAATCAGTGCCCCATCGGGGCGGAATTTGCAGTTTATATAATCATCGAGAAAACAGTTCATTTGTGATAGAATAACAATTGAAAAAAATGTTCTGAATGGGGTGAAAATAGTGTTTGATTTGAAGATAAAAAATCCGGAATTATTGGATAAGTGCAGACAAACCGTAAAAGAAATATCGGAATTCCATGCTATCTTCATGGAGAATTTTTCTTTTTTTGAGGGTTCTGTTAATGACGGAATAGTACCACCTGAAAATATGGATAAAGAGTTAGCTTTCCTTTATCACTATGGCAATGGTGTTAAAAAGTTATCTGAATTGATTTGTGACTATATAGATAGTGTAGAATGTATTGAAGAGAATAGTACTTTCGCATCGAGGGTTGTTGTGCTGGATAAAAAATTTGTTTCAGATCTTCGAGAAAGACCATCTTTTAGTGGGAGCGATTTTTCTGCCATGGAAAAGGCAATGATTGATAGCAAGAATGCTGTTGACTATTGGTGCAAACAAAAATGGCTAGGCGGCGAAATGGCCTATGATTTAGAAGGTAGTATTCATACTCTGGAAGAAAGATATGAAAATCTCGTGCGATTATTATCTCGTTTGACAGAGTGTTTAGAAGCACATCTATCGGAGTTAGAGATGTTAGAAGCAGATATGTCCATGGCGTGTGTATATGCATCACCAGAAATGATACATAGAAATGAGAGGACTCCTTCTGAACAGACATATCCATATATGCATTCAATTGTTGTTGGAAATGATGAGGATGATCTTATGATGGAAGAAATATATGGATCTCCGGAAATGATCATGGATTATCAGAATAAACAGAAGAGAATGAAAGACGAAGCTAAGGAAACGAGAAATAAAGCGGCGTTTTGTATGTATTGTGGAAACTCTGTTAAAAATGGTGGAGACTTTTGTGGTGTATGCGGAAAAGCCAGCGCACCTGCGAATGCTGCAGATACATGTCAATTTTGTCCGCATTGTGGAGCTGCCAATCGCTTAGCAAGCACATATTGCATATATTGTGGAATTGAAATTCGAAAGAGAAATACTCCAGACACTCCACCAATTGCATGTGTATATGCATCACCAGAGATAATGGTAGAAAAAAGGGAAAAAGATGGTTTTCTTAAACGTTTGTTCAAGAGGAAGTGATCTATGAGAAATAATGTTGTATATCAATTACATTCCTGTGTATGGGAAATTACACTTGCCTGTTGTTTTTCATGTAATTATTGTGGATCACGAGCAGGAAAGGCACGTGAGAACGAGTTGACAACTGAAGAATGCCTTAGAGTAGCAGAACAACTAGCGGATATGGGATGTCGTAGGGTTTCCTTGATTGGTGGAGAAGTCTTCATGAGAACAGACTGGAAGATTATTTCAAAAGCTCTCACTGACAGAAATGTTAAGGTATCCATAATCACAAATGGTTATATATTTTCAGATGATTTGGTTGTGGATATTAAGGCATGTAATATTGAGTCCATAGCAATCTCTTTAGATGGACCGGAGGCTGTGCACGATAAATACAGACAAGCGGGAAGTTTTCAACGTGCGCTTAAGGCGATTGACAAACTGACTGAAAATAATATTCCGGTTTCTGTAATAAGTACATTACATAGCGAAAACGTAGAATGCCTAGATGAGATGTTCGAGATATTAAAAACCAAGGGAATATTTGCCTGGCAGTTACAGGCCTGTTCGCCAATGGGGAACGCATCCAAAGGAGAGCTTTCAACAAATATTGATTTTAAAAGAGTAATATCCTTTGTTGAAAAGCATATCCACAATTCTTACTTTGCTGTGGGTGTAGCAGATAATATTGGATATTACACAGCAAGTGAGGGCTGCATACGTGGAAACACTAGCGGTAGAGCAGTTTATCTGGGATGTAGAGCTGGCTTGACAAACATCGGAATTGATAGCGTTGGAAATGTTAGAGGATGCGAATCTATGTATGACGAAGCGTTTGTCGAAGGTAATTTAAGGGAAAAGTCTCTCTATGAAATATGGAATGCTCCAGACTCTTTCGCATATAATCGAAAATTTACATTGGACCAATTAAATGGAAAATGCAAAGGATGCGAATATGGAAGTTGGTGCGCAGGAGGCTGCAGATCGTATAATTATTTTACACACAGAGAAATGTACGATTCCTTATTTTGTGCAAAATAGAATTCAGAACAGCTTTTCCAATAATACAATAATCAACATACCTGTCCGTAACTAAACATGGTTTAAGATGATTGCTTACAGACAGGTCTTGTAGTGTTGCTTGGTGGAATTAGATATTATCTTCTAATTGAGATTTAAAGATTTGATATGCTTTCATAAAATTTTTTCTTTAATGCTCATTCTGAAAGGCAATTCTTTTGACGTATTTCAAGACGAAGATAACAAAGTCGATACTTTCAGGGGATGAAAAGGAAAATGTTATAAAGTTTCTGGGATCAAGGCGGTAGAATTCGTTGGGATTAAATTCTACATCATAATCATCAGGAAGAATCCGTATGGGAGTTTGTTCAATATTCCTAAAGCAAATGCCGCCTGTTGGTATGTTATCTGATTCGACAAAGAAGCCCATAGCTATATCGCCAAGAGTCCCATATTCACAGTATGTGTAAACATATTGAGCATAAGATGTTCCAATGTTTAATTTAATACACGTCCGATGACACGGAATTCATGTCCAGGAGTAACGTGTACATCCAGGTGTTCACATTCTCTGTTTAGGGACAGAAGAGTGATCTTTGGAACAATCATTCCATTTTCATTAATATAATCCTGCACTTCAGCTGCAGAAGGTTGTTCCTGAATATATTTTTTAATATAAGCCTCGCCATCGTAGCAGAAGACACCGATTTCTCCGTTATAGATTTCATTAGTCTGTTCCACATACACAACCTGGCGATCCACATATCTTGGATACATGCTGACACCGGATACTCGGATGCCAAAGTCAGTTCCTTCAGGGATAAGACTGATCGGATAGCTTACCATCTCGAAAGAGCCTTCACTGAGTGGGTTACCAGGACCAGCTGCGGCAGGCTCATCATAAACTTTTACTTCGATTTCTTCTTCAGGTTCAGCATAGCTGCCTCGTCTGCTTCTAGGAGCATATTGTCCGGATGATACCAGTACTTCTTTAAATAACTGGAGAAGATTCAGACCCTTCTGACTGAGCTCTGGTGAGAAGTCATAAGCCTCTGGCGATGCTCCGGTAAAATAGGAGAGTACATTATCGATCTGCAGTGCGTAGCAGAGTGCAAAGAGCTGATAAGGGTTAGGCATTGAGTCACCTTTTTCCCACTTGCTAATGGCACCAGCGGAAACCTGGATATCGTAATCCGCCATCTTTTCGGCAAGATCCTTCTGAGTGAGTTTTAAATTCTTACGCGCTTCTGTAATTTTCTTACCTAATAGATTTTCTTCTTTCAGTTTTGCTCCCTGGTAGGAGTGATTCGGGCCTGAGGTATGGCTTTTGCCTGAAAACTGGATCACATTTCCATGATTCTGTGCCATAACAAGTCCTCCCTTCTATAATACGTTTGGGTTATTCCCTGTTTTGATGGTTTCATTATAATACGCCTATTTTTCGAAGTCAACAAGAAAATAGACAAATGGGAGAATTTATTATTGACATCGAGAGATTATCGAATTATAATACAGTCATAGCTGATGAACAGCAAGTAACCGGCAATGGCTGCGAAAGTGGTACAGCAGCTATCCGGATGGGGCAGATCGAAGCGTTGTTCCATTTCATATTATATATTACAGGCAGCGCTGCTTCGGTGCGACGGAACTTGCCTGTAGATAACTCATCAACGGTTTTCATTTCCCTTTATCCGTTGGGGTGACACTTTGAAAAAGATTACCTGGAGGGCTGATGATGAGACAGAGCAATAAAACATATGTCGTAACTAATAAGGAAACACAATTTGTAATTGAAGAAGAGCGCGAATGCAAGCTGGATCAGAGAACGGTTAAGAGAATTGTAGAGATTCTTCGAAGAGGAAATGATGCACAGGTTCGCCAGAAGAAAAATTCGGTCGATGTATATGAAGTTAAAGTATGCAGGGGCCAGTAAGGGTTAGTCACTCGAATTGAATATTGTGCCGTCCGGCAAGTGGGTCGGGCGAAGGCTAAGCGGGGTCAGACATCTGTATTTCAGTGCGTTATAAGCACTGCAGTAGAAGGTACAGGTGTCTGGCCTCTATTTTTTTGCAAAAAATTGAAATTCGGTGTTTCATGACCGGTCTTTTATTTTCCATTAGGTGAAAGGCAAAAATTAGAAAAATTAAATTCTTTCATATTATCTAAGGGCTCGACTGATATCAGCCATTAGGTAGCGAGATGGAGTCTCAGTTAGCTCCCGTTAAAAAAAACGGGTGCGTCTGGGACTGTTTTCGCTGCCTTTTTCTATTAACAGGAAGAGTCGCAGACCACCCGAGCCGAAAGGCAGAAAGGTGGTCAATATGATGACATTAAAAGAATTAAAGAAAATGGTAGTAGTTGCAGACAGCAGGGAAAGAGTACCTGGCTTTCAGTATCTCCGTGAGAATGTTGATGTGGTAGTAAAAGAGGTCCTTCCACAGAACGCAGAGGTAACAGTTTATGCCAATGGTTATGTTGTTTATTCCAACGGATATGCACAGACTACATTTTCACTTCATGCTTGCGGAGATATGTCTTATGAATTTTTAGATGGACAGAAAAGTAAGATGAAAGCTGCAGTTTTAGAAGAAGAGGCTTGGTATATCCGTCTTTTTATGGAGGGAGAGGAACGACTGGAAAACAATTTTGAGCGTACTTTAAAGAATCATTGTACTTCCTACAGTGAATTTTCTGAGGATTGTGCGGCATTAGGAGATAAGAAACAGGATCTTCTTGCTTCTTATATTGAGAAAGAATTAATGGATCTGATTGAAAAGAATCTGACAGAAAAAGAATGGGATGTTTTCTACAGAGTATTTATTGATGGAGAACAGGTGAAAAGCGTATCGCCTGATTATAAGGTGACTCCGCAGGCACTCAGTCAGTTAAACAGTCGCACAAAGAAGAAACTGGCGGATCTTTTAATCAGGTTTGGGTACTGGAACGAAAAAAAATAAAAAATTTCAGATTATGTGTTTCATATGGGCCTTGGAAATTCCATTAGGTGAAGGGGTTAAAACCCGATGCACCTTGAAAACAGAATTACCTGCCCAGAATGATACTTCATCTGAATATGCATTATGCGTGTCTCTTGAAAGGAAACGTATTGGACAATAGGAAGTCAATATAGGAACGGGTCTGGGATAGAACAGGAAAACGCTCATAACTTTAAGTCTGATCATGTTGTCGAATCCGAATAATGGAGGATGACAGCAGAAACCATGTGGCGGTGTTCGTTGAAAAATGAATACCGCCATATTTTTGTGCTGTTATCTCAGAACTCACTTCAGGTGATGCACTGACTGTCCCAAACAGTGCAAGAACAGCGAAAGGAGGCATTCAAATATGAAAACTTAGCGGATTTTCATGAATGGTAGCAACTAAGAAATCAATAATGATGAAAGGACAAAAAGAAAAATGAGAATTCAAGGAAAAACCAAAAGAGTTATTTCGTGTTTTCTGGCAATGCTTACTGTGGCAAGTACGGTGGTACAGCCTATGGTAACATATGCGGCAGAACCATCGGATACATCTGTTCCTTATTACAGAGATGTAAAGGATCAGTTGGACGCAGACGAAGTGGTTACAGCATATGATTACACTATGTATGTTGGAGATAGTTTCGATGTAAAAACTGATTTTACTGGAATTGAGATTCCTGTAGATGAGAAGGTCAAGGTCAAATTTCAGCAGGCGATGAATGATGACGGCGAAGAGTTTTCAACAGATCATGAGGATACTTACGAGGCTGTATATTATGTCGAACCACAGATGACTGATCATCCAATGTACCAGATTAGTAGAAAACTGGTGGTGAAGGAAAGAGAATCACAGGCAGAGAGTACAGTAAATACGGATGGCTCATCGGATTATGATTCCGGTTCTGGTGAAACCGAGGAAATGTCCGGAGATGAGGATGCTGACTCGGATCAATATATGGAAGCAGAGCAGCCAGCAGAGGAATCTGAAACTGAAATCACGACAGAAGTAAATACTGATGATGAGACAGATATTTCTGATGAAGAAGGTACAATTCTTACTGATGATGAGTTCGACGCAGAAATCGAAGCTTCTGAAGATCAGGAGACGGTGGATCCGGAAACAGGAATTACGCTCTCAGAGGTACTTGAAGAAGCTGTCGAGCAGGATGTTGATTTAGAAGAGCTTGAAATTGGTGAGACAGTAACATTTGCTATGCCAATGCTTCTTGCTGCATCTGATACTGGTAGTCAGAATGTATCTATTACAAGAGGAAGCTGGTATCACTATGCGGATTATGGACTTGGTTCATATATCACAGCTCCATATTATGTATCATGGGGTGGCATTACAGCAACAGCTTACTGTGTACAGCCTTCTAAGACTGGACCGGATGACGGTACTTATACCATTACAAAGTTTGGTGATAACAAAACGCTTGCAAAGGTGTGCTATTACGGAACCAAGGCAAGTGATGAGAATGGTTTCTTCGATGAGAAGCATCCAGATTTTTCAACTGGAAAAAGATTTATCATCACTCATATTGCAGCGGCGTATGCTAACGGTTCTTCAGACTGGGCTTCAGGAACTAACTCCACAGGTCAGTCATTAGCAATGGAACTTTATAACTACTGTGTGAACATGCCGGAGATTCCGGATGTTGATATGAGCTTTTCAAAGGATGATGTGAAGGCTTATGTAGAAGGTAATTCTCAGAGAACTGAAACAATTACTTTCAAGGCAGATACTCTTCAGACTATTACCTTTAAGCTTCCTAGCGGAGTTAAGCTTGTAAATGTTTCAACAGGAAAGACCAGTGCTGCAGGGGCAGAGGTCGAAATCAACGGTGGAACTCAGTTCTATCTGACAGCACCATTAACTCAGGCAGAGGATGTGAACGCTTCTTTCTCAACAAAGATGCGAGGCAGTATTGATAAGGAATATACTGCTTATAAGATCACAACAGGTTCCGGTACTCAGGACCTGGCACTTGTATTTGGTGAAGGTGTTGGCAATGAGAAGTATGTTGACTTTAAGGTGACTTGGACGAAAGAATGTTATGTTTCCATTGTTAAGAAGGATAAGGAAACTTCCAATGCACTTGCCGGTGCTGTATATGGTATTTATAGCGATGCGGCTTGTACAAAGCTGATCAAACAGATGCCAGCAACAGATAAAAACGGTGCATCAAAGGTAACTTTAGAAAAAACACAGGAAGTTGTATATCTGAAGGAGATCTCAGTTCCTACAGGTTATACAATCGATGCCAATAGCTACAATGTTTCATTAAATATTGGCAAGACAACTTCCAAAAATGTAACAGATAAGAGAGTTGATGCGAGAATTGCTTTATCTAAACAGGATGCTGAAACAGGCAATAAGGCCCAGGGCGATGCTACTTTAGAAGGTGCTGTTTATGGCTTATATGCTCGTGAGGATATCGTTCATCCTGATGGGACAACAGGTGTGATTTATAAGGCGGGTGAACTCGTTACTTCACTTACTACAGATAAGAATGGTGAAGCGTCTGTAACAAAGCTCTATCTTGGCAAATATTATCTGAAAGAGATCACTGCTCCAACAGGATATCTCTTAGATACAGAGGAGCATGACGTAAACTGCAGTTATGAAGGTGCGAATGTTCCTACAGTTGAGAGAAATACTATTTCTAAAGAAACTGTAATCAAGCAGCCATTCCAGATTATCAAAGCAGCAAACAATGGAAAGACAGATGCAGATTTGTTATCCGGCGTTGGATTTTCTGCTTATCTTGTAAGTGACCTTAAGGTAAAGGCAGACGGATCTTATGATATGTCAAACGCTAAGCCGGTAGTGATCACTACAGATGGCGCAACTGAGATGTTTACTGATGAGAAGGGATATGCAAAATCAATTGCACTTCCATATGGTACTTATCTTGTAAGAGAGACTACCAGCAAGCACAACTTTACACCAGTAGACGATTTTATTGTAACAATCAATGAGAATCATCCAAACACTCCACAGACCTGGCGTGTGCTTTTAGATGCTGAATTTGAGGCTAAGCTTAAAATTGTGAAGAAGGATGATGAGACAAAGAAAACAGTTCTTTTACCAAATACCGAATTCAAGGTATATGATCTTGAAAGACTGAAATATGTAGAGCAGGCAACAACTTACCCATCTACTGTAATTCATAAATCCTTCAAGACAGATAACAATGGATATCTGATCCTTCCAAAGAGTCTTCGTCCTGGCAGTTATCGAATCGAAGAAGTGAATGCACCGGAAGGATATACTCTTTCTGATGTATATGTAACCGTAGAAGTTGATTCCAACACTGCATACCAGATTGATGAACTCAGTGGAGATATCATCATCGAAGTAGAATACGAGAATCATCCGGTTAAGGGACAGCTTTCTATTATCAAACAGGGTGAAATGCTTGTAAGCTATGATGAAGATTTCCATTATGAGGTCAGAGGTCTTGCAGGTGCTCAGTTTGAAGTTTATGCTGCAGAAAACATTTATACTGCAGATCACCAGCGTGATGCAGGAGGCAACCGTCTTATGTATTATGCAGAAAATGCTCTTGTTGCAACTGTGGTAACAGATGCAGAGGGACATGCAACTATTACAAACCTTCCATTAGGCAAATACTATGTGAAGGAAACAAACGCACCGGAAGGATTTGTGCTTAATACAATTCCAATGGATGCAGAATTTGCATATGTGGATCAGAACACAGCAGTTATTTATGATTCTGTAAATTGTACGGACGACCGCCAGAAAGTAGCGCTTACTGTTGAAAAGCAGGATGCGAGCACTGGAAATGTGGTAGAAGGTGCAGTATTCGGAATCTTCAATGCAGAAGATATTGTAAATGCTGATGGTGAGGTTATTGTAGCTGCTGACACAATGCTTCAGGAGATGACTTCTGATGCAGAGGGTAAGGCTACATGCACGCTTGATCTGCCACTTGGCCAGTACTATGTGAAAGAGATGAAGGCACCGGCCGGATTCGTTTCTTCTGATGAGGTACTTACATTTGATGCATCTTACCAGGGACAGGACGTACAGGTAGTAGAGCTTTCAACTGTAAAGAAAAACGAACCTACAACTGTTGAGGTTACAAAGTCTGATATTACAACAGGTGTTGAACTTGAGGGTGCTTATCTTCAGGTCATCGATAAGGACGGAAATATCGTAGATAGCTGGACTTCCAAAGCAGATGAAGCTCATGTAATCAAATATCTTGTGGTTGGAGAAACTTATGTACTTCGTGAGGAATTTGCTCCATACGGATATCTGGTTGCAAATGAAATTGAATTTACAATTGAAGATACTGCAGATGTTCAGGCAGTAGAGATGAAGGATGAGGTTCCGGTTGGCAAGCTGATCGTGAACAAAAAGGGAGAATTCCTGGATTCCGTATCTTTATTAGATAAGGCAAAGGGAATTGTAGAGCATCTCTTCAATTATGTGACTGGAAGTCTTACCGAAGTATCCTTTGAAGTATATGCAGAAGAGGATATTAAGGCCGCAGATGGTGTCAGTGAGGATTATTATAAGGCCGGTGACCTGATTGCAACAATCACTACAGATGCAACAGGTATTGCGGAACTTGATAACCTTCCACTCGGTAAATACTATGTGAAGGAAGTAGGAACTGCATATGGTTATGTTCTTGATGAAGAAATTCGTCATGTAGACCTTTCCTATGTAGATCAGAATACTCCAATCGTAGTTTATGATGAGAGCTGGCAGAATAATCGTCAGAGAGTAGTTGTACAGATCCTGAAAAAAGAAAAGGGAACTGACCGCGTACTTGAAGGTGGTGTGTTTGGACTTTTTGCAAAAGAAGATATCAAATCTGCTACTTCCGGTAATGTGCTTATTGAAGCAAACGAAATCATCGAGCTTAAGAAAACAGACAAAGATGGTAAGATCACATTTGTTGCAGATCTTCCTATCGGAGCCTCTTACTACGTTAAGGAGCTCTATGCACCGGAAGGATTTGTAAATGCTGAGGAACAGCAGGAATTTGTCTTCGATTATGAAGGTGATGCAGTCGATGCAGTAATTTTTGAATATACTTTCGAGGATGAGCCTACTACTGTTGAAATTACAAAAACAGATCTTACAGGTGGTAAGGAAATTCCTGGTTGTAAGTTAAAGGTGGTTGATGAAGAGGGCAAGGTTGTAGATGAATGGACATCAACAGAGGAGCCTCATATTATTAAGGAGCTTGTTGTTGGAAAGAAATACACACTCTCAGAAACACAGCCTGCAGATGGTTATGTAACTGCTGAAAGTATTGAGTTCACAATTGAAAATACAGCTGAAGTACAGAAGCATCAGATGAAGGATGATGTTACCAAGGTTGAGATTTCCAAGCAGGATATTGCCGGTAAGGAAATCCCTGGTGCAAAACTTACTATCTATGATGCTGATGGAAAAGTTGTTGAAAGCTGGACTTCTACTACAGAGCCACATTATATCGAAATGCTGAAGATCGGCAAGTATACCCTTCATGAGGAAACAGCACCGGACGGTTATCTTGTAGCTAACGATGTTGAATTTGAGGTAAAGGATACTGCAGAGGTGCAGCATGTAACTATGGTGGATGAAGCGAAGCCTTCTAATCCATCAGAACCTGGCACTCCGGATAAGCCATCCAATGGAACACCTAAAACAGGTGATGATAGAAATATCATGGTATGGATTACTATGCTTGCTATTGCAATCGCAGGAATCGGTGGTGCTGTAATTACTCTTCGCCGTAAGAAGAGACAGTAAAATAAAGTGATAAATGAGCGTTCATAGATGCGAAAAACCGTCTATGGACGCTTGTTTTTTTGGAGGTAATAATGGCAAATGACAGAATGACAATGCCTGGCGATATTCCGGATTTCGTGAGAGAAGCAGAGGAAGCGATGGCATCAGGGGAAGCATTTCTCCCTGAAGAGCCCAAAGAGGTCACGATTAAATTCGGAAGAGGTCTGGTTGGAGAACCATTCATTTCAAAAAATGGCAATGAGCTGGTTGAAATCAAGATTCCAAATGCAGATTCAAAGGATAGCAGACCATGGGAATCCTTTGTGATTTCTCCAAAGATGGTTCATGAGAATCAGTTTGGAAAGGGTATGTGGATGAAGTTGCCGGAAGACGGAACTACCAGACTGGCAAGAAGTGTAAATACCGGAATAGATGCCAATGGCAAGAAAATATGGAAAACAGAATATAGAAATGTTGCAAATACGGAGCTGAAAAGTCTTTTAGAGTCCTACAAAACCAGGGAATCAGTCCTTGGAAAGCTCTCAGAGAAGAAAGAGGCAATTGGATCAGCTCCCAAAACAATGAAGCCGAAGACAAGAACAAATGATGTAAGTCTCTAATTGTTGAGACACGGGGTAATTGGCATGGTCAAAAAAATAATGAAGATGATTCTGAGGGGTATTGTGTACAGTGGAGCGTTCCTTCTTATGGCTGGTTTCACTGTTCTGCTCGCAGTAGCAGCTGCTATAGAGGATGAATTATCAGAAATAATGCATGAAGGTGAGGAAACAGGTTATGGAAAATCAAGATTACAGAATTGATGATAAGGCAAAGATCGCGGGCGCTAAGTATCAGGAGGATAAGCCCTGGTCTTGTGAATACTGTTACTGGTGGACGAGTAGAAAGCGTGGGTGCTGCCTTGCGGAATGTCATTATTTGATCAAGACCACCAAGCAGAAACCGAAAACAGAAAAGGGTAACTGTGATGGCTGCCCATATGGAAGAAATCGTATTTGTATCGGCTATTGTATTGCAAAGATACAAAAAGAAATGCGAGGGAAAAGGAGTAGGAACAATGGATCAACTTATGAATGTTGATTACAACGGTGATGTTCCAAGAATATCTGCCAGAGAGCTGCATGAGCATCTGGAAATCGAGACCCCATTTACCATGTGGTTTTCGCGTATGGTGAAATATGGTTTTGAGGAAGGATCAGATTACAGGATCCTGGTGGTAGAGCATAAAACAGCGCAGGGAAATACGGTCAGCCGTAATGAATTTATGATTTCTGTTGATATGGCAAAGCAGCTTTGCATGTTACTTCGTACAGAAAAAGGCAAGTTATATCGGCAGTATTTCCTTGAACTGGAGAAGGCCTGGAATAGTCCGATGCAGGTGATGGCAAGGGCGATCAAATTTTCAGAAGAGCAGTTACTGGAGTGGAAAGGCCAGTGTCTGTTATTAGAAGAACGATTGACCGAAAAGCAGTCCCTGATAGAGGTTCTGGAGCCAAAAGCTAAATATCTGGATGAAATACTGCAGTCGCCATCCCTTGTGACGATGACACAGGTTGCAAAGGATTATGGCATGAGTGCAAAACAGTTAAATCTGATTTTAAAGGAAAAGAGTATTCAGTATAAGTCAAATGGCCAATGGGTCTTATATGCAAAATATCAGGGAAAAGGATATGTGCATAGTCAGACCTATCAGATTCCGGGGTCTTCCCAGACAGTGATGCATACGTTATGGACACAAAAAGGAAGAGAATTTCTCTATTATCTTTTAAAGGATATGGGAATATTACCAGTTGTAGAAAGAGTAGGTGAATAAATTTGCAGGAAGAAGTAAATGATAAGACCTTTAATCTCTGTGTACAGGCAACAAAGATGACGGCAAGGACCTTGATGGCTGCTATGACCAAATATTTATCAGCAAAAGATAATGAAAAACAGGCTGAGAAGAATGGTAAGGCACAGGAAAGAGGGCGTGCCAAGGAAAAACAGAAACAGGAGGCCAGAAAGCCTAAGGGTAAGCAGACAATTAAGAAGCTGCAGGAGCAGGGGGCTGAACTTACTAATATTCAGATCACCGATAAAAATATCAAGTCATTTGATAGGGTGGCCAGAAAATATGGTATTGATTACAGTCTGAAGAAGGATGCTTCCACTGATCCTCCGAGATACATGGTTTTCTTTAAGGCTAAAGATGTAAAGGTGATGGAAGCAGCTTTCAGGGAATATACCGGCAAAACGGTTCTTAAGACCAAGAAGCCTTCAATTCGTAAAAAGCTTTCCAAGGCGATACATCGTGTTAATCACAGACAGCGCCAGCGTACAAGGCAGAGAGGAAAGGATCAGGAACGATGAAAAAGACAAAAGCCAGGGCAAGGAGCCCCGGCAAAATTTCAGAATTTATAAGGGGAAAGTTGCAGGGCGCCAATCTGAAGAAAGTGGTTGTCATGAACTTTCCTTTTTTAATTGTATTTTATGTAGCGGATAAGGCTGCATGGTTATACAGGCATTGTGTAGGGGCATCGGCAGTTGTGAAGCTTGGAGTAATGCTGATGAATTTTCAATTAGCATTTACAAAACCTATGCCAAGTTTTGTTTTAACAGATCTGGCCTGGGGTGTTGGAACGGCAGTAATGCTCAAGGCTGTTCTTGTATACCGCAGTAAAAATGCTAAGAAATTCCGTCATGGTGAAGAGTATGGCTCAGCCCGATGGGGAACACCAAAAGATATCGAGCCCTTTATCGATCCAGTATTTGAGAACAATGTTTTGTTAACTCAAACGGAACGATTGACAATGAATTCAAGACCAAAGCAGCCGAAATATGCCAGAAATAAAAACGTAATCATTATAGGTGGTTCCGGATCCGGTAAGACCAGATTCTATGTGAAGCCGAATCTGATGCAGATGGGAGAAAAGATTTCCTATGTTGTAACCGACCCGAAAGGAACCATCATTATCGAATGCGGAAAAATGCTGGTTGATAACGGCTATAAGGTGAAGGTGCTCAATACTATTAATTTTAAGAAAAGCATGCACTATAATCCTTTCCACTATATCCGAAGTGAGAAAGATATCCTGAAGTTGGTAAATACAATCATTGCTAATACCAAGGGAGAGGGAGAAAAGTCTTCTGAAGATTTCTGGGTCAAGGCGGAGCGACTGCTGTACACAGCTTTGATCGGATATATCTGGTATGAAGCACCGGAGGAAGAGCAGAATTTTGCAACACTTCTGGAATTTATCAATGCCAGTGAGACTAGGGAAGAGGATGAGGAATTCAAAAATGCGGTGGATGAGCTTTTCGATGAGCTTGAAGCAGAGCATCCGGAACACTTCGCAGTGCGTCAATACCGCAAATATAAGCTTGCGGCCGGCAAAACTGCAAAATCAATTCTTATTTCCTGTGGTGCCAGATTAGCACCATTCGATATTCAGGAATTAAGAGACATTATGGCTTATGACGAAATGGAACTGGATATGTTGGGTGATCAGAAGACGGCAATGTTCGTCATTATTTCTGATACAGATGACACCTTCAATTTTATTGTAGCGATCATGTACACCCAGTTATTCAATCTGCTTTGTGACAGAGCAGATGATGTTCATGGAGGGCGATTGCCTTACCATGTACGATTGCTGCTTGATGAGTTTGCGAACATTGGACAGATTCCAAAATTCGACAAATTGATAGCAACAATTCGAAGCCGTGAAATCTCAGCATCAATTATTCTTCAGTCGCAGTCGCAGCTTAAGACAATTTATAAGGATGCAGCTGAAACCATTACCGGTAACTGCGACACTATGCTGTTTCTTGGAGGCAAGGAAAGTTCCACACTTAAGGAAATATCGGAAATTCTTGGAAAGGAAACGATTGATCTGTATAACACCTCAGATACACGAGGACAGAACAGATCCTATGGTCTGAATTATCAAAAAACAGGAAAAGAACTTATGAGCAAGGACGAACTTGCAGTTATGGATGGCAGTAAATGTATCCTTCAGCTGCGTGGTGTACGTCCTTTTTTAAGTGACAAATTCGATATTACCAGACACAAACGCTATAAGGAACTGGCTGATTATGACAAGAAGAACGAATTTGATGTCGAAAAATATTTATCCCATCGGTTAAGACTCACAGAAAATACAGAGTTCGAGATGTGGGAAGTTACGGTAACAGAAGAGGATATCTCTGCAGTTGCTGTGGAGGAAGGAGAAGATCATGTGGATTGAAGCTAAAAGACGAAGCGGACGTAATGAAAATCTGTTTGTGTTCCAGTTTACTTCACTGGAACTGGATTATGAGCCATACATTCAGCATCTGACTGATATTGTTCCCGTATTGGGAAACGAAAGAGCAGAAGATCGTCTGATTCAGCTGATTCAGCTGATTCATAGGCTGCAGGCCAGATGTGATGACACTTATACGAATGGGGAAGTGGTAGCATCCTCTTTCCTGTTTGCAGACGAAATGGCAGAGATGACAACGCATATGTCATATTTACTGCTTTATCTTGATGAGAAATCAGAAGAAATGGAAGGAGAAACAAGAGATGAGTAAGAAGGGAATTATTTTAATGTTGGGTGCAACAATCGCTGCAGGATTTGCAGGTTATAAGGTTGGTTCGAAGAAGCATTATTGCAGTCTTTGTGATGGTCCCGAGTTAGAACTTGAGGATGATGATTTCGATTCCGAAGAGATTGCGGATGATTCTGATCTGGAAGAGACCGAAGCTGAAGCAGAAGCCAGACGAATCCTTTCCCGCCAGATGTTAGGCGAAATCAGGGATCACGGAACGCTTCCTAAGTTTCGAAAGCTTGATCAGGAGGGTTTAGATGAGCTTCTTGGCAAAGTGAGACCGGAACTTCTTGCCTATATCATGTGTTGCGGCAGTGATGACTAATGGGAGCTGACCATGAGGGAGCGCATACGGGCACCCTGTGGATATAACAGGAAGTGCTAATATTACCTAAATTTTGAGGAAAGGAGAATGGAGATTCGCTGATAGGTTGAGAAAAAAGTGGATCTTCTGACATGCGGGGTGGCCTTTTTCAGTTCGGCGATTCAGATTTTACAGACCCTCGTTGTGGCCATTGGAGCCGGTTTAGGTGTCTGGGGTGTCATCAACCTCATGGAAGGTTATGGCAATGATAATCCTGGCGCGAAGAGTCAGGGAATTAAGCAGCTGATGAGTGGTGGCGGCGTCATTCTCATTGGAACACAGTTGATTCCGCTATTAAGTGGTTTGTTCGGTTAATAAGAGAGGAGGACGTCCATGTTCGATCAGATTTTTGATGCGATCGAGGAATGGATGAGAGGTCTTCTGACAGGGATTATTAACTCTAACCTGGACTCCATGTTCACCCAGGTCAATGAGAAGACTGGTGAGATTGCAGCCCAGGTAGGGCAAACCCCACAAGGGTGGAACAGTAGTATTTTCAGTATGATACAAAACCTGTCCAATTCGGTCATTGTGCCGATTGCAGGAATTATCATTACATTTGTGCTCTGTTATGAGCTGATCAGCATGATAACAGAGAGAAACAATATGCACGACATGGACACTTGGATGTTTTTCAAGTATTTCGTAAAGATGTGGATTGCTGTATATCTGGTCAGCAATACATTTACGATCACGATGGCTGTATTTGATGTAGGACAACATGTGGTAAATTCCGCCGCGGGAGTCATTACAGGAAGTACAGCCATTGATATTTCATCCGCTCTGACAGATCTATCCTCTACATTGGAGGCTATGGAAGTTGGAGAATTGGTCGTGGTAGCACTGGAAACCCTGATAGTCAGCTTCTGTATGAAGATCATGTCGGTTCTAATCACAGTGATTATGTATGGACGAATGATTGAGATCTATTGTTACACATCGGTTGCACCAATTCCATTTGCCACTATGACAAACAGAGAATGGGGGCAGATAGGAAATAACTATTTAAGGGGCTTATTTGCACTGGCATTCCAGGCGTTTCTGATGATGGTATGTGTTGCAATCTATGCAGTATTGGTTGCAGGCATCCAGTTTACAGATAATTTAAGCTCATCACTATTTGGCGTAATGGCCTATACCGTGGTTCTGTGCTTTAGCTTATTTAAGACAGGATCATTAAGTAAGGCAATTTTTAATGCGCACTAATCAGAAGGGAGGGGCAGTATGGCCTATGTAAGTGTCCCGAAGGACTTAAATCGGGTAAAGAACAAGGTGGCACTGAATCTCACCAAGAGACAGTTGATTTGTTTCAGTATTGCTTTGGTAATCGGTCTTCCGTGCTATTTTCTTTCGAGAAAGATTATAGGAACTACCAATGCAGCAACTGTCATGGTGCTTCTGATGCTGCCGGCATTTTTATTTGCCATGTATGAAAAGGATGGAATGAATCTGGAGCAGGTGCTGATGAATATGATTAGCGTCAAATTCCTGCGTCCGGCGATCCGTCGTTATGAAACAGAAAATTACTATGAAACAGATCCGGAGAAACAGCCGGATGAAAGTAAAAAGACAGGTTCTGATAAAAAGAAGAATCAGATGTCAAATCCAGGGAAAGGAGGAGCAGTGATTGTTCAAAAGAAAGGATAAGGATTTAGAAGAAATGCAGTCTTTCGATAAACAGGAAGCATTTGATACTCTGTTTTCGGAGCAGCATGAACTGGTGATAGGGGATGATGATGTTCGAGATAAGAAGCCTTCTAAATCTGAATTAAAGAAACAGAAAAAGAAGAAGAAAAAGGCTGAGGCCAAGCGAAAAGAAAAGCAGAAGGCTGAAGCCAGGGAGAAAGCGAAGGCCGAGGCTAAGCAGAAAAAGAAGGAAGAGAAGCGCCTTTCAGCCCAGAAGACGATCCGATATAAGGAAATGTCCAGAGAAGGAATCTGCAGAGTTCAGGGTAAGGTGTATTCTAAGACCATTCGTTTCTATGATATCAATTATCAGCTAGCACAGAATGAGGATAAGAATGCTATCTTTGAGAACTGGTGCGACTTCCTTAATTATTTCGACAGCAGTATTCAGTTTCAGCTCAGCTTCATCAATCATAAGAGCAGCATGACGGAATTCGAAAGTGTGATCCGTATTCAGCCACAGTATGATGATTTTGATGATGTACGTATGGAATATGCCAGGATGCTGAAGAGCCAGTTGGCCAAGGGTAATAATGGACTGGTGAAATCAAAGTATATTACTTTTTCTATTGAGGCTGACAACATTAAAGAAGCGAAGCCTAAGCTTGAACGTATTGAATCAGATATCTTAAATAACTTCAAGGTACTGGGAGTGCCGGCATATCCACTTAGTGGTCCTGAGAGGCTTCAGATTTTGTTTGAAACCTTCAATCCGGATGTGAGAAATCAGGCAATGTTTGATTATAATCAGATTGTAAAGACCGGTCTTGGTACCAAGGATTATGTAGCACCGAGCAGCTTTGTTTTTAAGGATGGAAAGACATTCAAGATGGGAAATACCATCGGAGCAGTGTCTTATCTTCAGATTCTTGCGCCAGAGCTTACAGATAAAATGCTTGCCGATTTCCTGGATATCGACAAAAATCTTGTGATCAATCTGCACATCCAGTCAGTTGATCAGGCAAAGGCGATTAAGCTGGTAAAGAGTAAAGTAACAGATATCAACCGCATGAAAATTGAAGAGCAGAAGAAGGCGGTAAGATCAGGATACGATATGGATATCATTCCATCTGACCTGAATACTTACGGTGGTGAAGCCAAACGTCTTCTGGAAGATCTGCAGTCACGAAATGAGCGTATGTTTCTTGTAACAGCGCTCTTTTTAAATACCGCAAAATCCAAACAGGGACTGGAAACTGCAGTATTTCAGACTGCCGGAATCGCACAGAAGTTTAACTGCGTGTTAAAGCGTCTGGATTACATGCAGGAAGAGGGACTGATGAGCAGTGTACCATTAGGTGTCAATCATGTGCCGATCAAACGAGCGCTGACAACTACAAGTACGGCTATCTTTGTTCCATTTACAACCCAGGAATTATTTATGCCGGGGGAATCCTTATATTATGGATTAAATGCTCTCAGCAACAATATGATCATGGTAGATCGTAAGAAACTGAAGAACCCGAATGGTCTGATTCTTGGTACACCAGGTTCCGGTAAATCATTTGCGGCAAAGAGAGAGATTACCAATGCTTTCTTCGTAACCAATGATGATATTATTATCGGAGATCCGGAGGGTGAGTATTATCCACTGGTGCATGCTTTAGGTGGTCAGGTTATTCACATCTCGCCAACCAGTAAGGATTATATCAATCCAATGGATATCAATATGGACTACTCTGATGATGATAATCCTCTTGGAATTAAGTCGGATTTCGTACTTTCTTTATGTGAGCTTATCATGGGAAGTCGTGATGGTATTGAAGCCGAAGAAAAGTCAGTAATTGACCGATGCCTGCCATTGGTTTATCAGAAATATTTTGCAGACCCAAGACCGGAGAATATGCCGATCATGGGAGATTTATATGCCTGCCTTCGTTCTCAGAAGGAACCACAGGCACAGCGAATTGCCACAGCACTTGAAATCTACGTAAACGGTTCTCTTAAAGTATTCAACCATCAGACAAATGTGGAGTTGAATAATCGAATCGTATGCTTTGATATCAAGGATCTTGGTAAACAGCTGAAAAAACTGGGAATGTTAATAATTCAGGACCAGGTGTGGAACAGAGTAACTATTAATCGTGGTTCCAAGAAATCAACCAGATATTATATTGATGAGTTCCATCGGACGAGACGTTCCGCTTGTTGAATAGACAGCGGGGTCAGTAGCCGTCCGTAAAAAGAAAAGCTACTGATACAACTGATATGGTGTTGTTCAAATGAAGGGGTAACGCCCGGA